>NZ_JBHVLR010000001.1:354642-552232 GCF_042797335.1 Nocardiopsis sp. NPDC057823 | reverse complement strand
CGCCCGTACCGCCACGGGGGCGCTCCCCCCGTACTCGCTTACCACGTGCCGGTACGCCCCCTACACAAAGGGCCGGGACCCCGCGGGGTCCCGGCCGTCGCCGTTCCCGGTCCCGCCCCGGACGCGACCCGGATACGACACGGCCGTGTTTGACTACTCTCCGTACGCATTCCATGACGTTCGGCCGCGGGCCGTGCGTCGGTGACGAACGGAGTCCGACCGGTGAACTTCCGCCTGGCCGCGGGGGCGGCAGCCCTGGCCCTGCTCGCGGGGGCCGCCCCCGCCCACGCAGCCCCCTCGCCCTCCTCCGGGGCCCCGGCCCTCCCCGCCGACTGCCCGGTGCTCGACCCGCCGCCCACCGCCGAGGACCTGGAGAGGTACCTGTGCGGGGACCGCCGCCTGGGCCCGGCCGAGCTGCCCGGTCAGGGGCCGGTCGCGGAGCTGCTGGAGGACTACGACCGGCTGGGAGGGCTGTCCCCGGCCGGGTTCATCGACCGGTGGTGGGGGCCCGACGGCTGGGAGTACCCGGACCACATGGGCTTCGAGGTGGTGGACGGCGAGCCGGTCACCGAGATCACCGTCCTTCCCGAGGGCTGGATGCTGGACCGGTTCGGGTCCGCCCGGGGCACGTTCCTGGCGCCGGCGGGCGCCCCGTACGCGCAGCGGGCGCTGCCGCCGGACTCGCTGAACACCTGGCCGGACGGCCCCGAGAACAACTACACCTGCTTCGAGGTGTCGGCGGAGCTGACCGTGCTGACCGGCCCGATCGCCCCGCACTTCGAGCAGCCGGGCGGCGGTGGGCAGGTGCTGGTCCCGGCCGGGGAACTGCCCGAGCCGGTCGAGGGCGAGTACGCCCGCGTGAACGAGCTCCTCGACCTGGGCTACCTGGAGAGCCGCCCGGTCGAGGAGTGCGTGGCGTTCCCCGGCTACACGGTCTCCTGAGCCCGCTCCCCCGGGGCCGGCTCCCCGGTGCCCGGGGGGAGGCGGCGCAGGGCCACGGCCACCACCGCGGAGACGGCGGCCAGGACCGCGGCGCCGGTGAGGGCCGCCGTGGTGAACCCCGAGGTCTGCGCGGCGAAGGCGAGCTCCAGCAGGGCCCCGGGGTCGGGCGCCGCGGGGGCCCCGGCCACCGCGGCGGCGACGGTCTCGGCGGCCGGGCCGGTGGCGCCACCGGCCAGCATGGCGTCGCGGTAGACGCCCGCGGCCGCCGTGCCCAGGACCGCGATGCCCAGGGCCGCACCGAACTCGGTGCTCGTCTCGGAGATGCCGGCCGCCGCCCCCGCGCGCTCGGGCGGGGCGGAGGCCAGCACCAGCGTGTTGGCCAGGGTGGCGACCACGCCGACGCCGAGGGTGATCACGGTGTACCCCGCGATGAGCACCCACAGGGAGGTGTCCGCCTCCAGGGTCGCGACGGTGCCGAAGCCGGCGGCGCCCGTCGCCAGGCCGCCGGCCATCAGGAACCCGGGGCGGACCCGGTGGGCGAGGGTCCCGGCCAGGACCGCCCCCAGCAGGGTGCCGACGAAGACGGGAAGTGAGGACAGCGCGGCGACGAGGGGGCTCAGGCCGTGGACCGTCTGGAGGAAGGTGAAGGTGAGCGCGCCCATCCCGGCGGCGGCGAAGGAGACCGCGGTGTTGCCGCCGACGGCCGCGGCGAACGTCGGGCGGGCGAACAGGTCCACGTCGATGAGCGGGTGGGCGGAGCGGCGCTGGCGGACGACGAACAGCACCAGGAACAGGGCGCCCGCCGCAAGCGAGGCGGCCGCGTAGGGGTCGGTCCCGTGTTCGGCGAACCGTTTGACCGCGTTGACCAGGCCCAGCACCGCGGCCAGCGAGGTGGCCGCGCCGAGGAGGTCGAATCCGCCGGGGCGGGGGTCGCGCGACTCCGGGATCAGGAACGGGGCGCCGGCCAGCAGCAGCGCCATGAACGGCAGGTTGACCAGGAACACCGAGTTCCACGGGAAGAACTCCAGCAGCGCCCCGCCGAGGACGGGTCCCAGGACGCTGCCCCCGGTGAAGGCGACGGTCCAGGCGCCGACCGCGGTGGCCCGCTGCCGGGGGTCGGCGAACAGGGAGCGGATGAGGGACAGCGTGGAGGGGGCGAGGGTGGCGCCGGCGGCGCCGAGCAGGACCCGGCCCGCGATGAACCAGCCGGCGCTGTCGGCCAGGGCGAGCAGCGCGGAGGCCGCGCCGAAGAGCGCGGCGCCGGCGAGCAGGAGCCGGCGGCGGCCGATCCGGTCGCCGAGGGAGCCCATGGCGACCAGGAGGCCGGCGAGGACGAAGCCGTAGACGTCCAGCATCCACAGCCACTGGGTGGCCGTGGGGGCCAGGTCCTCGGCGATGGCGGGTGCGGCCACGAAGAGGATCGACAGGTCCATGGACACGAGCAGGGCCGGGATGAGCAGGAAGGCCAGCCCGGCCAGGGCGCGCGCGGCGCGGGGAGGAGGTTCGGTCGCCATGGCTTTGATCGTACGTACGTCAAAATCTCGCGTCAATATGTACGTACGTCTAAAAATGCTAGGCTGCGCCCATGAGTCAACGTGAGGACCTGCTCGCCGGAGCCCGGCGCTGCCTGGTCGAGAAGGGCTACGCCAAGACCACCGCGCGCGACATCGCGGCCGCCTCGGGCGCGCACCTGGCCTCGATCGGCTACCACTTCGGCTCCAAGGACGCGCTGATGAACGCCGCGGTCCTGGAGGCCAGCGGCGAGTGGGGCGACGCCTTCACGCGGGCGGTCCGCGCCTCCCGGGCCGAGGCCCCCGAGGACCGGATGCGGGTCCTGCTCACCTCGCTGCTGGAGACCCTCCCCGAGCAGCGCGACCTGCTGGTCTCCAGCGTCCAGGCCTTCAGCCAGGCCCAGTTCGACGAGTCCATGCGCGCCGCCCTGGCCGCCGGGATCGACGAGGGCCGCCGGGAGCTGGCCGCGCTCGTCCTGGACCTCCCCGCGGACGCGATCGACCCGGCCGTCGCCGCCGGGGTGGGCTCCGTCCTCTACAACCTCGTGGCCGGCTACGTGCTCCAGTACCTGATGGACCCCGGCTCCCTGCCCACCGCCGAACAGGCGCTGGCCGGACTGCGCGCCCTCACCGCGTCCTCCTGAGGGGCCGGGCGGACCGGGGACACGGCGGCGCCCCGGCGCCCGAGCGGGCACCGGGGCGCTCGGCCTCCGGCCTACAGGCCGAATCCGGTCGGCCGGGAGCCCTCGGCGACCTCGCGGCGCAGCCGCTCGCCCTTGGCGTGCGCCTGCTCGCGCAGCTCCACCTGGAACTCCGCCATCTTCTCCGCCAGCGCGGGGTCGTGCGCCGCCAGCATCCGCACCGCGAGCAGGCCCGCGTTGCGGGCGGCGCCCACGGCCACCGTCGCCACCGGCACCCCGGCGGGCATCTGCACGATGGACAGCAGCGAGTCCATCCCGTCCAGGTACTTGAGCGGCACCGGGACGCCGATGACCGGCAGCGTCGTCACCGAGGCCAGCATGCCCGGCAGGTGGGCGGCCCCGCCCGCCCCGGCGATGATCGCCTTCAGGCCCCGGCCCGCCGCGTCGGCGCCGTAGGACACCATCTCGTGCGGCATCCGGTGCGCCGACACCACGTCGGCCTCGAAGGGGACGCCGAACTCGCGCAGGGCCTCGGCCGCCTCCCGCATCACCGGCCAGTCGGAGTCCGAGCCCATCACGATGCCCACCACGGGGTCCTTGCTCACTGGTCGTCTCCTCGCAGGTAGTCGGCGGCGGCGCGGGCCCGCTCCAGCAGGTCGCGGTGGTCGTCGCCGGTCACTGTCACATGCCCGATCTTGCGGCCCGGACGCACGTCCTTGCCGTAGAAGTGGATCTTGATCTCGGGGTCGGCGGCCATCACGTGCAGGTAGCGGCGGTAGACCTCGGGGTCCTCGCCGCCCAGCAGGTTGGCCATGACGGTGTAGGGGGCGTTGGTGCGGGGCGAGCCCAGGGGCAGGTCCAGCACGGCGCGCAGGTGCTGCTCGAACTGGGAGGTGCGGGCGCCCTCGATGGTCCAGTGGCCGGAGTTGTGCGGCCGCATCGCCAGTTCGTTGACGACCACGCCGTCGGCCGTCTCGAACAGCTCCACCGCGAGCACGCCGGTGACGTCCAGGGCGTGGGCGATCTCGATGGCCAGCTGCTGGGCGCGGGTGGCCTTCTCCTCCGGCAGGCCCGGGGCCGGGGCGATCACCTCGTGGCAGATGCCGTCGCGCTGCACGGTCTCCACCACCGGGTAGACGGCGACCTGCCCGTGCGGGGAGCGGGCCACCTGGACGGCGAGTTCGCGCTCGAACGCGACCTTCTCCTCCACCAGCAGCGGGACGCCCTCGGCCGCGGCGCGCTCCACGACCCCGGCGGCCCCGGCGGCGTCGTCCACCACCCAGACGCCCTTGCCGTCGTAGCCGCCGCGGGCGGCCTTGAGGACCACCGGCCACCCGGTCTCGGCGGCGAACGCGGTGACGTGCTCCGTGGAGGAGACGGCGCGCCAGCGCGGGGCCGGGGCGCCCAGCTCGGTCAGGCGGGTGCGCATGCGGAGCTTGTCCTGGGCGAAGCGCAGCGGGTCGCGGCCCGGGCGCAGCAGGCCGCCCTGCTCCTCCACCGCGCGCAGCACCGGCTCGGGGACGTGCTCGTGGTCGAAGGTCACCACGTCGTTGGCCTTGGCGAAGGCCAGGACGTCGTCGAGCCCGCGGTCGTCGCCGAGGGTGACGTTCCCGCACACCAGGGCGGCGCTCTCGGCGGGGCCGGTGGACAGGATCCCGAAGTCCACCCCCAGTGCGATCGCGGCCTGGTGGGTCATGCGGGAGAGTTGCCCCCCTCCCACCATTCCCACGCGGGGGACGGTGCGGTTACGCTCGCTCACAGTTCCTCAACTCATCTGCTCGAACCGCGGTGACGGGACGGCTCCGCGCACGACGGAGCCTGGCCGGAACGGCTCGGAACCCGCGGCCGGGGTTGCTCCTACCCCCGGTCAGAAGTCTAGGGTGTGCCCGGGGCCCCGCCCGAGCCGCCCCGTCACCCCAGGTGATCCCCGTTCCGGAGGCCCCGTGCGCGCGTTTCTGACCCGGCATCCGCGGCTCGCCGCGCTCATCGCCCAGCTGGGCAAGTTCGGCTCCGTGGGGGCCGTGGCGTACGTGGTGCAGCTGGCCGTCACCAACCTCCTGTGGGAGACGGCGGGGATGGCCGCGCTGCCCGGGCAGGTCCTGGGGACGCTGGTGTCGATCGCGGTGGCGTTCGTGGGGAACCGGTTCTGGACGTTCGCCGACCGGGCCCGGACCGGGTACGGGCGGGAGACGCTGCTGTTCCTGGCGATGAACGGGGTGGGGCTGCTCATCCAGTTGGGCTGCCAGGCGTTCTCGGTGTACGTGCTGGGGTTCGACGACCCGCTGTCGCGCAACATCGCGGGCAACGTGGTGGGCGTGGGGCTGGGCACGCTGTTCCGGTTCTTCTCCTACCGGACGTGGGTGTTCCCCGAGCGGCCCGCCGAGGTCCGGGAGAGCGCCTGAGGGGTCAGGCCGCGGCCAGGCGGCCCACGCCCGCGCGGCGCGCCGCCCGGCGCACCAGCAGGACGTAGAGCCCGGTCTGGGCGGCGGTGAGCACCAGCACCAGCGGGGTCCCCGTCCCCGGGGCCAGGCCCGCGCCCAGGACGACGCCGGTGCCGATGGCGGCGATGCCGCCCGCCAGGACGGTGAGGGTGAACTGCACCAGCGCGGCGACCACGTGCAGGCCGATCGCCGCCTCCAGGCCGCCGGTGCGCCAGGTCAGCCAGGACAGCGCCAGCCCGAGCACCGCCAGGGCGGCGATGGTCCAGGGCTGGTCCTGGTGGGTGGAGGCGTACATGGCGGGGAACAGCGTGCTCCCGGCCAGGATCGCGGGCCAGGGCGAGCGCAGGACGCGGGCGACCGGGCCGGAGCCCCGGGGCTCGTCCGGGCGGGCGCCCAGCGCGCCCACCAGCTGCATGACCAGGCCGCGCAGGGTGAGTTCCTCGGCCAGCGACTGGAACGGCACCAGCAGGACGATGACCGCCAGCGCGGCGACCAGGACCCGGCCGCTCCCCGCCGCCCCGGCCGTGACCGGGACCGCGTCGAACCGGTCGGCCAGCAGGACGTAGGCGGCCGTGCTCAGCACCACCGGGGCGACCGCCAGGGCCGCGCAGCGCAGCAGCCAGCGGGTGCGGGTGCGCCCGGCCACCGACATCAGCGAGCCCACGCGGCGCCACTGCACCACCCGCACCAGGAAGACGACGATGGGGATGAACAGGGCCGAGCTGAGGAGCCCGAAGGCGAGCCCGGCGATCTCGCCGACCTTCACCGACTCCGGGGCCAGGCCGCTGCCGCCCAGCACCGCGACCAGAGTGACGGCCAGCGCCATGGCCACCCACAGGAAGAACATCAGGACGCCGAGCACCATGAGAGTCAGCAGCGGCGTCCACCAGCGGTACCACGAGGTCCGCCCGAGCCTGTGATAGGGCTCACCCTTCGGTGCCGCGGCGGGGGCGTACGGGTGCGCCCGTTTGGTCCGCACCGGGCTCGGGGGCGGCCATGCCCACACGCCGTGGCCGGCGTTCACCGCGGGATGCCCCTCGGGCGGGGTCAGCCGCCCTCCCCCGGGCGGCCCCGCCCAGGTCTGCTCCTGGGCATGGGTCCGCGACGCCTGCCCCTCCTGCCCCTGCGGGGCGGCGGGCCAGGACGAACCCGGCGGTGGCGGAACATTTCCCATCGTGCGCTGAGATTACTATCCGGCCATGTATTGCCTGCGTTAAGTCCGTGCCGTTATCGGCCGGTCACGGTGCGGATCCGGTCGGGCCGCCCGGGAAGGGCATGCGGGCCCGGCATGGAATAGCGGGGCGAACCCCCCTCGTTGGAATGAACGGTCCGTTGTGGCAGACCACGGACCGAGTACCCCGTCCCGCTGACCTACGATTGAGCACATGTCCTCCACACCAACCACCGATCAGGTGCACAAGGCCCTGGCCACGGTGCAAGACCCGGAGATCCGCCGTCCCATCACCGACCTCGGAATGGTCAAGAGCGTCGACATCGGCGACGACGGTTCCGTGCACGTCGGCATCTACCTGACGGTGGCCGGGTGCCCCATGCGTGGCCGTATCGAGAAGGACGTGACCGAAGCGGTGACCAAGGTCGCCGGGGTCACCTCCGTGAGCGTCGAACTCGACGTGATGAGCGACGAGCAGCGCAAGGAGCTGCAGACCAAGCTGCGCGGCGGCCAGGCGGAGAAGGAGATCCCCTTCGCCAAGCCGAACTCGCTCACCAAGGTCTTCGCCGTCGCGTCCGGCAAGGGCGGGGTGGGCAAGTCGTCCGTCACCGTCAACCTCGCGGCGGCCATGGCCGCCCAGGGGCACAAGGTCGGTGTCGTCGACGCCGACATCTACGGGCACTCGGTGCCCCGCATGCTCGGCGCGTCGGACTTCCCGACCAAGGTCGAGGACATGATCATCCCGCCGACCGCGCACGACATCAAGGTCATCTCGGTCGGCATGTTCACCCAGGGCAACACCCCGGTGGTGTGGCGCGGGCCGATGCTGCACCGCGCCCTCCAGCAGTTCCTGTCGGACGTGTACTGGGGCGACCTCGACGTCCTGCTCATGGACCTGCCCCCGGGCACCGGCGACATCGCCATCTCCGTGGCGCAGCTGCTGCCGACCGCCGAGCTGCTGGTGGTGACCACCCCGCAGCAGGCCGCCGCGGAGGTCGCCGAGCGCGCCGGCTCCATCACCGCCCAGACCCACCAGCGGGTGGCGGGCGTGATCGAGAACATGTCGTACTACGAGCACGGCGGCGAGAGGATCCCCCTCTTCGGCGAGGGCGGCGGGCAGACCGTCGCCGACGCCCTGGGGCGCACGCTGGGCACGAACATCCCGCTGCTGGGCCAGATCCCGCTCGACACGCGCCTGCGCGAGGGCGGCGACGAGGGCAGGCCGCTGGTGCTGACCGACCCCGACGCCGAGGCGTCCAAGATCATCGACTCGATCGCCGACAGCCTGGTGGGCCGCCCGCGCGGCCTGGCCGGGATGCAGCTCGGCATCTCCCCCATGCGCAGGTAAGAGGGCGGGGAGGACGTGGGGAGGCCCCCGGGTGCGCGCACCCGGGGGCCTTCGCCGTTCCCGCGGTCAGTCGCTGGAGTCGAGGGTGATCGTGGTGACCTCGGTGGTGCCGCCGCGCTCGTACTCGGCCTCGACCTCGTCGCCCGGCGAGCGGTCGCGGATCATCGCCAGCAGCTCCTGGCCGGAGTTGACCGTGCGGCCGTCGAAGCGGACGATGACGTCGCCCGAGCGCAGGCCGGCCCGGTCGGCGGCGCCCCCGGACTCGACGGAGTCGACGGCCGCCCCCGCCAGGGTGCGCTCCACGTCGATCTCCGCGCCGAGGTCGGCGTAGGTGGCCTCGCCGTCCTCGATGAGCCGTTGCACGACCCGCTCGGCCTCCACGGAGGGGATGGCGAAGCCCAGGCCGATGTTGCCGGCGCTCTCGCCCGCGTAGCCCATGGTCACGATCATCGAGTTGACGCCGATGACCCGGCCCTGGGTGTCCACCAGCGGCCCGCCGGAGTTGCCGGGGTTGATGGCCGCGTCGGTCTGGAGCGCGTAGAACCGGCTGGCGTCGGGACCGTCGCCGGAGGTCACCGGGCGGTTGACCGCGCTGATGATGCCCTGGGTGACGGTGCCCGAGTAGCCCAGGGGCGCGCCGATGGCGATGACCTCGTCGCCCACGATGACCTGCTCGGAGTCGCCGAACTCCAGGGGCTCCACGTCGATGGGCTCTTCGAGGGAGAGCACGGCCAGGTCGGAGCTGGGGTCGGCGCCCACGACGGTGGCCGGGGAGAGGCTGCCGTCGCTGTACTCGACGAGGATGCCGTCGTCCTCAAGCTCGGAGGAGACGTGGTCGTTGGTGACGACGTAGTCGCCCTCGATGATGAACCCGGAGCCGCCGCCCATGATGCTCCGGTCGGCGCTGCGGATGGACACCACGCTGGGGCTCACCCGCTGCGCGACGCCCGCGATGGTGTCGGGGTCGCGCTGGGGCGCCTCCGGCGGGGGCTCGTTCATGGTCGGGCCCTCGGCCTGGGGCTGCGCCTCCTGGGCGGTGCCGCCCGCGAAGACCCCGCCCGCCACACCGCCGACGCCGCCCGCGACCACGGCGACGACCAGCATGCCGCTGAGCGCGGCCCACAGGGGGACGCCGCGCTTCTCCCGTCTCTGCGCGCCCGCCGCCGCGTACGCGTACGGCCCGGCCGGGTCCGCCCCGGCGGGGTCGCCGGGGACTCCGCCCGGGGGGCCGCCGGGAACGCCGGGGCCGCTTGGGCCGCCGGGAACACCCGCGCCGAAGGACGCCTGCTGCCCCGTCGGGGCCGCGAACCCGGGCCCGGGAGGCGCCGCGGGGACGTGGGGGTCGCCGGCGCCCGCGGGCACGCCGGGGGCGTTGGGGTCGCCGGTGCCGAAGGACGCCTGCCTGCCGGTGGGCGCGCCGGGGCCGGGGGTGCCCGGGGCGGGGGTTCCGGGGGCGGGCCGTCGGCCGGTGGGAGGGTGTCCGGGTGCGGGTTCGGGGGCGCCGAAGGGGGGACGGCCCTGGGGATCGGGGTGCATGGGTTCTCCACTGCCGGGAGGCGAAGCGTGGGGGCGGTGAGCGGGGAGCGGACGGCCCGACATCGGTTCGGGGGCGCCGAAGCCGGGGGGCGCGCCCCCCGGCGGGGTCGGCCGCCCCGGGCCGCTCCCCTGTTCCGAACGGCCGTTTTCCTCAGTCAAGACCTGCTCCGTGTGTCGCTGTGGCTTTCGGTCGGAGGCGGCGGGGACCTACATCAGCCCCAGGCGCGACAGGCCCCGGTGGACCCGGGACCAGAAACCGGAGTCGTCCGGACCCGGCAGGGCCGTCACCGCCGAGGCGGTCAGGTCCTCCGGTGCGTCGGCCAGGACGGTGTAGACGAACCCGTCCGCCTGCCACATGCCGTGGTACCGGCCGCCCTCGCCGCCGAAGATCGTGTCATGTTGTGGTGTGACGCCCGTTCCCCCGGTTCCGGTTCCGACGGATCCGCCGCGGACCCCGGTCCGGGCGTCCTCCTCCAGCTTCCCACGTTGGGAGAAGACCGACACCTGCGACAATCCATCCGAATACACCGCGTGGACGACCCTCTGTCCGGCGTGGACCGTGCCGCGCGCGTCGATGAGGCTCAGGTTCCAGGCCAGGTTCTCGGGCAGGGCCCAGCCGTCCGCGCGCAGCTCCTCGCGCTCGTCCGGGGTCAGGACGTCGCCCCACGGGGAGTCCTCGGTGGCCTCCTCCGGCCAGTGCCGGTCCCCCGGCTCCAGGTCGGTCAGCCGGAAGCCGAGCACGTCCCGGCCGTCGCGCTCGTACACCGAGCCGCCCACCAGGACGCCGGTGTCGGCGTCCACCCAGAACCGGCCCGCGACCGTGCCGTTGGCGCGGACCGCCTCCACCGTGTGCGCGGGGCGGCCGTCCACCTCCTCGATCCCGGCGTCGGCGACCGTGTAGACGCGCTCCAGGGTGGTGAGCAGCCGCTCGTCGAGCTCCTTGAACGGGTCGTCGGCCACGAAGGGGACCGAGTCCCCGCTCATCGGGATGAGCGCCACGCCCTCGCCCGGCCGGACGACCACCCGGGTGGGCGGGGCGCCGTCGCCCGCCTCCCCGGTCATCTCGCGGACCGCGGTGTAGGCCACGCCGGCGGCGGCCGAGCGGCGCAGCACCGCCATGCCGTCGTCGGGGCCGTCCCCGGGCACCGCGTCGGCGCACGGGTGGGCGCCGCCGGTCAGCAGCAGGCAGACGAGCACCACGGCCGCGACGGCGGCCGGTACCGGGTGCGCGGAGGGTCCCCCCGCGCTCACCGCGTCGGCAGATCCGGTCCGGGCCCGGAGTGGTCCGGGAACGGCGGGGTGTCCACGACCGGGATGACCCGGCCGGTCACCGCGTGCTCGACCGCGAAGTCCGACAGGCGGGGCTCCACCACCGGGGCGTCGCCGGTCTCTCCCCCGGCGACGAACGCGCCGCCCAGCAGGACCGCGGTGACCGCGGCCCCCGCGACCGCGTAGCGGCCGCCGGGGAGGGTGGGGAACAGGTGGGAGAACCGCTCGCCGCGGCGGCGGGTGCGCCGCTCCGGGGCGACCACGGTCTCCTCGGGGATCATCGGGGCCGCAGGCGGGGTCGGTCCCGGGTCCGGGAAGCCGCCGAGGGGGCGGGAGGAACCCAGAGGCGGTCGGGCGCCGAAGCCCGCGCCTCCGGTCGGCGGCTCAGAAGGGCCCCGGTCCGGACCTCCGGGGCCGTCCCCCCGGGACAGCCCCACGAGGCGTCCCATGAAGTCGAGGTCGGGCTCGGGCTCGCCCAGGCCGTGCAGCCGGCGCTTGAGGCGGCGCATCATGTCCGCCTCGAACCGGCAGCTCTCGCACTTGGCCAGGTGGATGAGGGCGCTCTCGTGGTCGGCGGGGCCCAGTTCTCCGTCGATGAGCGCGGAGAGCCGCTCCCCCAGGTGTTCTCTGCTCACTCCGCCTCCCCGTTGTTCTCGGCGGCGGCCAGGGACCGCCGGTGCTCCAGGGCGCGGCGCAGCTGGGCGCGGCCCCGGTGGATACGGCTGCGCACGGTGCCGAGTTTGACGCCGAGCGTCGCGGCGATCTCCTCGTAGGAGAGGCCTTCGATGTCACAGAGGACGACGGGGGCGCGGAACTCCGCGGGCAGCGCGTCCAGGGCGGCCTGGACGTCGGCGTCGAAGTGCCGGTCGTCGTAGCGCTGGGCGGGCGAGGGCTCGCGGCCCTCCAGGCGCTCATCGGCGTTGTCGGCCAGGCCCTCGAACCGGATGCGGGCCTTGCGCCGGGCCATGTCCAGGAAGAGGTTGGTGGTGATGCGGTGCAGCCACCCCTCGAAGGTCCCGGGGGTGTAGTTGGCGAGGGAGCGGAAGACGCGGATGAAGACCTCCTGGGTGAGGTCCTCGGCGTCGTGCTTGTTGCCGGTCAGCCGGTAGGCGAGTCGGTACACCCGGGGGGAGTGGGTGCGGACGACCTCGTCCCAGCTCGGCGGTTCCCATGCCTCGAACTCCGCGGCAGGGCCGGATTCTGGCACCGCTTCTCCCTTCATCCCGTCGAAGCGCTCGGGCAGTGAGCTCGGGGGGAGTCCTGCTTCGTGGCGATCAACGTACGTTCCTCCCGGTTCAACGCCGAGGAGCGCCGATTAAGTTCCCGCCGCCACGCTCGGTCCGTCCACCGGATCACGTTAGGCTTTCCCTGGGCCGTGACCCGATCGCGATCATCCTTCCACGGTGGGTGACCCTGCGCCGGTCGGACGCCCCGGCCACAGTTCCCACAGACCATCGCAGCTGGAGGGCGTCATCACCGGCGTGGAAGAGACAGCGGCCCGGCTCGGCTGGGTCCGCACCGAGCAGGAGCGGTTCGAGCAGGAGGCCCTGCGGGACGACGCTCTCGCCGACGCCTACGACGCGGCGGCGGGATCGCTCGCCCCTCCGGTCGATCCGTCCGCGGGGTCCGCCCTGCGGTTCCTGGCCGCCTCGATCGGCGCCCGGTCGGTGGTGGAGATCGGGACCGGGTACGGCGCCTCCGGGCTGTGGCTGCTGCGCGGTATGGCGCGCGAGGGCATCCTCACCACCATGGACTCCGACTCCGTCCACCTGGACCACGCCCGGTCGGTGTTCTCCCGCGCCGGGTTCGGCGCGGGGCGGGCCCGGCTGATCCGCGGCACGGCGGCGGAGGTGCTGCCCCGGCTCACCGACGGCGGCTACGACCTGGTGTTCGTCGACGCCGAGCGGCGCTCCTACCCGGCGTTCCTGGACGAGGCGCTGCGCCTGCTGCGGCCGGGCGGCATGGTGGTGCTGCACGGGGTCCTGTCCGGCCCCGGCGGCCCCGACGGCCCGCTGCGCGCCCCGGACCCGGCCGAGACGGCGGTCCGCGAGGTCATCGGGCGCATCCGCGAGGACGAGGCGTTCATCCCGCTGCTGATGCCGCTGGGCGAGGGCCTCCTCGCCGCCATCCGCCGCTGACCGGGCGGCCCCGGAGGCGTCCGCCGCCCGGGGACCGGGGCCGGCCCGGGGGCACGGACCGGAGGCACGGAGCCGGCGAGGGGCCGACGCGCGGCGCGCGTCGGCCCCTCGTGCGTGCTCCGGTCCCCGGCTTCGCCTCGGGCCGCGCCGCGGCGCCCGGAGGGCGGGGCCCCCGGCCCTGCGCGGCCGTCCCCGTTCCCCGGATGTCCGCTCCCGGCCTCCGGTGCCCCGCGGGCGCCTTCGGTCAGGCCCCGGCGAGCCAGCGCAGCAGCGTGCGGGTGGCGAACGCGGTGCCGCCCCGGGTGAGGATGCCGTTCTCCTTCATGGACCGGCCCGGACCGGCGATGTCCAGGTGGGCCCAGGGCAGGCCGCCGGTGAACTCGCGCAGGAACAGGGCCGCGTCGGTGGCGCCCGCCGGGCCGAACTCCTTGCGGGTGCCGATGTTGGCCAGGTCGGCGACCCGCGACTTCGTGGTGGGGACGTACTCCTCCGTGAGGGGCATCCGCCACAGCGGCTCGCCCGCGGCCTTCCCGGCCTCGGTGATCCGCTCGGCGAGGGCGTCGTCGGTGCTGTACAGCGCCGCGGTGCCGGTGCCCAGGGCGACCTTGGCGGCGCCGGTGAGGGTGGCGACGTCCACCAGGGTGTCGGGCCCCAGGCGGTCGACGGCGTAGCCGAGCGCGTCGGCCAGGACCAGGCGGCCCTCGGCGTCGGAGTTGAGCACCTCGACGGTGGTGCCGGAGTAGGTGGTGAGGACGTCGCCGATGCGGGTGGCGTCCCCGGAGAAGGCGTTCTCGGCCAGGGCCAGCAGACCGGTCACCCTCACCGGCGCGGACACGGCGGACAGCGCCGACAGCACGGCCAGCACGATCGCCGACCCGCTCATGTCGGTCTTCATCAGCGACATGTTCTCGTTCGGCTTGAGCGAGAGGCCGCCGGTGTCGAAGGTGATCCCCTTGCCGACCAGCACGACGTGCGGGGCGTCGGGGTCCTGCGGGGTGTAGGAGACCTGGACCAGCCGGGGCGGCCGGGACGAGCCCCGGCCGACGGCCAGGATGGCGCCGAAGCCCTCGTTCTCCAGGTCCTCCTCGTCCCAGACCCTGATGTCGAGCCCGGACTCGGCGGCGACCTCGCGGGCGCGCTCGGCCATCCAGGCGGGGTCCTTGGTCTGGGAGGGCGTGTTGATGAGGTCGCGGGCCAGGGCGGTGGCGCGGGCCAGGACGACGCCCCGGGCCAGGGCCTCGGCGGGGGCGTCCCCGACGACGTCGATCGCGGGGGCGGGGCGCTGGGCGGCCTCCGGCTCCGCGGTCTTCAGCGTGAAGGTGTAGGAGGCCAGCAGCGCCCCCTCGGCGAAGGCCGTGGCGGCGGCCCCGTCGGCGAGGGAGGCGGGCCACGCGAACGCGACGCGCTCGCGGCCCCGAGCGGCCCGGGACAGGGCGGCCCCGGCCTTCCGGAGGTCGTCGGGGGAACCCGATCCGACCCCCAGGAGGGCCAGTCTGGCCAGACCCTGGTCCCGGGACACCGGGAACTGGACCGACTCACCGGCCTTGCCGGTGAGCGAGTAATGCGTGAACAGATCGGTGAGCGCGGCCGGGAGCGCCCGGCCCAGGCCGCCCTCCTCGACCCCCTGGACCGCCGCCGGGCCTTCGTCCGCCGCCTGCACGGGGAGGACGAGGAGGTCGGCCGCGGTGTCGTCGAGGGTCCCGGTGACGGGGTTGATCTCCGTGGCGAAGGGCACAGGTCGCTCACAATCGTTCACTCGTTGGGAGGTGTGACCACCTCGGGGGTTTCGGGGCTCATCCGGCCCGGGGTGGGGGACGGTGGTGCCGGTGCCGGCCGTGTTCTTCGAACCCCCGCTCCGCTCCGGCCCGTGGTCGGCGCCCTCGGAGGGCAGGGGACCTCGGCCCCGTGTCGCGGTCCTCGGACCGCTCCCCGGGAGCCTCCGGAGCCCCGCCGGCGCCTCGCGGACCCCAGCGGCACGGGAGGGCGTTCAAAGAACGGGTGCTAGCCGACGACGCCCTGGAGCGCGTCCCGGAGCTCGGTGGCCTCGTCCGGGGTCAGCTCGACGACCAGGCGGCCGCCGCCCTCGAGCGGAACCCGCATGATGATGCCGCGACCCTCCTTGGTGACCTCCAACGGCCCGTCACTGGTCCTCGGCTTCATTGCCGCCATGCCATTCCCCTTTCTCGTGTTCCTCGCGGGTGGCCGGGCCACAGCACCGACGCCGATCCGCTGGGTCCGTCTCGGCTCCGAAACCGTGGGCCGGTTCCGTGCGACTCGCGCCCGTGTGACTTAAGGGGCGTGAATCACTCTTCGACCATTATCTCGGAGGTTCGCCCCCGTGTGTGCGACGTACCACGGCGCCCGAGGACTTCGCGCACACTGGCCAACGAGGAATCGTCGGTCAGTAAGGTTATATCGGTCCTAGCCGAAACCCCGCGAGAGCGTGGGGAGCCGACCGTTCTCCTCCCCCTCACGGGGCGCTTGAACCGCACCGGACCGGCTTTTCCCGATAACGATGCCGCCCCCTCGGCGGGGCGGCCCGCGGCGTCAGGAGCCGTCGGAGAGCAGGCCGGTGGAGACCATCCGGGTCCCCTCCCGGGTGACGGAGGACCACTCGGCGTTGAGCCCGCCCGCCACGGGCCAGACGGTCAGCTCCGCCGCGTCGACGCAGCGCTCCTCGGGGTCGGCCGTCTCGGTGTAGGTGTAGACCCGGCGGTCGTTGTCGGTCGCCGTCAGGTCGAGCGTCCCGGAGCAGGTGAAGGTGGTCCAGGCGGTGCTGCCGCGCTCGGCGCCCTCCTCGATCCGGACCTCGGCGTGCCAGTCGGCGACGTGCGCGCCCTCGGTGTCGACCTGGGTCATCTCGCCCGCCCAGGAGCCGACGAAGTCCTCCGCCGGAACGGCGGCGTCCGGAACGTCCTCGGCGTCCCCGCCGATCAGCGCCCACGCGGCGGCGGCACCGCCCGCGACGAGCAGGACCGCCGCCGTCCCGACGGCCAGCCCGGTGATCCGGCGGCGGCGCCGGGCACTGCCCTGGACTGCGCGGGGCGGCGACCACAGGGACACCTGCTGCACGGGAACGGCGGAGGTCGACGGCGCGGCGGCGCCGTTCCGGTCCTCGGCTCCCGACTCCAGCTCGGCTGCTGCGTCCATCCTCGACATCCTCACAAAGAATGCGCCCGCTCCAGGGGTGGGGCGGGGGTACACGAGTACAGCGACCGAGGATAGAGCACACGAACACGGCGGATCCGCCCGAGAAGGACGGCGGCCGTGTGATGCACGACATACCGGGACCGGTCCGCGGGCGGACGCCCTCCGCCCCCCGAACCCGCCGACTAGGACCTGTTCCTTGGATGTCCTCCTGCGCCGCCGGGGGTTCGTGAGGCGCCCGGCGGGGTTCTGGAGGCCCGGAGGAGACATCCTCGAGGAAAGCCTGTGGCCGCAGGCCGTCCGTTGAGGGCGGTGGCGGGCGACGGGCGGGCCGCAGCGCAGCGGAGGTTCAAAAGAGCACGGACTAGGCGGACTTGTCCGCGGTCGCGGCGACCGTGTCGTCCCCGGCGGCGCCGGCGTCCCGGTCCGGGGTGTCGTCCCCGGCCTCGGGGCCCCCGGAGTCCTCGGCATCGGGGGCGTCGCCGGGCAGGTGCGAGCCCGGCGTGGGCCCGGTGCCCTGCGGGACGTAGGACGGGTCCAGGCGCGACAGGCGCCACTCCAGGTCCTCGATCCGCGCCTCGCGGTCGCGCAGGGTGGCGGTGAGCCGCAGCAGCAGCTCGTCCACCGCGCGCACGTGGTAGCCCCACATGGCCAGCGGCAGCAGCAGGCGGCCCAGTTCCACGGACTTCACGGGGCGGTCGGCGGACAGGTCGAGCGGGGGGTAGTCGGCCTCGAACCGGGCGAGGCGCCCGCCCTTGCCGAGCACGACGTAGACGACGCCGACGAGCACGGCCAGCGCGGCCGCGGCGACCAGGAAGAGGATGAGATAAGGCACGGCTCCGATCGTGCCACACCCGGCCGCCCCGCGGGAGCCGCGGGCGGCCGGGAGGCGGGCGTCAGGAGCCGTCGGTCCGCGCGCGCTCCTGCTCGTCCTGTTCGCGGGCGATGTCGAGGTGCGCCTTCCGGATGATGTCCACGACCTCGTCGGGATCGTCGACCACCTGGACCAGGTCCAGGTCGTTCGGCTTGATGAGCCCGTTCTCCAGCAGGCTCTCCCGGACCCACTTCTCCAGCCCGCCCCAGAACTCGGAGCCGACCAGCACCACCGGGAACCGGGTCACCTTGTTGGTCTGGACCAGCGTGGCCGCCTCGAACAGCTCGTCCAGGGTCCCGAACCCGCCGGGCAGGACCACGAACGCCTGGGAGTACTTGACGAACATGGTCTTGCGCACGAAGAAGTAGCGGAACGTCATCCCCATGTCGATGTAGGGGTTGAGGGACTGCTCGAAGGGCAGCTCGATGCCCAGCCCCACGGACAGCCCGCCCGCCTCCTTGGCCCCCTTGTTGGCGGCCTCCATCATCCCGGGGCCGCCCCCGGTGATGGTGGCGTAGCCCGCCTCCGCGAGCCGGGCGCCCATTTGAACGCCGAGGTCGTAGTAGCGGGTGCCCGGCTTGATGCGGGCCGACCCGAACACGCTCACCGCCGAGGGCAGCTCGGAGAGCAGGCCGAAGCCCTCCACGAACTCCGACTGGATGCGCAGCACCCGCCAGGGGTCGGTGTGCACCCAGTCGGCGGGGCCTCGCCGGTCCAGCAGCCGCTGGTCGGTGGTGGTGCCCGGGATCGACTCGCCGCGGTAGGTGAGGGGCCCCGCGTTCCTCACCTGCTCGTTTCCATGTGCTTCTTCCGTCATGGCCTAAAGCTATCCGCGCCGGGCCGGATCACACCTGAACCGGGTGTGGACCGGTGGTGGCCACTGGCGGCCATCTCCCTCCCGGGAGGGCGGACCCGTCCCGGACCGGACGGGTCAGCGGGCCCCGGTGAGCCAGGCGACCATCCGCTCCTCGGCCTCGCGGATGCGCGGGATCTCGGCGTACTCGTCGCGGGTGTGGGCGAGCGTCGGGTCGCCGGGGCCGTAGTTGACCGCGGGCACCCCCAGCTCGGAGAAGCGCGACACGTCGGTCCAGCCCAGCTTGGCCCGGGCCCGCCCCTCCCCCACCGCGTCGACGAACGCGGCCGCAGCGGGGTGGTCCAGGCCGGGCCGGGCGGGGGCGGCGGCGTCGGCCAGGCGCACCTCGAACCCGTCGAAGACCTCCCGCAGGTGCGCCTCGGCGTCGGCCACGGACAGGTCGGGGGCGAACCGGTAGTTGACCTTGACCACGCACTCGTCGGGGATGACGTTGCCGGCCACCCCGCCCTCGATGAAGACGGCGTTGAGGCCCTCGTGGAAGCGCAGGCCCTCCACCTCGGGCTCGCGGGGGGTGTAGGCGCGCAGCACGTCCAGGACGGCCCCGGCGCCGTGGATGGCGTTGACGCCCATCCAGGAGCGGGCGCTGTGGGCGCGCTCGCCCCTGGCGACGACCTCGACCCGCATGGTGCCCTGGCAGCCGCCCTCGATGACGCCGTCGGTGGGCTCCATGAGGATGGCGAAGTCCCCGGCCAGCCACTCGGGGTGGTTGCGGGACAGGCGCAGCAGGCCGTTGCGCTCGGCGTCGACCTCCTCGTTGTCGTAGAAGACGTAGGTGACGTCGTGCACGGGCTCGGCGACCAGGGCGGCCAGCCTGAGCTGGACGGCGACCCCGGCCTTCATGTCGGAGGTGCCGCAGCCGTAGAGGCGGTCGCCGTCGACGTGGGAGGGGACGTTGTCGACGATGGGCACGGTGTCGATGTGGCCGGCGATGACGACGCGGCGCTCGCGGCCCAGGTCGGTGCGGGCGACGACGGCGTCGCCGTCGCGGGTCACCGTCAGGTGGGGCAGCGCCGACAGCGCCCGTTCGATCCCGTCGGCGAGGATCTTCTCGGTGCCGCTCTCGGAGCGGATGTCCACGAGTGCGGCGGCGAGGTCCGCGACGTCCGAGGTCAGGTCGAGCATGAGGGCGTCCCCGTCTTCCATGGTCGTGGTGCGCGGCGCGGGCGGGCACCGCAGGGCGTTGCGGCTCACCAGCCTAGGGCGTGTCCGGTGGGTGCCCTCGTGCGGCTCGGCGCCCGCGCCGAGCGCGGGTGAACGGGGCGGGGCGCCCCCGGTGGGAGGGCGCCCCGCACGGACCGGGGTCCGCGGGTCAGGCGTTGACGCCGTGCTCGCGGAGCAGGTCGTTGAGGGCGAGCTTGTCGTGCTCCTGGCCCTCGGCGAGCCGCTTGAGGACGAGCAGCACCGGCATGCCGAAGTCGCCGCCGGGGAAGCTCTTGACCCGGTTGGCGGTGACGCACACCGACCAGGCCGGGGCCTCGCCGCGGGCGAGCTCCTCGCCGGTCTCGGCGTCGAACACGCGGGTCGACGAGGTGAGGATGGTGCCCGCGCCGAGCTTGGCGCCGGTGCGCACCCGGGCGCCCTCGACGACCATGCTGCGCGAGCCCAGGAAGGCGTCGTCCTCGATGATCACCGGGGAGGCCTGCGGCGGCTCCAGGACGCCGCCGACGCCCACGCCGCCGGACAGGTGGACGTTGCGGCCGATCTGCGCGCAGGAGCCGACCGTGGCCCAGGTGTCGACCATGGTGCCGGAGTCGACGTAGGCGCCGATGTTGGTGAAGGACGGCATGAGCACGACGCCCGGGGCCAGGTACGAGCCCCAGCGGGCGATGGCGCCGGGGACGACGCGGACACCGTCGAAGCGGGTCTTCAGCGGCATGCGGTCGTGGTGGTAGAAGTCGCCGACCTGCGACTCCTTCATGTCCAGGACCTTGAAACCGAGCAGGATGGAGCGCTTGGCGCGCTCGTCGACCACGACCGCGTCGGTGGCGGGGTCGACGAAGGCCACCCGGGCCTTGCCCTCGTCGATCTGGTCGATGGCGGAGGTGATGATCTCGCGCGCCTCGGTGTGGCCCGGGGTCAGTTCGGAACGCCGCTCCCAGAGTTCGTCGATCCGGTCGGGCAGCGGGCTGGAGTAGGAGCTGGTCATGGGTTCCACGTTAGTAGTCCTCCGGGCGTCCCGGGGCCCCGGGCTCCCCCGTCGGCGTGCCCGGGCGGCCTCGGTCGGAGCACGTCCGGGGCCGCGTTGACTACAATGCGCCCGAAGCGCCGCACGGCCTGTCTCCCCGGCACGGCGCGGACCGCCTCGTCCCTTGTTGCCTAGCCGATGGTCCTCCGTTGCCAAAGCGCCGTAGATTCTCCGCGTTCGTCAAGATCCTGTTCGCGCTGTTCGTCGTGTGTGGGGCCCTCGTCGCCGGGGGCTACTACGTCATGACCAGCGTGGACCCGATCACGACCGAGCCCGAGCCCGAGACCATGTGCCGTCTGGACCTGTCCGACGGCAAGTACTCGATGAAGGTCGAACAGGCCGTGAGCGCGACCACCGTCGGCGGGGTGGCGTTCAGCATGGACCTGCCCCCGGAGGCCGTGACCGTGGCCTATGCCACGGTGTGGCAGGAGACCGCGTTCTACAACCTGGAGTACGGCGACCGGGACTCGCTGGGCCTGTTCCAGCAGCGCCCCTCGCAGGAGTGGGGCGACCCCGAGGACATCCTCGACCCGGTGTACTCCAGCCGCGCCTTCTACGACGCCCTGGTGGAGGTCGAGGGCTGGGAGACCAGGCCGGTGTTCGAGGCCGCCCAGGCGGTGCAGCGCAGCGCCGACGGCTTCGCCTACGACCAGCACGAGAAGCTGTCGCAGCGCATGAACGAGGTGTTCACCGGCACCCGCGGCCCGGCGCTGACCTGCTGGTACGACCGCGAGACCCTGGAGTCGCTCACCTCGGGCGAGGCCGACGTGGCGGGCGCGGAGCAGGAGCTGGCGCGTGTGTTCGGGGTGGAGCCCGCGGCACTGGCGGACACCCCCGAGGCGGCCACCGGCGACCGGGGCTGGGCGATGGCCCTGTGGGCGGTCGCCCACGCCCAGGAGTACGGGCTGACCTCGGTCGCCTACAACGACCGCGTGTGGCGCGCCTCCGACGGCACCGGGGACGCCGCCGAGTGGCAGACCGGCGTCTCCGACACCAGGGGCGTCCTCGTCCTGGAGTGACCCCCGGTGTCCCGGGGCGTCCCGGCCGCGCCGGGGACGGCGGGCCGGGACGCCCCGGAGGCGTACGCGGCGCGGGTCAGGCGGACAGGCGCGCGACGGCGGCCCCGACGCGCTCGTCGGTGGCGGTGAACGCCACGCGGACGCTGTCGCCGCCGGCGGGCCCGTAGAACTCGCCCGGCGCCACGAGGATGCCGCGCTCGGCCAGGTGCTCCACCGCGCCCCAGGCGTCGTGGTCGGGGTGGGAGGCCCACAGGTACAGCCCGGCCTGGGAGTGGTCGATCCGCCAGCCGGCGCCGGTGAGGGCGGCGCGCAGCCGGTCCCGGCGGGCGCGGTAGCGCTCCTTCTGCTCCAGGGCGTGCGCGTCGTCGTCCAGGGCGGCGCCCATGGCGGCCTGGACCGGGGCGGGCACGATCATCCCCGCGTGCTTGCGCACCGCCAGCAGCTCCTGGACCAGGGCCGGGTCGCCGGCGACGAACGCGGCGCGGTACCCCGCGAGGTTGGAGCGCTTGGACAGGGAGTGCACCGCGAGCAGGCCCTCGTGGGAGCCGTCGCTGACGTCCGGGTGCAGGATCGAGACCGGGGCCTCGCCCTCCCAGCCCAGGTCGAGGTAGCACTCGTCGGAGGCGACGATCGCGCCGCGCTCGCGGGCCCAGGCGACGACCTTGCGCAGGTGCGGCACGCCCAGGACGCGGCCGGTCGGGTTGCTCGGCGAGTTCACCCACAGCAGCCGCACCGGGGCCGGGCCCAGGGCGGTCAGGCCGTCGGCCGCCACCGGGGTCGCCCCGGCCAGGCGGGCGCCGATGTCGTAGGTGGGGTAGGCCAGCTCGGGGTGGACGACGGTGTCGCCCGGCCCCAGGCCGAGCAGGGTGGGCAGCCAGGCGACGAGCTCCTTGGAGCCGACCGTCGGCAGCACGCCCTCCTCCGGGACGCTCACACCGTGGCGGCGCTCCAGCCAGCCGGTGATGGAGGCCCGCAGCGCGGGGGTCCCCCAGGTCAGCGGGTAGCCGGGGCTGTCGGCGGCGTCGGCCAGCGCGGAGCGCAGGCCCGGCGGCACCGGGTCCACGGGGGTGCCCACGGACAGGTCGACGATGCCGTCGGGGTGATCCGCGGCGATCTTCTTGTACGGGGTCAGCCGGTCCCACGGGAAGGTGGGAAGCCTGTCCGTCACGGGCCGCCGGGTCATCTCGCGTCTCCATCGGGTCGTCCGGGCCGTCGCGGTCCGGGGCTGGGCTTGACACGCATCGCGCCGACCCTCCCGGGACGGGGGGATCGGCGCGATGGCGGTGCGGTCGCGCGCGGGGACGTCCTCTGCGCCACGGAGACGCACCGGCGCGGACCGGAAGGGGCCGGGCTACTCCGCCTGCGGCGGCAGCTTGGCGACGAGGGGGTGGTCGCGGTCGATCTTGCCCACCTTGGAGGCGCCGCCCGGGGAGCCGAGGTCGTCGAAGAACTCGACGTTGGCCTTGTAGAAGTCGGACCACTGCTCGGGCAGGTCGTCCTCGTAGTAGATGGCCTCGACCGGGCAGACCGGCTCGCACGCACCGCAGTCAACGCACTCGTCCGGGTGGATATACAGGCTGCGCTCGCCCTCGTAGATGCAGTCCACGGGGCACTCGTCGATGCACGCCTTGTCCATCACATCAACACAGGGCTGCGCGATGACGTAGGTCACGTCGTACTCCTTGATCTCACCCCCGCGTTCCCACGGGGGAGGCGGGGACCTCGCAGAGGAGCCGGTCGGCGCGGTCCGGCGTGCGGGCGCCCAGGACCCTGCTCCCGGCCTCTGCGAACGATTGGCACAGATGTCGTGGTCCTAGTATGGCGGCGAAGGCGAGTCGTCGCACATTCGGGGGGCGCGTTGCACATGGCGGGCCGCCTGGTCCACCGGATCACCCGGGAGGACACGGGCAGCAGGGTCTCCGTCCGAATCCACCTCCCCGACGGGGGTTTCACCGATATCGTCGGGGTGCTGGAGTCATGGGACGGCGGCGTACTGATCGTGCGCCGGCGCGACGGCCGTCAGGCGCGCGTCGAGGAGTCGTCCATCGCCGCCAGCCGTGTCGTCCCCGACGCCGCCCCGCGGCGGCGCGGCGGCGCCCCCGGGCGCACCCCCTGAAGGACGCCCGGCGGCGGCCGACCTGCCCGTCCGCGGTGTGCGCCGGGCGAACGCACGTGCATGTCGCGTCCGCCCGGAGGCATTCTTCGGCCCCACCGGGGTAGGACAGGCTCAGTCCCGACGGCCGCCCCCTGCCGTCCGCGACCACGCAGCACCGCGAAGTACCGCGCCCCCGACGGCACCCCCCGGCGGACACGCGGGCGCCAACCACGGGGTTTCGGGGAGGTCGGCGCCGTCCATGGGTGAAGCAGTAGCGTCCGCGCTCGCCGAGCTGGCCCGGCGCGACGGGCGGTCGGCGGAGATGGCCCGGCAGGCCCTGGACACGCTGGCTCCGGGCAACGACCTGGAGGGCCTCAACCAGCACGCCGTCCAGCGGTTCTGCTGGTTCGAGCTGCCCGCCCGGTTCTCCCGGGCCGACCGGGAGCCCGCGCTGCGCGCTCTGGGCTCGCTGTTCTCCCTGCTCCAGCTGCACCGGTACGCGCAGATCTGCGCGGCCCCGGCCACCGCCCACCTGCTGTCGGCCCACGAGAGGGACCACGGCGCCGGGGTGGCCGTGTACGAGCGGCTGATGTGGGAGTCCGGGGTGGAGCCGCCGGACCTGCCCGAGCTGACCTGGGGCACCGTGGTCGGCGACGCCGAGATCCGGGCCCGGCAGGAGACCGCCTCGGCGCTGGAGCTGGCGATCGTCCTGGGCGACGTGCGGCCCGGGAAGCAGGGCTGGCGCCACGCCCAGGAGCGGTTCACCCGCTCCTTCCTGACCCGGCCCGACGACCGCGGGCTCAGCCACCTGGACCGGATCCGCGAGGAGCGGGTGCGGGCCTGGCTGTCCTCGCCCGCCCACCCGCACCGCAGGCACCTGTGGCCGCTGGTGGGCCGGATCATCGCCGGCGCCGACGTGCCGCGCACCGCCGACGCCGCCATGGCCCCTCTGCAGCGGCTGCTGGACCTGGCCGAGGACGGGATCGCGCTCACCCAGATCGGCTACATCTCCCCCGGGGTGGTGCGGTCGATGTGCGAGGACTTCGGCTGGCGCACCTCCCCCGAGCCGCCGCGCAGCGAGACCGACGCCACCCAGCTGATCGCCCTGCACCAGATGATGCGGGGGATGCGGGTGGTGCGCAGGTCCGGCCGCCGCCTGGTGCTGACCCGGCGCGGGCGCCAGCTGCGCGCCGACCCCGAGGAGATGTGGCGGGCCGCCACCGAGACCCTGTGCCGCACCGGCGGCCCCGAGCAGGCGGCCGCGGAGACCCTGCTGGGCATGCTGCTGTCGCGCACCCCGCAGGGCAGCGGCTCGCACTCCCGGCGCGGGGAGTCGGACATGATCGCCGCCGAGCAGCTGCTCACCGGATCCGGGTGGACGCCGCCCGAGCCGCAGAGCCCGTCGGGGCGGCACGCCGCCTCGCACCGGCGCACCGCCGAGGCCGCCTCCGACCAGGTGCGCGCCATGGTGATGTCGGTGAGCTGGCTGCTGGACGCGCTGGGGCTGCTCACCGAGGACGACGGTTGCGGCCACCGGGAGCTGACCGCCGCCGGGCGGGTGTTCGCGCTGGCCAGCCTGCACAAGTCGGCGGTGGCGCCGCGCGCGGTGGTCTGACCGGCGGCCCGGCGGGAGGGGGCCGGAACGGCGCACCGCTGCCGGGCACCCGCTGCGGACCGGTGCCCGGCAGGGCCTAACCTGGAGCGCGGACAACCCGCGCGACCAGCAGGAGCATCATGCCCACGCCCGAACCGGCCCCGAGGTCGGAGCCGACCGACGCGCCCGACACCCCGCGCACGGACACCGCCGACCCCTGGGAGCGCATGCCCGAGGGCGCCCTCAACCGTCCGGAGCTGGCCGAGCGCGGGCCCGGCACCGGGGCGCCGGCCAAGGAGGCCGGGAGGCCCGGCGAGGGCGGCGGGGACGACGCGGAGGACTCCGGCTCCGGGGACGGGAGCAAGGACGGGGAGCGCGCCGGGGGCGTGTTCGACTTCCTGCCCAGCCCGGTGTTCGTGCTGGTGCTGGGCCTGACCGTGTTCGCCGGGTGGCTGTCCTGGCGGGCCGTGGAGCTGGACTGGGCCCCCGAGGGCACCAACGTCACCCCGCTGCTCCCGCCGCTGTTCATCCTGCTGGGCTGGATCGTCTCCTGCGCCGTGCACGAGTACGCCCACGCGCTCGCCGCGCACCTGGCCGGCGACCGCTCCCAGCGGGGCGGCGCCTACCTGCGCCTCAACCCGTTCGGGTTCCGGCACGCCTTCGCCGGGACCGTGCTGCCCGTGCTCTACCTGGGCTTCGGCGCCTTCGGCCTCAACGGGCCGCCCGCGTTCGTGGCGTGGGACCGGATCCCGCGCGGGCGGCGGGCGATGGTCGCGCTGGCCGGCCCGCTGGCGAGCCTGGTGCTGGCCGCCGCGCTGGCCGTCACCGTGTCGGTCCTGGTGCCGCCGGGCAACGACACCACCAACTGGGCGATCGCCGGGCTGGCGTTCCTGGCCTTCCTCAACCTGACCTCGGCGCTGGTCAACCTGCTGCCCGTCCCCGGCCTGGACGGCTTCGAGGTGCTCGCCGCCGCGCTGCCCGAGCGGCGGTGGGTGTCCGCCGCCCGGGTGAACGCGCTGTTCGGCTCCGTGGCGGTGTTCGCCGTCCTGTGGTTCCCGGCCCTGCGGGACCTGTGGGTGGGCGCGGTCTACACGCTGTTCCGGACCGTCATGCCCAACCCGACGTTCGAGGGCACCGTGTTCCTGGGCGAGCTGCTGCTCCAGTTCTGGAACGCCTGAGCCGCCGCCCCCGCGACGTGCGCGAAGGGCCACCGCCGTGCGGCGGTGGCCCTTCGCCGTGCCCGGGGTGCCGTCGCCCGGGTCCGGGTCAGGCCCGGTCGTTCCGGGCGGCCGGGGAGGACGCGGCCGGGAGCCCGGCCAGGAAGGGGTTGCTCCCCCGCAGGCCGCGCACCACCGCCACCGCCAGTACCACCATGGACCCGAAGAGGTAGCCGTAGTGGATCAGGTGACCGGTCAGCACGATGTCGCCGCCCGGCATGTACATGGTGAGCACCATGGCCACGGCCACGAAGCCCAGGGAGAAGGCCACCCCGCCCGAGACCCCGCGGGCGCCCCACGCGCACAGGCGGCACAGGCCGTACAGGGCCCCCAGCAGTGCCAGCAGTCCCGCCACGCCCAGCACCTGGGCGAGGGGCCCCGCCTCCCAGTAGCGGGTCAGCCAGCCCGCGCCGGTCGCCGACAGCAGCCCGACCGCGGCCCCCGACGCCGCGAGCACCGGGAAGGTGAGCGCGGTCAGCACCGCGGTCAGCACGGGGTCGTCCTGTCCGGGCGCCTCGTAGGGTGCCGGGGCGGCCCCCGCCACCGGGGCGGGGCCGGGCCGGACGCCGCCCTCGCCCGCGCTCACAGGCCCTCGAAGAGGTCGGTCTCGAACTCTCCGGCCGCGCGGCGCCGGGTGGGTCCCAGCAGCAGCGTGAAGTACTCCACCGCGTCGATCTCCTGGGCGATGTCGTTGGACAGGGCGAAGCGCTCGCCGTCCACCGTGATCTGGGTGGCGTGGGCGCGCATCGCCAGCGCCTTGGCCGCCCAGTGGTCGGTGGCGTCGATCCGGGTGGTGACCAGCTCGTCCGGGGTGCCCCGGGCGATGTCGGACACCGCCGCGGGCGGGGTGAACGGCCCCGCCTCCTCGTTGAGCCGGGCGATGGACGCCTCGATCACCGACACCGGCTGGGCGATCGCGTAGAGCTTGCGGACCTGCCACGGCGTGCCGGGCATCGACCGCTCCCCCGCCTTCACGCAGGCGCGCCGGGTGATCCGGTGGGCCTGGACGTGGTCGGGGTGGCCGTAGCCGCCGTACTCGTCGTAGGAGACCACCACGTGCGGGCGGACCTCCCGGACGATCTCCGCGAGCAGGCGGGCGGCCTCCT
Organism: Nocardiopsis sp. NPDC057823; assembly: GCF_042797335.1. Lineage (NCBI taxonomy): Bacteria > Bacillati > Actinomycetota > Actinomycetes > Streptosporangiales > Nocardiopsidaceae > Nocardiopsis > Nocardiopsis sp. NPDC057823. Next base: position 525,124 of record NZ_JBHVLR010000001.1, on the reverse strand, counting down.
CGGCGTCGGCGTTGCAGAACGCCTCGGGGCGCTCCGCGGAGGGCGTGCCCGCCATCCCGGAGTCGCGGTAGTGCCCGGCGCCGCCGAGGAACCGGTGGTCGCGCACCCCCAGGGAGACGCAGGCCTTGTCCAGCTCGCCGACCCGGTGGTCGCCGAGGGTGTCGTCGCGGTCGGCCGCCAGGTGCGCGAGGTCGGCGGGGATGACCTCGCCCTCCTCGCCCAGGGTGCAGGTCACCAGGGTGACCCCGGCACCTTCGGCCGCGTACTTCGCCAGCGTGGCCCCGGTGACGATGCTCTCGTCGTCGGGGTGGGCGTGCACCATCATGAGTCGTCTGTCGGTCACCACGTGGTGAACAATACCGGCCGCATGCCCGCGATTCCTCCCGAACGGCCAGGTGGGGCGCGGATTCGGCGCGGAATCGGGAGCGGACGCGGGGCGCGGGCGGGGGCGCCCGTCCACAGGGGCCGAGCGGGAACCGGAGATGTGGGCCACAATCGGACCCATGAGCTTTCCTCGCCAACAGGCACGTACCCAGCGCTTCACCATCGGCGTCCCGCGCTCCTTCGAGGTGTCCCCGGACGGGCGGCGCGTCGCCTTCCTGAGAGGGCGCGACGGCGTCGACACCGCCACGTGCCTGTGGGTGCACGAGGCGGAGGAGGACACCGAGCACGTGGTCGCCGACCCGCGCGCGCTCGGGGCCGACGACGAGGACCTGCCGCCGGAGGAGCGGGCGCGCCGGGAGCGGCTGCGCGAGAGCGGCGGCGGCATCGTGTCGTACTCGGTGGACGAGGCGTTCACCCGCGCCGTGTTCGCCCTGTCCGGCCGGCTCTTCTACGTGGACCTCGTGGGCGACCGCGCCGAGCCGCGCGAGCTGCCCGCCGCCACCCCGGTGGTGGACCCGCGGATCAGCCCGGCGGGCGACCGGGTCGCCTACGTCAGCGGCGGCGCGCTGCGGGTCATCGACGTCGCCGGCGCCGAGCCCGACCACGGCGACCGGGCGCTGGCCTCCCCCGACGGCGACGGCGTCACCTGGGGCCTGGCGGACTTCATCGCGGCCGAGGAGATGGGCCGCTACCGCGGTTTCTGGTGGGCGCCCGACGGCTCGGCGCTGCTGGCCGCCCGGGTGGACGAGTCCCCGGTGGTCCGCTGGTACGTGGACGACCCGGCCGCCCCCGAGCAGGAGCCCACCGCGCTGCGCTACCCCGCGGCGGGCACCGACAACGCGCGGGTGCGGCTGGCCGCCCTGCCGGTGGCCTCCTCCGCCGCGTTCCGCCGGGAGGGCGCCCCGGAGCCGGTGTGGATCGACTGGGACCGGGAGGCGCTGCCCTACCTGGCCACCGCCGGGTGGACGACCGGCCCGGACGGCTCGCCCACCGTGGTGTTCACCGCGCAGAGCCGCGACCAGCGCACGCTCACCCTGTTCGGCGCCGACCCCGCGACCGGGCTGGCCATGGAGACGCGCACCGAGACCGACGACGTGTGGGTCGAGCTGATGCCGGGCGTCCCCGCCCACACCGCCGCGGGCGACCTGGTGTGGATCGGCCGCGAGGGCGGGACCGGCGAGCGCCGGGTGTTCGTGGGCGCCGACGCCGTCAGCCCCGCCGACGTGTACGTGCGCGGCGTGGTGGACGTGGACGGCGACCGGATCCTGTACTCGGGCTCGCCCGCCGACCGGCCCGGCGACGTGTCGCTGTGGCTGGTGGACCTGGGCACCGGGCTGTCCGCCCCGGTCGAGCTGCCCGGGCACGGCTGCTCGACGACGGCCGACGCCTCCGCCCACAGCGGCCTGCGCTCGGGGCGGCTGCGCGGCGGCACCCTCGTGGTGCAGCACCGGTCGATGGAGTTCCCCGGGGTGCGCACCCTGGTGGTGCGCGGGGCGGCCACCGAGACCCGGCGGGCCTTCGGGTCCATCGAGAGCCTCGCCGAGACCCCGGACCTGCCCGAGCCGCGGGTGGAGTTCTGGCGGGCGGGCGAGCGGGGCATCCCGTGCGCGCTGGTGCTGCCGTCCTGGTTCCGGGAGGGGCAGCGCCCGCTGCCGGTGCTCATGGCGCCCTACGGCGGCCCGCACGCCCAGCGGGTGCTGCACGCGCGCGGCGCGTTCCTGACCGCCCAGTGGTACGCCGACCAGGGGTTCGCGGTGGTCATCGCCGACGGCCGCGGCACCCCCGGCATCGGCGTGGAGTGGGAGCAGGAGATCCACCTGGACCTGGCCTCGGGGGTGCTGGAGGACCAGGTCACCGCGCTGCGGGACGCCGCGGAGCGGTTCGGCTGCCTGGACACCTCCCGGGTGGGGATCCACGGGTGGTCGTTCGGCGGCTACCTGGCGGCGCTGGCGGTGCTGCGCCGCCCGGACGTGTTCCACGCCGCGGTGGCGGGCGCCCCGGTCATCGACTGGCGGCTGTACGACACCCACTACACCGAGCGGTACCTGGGGCTGCCCCAGGACGACCCGGGCGTGTACGAGCGCAGCTCGCTGCTGGAGGACGCGGCCAAGCTGGAGCGCCCGCTGATGCTGATCCACGGCCTGTCCGACGACAACGTGGTGTTCGCCCACACGCAGCGGATGTCCTCGGCGCTGCTGGCGGCGGGGCGCAGGCACACGGTGCTGCCGCTGTCGGGGGTGACCCACTCGCCGTCGGACCCGACGGTGTCGGAGAACCTGATGCTGCTCCAGGTGGAGTTCCTCAAGGACTCCCTGCGCGACGGGGCCTGACCGGCTCCGGGCCGGGCGCCCCGGGGGCGCCCGGCCGGCGGGGTCAGTAGGTCGGGGCGGCGGCGATCTCGGACTCGTCGGGGACCGGGATCTCCACGGGCTGCCCGAAGACGAACGCGATCCGCTCGTACTCGGCGTCCTCCTCCATCTCTCCGGTGGACCCGTAGGAGTGGAAGTGCTGGAGGTTCCCCTCCTCGTCCACCCAGACGTCGAAGGTCACCTCGGTGTCCTGACCCCTGACCTCGGCGGGCGCGGTGCCGGTGTAGTGGTGGCCGCTGCGGCCGGTCACGTCGTAGGCGTCCTGCATCTCCTGGGGGTAGTCCTCGTAGGGCGTGGGCTCCACCCCCAGGTAGGTGATCTCGGCCTCCTCCACGAGCACCTCGTCCACCGAGGCGAGCACACGCTCCCACCACTCGCTCGGGTTCCTCTCCGTGGCCGGGTCGTCCGGCCCGGGGCGGTAGTAGTCGCCCTCGACCACGCCGACGAGGTTGGAGTCGGTGCGGGCCAGCACGTCGTCGGGCCCCTCCCCGACGTGCAGGGTGAAGTAGATGGCCGGGCCCGCGTTCATGACCATCTGCCGGACGGGCTCGGGGTCCTCGGTGTACCGGAGGAGCACGTTCGAGTTGTCCTCGAAGGTCTCGGCCGACCGCTCGAAGTGGCTCACCTCGAACTCCGGCGCCTCCTCCGCCAGGGCGACGGCCTCGGTGATGACGGCCGCGCCGTCCCCCGGGTCCCGGGCGACCGCGGGCCCGGCGGGCTCGGAGGCGTCGGCGGACTCCGGGGCCGCCTCCCCCGGGTCCCCGCCGGGGTCCGCCTCCCCGCCGTCCGGGCGCACGATGAGGAACGTCGCGACCAGGGCCGCGGCCAGGCCCGCGGCGCCGGCGGAGACCAGGAGGGCGCGCCGCGGCCGGCGGACCCGCTCGGGCGCGCCCGCGGTCACGCCGCGCCATTCGGCGGCGAGCATGGCGGGCACCACGCGGGTGGGGTCCGAGGCCGGCGGGGCGTCCACGCGGGTGGCGCTCCACGCCCCGGTCACCTCGGCCAGGACCTCCGCGGCGGTGGGCCGGTCGGCGGGGTCCTTGGACAGGGCGCGGCGCACCGTCGGCAGCAGTTCCGGGGGCAGCCCGGTCAGGTCGGGCTCCTCGGTGCGGGTCCGGTGGACCACCACCTCCACCGGGCCGCCGGCGAAGGGGTCGCGACCGGTGGCCGCGAACGCCACCAGGCAGGCCCAGGCGAACACGTCGGAGCGGTCGCTCGCCGGGACACCGTTGTACTGCTCCGGCGCCATCCAGCCCGGGGTGCCGAACAGGCCGCCGGTACGGGTGAGGGCGGTGCCGTCGGTCGCCCGGGCGATGCCGAAGTCCAGCACCTTGGGGCCGCCCGGCGACAGGATCACGTTGCCGGGCTTGAGGTCGCGGTGCACCACCCCCGCCGCGTGGATCGCCACCAGGGCCTCGGCCAGGCCCGCGGCCAGGGAGACCGCCATCCCCCCGGTGAGGGGGCCGTTCTTGCGGACGTGGACGCGCAGGGTGTCGCCGGGCACGTACTCGGTCGCCATCCAGGGCGCCTCGGCGCCGGTGTCCGCCCCGAAGTAGGCCGCGGTGCAGGTGGCGCTCACACTCGCGACCAGGGAGACCTCTCGGGCGAACCGGGCCCGGAAGTCCGGGTCGGCGGCGTACTGGGGATGGACGACCTTGACGGCGGCGCAGGACCCCGCGGGGTCGATCCCCGCGTAGACGGCGCCCATGCCGCCCGCCCCGATGCGCCCGACGACCCGGTAGGGGCCGATGCGCTCCGGGTCCGTGGCGGCGGGCGGGGTCGCACCCGGGGGCAGGCTGTTCTCGTCGAAGGGGCGGGGGTCGGGGTTCAACGGGGGATCTCCTCAGCAGGGGTCGTCAGGTGGGGCTGATGATGCAGCCCTCGGGCTGGCCGCCGAAGGCGGGGTCGTAGCGACCCAGGTACGGAAAGCCGGGGTAGGGGTCCCTGAGCGGCCCCGAGCCCTCGGGGGCACCGTGGCAGAAGCCCCCGGGCTGGTCCGCCGGGGCACTGCGGTCCTCGCCCAGGGCGGCGTCGGGCAGGTAGTAGACCCTCCCCCCGGGGATGCCGAAGAAGTTCACGGAGAACTCCGCCACGGGGTCGTCCGGGCCGGTCTCCGCCAGCTGCCCGGCCTCGCTCGACCTGGCGAAGTCGAGCCGTTCGTCGCCCTCGGTGAAGTACTGGACCCAGGCGAAGTCCCGTCCGTGCACGCGCAGCGACCCGAAGTCCGGCAGGTACTCCACCCGGACCTCGACCCGGAGGGTGCCGGTGTGCTGGCTCGATCCGGCGAAGGTGATCCGCATCTGGTCGAGGGTGGTGCCGTCGGCCCCGACCAGGGAGCGGACGACCGTCGGCTCGGTGTCGGAGGCCGGCTCCACCACCACGGTGCCGTTCTCGTAGAGGTCGCGGTACTCCTCCGGGACGTCGGCGGGTACCGGGTCGGCGGCCGTTCCCTGCGCGAGGTCGGCCGAGGGGTCCTCCGCGGCGGAGCCGCCGGAGGTCCCCCCGTCGGCCGGGTCGTCCGGGGGCAGCAGGGCGGACGCGGTGGCCGCGGTGACGGCGACCGCCGTCGCGGCGGCGGCCATCGCCAGGACGCGGCCGTGGCGGCGCGCCCAGGGGCGGCGGGGCGGGGCGATCCGCACCCAGGAGTCCGGGACGGCGTCCACCGGGGGCAGGACGGCGGCCCAGGGCCCCACCACGGTCTCGGGCAGGGCCGCGGCCGCCTCCGCGGCGGAGGGCCGCCGGGCCGGGTCCTTGTCCAGGGCGGCGGCCAGGACCGGGCGCAGCGCGTCGGGGACGCCGTCGAGAGCGGGCGGGGCGGACAGCACCGCCGAGATCACCCCCTCCTCCGTGCCCGAGCCGAACGGGCCGCGGCCGGTGGCGGCGAACACCGCCATGCACGCCCAGGCGAACACGTCGGAGCGGTCGCCGGCGGCCTCCCCCCGGTACTGCTCGGGGGCGATCCACCCCGGGGTGCCCACCAGGGCGCCGGTGCGGGTCAGCGCGGTCTCCTCCGCCGCGCGGGCGATGCCGAAGTCCAGGACCCGGGGCCCGTCCGGGGACAGGATGACGTTGCCGGGCTTGAGGTCGCGGTGCACGACGCCCGCGGCGTGGATCCCGGACAGCGCCCGCGCGGTGACACGGGCGAAGTCGACGAGGAACCCGGCGGGCAGCGGGCCGCCGCCGCGCACCCGGGCGTCCAGGGTGGGGCCGGGCACGTACTCGGTGGCCAGCCAGGGGACGCCGGCACGGGTGTCGGCGGCAAGGAAGCGCGGCACGCCCTCGCCCCGGACGCGGCGCACCAGCCGGACCTCGCGGGCGAAGCGGTCGCGGAAGTCCGGGTCGGCCGCGTACATCGCGTGGACGAGTTTGAGGGCGGCGCGCCGGTCGCGGTCGTCCAGGGCGGCGTACACGGTGCCCATGCCGCCGGCGCCGAGGCGGCCGACGATCCGGAAGGGGCCGACGGTGCGGGGGTCCCCGGCCTGCAGGGGGGACACGCCGACGGGGCCCGGCCGGTGGGGCGTCGGGGGGTGGTTCAAGGGAACGTCGATCCTCGCTCGGTTCCAGGGGGTGGGGGTCACCTTCCGTGACCGCCTCTTACGATACCGAGTGCCGGAAAAAGGTTCCCGGGGCCGACGGGGGATCGCGCGCGGGCGGTCGTAACCTGGGCCCATGCGTTCGTATGCGGCTCCCCTGGCCCTGGTGGCCGACCTGGTGTGCGTCCTGGTGTTCGTCGTGATCGGGAAGACCGACCACGGAACCGGTACCGCGGTCGGGGCGGTGCTGTCGACCGCGTGGCCGTTCCTGGCCGCCGCCCTGCTGGGGTGGGCGGCGTCCCGGGCCTGGCGCGCGCCGGCGGCGCTGTGGCCGACGGGGGTGTTCGTGTGGGCGATCACCGTGGTCGGGGGCATGCTGCTGCGGCGGTTCGTGGGCGAGGGGACGCCGCTCTCCTTCGTGATCGTCACCTCGCTCTTCCTGGCCGCCGCGATGCTGGGCTGGCGGGTGATCGCACTCCTGGTCACACGGAGGCGACAGAGAGCCGCCTGATCGGCCAGACTGGGAGGAGAGCCCGCCCCCAGCGAGAAGGAGCCCCCTGTGGCCGATCCCGTCACCATCGCCCTGGCCACCGCCGTCGTCACCGGCATGGCCTCCAAGATCTCCGAGCGCGCCGGCGAGGCCGTCGGCGAGGGGCTGAAGCGGCTGCGGCGGGCCGTCTTCAAGCGCTTCCGCGGCGACGAGGCGGCCCAGGACGCCCTGGACGAGGCGATGCTCGACACCGACGACCCCGCGGCCGTCGAGGCGGTGGCAGAGCACCTGGAGCGGATCGCGGCCCAGGACCCGGAGATCGGCGCCCTCGTGCGGGAGCTGGGCGCGCAGGTCGAGGTCGGCCAGGAGGGCGAGGGGAACGTCGTCAACCAGATCCACGGCGACGTGAGCGGCCGCGCCAGGGTCGTCCAGGGCCGGGACTTCCACGGGGACATCCACCTGTAGGCGGTACCTAAGCTGGGGTGCGATGAACGAGAACCCCGGCACCCCTGGTGAGGACGAGGCGCGCGAGGTCGGCGTCGGCCCCTGGACGGGCCCCTGGCCCGAGGGCGACCACTACGACCCCGAGCTGCTGGCGGGCGGCGACCGGCGCAACGTCGTGGACCGCTACCGCTACTGGCGCAGGGAGGCGATCGTCGCCGACCTCGACACCGTCCGGCACCCGTTCCACGTCGCGGTGGAGAACTGGTCCCACGACTTCAACATCGGTTCGGTGGTGCGCACCGCGAACGCGTTCGGGTGCGCCGCCGTGCACATCGTGGGGCGGCGCCGGTGGAACCGGCGGGGGGCGATGGTCACCGACCGCTACCAGCACGTCCACCACCACCCGGACACCGGGGCGCTGGTGGAGTGGGCCGCGCGGCGGGACCTGCCGCTGATCGGCATCGACAACCTGCCCGGCGCGGTGCCGCTGGAGACCTATCCGCTGCCGCGGGACGCGGTGCTGGTGTTCGGCCAGGAGGGCCCGGGGCTGTCGGAGGAGGTGCGCTCGGTGTGCCGCGCGGTGCTGTCGATCGCCCAGTTCGGGTCCACCCGGTCGATCAACGCGGGGGCGGCCGCGGCGATCGCGATGCACGCCTGGGTCCGGGCGCACGTTTTCGACCAGAAGGTGCCGGAAACGGTCACACCCCAGCGACTCCCGTGACTCATTCGTGATCTAACATGGCCGGGTAGACGACCCCCTATTGGAGAGTCAACGCATGACTGCGACTGTGACCGCCGGTTCCCGGGCCGCGACGACGGAGGACGTGCCCGGGGTGGCGCGCGTGCTGAGCCGCGCCCTGTACGACGACCCCCTCTTCGAGTGGTTGTTCCCCGACCTCGAACTGCGGATGGCCAGGACCCGCCGCATGCTGGCGCTGACCGCCGGGTTCGGCTACGTGCCCTTCGGCGACACCCGGGTCGTGGAGGTCGCCGAGGAGGGCTCGGACCCCGTGGTCCGCGGCGCCGCGCTGTGGGCCCCCTACACGACCAACCCCGAGGGCCGCCTGGTGTCGCTGCGCATGTGGCCGCACTGGGGCCAGCTGCTGGGACGGGCCCGGGCGACGGGGTTCGTGCGGGTGTTCGCGGAGTGGAAGATCGCCGCCCCGCAGGAGCCGCACCTGTACCTGGCGGCGCTGGGCGTGGACCCGGCGATGGCCGGAACCGGCCTGGGCGGCGGGCTGCTCACCGCGGGCCTGGACCGGGCGGACTCCGCGGGCCAGCCGGTCTTCACCCAGGTCCTCAACGAGAAGAGCCTGGGCTTCTACGAGCGCTTCGGCTTCCGGGTGGTCGGCGAGGCGTCCACCCCGGACGCGGTGACGAGCTGGTTCCTGCGGCACGACCCCTCCTGAGACCGGCCCGGACCGGGCACGCGGCCCCTCCCGTGACCCAGCCGTGATCCACCGTGGGGCCGCCGAACGAGGGGACACCGCCATGACCAGCGCGCCGACGCGCACCGTGCGCACCGCCACCATGGACGACCTGCCGGGGGTGGCGCGCGTCCTGGGGCGCGCCTTCCAGGACGACCCGCTGTTCCTGTGGCTGTTCCCCGACGACGAGCGCCGCATCGCCCAGGGCACCCGGGCCAGTGCCCTGATGGCGGGCTTCGTGTACGTCCCCCTGGGGTACTCCGCCCTCGTCGAGGCCCGGGAGGACGACGACCGCGGACCGGTGGTCCGGGGCGCCGCGCTCTGGTCGCCGCCGGCCGGGGAGGCCGGGGGCGCGGCCGCCGCCCTGCGCTCCCTGCCGCACTGGCTGGAGCTGGTGGGTCCGGCACGCCTCCCCCGGATCCTCCGCTACTTCTCCGCCCTGGCCGCGCACGCCCCCCGGGAGCCGCACTGGCACCTCCAGGTGCTGGGCGCCGACCCGGCGGCGGGGCGCTCGGGGATCGGGACCCTGCTGCTCCGGGCGGGCCTGGAGCGGGCCGACGCCGACGGGGCCCCGGTGTACCTGGAGACGATGAACCCGGCCAACGTCGCGTACTACACGCGCTTCGGGTTCGCGGTCACCGACACCGTGGCCGAGCCGGGCACCCCGCTCACGCACCTGATGCTGCGCCCGCCCGCCTGAGGGCCGTGCCATCCTGGCCCGTATGGACATCCGCGGGATCTCGCACCACGTCGACCACCTGACCGAGGAGCGCGCCGCCGCGGACATGCGCGCCATCCGCCGGGAGCTGCACTGCACGGCGGTGATGCCCATCGGCTCCGACCTCGCGCGCCTGCGCGCCGCCTCGGAGGCGGCCCTGGCCGCGGGCCTGGAGGTCTGGGTACGGCCGCGCTGCGCGAACCGGCCGGCCGCCGAGCACATGGAGCACCTGGCGGCGGCCGCCGCCATGGCCGAGGAGCTGCGCGCCGCCCACCCGGGACGCGTCACCCTGCTGGTGGGGACCGAGTTCTCGCTGACCGCCCCGGGCCTGCTGCCGGGGCCGGGCGAGTTCTCCCGGGTGCAGGTCATCCGGCGGCCCCGGCTGCTGCGCCTGTTCTCCCGGCGGATGAACCGGCGGCTGCGCACGCTGCTGGAGACGTCCCGCGAGGTCGCCCGGGAGCACTTCTCCGGGCCGCTCACCTACGGCGCGGGGCCCTGGGAGGACGTGGACTGGTCGGGGTTCGACGTGGCGGGGGTGAACCTGTACCGCCAGGGCACCGACACCGAGGGGTACGCCCGCCGCCTGCGGGAGCTGGTGGCCCGCCTCGACCGGCCGCTGGTGGTCACCGAGTTCGGCTGCGGCGCCTACCGGGGCGCCGAGGTGCGCGGCGCGGGGTCGTTCTTCGCGGTGGACTGGTTCGCCGATCCGCCCCGGCTGCGCCGGGGGATCGTGCGTGACGAGTCCGTGCAGGCCCGGTACCTGGCGGAGCTGCTGGAGCTGTACCGGGAGAGCGGCGTGCTGGGCGCGTTCGTGTTCACGTTCTCGATGCCGGGCTTCCCCCATAGCCCGGACCCGGAGCTGGACCTGGACGCCGCGGGATTCGGCGTGGTCCGCCCCTCCGCGGACCTCTCCTCCTGGGAGCCCAAACAGGCCTTCCACGCCGTCGCGGAGCATTACGCGGACGCCGGGGACGGCGATAGCCTCCGGGCATGAACCTCACCCTGGATCTTCCCCCGGACCTGTGGGAGCACCTGCGCGAGATCGCCGGCTCCGAGGGCACCGACGTCGGAACGGCGGCCGTCGCCGCCCTGCGCGACCACCTGGACCTGCGCCGCGCCCAGGTGCGCCGGTGCGCCGAGGAGATCGCGTCCGAGGACGCCGAACTGCTGGCGAGGCTCGGCGAATGACCCGGCACCTGACGCGCGGCGACGCGCTGGAGATCGCCGGCGTGATCCTGCCCCCGAACGTGTCCGTGCGCGACGCCGACCTGCTGGACGCCGCCCTGGCCCGCCCGGGGGACACGGCCTTCGGCGCCGAGGCGTACCCGGACCCGTGGCTCAAGGCGGCGGCGCTGCTGCGCTCGGTCCTGGTCGGGCACCCGCTGTCGGACGGCAACAAGCGCCTGGCCTGGACCTCGGCCAAGGCGTTCCTGCGGCTCAACGGGGTCGCCTGGGGTCCGGTGGACCAGGACGCCGCCTACGACCTGGTCATCGCGGTCACCACCGGGGAGCTGGTGGAGGTCGCCGAGATCGCCGAGCGGCTGCGGGGCCTGCCCCCGCGGGCATGACCGCCCGGGCACGGGCGAGCCGCCCCGGAGGGATCGGGGCCCGCGGTACACCGGACACGGCAAAGGGACGCCCTGGAGGGACTGGGCCCGGGAGGGGCGCCACCGGGGCCGGTCCGCCGACGCCCCGGACCGGACCGGCCGGCGCGGAACCCCGAACACGGGGAGGGGCCGCACCCCGGCAGGGGTGCGGCCCCGGGCCTCGCGGGGGTGTCGGCTAGCCGACGCCCTTGGCGAGGGACCCCAGCAGGTCGCGGTTGAGCTGGGAGATGGTGTCCAGCGGGATGCCCTTGGGGCAGACCGCCGCGCACTCACCGATGTTCGTGCAGCCGCCGAAGTCCTCTTCGTCGTGCTGGTTGATCATCTTGACCACGCGCGAGGCCCGCTCCGGCTGCCCCTGCGGGAGCATGCCGAGGTGGGTGACCTTCGCGGCGGTGAACAGCATGCCGGAGGCGTTCGGGCAGGCCGCCACGCACGCGCCGCAGCCGATGCAGGTCGCGGCGTCGAACGCGCGGTCCGCGTCGGCCTTGGGCACCGGGGTGGCGTGGGCGTCCGGGGCGGTACCCGTCGGGGCGCTGATGAAGCCGCCCGCCTGGATGATCCGGTCGAAGGCGCCGCGGTCCACGACCAGGTCCTTCACGACCGGGAACGCCTTGGCGCGCCACGGCTCCACGGTGATGGTGTCGCCGTCCTTGAAGCTGCGCATGTGCAGCTGGCAGGTGGTGGTGACCTCGGGGCCGTGGGCCTCGCCGTCGATCACGACGCCACAGGCACCGCAGATGCCCTCCCGGCAGTCGTGGTCGAACGCGACCGGCTCCTCGTTCTCCAGGGTGAGCTTCTCGTTGAGGACGTCCAGCATCTCCAGGAAGGACATGTCCGGGGAGACGTCCGTGAGCTTGTAGGTGACCAACCGGCCCTGGTCGTCACGGCCCTTCTGGCGCCATACGCGCAGGGTGATGTTCACTTGTAGCTCCGCTGCTTCATCTCGACGTACTCGTACTCCAGGGCTTCCTTGTGGAGTACGGGCTTGCTGCCATCGCCACCGAACTCCCAGGCCGCGACGTAGGCGAACTGGTCGTCGTGGCGCAGGGCCTCGCCGTCCTCGGTCTGGCTCTCGGCGCGGAAGTGGCCGCCGCAGGACTCGCGGCGGTGCAGGGCGTCGATGCACATGAGCTCGCCCAGCTCCAGGAAGTCGGCGACGCGGCCGGCCTTCTCCAGGGCCTGGTTGAGCTCGTCGTTGGTGCCGAGCACCTTGACGTCGCGCCAGAACTCCTCGCGCAGGTTGCGGATGAGCTCGATGGCCTTGGTGAGGCCCTCCTCGTTGCGCTCCATGCCGCAGTACTCCCACATGATGTGGCCGAGCTCCTTGTGGAAGGAGTCGACCGTGCGGGAGCCCTGGAGGGACAGGAGCTTCTCGATCCGGGAGGTGACCTGCTCCTTGGCGGCGACGGCCTCGGGGTGCGACTCGTCGATCTTCTCGAACGGCCCGCTCGCGAGGTAGTCGTTGATGGTGTTGGGCAGGACGAAGTAGCCGTCGGCCAGGCCCTGCATCAGCGCGCTCGCGCCCAGGCGGTTGGCGCCGTGGTCGGAGAAGTTGGCCTCACCGGTCACGAACAGGCCCGGGATGGTGCTCTGCAGGTCGTAGTCGACCCACAGCCCGCCCATGGTGTAGTGGACGGCCGGGTAGATGCGCATCGGAACCTCGTACGGGTTCTCGCCGGTGATGCGCTGGTACATGTCGAACAGGTTGCCGTACTTGGCCTCGACGGCCGCCCGTCCCATGCGCTGGATCGCGTCGGCGAAGTCCAGGTAGACGCCCAGGCCGCCGGGGCCGACGCCGCGGCCCTCGTCGCAGACGTTCTTGGCGGCGCGGGAGGCGATGTCACGCGGCACCAGGTTGCCGAAGGACGGGTAGATGCGCTCCAGGTAGTAGTCGCGCTCGTCCTCGGGGATCTGCCGCGGGTCGCGGTCGTCGCCGTGCTGCTTGGGCACCCAGATGCGGCCGTCGTTGCGCAGCGACTCGCTCATCAGGGTCAGCTTGGACTGGTAGTCGCCGCTGACCGGGATGCAGGTGGGGTGGATCTGCGTGTAGCAGGGGTTGGCGAAGAGCGCGCCCTTGCGGTGCGCGCGCCAGCTCGCGGTGACGTTGCAGCCCATCGCGTTCGTCGACAGGAAGAACACGTTGCCGTAGCCGCCGGTGGCCAGCACGACCGCGTCCGCGAAGTGGGTCTCGATCTCGCCGGTGACCATGTCGCGGGCGATGATGCCGCGGGCCTTGCCGTCCACCACGATCAGCTCGAGCATCTCGTGGCGGGTGTTCATCTGGACGGTGCCGGCCGCGATCTGCCGCTCCAGCGCCTGGTAGGCGCCGATCAGCAGCTGCTGCCCCGTCTGGCCGCGGGCGTAGAAGGTGCGGGAGACCTGCACACCGCCGAAGGAGCGGTTGTCGAGCAGGCCGCCGTACTCGCGCGCGAAGGGGACGCCCTGGGCCACGCACTGGTCGATGATCTCGACGCTGGTCTGGGCCAGGCGGTACACGTTCGACTCGCGGGAGCGGAAGTCGCCGCCCTTGACGGTGTCGTAGAACAGCCGGTAGATGCTGTCGCCGTCGTTGCGGTAGTTCTTGGCCGCGTTGATGCCGCCCTGCGCCGCGATGGAGTGGGCGCGGCGCGGGCTGTCCTGGTAGCAGAACGAGGTGACGTTGTAGCCCGCCTCGCCCAGGGTCGCGGCCGCCGAGGCGCCGGCCAGGCCGGTGCCGACGATGATCACGGAGAGCTTGCGCCGGTTCGCGGGGTTGACCAGCTTGGCGGAGAAACGGCGCTTGTCCCAGCGCTCGTTGATCGGGCCCTCGGGGGCCTTCTCGTCCCGGATCGGGTCGCCGACGACGAAGTAGTCGGTGTCAGACATTACTTACTCACCAGTCCAAAGGTGACCGCCAGAGGCGGGAGCAGGAAGCCGATGGTCACGATCAGCGAGACGGCCACGGCCACCGCGTTGATCTTGCCCTGGCGGGACGCCTTGTTCGCGCCGAGCGTGGCCATGGCACTCCAGATGCCGTGCCGGAGGTGGAAGCCGACCGCGATGACGGCGGCGACGTAGAACAGGGTCACGTACCAGAACTCGGGCTGGAACCCGTTCACGAGCCGCTCGTAGGGGCTGTCGGACTTGCCGCCGGGCGCGATGGCGTTGACGGTCAGGTGCAGGATGTGGAAGACCACGAAGAGCGCGATGAGGACGCCGCCGTACCGCATGGTGTAGGAGGCGTAGGTGCGCTGGACGCGCTTCTTCACCTGGTAGCGGTTCTGCCGGGCGCGGCCGGCACGGCGCCACAGGATGACCACCGCGTAGATGTGGATGAGGATGCTCGCCAGCAGGACGACGCGCGCGATCCACAGGAAGCCGGACTCGGGCAGGAGCGGGTAGCCCAGCTCGCGCAGGCCGTGCGCGTAGCCGTCGAACGCCTCCTGGCCCGAGAAGACCTTCAGGTTGCCGTACATGTGCGCGATCAAATACAGCACGAGGATCGTCCCGGTGACAGCCATCGCTGACTTGAGTGCCACCGTGGACCCGTAGGCCGTAGACCGCTTCTTGGTCAAGGTACTGTTCGCCACAGCCTGCCACTTTAAATTCGAGTTAAGCCCGACGTCTAAGGCATCAGGACTCTGGTCTCCATAGCCGTAGGCTATGGATCATGCAGTTCCAACAGCTCGCCTACTTCGTCGCAGTCGCCCGTACACGCCATTTCACCCGCGCAGCAGAGCTTTCCCGCGTCGCCCAGCCGAGCTTGAGCAAACAGATCCGCAGCCTTGAGAGGGAGTTGGGCGCGCCGTTATTCAGTCGTGCCCGGGGGAATATCACACTCACTCCGGCGGGCGAGGCGCTGCTCCCGCTGGCCCAGCGCATCCTGACGGACCTGGAGACGGCCCGGCGCGAGGTGGCCGAGTTGGCGGGGGTGCGCAGGGGCCGGGTCCGCCTGGGGGCCACCCCCTCGCTGTGCGCGGGGCTGCTCGCGGACGTGCTCGCCGACTTCCACACACGCTATCCGGGGATCGAGCTGAACGTGGAGGAGAGCGGGTCCCGCGACCTCATCCGCGACCTGGGCCGGGGCGAGCTGGACCTGGCGCTGATCATCCTGCCCCTGCAGAGCAGCGACCCGGACCTGTCCACCGTCCCGATCCTGCGGGAGAACCTGGTGGTGGCCAGCCCGATGACGCGCCCCTCCCCCACCGGCCGGGCGTCGGTCCGGATCACGGAGCTGCGGGACCGGCCCCTGGTGATGTTCCGGCGGGGGTACGACGTGCGCGAGGCGACGCTGCGGGCGTGCCGGGCGGCGGGGTTCGAGCCGGAGCTGGCGGTGGAGGGCGGCGAGATGGACGCCGTGCTGCGCTTCGTGGAGGCGGGCCTGGGCCTGGCGGTGGTGCCGAGCATGGTGCTCAAGAACCGCCCGGGCCTGCGGGGGACGCCGCTGGCCCGGCCCCGGCTGCTGCGCACGGTGGCGCTGGCGCGGCGCAAGGACGTGGACCCCTCGCACTCGGCGGACGCGTTCCGCCGCCACCTCAACGAGTACCTGCTGGGCATGTCGGCGCAGGAGCTGGGCCCGGACCTGGAAGTGCTCATCACGGACCCGGAGGCGGGCGGCCGGGAAAGGAGCGGGGGTTGACCCCTATCACTTCCGCCACTTAATTATCAAAAGAACCGAACATCCCAAAAGCTCCTTCCCATTCCGTTTTTGTGACATAAGCACACAAAAAACAGAAAAAGAGTGACGCGTTTCACATCCTTTTCTCCGGGGTTTCGTGGAACCTGATATGTGACCGTCATCACAGTCGCCTAACGTGGCGTGACAGAGCGGTTCCCTTCCGGCCATCCCGGGCCGGCCGGCACTCGACGGAGGCGCGACGGCGGGGACGCGGCCACCCGCGGCCCTCCCCGACCGGCCCCTCCCACTGGAGGTGGAGACGACGGTGACCCCGCCCGACGGCGCGACCCCCGCACGCGCCCGGATACAGATCCCGCAGCGCACCCTGCGCACCGACCGATGGTGGCTCGGCCCCCTGCTCACCACACTGGGCCTGGCCACCTTCGTCGTCTACGCGACCCTGCGCGTCCTCCAACAGGACCACTACTGGGTCCAGGAGCACCACTACCTGACCCCGTTCTACTCGCCCTGCCTGGCCGCCCAGTGCGCGCCCGACGCCGCGCTGTTCGGGCGCCTGCCGGTGGAGTTCCCGCCGCTGATCCCCTACGCGCTGGTCAGCCTGCCGTTCCTGCTGCTGTTCCGGCTGACCTGCTACTACTACCGCAAGGCCTACTACCGCTCGATCTGGCAGGCGCCCACGGCCTGCGCCGTCCGGGAGCCGCACCGGTCCTACACCGGCGAGACCCGGCCGCTGATGCTCCCGCAGAACGCGCACCGGTACTTCTTCTACGTCGCCCTCGCCATCACCGTGATCAACACCTGGGACATGCTCGTCCCCTTCTTCCACGGCACGGACGGCGGCTTCGGCATCGGCCTGGGCAACGTGATCATGGTCGTCAACGTGCTGATGCTGTGGGGCTACACGCTCAGCTGCCACTCCTGCCGCCACATCATGGGCGGCCGCCTGCGCAGCTTCGGCCGCCACCCGGTCCGCTACCGGCTGTGGACGGGCGTCTCCCGGCTCAACGACCGGCACATGTACTTCGGCTGGGCGAGCATCGCCACCCTCATCGCCACCGACGCCTACGTCGCGCTCATGGCGAGCGGCGTCATCTCCGACCTGCGCTTCTTCAACTGAACCCTCTGGGCACGAGGCCGACCCGGAAAGGCACACGATGGCTCCTCCGAGAGCACCCGGCGTGACCCGACACACCTACGACGTGGTCGTGATCGGCGCGGGCGGCGCGGGACTGCGCGCCGCCATCGCCGCCCGCGAACAGGGCATGCGCACCGCCGTCATCTCCAAATCGCTGTTCGGCAAGGCGCACACGGTGATGGCCGAGGGCGGCGCCGCGGCCGCGCTGGGCAACGCCAACCCCGCCGACGAGTGGCGGATCCACTTCCGCGACACCATCCGCGGCGGCAAGTTCCTCAACGACCCCCGCATGGCCGAGCTGCACGCGCGCGAGGCCCCCGACCGCATCCTGGAGCTGGAGTACTGGGGCGCGCTGTTCGACCGGACCCCCGACGGCCGGATCAGCCAGCGCAACTTCGGCGGACACGAGTACCCGCGCCTGGCGCACGTGGGCGACCGGACCGGCCTGGAGATGATCCGCACCCTCCAGCAGCGCGTCGTGGCGCTCCAGCAGGCCGACGCCGCCGAGCTGGGCGACCCCGACGCCATGCTGCGGGTCTTCCCCGAGACGGCGGTCACCGAGCTGCTGCTGCACGACGGGGCGATCGCCGGGGCGTTCGGCTACCGCCGCGAGGACGGCGGGTTCGTCGTGTTCGAGGCGCCCGCGGTGGTCCTGGCCACCGGCGGCATCGGCAAGATGTTCCGGACCACCTCCAACTCCTGGGAGTACACCGGCGACGGCCACGCGCTGGCGCTGCGGGCCGGGGCCTCGCTCATCAACATGGAGTTCGTCCAGTTCCACCCGACCGGCATGGTCTGGCCGCCGTCGGTGCGGGGCATCCTCGTCACCGAGTCCGTGCGCGGCGACGGCGGGGTGCTGCGCAACTCCGAGGGCCGCCGCTTCATGTTCGACTACGTCCCCGACGTGTTCCGCGCCCAGTACGCGGAGACCGAGGCGGAGGCCGACGGCTGGTACGACGACCCGGCGAACCACCGCAGGCCCCCGGAGCTGCTGCCGCGCGACGAGGTGGCGCGGGCGATCAACAGCGAGGTCAAGGCCGGCCGGGGGTCCCCGCACGGCGGGGTGTTCCTGGACGTGTCCACCCGGCTGCCCGCCGAGGAGATCCGCCGCCGGCTGCCGTCCATGCACCACCAGTTCAAGGAGCTGGCGGACGTGGACATCACCACCGAGCCGATGGAGGTGGGCCCCACCTGCCACTACGTGATGGGCGGGGTGCGGGTGGACGCGGAGACCGCCGCCTCCGACGTGCCCGGGCTGTTCGCGGCCGGCGAGGTGGCGGGCGGCATGCACGGCTCCAACCGGCTGGGCGGCAACTCGCTGTCGGACCTGCTGGTGTTCGGCCGCCGGGCCGGGCAGGGCGCGGCCGGGTACGTCGCCGGGCTCTCCGGGCGCGCGCCCTACGGGAGCGTGGCGGGCCGGGTGGCCGAGGCCGCCGAGCACGCGCTGGCGTTCCTCAAGCAGGGCACCGGGGAGAACCCGTACACGCTCCACTCCGACCTCCAGGACACCATGAACGACCTGGTCGGGATCATCCGGCGCGGTCCGGAGCTGGCGGAGGCCCTGGAGCGGCTGGACGTCCTGCTGGAACGCTCCGCGGGGCTGAGCGCCCCCGGCGACCGGGTGTACAACCCGGGCTGGCACCTGGCGATGTCGCTGCCCAACATGCTCGTGGTGTCGCGGGCGATCGCGGCGTCGGCGCTGGAGCGGGAGGAGTCGCGCGGCGGCCACACCCGCGACGACTTCCCGGAGATGTCGTCCCAGTGGCGGCGGATCAACCTGGAGGTCCGCGTCGGCGGGGACGGCGCGGTGGTGGTCGGGCGCCGTCCGGTGCCCGACATCCCCGGGGACCTGCTGTCGGTGTTCGACCCCGACGAGCTGGCCAAGTACCTGACCAAGGAGGAGCTGCCCGAGGCGGCCGGCGGCGTGGACGGAGAGGAGCGGGCATGAGCGAGAGGTTGTTCCGGGTCTGGCGCGGCGGGGCCGACGGGGGGCTGTCGGAGTACCGGGTGGAGGTGAACGAGGGCGAGGTGGTGCTGGACGCGCTGCACCGCCTCCAGGCCACCCAGGCCCCCGACCTGGCGGTGCGCTGGAACTGCAAGGCGGGCAAGTGCGGCTCGTGCTCGATGGAGATCAACGGGATGCCGCGGCTGTCGTGCATGACGCGGATGAGCGTGTTCGCCGAGGACGAGACGGTCACGGTGACGCCCCTGCGCACGTTCCCGGTGATCCGGGACCTGGTGTGCGACGTGTCGTTCAACTACGACAAGGCGCGGGAGATCCCGTCCTTCGCACCGGACCCGGCGACGGAGCCCGGGGACTTCCGGATGGCGCAGGTCGATGTGGAGCGCTCACAGGAGTTCCGCAAGTGCATCGAGTGCTTCCTGTGCAACAGCGTGTGCCACGTGATCCGCGACCACGAGGAGAACCAGCCGCACTTCTCCGGCCCCCGGTACCTCATGCGGGTGGCCGAACTGGAGATGCACCCGGAGGACACCGCCGACCGGCGGGCGATCGCCCAGGACGAGTTCGGGCTCGGCTACTGCAACATCACCAAGTGCTGTACGGAGGTGTGCCCGGAGGGCATCCACATCACCGACAACGCGCTCATCCCCATGAAGGAGCGCGTCGCCGACCGCAGGTACGACCCGCTGGTGTGGCTGGGGTCCAAGATCGGGGTCCGCCCCAAGGACACCCCGATCGTGCCCAACATCCGCCGCCCGGCGGGCGACTGACCCGGCGCGGGGTGCGGGTCCGCCCGCCCCGCACCCCGCACGGCCGCCGGCGCCCGGAGGCAAGTGCCCACCGACCAGGGTGTGAGAGCGCCACTCCCGCGCCCCGGTCGCGGTGGCCTCCCAGGGGCGGGTGCCCACCGACCAGGGCGTGAGGGGTACCGGTCCCGCGCCCCGACGCCAGCGGCCGCAGAACGGGCGCCCAGGGGCGGGTGCCCACCGACCAGAGCGTGGGGGCACCACTGCCGCACCCCGCACGGCCCCCGGTACGCGGAGGCCCGGGGCCGCGTTCCCCACCGGGAACGTCCACTGCCGGAAATGGGCGCCTATGAGCCGAGAGCGAGGAGAACAACCGATCATCCGCTTGATGGCGAATCTCGACTTTTCCCGTGCCGGACGGGACACTGTGCCCCTCGGACAGGGCGGGGGCACATGGCGGACGAGAGCGGTCTCAAACGGCACGTCGGCGGCGGGGCCGCGCGGGTGCTGGGCACGGCGATCCGGGAGCGGCTCCCCGGGTTCGACGTGGAGGGCTACGCCGCCGAGGTGGCGGCCCGGGTCGGCCCGCTGGAGCTCAAGGACCGGGTCATGGTGATGGCCGAGGGCCTGCGCGCCCGGCTGCCCGCCGCCTACCCCGAGGCCGTCGGGGTGCTCGTGGACTCCCTGGGCGAGGACCTGGTGGACGGAGCGGGGATGTACGCGCAGGGCTTCCACCTGATGGCGGTGGCCCGGTTCGTGGAGGAGTACGGGGTGGCCCACCCCGAGGTGTCGCTGCCCGCACTGGTGGAGATCACCCGGCGGCACACCTCCGAGTTCGCGGTGCGCCCCTTCCTGGTGCACCACCGGGAGGCGGCCATGGAGCTGATGCGCGCCTGCGCCGCCGACCCCGACCCCAACGTGCGGCGGTTCGCCAGCGAGGGGCTGCGGCCCCGGCTGCCGTGGGCGCGACGGCTGCCGGAGTTCGTCGCCGACCCCGGGCCGGTGCTGGAGGTCCTGGAGGCGCTGCGCAACGACCCGTCGGCGTACGTGCGCACCTCGGTCGCCAACAACCTCAACGACATCTCGCGCGACCACCCCGGACGGGTCCTGGACCTGGCCGAGCGGTGGACCCGGGAGAGCCCGACCCCCGAGACCGCCTGGACCGTCCGGCACGCGCTGCGCACCCTGGTCAAGCGGGGCGACCCGCGGGCGCTGGCGCTGCTGGGCGCGACCGGCGGCGACCGCGTGCTCGCCGAGGGGCTGGCCCTCTCCCCCGCCGTACTGGACCTGGGGGAGACCCTGGAGGTGCGGGTGGAGCTGGCCAACACCGACGACCGCCCGCACACGGTCATCGTGGACTACCGGGTCCACTACGTGAAGGCCGACGGCACCCGCCGCCCCAAGGTGTTCAAGTGGACCACCGTGGAGCTGTGCGCGGGCGAGCGGCGCGCGCTGGTCAAGCGGCACCGGGTGAAGCCGGTCAGCACCCGCACCCACCACCCGGGCGAACACCTGGTGGAGGTGCAGGTCAACGGGGCGATCAAGGCGGCCGCCCCGTTCGGGCTGCGGGTCTGAGCCGCCCGGCCGTCAGGCCCCGGCGGCGATGAGCGGGCGCATGTCCAGCCGGTGCACCCCGGCGGGCCCCTGCGGGTCCCAGCCGTCGGCGAGCGCGGCGCGGACCGCCTCGGCCACCCGGGCCGGGGTGATGGGCTCGGGCATGAACTCGTCGGGAGAGCAGTCCGGGCAGCAGTAGTGGGACAACGGGAGCCACTCTCCCAGGGTCACCGAGAGCAGGCGGCCGGGCGCGTCCTCGCGCTCCACGGCGAAGGTCAGCGGGCGGGAGCGGGCCCGGGCCTCGGTGACGCTGCGGCGGGAGCGGTGGCGCCAGCGGTAGGCGACGCCGTCGACGGTGATCCTGCGGGTGCCCTTCCTGGGCATGGTCATCGGTGGCCTCGTTCGATAGGGGGCGGTGACGGGCACCACCGTAGGGACCGCGGGCCCCGCGGCGCCACGGGTTTTCCGCCCCCGCCCGGGCTCAGAAGCCGCGGGCCGCCCAGTCGTCCAGGTGCGCGGCCGCCTCGGCGACGGTGGTCGACTCCCCGTGCCCGGGGTGGACGACCGTCTCCCCCGGCAGCACCGCCAGGTGGTCGCGGATGGACGCGATGATGGTCGGGAAGTCCGACAGCGGCTGCCCGGTGGCCCCCGGCCCGTCCGGGAAGAGCGTGTCCCCGGTGAACACCGCGCCGATGGCGGGCGCGTACAGGCTCACCCCGCCGGGCGTGTGCCCGGGGGTGTGCAGGATCCGCAGCTCGATCCCGCCGACCTGGAGGGCCTCGCCGTGCAGCAGCGGGGCGTCCGGCTCCTGGTCGGGGTGCACCAGGTGCCACAGGTCGGCGTCGTCGGGGTGCAGCAGGACCGGGGTGTCGGTGAGCTCGGCCAGCGCCACCGCCGCGTTGATGTGGTCGGCGTGGCCGTGGGTGCACACGATCGCCATGAGCTCCCGGTCGCCCAGGCCGCGGGCGATGGCCCGGTGGTCGTGGGCGGCGTCGATGACGATCGCGCTCTCCTCGTCGCCGACGATCCACACGTTGTTCTCGATCGCGGACTCGGCGCCCTCAAGGCTGAGCACCCCTGAGGTGCGCAGCCGAACGACCGGGTACGGGTCGGTCATCGAAGCCTCCACCACCTGTGTCCGCTACTGGGTTCCGGCGCCTATGAGCCTATCCCGAGCGGCCCCCGCCCACACGCCTCCGGGGACCGGGTCCGCCGCCGGGCCGGGGCTCAGGCGGTGACGCCGGGCTCGAAGTTGCGGCGCAGGGCGTAGGGCTGGATGAGGCCCAGCCCGTGGGCGTGCCGCGCCCGCACCTTGACCACCTGGAGGCCCTCGGCGCCGTCCAGGCTGCGGGCCAGCTCCTCGTCGATGAGGACGGTGCCGGGCCGGGCGAAGGAGGTGAGGCGGCTGGACCGGTTGACGGTGGTGCCGAACACGTCGCCGTGCAGGGTGAGCACCGGGCCCGAGGACAGGCCCACCCGCACGTCGGGGACCTCGACGTGGGTCTTCACCCCCGAGGCGAGGCGCAGGGCGATGTCGGCGGCCTTGACGGGGTCGTCGGCCACGTAGAGAACCTCGTCGCCGAGGGTCTTGACCACCCGGCCGCCGCCGGAGGCGACGATGTCGGCGGCGGTGGCCTCGAAGCCCTCCACCACCTGGGCCAGCTCCACCTCGTCGAGCTCGCGGCTGAGGGTGGTGAAGGAGACCAGGTCGGCGAACCCGACGATGAGCGGGTAGTAGTTGGGCACGCCGTCGACACCGTTGGACATCACGGCCAGGGTGCGGGCGGTGGAGGCGGCGAGCTGGCGGCGCCAGATGTGCAGCAGCAGCCGCTCCACGTCGGGCAGCAGCTCCTTGACCTGGTTCATCAGGGGCCCGGCGCCCCCGACGCCCTCCCCCTCGCGGAACAGCAGGGTGCTGAGGATGCTGGTCTGCCAGTCGGCCAGCCGGGCCATGGTCTGCCCCATGGCGCGGGCGAAGCGGACCACCGCCTCCTCGTCGAGGACGCCCTCGTCGAGCAGCCCGGTCGCCAGCCGCAGGGCCTCGACGTCGCTCTCGGTGAAGATGACGGTGTCGTCGCTCTGCGTGGGGAAGCCCAGGGCACGCCAGACCCGGCCGGCGAGCTCGGGGTCGGCCGCGGCCAGCTCGATCGCCTGCTCCCTGGTGTAGACCGCCTCACCGCCCAGGAGAGCGGTCTCGATCACTTTCGGGTCAGGACGCGACGACATACGTTCTCTTTCACGGAACCGTCCCCGCCCGTGCGGGGAGCGAGTACTGGGGGCCACCGCGTCGGCGCCGCGGGGTCCACCTCCAGCTTACGCCGGAGACCGCCGCCGCTCCGGGCGGCCGTCACCGGGGGGCGGCGGGGGACTCCGGACGGTGGGCGCCGTCGACCCGTCTGTAGATCTCCGACTGGAACCACTCCGGGCGCGGGACCTTTCTGAGGGTGATGGCCTCCTGCTCGGAGGCCGACTGCACCGTCAACGTCCCGTACCTCATGACGCGTTCCCACACCGACATGCTGAAGGCGACGTCGTTGACCCGGGTGAGCGGCATGTCCCGCCCCTTCCGGGAGATGAGGCCCTGACGCGTCATCAGGCGGCGGTCGGTGAGGATGTAGACGGTCGAGGACCAGCGCAGCAGGGGGACGAGCCAGAAGACCAGCGCGGCGGCCAGGGCGAGGACCCCGACCACCCCGGCGGCGGCGGGCGCCCACTCCTCCTGCCAGGGCAGGAACCACAGCGCCGCGGCGGTGGCGGCGACGATGGCCGCCAGGGCCGTGAACTCCTCGACGAGCACGGTCCAGTGCTGACGGACGACGTGGACGAGCTCCTCGTCGTCGGAGAGGTGACGGTCCGCGATAGCCATGCCTGGATCATGGCACAGGCCGGTACCGCCCAGAAAGGCGGTGTCCGCGGCCTGTGGACGGCGTTGCGCGGAAGTTCCACGGAACGTTCCCCGCGGGTCCCGCCCCGGCCGGCCTCAGCCCGCGGGGCGCACGTGCACGACGTCGCCCACGCTCAGGGCCCGCTCCCCCTCGGGTCCGTCGACCACCAGTCGCCCCTCGGCGTCGATCGCGGTCACGACGCCCTCCAGGATCCGGTCGCCGGGCAGGTGCACCCGGACCCGCCGGCCCAGGGTGGTGCAGACGTCGCGGTAGACGGCGGCCAGGCCGCTGCGCTCGGCGTCGCCGCCGGCCGCCGCCCACATCGTGTACAGCTCCTCGAACTCGCCGAGCAGGGACGCCAGCAGCACGCCCCGGTCGAGGGCGGCGGCGCCCTCCCCGCGCAGGGAGACCGCGGTGTCCACGGGCAGCTCGCCGGGGGCCTGGGAGACGTTGAGCCCGATGCCGACGACCACGGCCGGATCTCCGGAGGAGAAGTCGACCTCGGCGAGGATCCCGGCGAGCTTGCCGTCGCCGCCGCCCGGCCCGGCCCGGAACGCCTCGGGGACCAGCAGGTCGTTGGGCCACTTGAGGGCGGCCCGGACCCCGGTGGTGCGGCGCACGGCGCCGACCGCGGCCACGCCCATCAGCGCCGACAGCCAGCCCAGCCGGGAGGGCGGCACGTCGGGGCGCAGCAGCAGGGAGACGGTGAGGGCGGCGCGCGGCGGGGTGCTGAAGCCGCGCCCCATCCGCCCCCGGCCCGCGCTCTGGTGCTCGGCCACCAGCACGCTGCCGTGCGGCGCCCCGGCGCGGCCGCGGGCGGCCAGCTCGGTGTTGGTGGACCCGGCCTCGGGCACCACCTCGATCCGCTCCCACATGCCGCCGGGGCGGACGAGTCCGGCGTTGAGCGCCGCCGGGTCGAGCGGCGGGCGCGGGAAGGGGTCCTCGGTTGCGGCCATACCCCCATTACAGCAGCGCCGGAACCCCGCCGGGACACCGTGCCCGGCCGGCCCGCCCCGGCCCCCCGAAGGGGGCCGGGGCCCGGCCGCGCGCGGGGGCGGGCGGTCAGCCGGTGTTCTGGAGCCCGGCGGCGACGCCGTTGACCGACAGCAGCAGGAGCCGCTCCAGGTGCTGCTGGTCCTCGGGCGACAGGGTCGCGGCGTCCTCCGAGCGCAGCGCCTCCAGGGCCCGCAGCTGGAGGTGGGACAGCGCGTCCACGTACGGGTTGCGCAGGTCCACCGCGCGCGAGAGCACGCGGCGGGTCTCCAGCAGCCGGGAGTGCCCGGTCACCCGCAGCACCAGGTCGCGGGTGAGGTCGTACTCGGCCAGGACCCGCTCGCTCATCTCGGGCCGGCCGCCCAGGGCGAGGTAGCGCTCGGCGATGGTGCGGTCGGTCTTGGCCAGGCTCATCTCCGCGTTGTCCAGCAGCGACGAGAACATGGGCCACTCGCGGTAGGCGTCCTGGAGCAGCGACAGGTCGGACACGGCCGCCAGCCCGGTGCCCAGCCCGTACCAGCCGGGCAGGTTGACCCGGGTCTGGGTCCAGGCGAACACCCACGGGATGGCGCGCAGGTCGCCCAGCCCCCGGGCGGCGCCGCGGCGGGCCGGGCGCGAGCCCAGCCGCAGCTCGCCCAGCTCCTCCAGCGGGCTGACCCGGGAGAACCAGGCGGCGAACCCGTCGGCGTTGATGAGGTCGAGGTAGGCCCGCTGGGCGGCGGCCCCGATGGCGTCGGCGTGCGGCCGGTACTTCAGGGCGGCGGAGCGCTCGCGCTCCTGCACCTCGTCGGTGGAGGCCATCAGGACGGCGTGGCCGACCTGCTCGATGTGCCGCCGGGCCAGGTCGGCCTGGCCGTAGCGGGCGAAGATGACCTCGCCCTGCTCGGTGACCTTGAACCGGCCGTCGACCGAGCCGGGCGCCTGCGCGAGCAGGGCGCGGCTGGCGGGGCCGCCGCCGCGGCCCAGGGAGCCGCCGCGGCCGTGGAACAGCGTGAGGCGCACGTCGTGGCGGCGGGCCCAGTCGGCCAGCCGGGCCTGGGCGTCGTACAGCCGCAGGGTGGCGCTGACCGGGCCGACGTCCTTGGCGGAGTCGCTGTAGCCGAGCATCACCTCGACGCGGCGGCCGCTCTGCTCCAGGCGCTCCCGCACCTGGCGGAGTCCGAGCATGCCGTCCAGGACGCCGGGGGAGGCGTCCAGGTCGGCGCCGGTCTCGAAGAGCGGGATGACGTCGAGGACGGGGCGGCGGTCGGCCGGCAGCGCGTACTCCGCCAGCTCGTACACGGCGGCGATGTCGTCGGCGGAGCGGGTGAAGCTGACGATGTAGCGGCGGCAGGCCTCCACTCCGAAGCGCTCCTGGATCCAGGAGACGACCCGGATGGTGTCCAGGACCTCGCGGGTGCGCTCGGTCAGCTCCCCGTCGGGGCCGTGCTCGCGCAGTTCGGCCAGGGCCGCGGCGTGCACCTCGCTGTGCTGGCGGATCTCCAGCTCGGCGAGGTGGAACCCGAAGGTCTCGGCCTGCCAGACGAGGTGCTGGAGCTCGCCGTAGGCCTGCCGGTTCGCCCCGGCTGCGGCCAGGGACTCCTGGACGGTGCGCAGGTCGGCGAGGAACGCCTCGGCGTTCGGGTAGGCCAGGTCGGCGTCGCGCTCGCGGGTGGCGCGCAGCCGGGCCGCGGCGTACAGCAGGAACCGGCGGTGCGGCTCGTTGGGCGAGCGGTCGGAGATCTCCGCCAGCAGCGACGGCTGTCCGGCGCGGGCCGAGGAGAGCGCGTCGAGCAGGGCCTGCGAGGCGGGGGTGAGGTTGCCGTAGGCGGTGAGGGTGCGGGCGATCCGGTCGCAGGCGGACTCCAGGCCGCGCAGCACGTGCTCGGACTGGATGCGCACCGCCTCGCGGGTCACCTCGTGGGTGACGTAGGGGTTGCCGTCGCGGTCGCCGCCGATCCAGGTGCCGTAGCGGACGAACGGCACGGCCCGGGGCGGGCGGACGCCGGTGCCCTCGGGGTCCAGGGCCCGGTCCAGGGAGCGGTAGACGTGCGGGATGACGGAGAAGATGGTCTCGTCGAAGGCCGCCAGGGCCGTGCGCACCTCGTCGAGCGGGTCGAGCCGGGTGTAGCGCAGCTGGGAGGTGCGCCAGAGCAGGTCGATCTCCTCCAGCAGGCGGCGGTGCGCCTCGGCGGCCTCGGTGCTGCCCTCGTGGGCGCCGTGCCAGGCGTCGAGCTGGGCGCTGATCCGCAGGATGGAGGTGGAGACGGCGCGGCGGCGGGCCTCGGTGGGGTGGGCGGTGAGCACGGGGTGGAACTCCATGCCCGCGACCAGCGCGTCGAGGTGCTCCTCTCCCCCGGCGCCCTCGCGGATGGCGCGGACGGCCGCGGCCAGGGACTCGCGGGGCGGGTTGGCCGCGTCGTCGCGCTCGCGCAGCGTGCGCATGCGCTGGTGCTCCTCGGCCAGGTTGGCGAGGTGGAAGTAGACGGTGAAGGCGCGCGCGACCTGCTTTGCGCGTTCGAGGGGCCAGGCGGCCACCAATGCGGTGATCTCCTCGCCGGTGACGGAACCGTCGCGGGCGCCGATGACCGCATGACGGAGTTTTTCGACATCGGCGAGCAGATCCTCGCCGCCGCTCTCCCTGAGCACGGTTCCGAGCATCTCACCGAGCAGCTTGACGTCATTCCTGAGCTGTTCGGGCACTTCCTGGCGCGCACTGTCGCGCTCTGCGCTTACCGCTGTCATAGGGCCGACACTACAGAGAACGGTTCTTCCGGAGCGTTCCCGGGGGCGCATTTCCGAGCCTTTGCCTTGGCGTTAACAATTGTTCCAGAAGTGCGCGGAATTCACAGCCGATCACGTTCCCGACTCCGGCCCGAGCCCCTGCGGCCGCCCCCGGGGGCCGGATGTTACTGGCCAGTAACCACAGGGCGCGTCCGCGCCGACCCGCCCCGCGGAGTTAACCTGCGTAGTTATGGCCACCGAAGCCCCTGAACCACTGCCCGCGGACGAGATCGACATCCACACCACCGCGGGCAAACTCGCCGACCTGCAGCGGCGACGCTACGAGGCGGTCCACGCGGGATCCGCGCGCGCCGTCGAGAAACAGCACGCCAAGGGCAAGATGACCGCCCGCGAACGCATCGACGCCCTGCTCGACCCGGGGTCGTTCGTCGAGCTGGACGCCCTGGCCCGCCACCGGTCCACCAACTTCGGACTGGACGCCGACCGCCCCTACGGGGACGGTGTCGTCACCGGCTACGGAACCGTCGACGGCCGCCCCGTCGCCGTGTTCAGCCAGGACGTCACCGTCTTCGGCGGATCGCTCGGCGAGGTCTACGGTGAGAAGATCTGCAAGGTCCTCGACCACGCCCTCACCAACGGGTGCCCCGTCATCGGCATCAACGAGGGCGGCGGGGCGCGCATCCAGGAGGGCGTCGTCTCCCTGGGCCTGTACGCCGAGATCTTCAAGCGCAACACCCACGCCTCCGGCGTCATCCCGCAGATCTCCGTGATCATGGGCGCCGCCGCCGGCGGCCACGTCTACTCCCCCGCCCTCACCGACTTCATCGTGATGGTCGACGAGACCTCGCAGATGTTCATCACCGGCCCCGACGTCATCAAGACCGTCACCGGCGAGGACGTCTCCATGGAGGAGCTGGGCGGGGCGCGCACCCACAACACCCGGTCCGGCGTCGCCCACTACATGGGCGCCGACGAGCAGGACGCCCTCGACTACGTCAAGGCCCTGCTGGCGCACCTGCCCGGCAACAACCTGGAGGACGCCCCCGTCCTGCCCCCCGAGGAGGACCCCGGCGAGGAGGTGAACGACGCCGACCTGGCGCTGGACACCTTCGTCCCCGACTCGGCCAATCAGCCCTACGACATCCGGACCGTCATCGGAACGGTCCTGGACGACGGGGACTTCCTGGAGGTCCACGCCATGTTCGCCACCAACATGGTGGTGGGCTTCGGCCGCGTGGACGGGCGCTCCGTCGGCATCATCGCGAACCAGCCCATGAGCCTGGCCGGGTGCCTGGACATCGACGCGTCCGTCAAGGCCGCCCGGTTCGTGCGCACCTGCGACGCGTTCAACATCCCGGTGCTGACCTTCGTGGACGTGCCCGGCTTCCTGCCCGGCACCGACCAGGAGTGGGACGGCATCATCCGCCACGGCGCCAAGCTGCTCTACGCCTACGCCGAGGCCACCGTCCCGCTGATCACGGTGATCACCCGCAAGGCGTTCGGCGGCGCCTACGACGTCATGGGCTCCAAGCACCTGGGCGCCGACATCAACCTCGCCTGGCCCACCGCGCAGATCGCCGTCATGGGCGCCCAGGGCGCGGTGAACATCCTGCACCGGCGCACCCTCGCGGCCGCCGACGACGTGGAGGCCGAGCGGACCCGCCTCATCGGCGAGTACGAGGACACCCTCCTCAACCCCTACTCGGCGGCCGAGCGCGGCTACGTCGACGGGGTCATCCTGCCGTCGGAGACCCGGGTCCAGATCACCAAGGCGCTGCGTGCGCTGGCGAACAAGCGCGCGCAGCTGCCGCCCAAGAAGCACGGGAACATCCCGCTGTGAGCGCGCAGCACACACCGCCGCACCTGGTCGTCGTCCGCGGTGAGCCCACCGCGGAGGAGATCGCCGCCCTCACCGCGGTGCTCGCCGCACGCGCCGCGGCCGCCCTCGCGGCGGCCCGGGCCCCGGACCGGCAGGAGCGCGCCTCCGCCTGGCGCGACCGCGCCCGGGGACTGCGCACCCCGCTGCGCCCCGGCCCCGGCGCCTGGCGCACGAGCCTGCGGTGACACCGCCACTACCCGGACTCCCAGGGGGGCGGTCGGCGCATCCGCCCCACCCACAGCAGAAGGATCTCCACCGTGCGTAAAGTTCTGATCGCCAACCGCGGCGAGATCGCCGTGCGCATCGCCCGCGCCTGCCGCGACGCCGGGCTGGACAGCGTCGCCGTCTACGCCGAACCCGACCTGGACGCCCTGCACGTCAAGGTCGCCGACCAGGCCTACTCCCTGGGCGGTTCCACCCCCGCCGACTCCTACCTGGACATCGGCAAGCTGCTGGCCGTCGCCGCCGAGTCGGGGGCCGACGCCGTGCACCCCGGCTACGGGTTCCTGGCCGAGAACGCCGACTTCGCCCAGGCCGTCATCGACGCCGGGCTCACCTGGATCGGGCCGCCCCCCTCCGCGATCACCGCCCTGGGCGACAAGGTCCAGGCCCGCCACATCGCCCAGAAGGTCGGCGCCCCCCTGGTCGCGGGCACCCCCGACCCCGTCGCCTCCGCCGACGAGGTCGTGGAGTTCGCGCGCGAGCACGGGCTTCCCATCGCGATCAAGGCCGCGTTCGGCGGCGGCGGGCGCGGGCTCAAGGTCGCCCACACCCTGGACGAGGTCCCCGACGCCTACGAGTCCGCGGTGCGCGAGGCCGTCACCGCGTTCGGGCGCGGCGAGTGCTTCGTGGAGCGCTACCTCGACAAGCCCCGGCACGTGGAGACCCAGTGCCTGGCCGACTCCCACGGCAACGTCGTCGTGGTGTCCACCCGCGACTGCTCGTTGCAGCGCCGCCACCAGAAGCTGGTGGAGGAGGCCCCGGCGCCGTTCCTGACCCCCGACCAGATGGACCGGCTGTACTCGGCGTCCAAGGCCATCCTCAAGGAGGCCGGCTACGTGGGCGCGGGGACCTGCGAGTTCCTCGTCGGGGTGGACGGCACCATCTCGTTCCTGGAGGTCAACACCCGCCTCCAGGTCGAGCACCCGGTGACCGAGGAGGTCACCGGGATCGACCTGGTACGGGAGATGTTCCGCGTCGCCGACGGCGAGGAGCTCGGCTACGGGGACCCCGAGGTCCGCGGGCACTCCTTCGAGTTCCGGATCAACGCCGAGGACCCGGGGCGGAACTTCATGCCCGCGCCGGGCACCATCACCGAGTTCGCCCTGCCGGGCGGGCCGGGCGTGCGCGTGGACACCGGCTGCGAGGCGGGGTTCACGGTGCCGCAGGCGTTCGACTCCATGGTCGCCAAGCTGATCGTCACCGGGCGCACCCGCACCCAGGCGCTGGAGCGGGCGCGCCGGGCGCTGGCGGAGTTCACGGTGGGCGGCATGCCCACGGTGATCCCGTTCCACCAGGCCGTGGTGGCCGACCCGGCGTTCGCACCGGCCGACCCGGACGAGCCGTTCGGGGTGTACACCCGGTGGATCGAGACCGAGTTCGACAACCGGATCGAGCCCTGGGCGGGCACGCCGGGCGAGGCCTCCCCGGCCGCGCGCGAGACCGTGACCGTCGAGGTCGGCGGCAAGCGCATCGACGTGGTGCTGCCCGCCTCCCTCAACGTGGGCGCGGCCCCGGCCCCCGCCCCGGCGGGCGGCCGCAAAAAGCGCGCCTCCCGCTCCGGCGGCGGCACGGCCGCCGCGGCGAGCGGCGACGCGCTGGTGTCGCCGATGCAGGGCACCGTGGTCAAGGTCGTCGCGGCCGAGGGCCAGGAGGTGTCCGAGGGCGACACGGTCGTGGTCATCGAGGCCATGAAGATGGAGCAGCCGCTGGCCGCGCACAGGGCCGGAACCGTGACCGGCCTGAAGGTGGGCCCGGGCGAGGCCGTCGGCAACGGCGCCGTCATCTGCGAGATCAAGGACGCCTAGGGCCCTGAACGTGAGCGGGGAGGCACCGCCGGTGCCTCCCCGCTCCGTGTCGGCTCAGCGGTTCAGGATGTCGGACAGGTCGATGTCGACGGGGTACGGGACGGAGAGCTCCAACCTCTTGCGGTGGATGGAGGGCTTTCCGTACTCACCGCGGGCCGGATCCAGCTCGTGGACGTAGACCACCGCCTCGTCCCCTTCCTGTTCCACCCGCCAGAAGTGCGGGATCCCCGCCTTGGCGTACAGTTGCGGCTTGCGTTCCCGGTCGCGGTCGACCGACTCCGGTGAGACCACCTCGACGACGAGTTCCACCGCCTCGGGCGGGAACCAGGTCTGTTCGAGCCGCGCGAACGCCTCCTTGCGCACGACCAGCACATCGGGCTCCGGACGCTGTCTCTCGGCGAGGACCACCGAGAACTCCCACGCCACCTTGAGGTGATCGGGGACGGTCGCTTTGAGGCCGTCGCGCAGGACGTCCATGACCAGCATGTGGAACAGCTTCTGGGGGCTCACCAGGACCAGGCTTCCGTCGATGAGTTCGGTGTGCGGCGGAAGATCCGGGATGCGGTCCAGGTCCTCGGCGGTGAACCCGCCGGGAGGGGGCTGGAGCAGGGACCACGGCAACGGCTCGCCGGCGGTCTCGGCCCTCGCCACAGTGGGTGCGGACATCTCGTCTCCGATCATCGGATCGTTCTCATCGCCGACAGTGGCCATGTCCATCACCTCACCGGGGTGGTATCCGGAAATCATGCCACCGACACCCGCCGGAGGGTGATTCTCGCCGCACCCCGGGGCGGGCCGGGCTGCGGGAAGTCCGATAGGGACGGCGATCCGGTCATCGGATGTGGGAAACCCCGACCGAACCCCCCTGGAAAAGGGAGGAAAGGGCGTATATCGTTCCCCCTTGTGACGAACATCTGGGGACTGACCCGCCGCTGGCACATCGACCTGTGCCGTCGCGGTTGTCAGGCGTGTAGCTAGGTCCACGCGCGCCCGTCCGGGCGAAGCGCCGCACACCCTTCCCCTGCCCGCCCTCTCCGGGGCGGGCCTCCGCACGTCACCTCTTCTCCGGTGACACCCGCACACATTCCCCGAGCCGGAGATCCGCACGCCCACAGGCCGACCGCCGCGGCGTGCCCGTGCTCCGGTGCACCCACCGCTTGGAGTCACTTCCGTGTCCGCACAGACCGCCACGGTCAAGCCCCGGCGCCGCCTGCGGCTCCCGTCGTTCGGCGTCCAGGTCCTCCTCGGCCTGGTCCTGGGCCTGGTCCTGGGCTTCGTCGCCCTCCAGATCGGCCCCGCCGGCGAGGAGCCCAACTGGCTCGCCGTCACCCTCCAGACCATCGGCAGCACGTTCGTCTCCCTGCTGAAGACGGTCGTCCCGCCGCTGATCATCCTCGCCGTCATCTCCTCCATCGCCAACCTGCGCAACGTCACCAACGCCGCGCGGCTGGCCTGGAAGACCCTGCTGTGGTTCGCCGTCACCGCCCTGGTCTCGGTGGCGATCGGCATCGCCCTGGGCCTGGTGGTCCGCCCCGGCGTGAACAGCTCCGTCGACCCCGGCACCGTGGCCGAGCCCTCCGGCAGCGGTTCCTGGCTCGCGTTCATCGAGAGCCTGGTGCCCGCGAACTTCCTCGGCCTGGCCGCCGACACCTCCGCCGCCGAGGACGGCACCCTGAGCACCTCGCTGGGCTTCAACGTGCTCCAGCTGATCGTCATCGCGATCGTCCTGGGCATCGCCGCCGTCAAGACCGGCAAGGCCGCCGAGCCGTTCATCTCGTTCACCGAGTCGGCCCTCCAGGTCGTCCTCAAGGCCCTGTGGTGGATCATCCGCCTGGCCCCGATCGGCACCGTCGGCCTGCTCGGCAACGCCGTCTACAGCTACGGCTGGACCACCATCGGCGCCCTGGGCAAGTACACGCTGACCGTCTACCTCGGCCTCGCCCTGGTGCTGTTCGCCGTCTACCCGGTGCTCGCCCGCGTCAACGGCCTGTCCCCGGTCAAGTACTTCACCGGGGCCTGGCCCGCGATCCAGCTGGCCTTCGTGTCGCGCTCCTCGATGGGCACCATGCCGGTCACCCAGCGGGTCACCGAGCAGAACCTGGGCGTGCCGCGCTACTACTCCGCGT
Organism: Nocardiopsis sp. NPDC057823; assembly: GCF_042797335.1. Lineage (NCBI taxonomy): Bacteria > Bacillati > Actinomycetota > Actinomycetes > Streptosporangiales > Nocardiopsidaceae > Nocardiopsis > Nocardiopsis sp. NPDC057823. The sequence goes on along the minus strand of NZ_JBHVLR010000001.1, from coordinate 491,502 downwards.
TCGCGGTGCCGTTCGGCGCGACCACCAAGATGGACGGCTGCGCCGCGATCTACCCGGCGATCTCGGCGATCTTCATCGCCCAGTTCTTCCCGGACATCTCCCTGGGCATCACCGACTACCTGCTCATCGTGTTCGTGTCGGTCATCGGCTCGGCCGCCACCGCCGGCACCACCGGCGCGACGGTCATGCTGACCCTGACCCTGTCCACCCTGGGCCTGCCCCTGGAGGGCGTCGGCCTGCTGCTGGCCGTCGACCCGATCCTGGACATGGGCCGCACCGCGGTGAACGTGGCCGGCCAGGCCCTCATCCCGGCGATCGTCGCCAAGCGCGAGGGCATCCTGGACGTGGCCCGCTACAACGCGCCGCGCGACGCCTCCGGGTTCGTGCCGCTGGACGAGCCCGCCGCCGAGGACGGGGCCGACCGCGAGGAGGCCGAAGAGGTCGCCAAGGTGCCCGCGGGCGCCGCGAAGGAGTAGCCCTTCCGCACCCTGCGCCGAAACGGCCCGCCGGAACACCGGCGGGCCGTTTCGCGTCCCCGGAGAGAACCGTCACGATGGGAACCCCGGGGGCACCCCGTTCGTCCCTGGAGTGTGAGGGAAGCGAGAGGAACGACATGTTGCGCCGCTTGGTAACACCCACTGTGCTGACCGCCGGGATCGCGACCGCGGTGGTGAGCGCCGCGGTGATGCCCGCGGCCGCCGACACCGTGCAGCCCCCGGAGAGCAACGCCATCGTCCAGGAGCTGGAGGACGACGGCGTCTTCATCGACCCGGCCGTCGGGGACGCCATCCCCGCCGCCGAGGAGAGCGCCCTGGAGGCCGCCGCGGCCGGGGCCGACACCCCTGTCTACTACGTGATCCTGCCCACCGACGCGGTCGGCTCCGACTCCGCGCTCAACGCGCTGATGGAACCGGTCATGTCCGACGTGGGCGACGGCCTGTACGGCGTGCTGGCGGGCTCGGAGGAGTTCCGCGTCCTGTCGCCGAACGTCGAGGACACCGAGGCCATCCGCGAGGTCGCGCTGCGCGAGGGGGGCGGCAACCAGGTCGACACCCTGGTCGCGGTCCCCGACGCCGCCCAGGAGGTCGAGGACGCCGCCGCGGCCGGGACCACCACGCTGTGGATCCTGCTCGTCGTCGCGGTGCTGGTCGCGGGCGGCATCTTCCTCGTCGTCCGCAACAACCGCCGCAAGCGCGAGGAGCTCAAGGCCAAGCAGCTGGCCGAGATCAAGCAGATGGCCACCGAGGACGTCGTGCGCCTGGGCGAGGACGTCGCGCGGCTGGAGATCGACCTGTCCGCGGTCGACGACGAGACCCGCACCGACTACTCGCGCGCCATGGACGCCTACGACCAGGCCAAGACCCGGCTGGACACCATCCGCGAGCCGGAGGAGATCCGCCAGGTCACCAACTCCCTGGAGGACGGCCGCTACTACATGACGGCCACCCGCGCCCGGCTCAACGGGACGCCGGTGCCGGACCGGCGCGGGCCCTGCTTCTTCAACCCGCAGCACGGCCCGTCGGTGGAGGACGTCACCTGGGCCCCGCCCGGCGGCTCGCCCCGCTCGGTCACGGCCTGCGCGTCCTGTGCCCAGGCGGTCAAGAGCGGCATGAACCCCGACGACGTGCGCATGGTCGAGGTCGACGGCCGCCGTGTCCCGTACTACGACGCGGGCCCGGCCTACTCGCCCTACGCGGGCGGCTACTTCGGCATGGACATGATGATGGGCATGTTCACCGGCATGATGATGGGCCAGATGATGGGGTCCATGATGGGCATGGGGATGGGCATGGGCATGGGCGACGCCACCGGCGACGTCGGTGCCGAGGGCGACTTCGGGGGCGGTGACTTCGGCGGGGGCGACTTCGGCGGGGGCGGCGACTTCGGAGGCTTCGACTTCTGATCCCGACACGGCGCGAGGGCGTGTTCGGTGGATGCTCTCGAGCATTCCGGCGCTCGCGCCGAACGCCGGGAGCGGCCGCGGGGCGATCTCTCGCAGGACGACCGGCGCGGTGAGAGGCGGCCTCGCGGCCGCGACCCGGAACGATCCGCCGAATACGGCCCAGGGGCCCCGGACCGCACGGTCCGGAGCCCCTCGCCGTTCCCGGTGACCGGATCCGGCCACCCCCTGGCCCGGTGCTTACCGGGTAAGTAGCCTGACGCTAGTTACCCGATAAGTAGGTGTTCCCATGTCCGTCCGCCAAGGACTGCTCGCCCTCCTCGTCCACGGGCCCCGCCACGGCTACCAGCTGCGCAGCGAATTCGAGGCCCGCACCGGAGGCACCTGGCCGCTCAACATCGGCCAGGCCTACACCACCCTCCAGCGCCTGGAGCGCGACGGCCTGGTGGCCGCGGTCGAGGACGACGATCCCGACGCCCCCGAGCGCTACGCCCTCACCGATGCGGGCCGGGCCGAGGTCGAGAGCTGGTGGCGCGACCCGGTCGGGCGCGGCGCCCCCACCCGGGACGAGCTCTCCCTCAAGCTGGCGCTGGCCGTGACCACCCCGGGCGTCGACGTCCACGCCCTCGTCGACGCCCAGCGGGCCGAGACCCTGCGCGGCCTCCAGGACTACACGCGGCTCAAGCGCACCGGCGGCGGGAACGCCGACCCCCACCACGACCTGGCCTGGCACCTGGTGCTGGACGCCCTGATCTTCTCCGCCCAGGCCGAGATGCAGTGGCTGGACCACGTGGAGGCGCGCCTGACCCGGGCCGCCGGGCACCGCGGCTCCGCCCCGACGGCCCCCTCCGAGCCCTCGGACCGGCACCCCCGGACGCGCGCGTGAACGACGCCGCCCCCGAACTGCTCATGCGAGGCGTCGGCCGGGTCCACGGCGAGGGCCCGGCCCGGGTCGCGGCGCTCACCGCCGTGGACCTGGCCGTCGCCCCGGGCGAACTGGTCGCCGTGATGGGCCCCTCCGGATCGGGCAAGTCGACGCTGCTCACCCTCGCGGGCGGCCTCGACTCCCCCACCGAGGGCAGTGTGGCGGTCGGCGGCCAGGACCTGGCGGACCTCGACGGACGGGCCCTCTCCCGGCTCCGCCGCCGCCGGATCGGCTACGTCTTCCAGGACTTCAACCTCATCCCGTCCCTCACCGCGGCCGAGAACGTCTCCCTGCCCCTGGAGCTGGACGGGACGGCGGCCGGGGCCGCCCGCCGCCAGGCCCGGGCCGCCCTGGCCGAGGTGGGCCTGGCCGGTCTGGACGACCGGTTCCCCGAACGGATGTCCGGCGGGCAGCGCCAGCGGGTGGCCATCGCCCGCGCCCTGGTGGGCTCCCGGCGGCTCCTCCTGGCCGACGAGCCCACCGGCGCCCTGGACTCCGGCAGCGGCGAGGAGGTCGTCTCGGTCATCCGCGAACGCGTGGACCGCGGTGCGGCCGGCCTGATGGTCACCCACGACTCCCGGTACGCCGCCTGGGCCGACCGGACCGTGTTCCTGCGCGACGGCCGGATCACCACCTCCACCGGCAGTCGCCTGGGCCTGGAGTCCCTGGTGGGGCCCGTACCGGACGGGGACGAGTGATGGCACCGTCCCGCACCGCGCCCTGGCGCGCGGCGCTGCGCCTGGCCCGCCGCGACGCCCTGCGCCACCGCGGCGTGACCGCCCTCGCCACGGCCGCGGTCGCCCTGGTCGTCGGCGGCACCGTGGCCGCCGACGCCCTCCTGCTCTCCTCGGCGGCCTCACCCGGGACCTTCGCCCGGATGATGCTCGGCGACGGCGCGCAGGCGCGGATCACCTGGCAGACGCCCGGGGAGGTGACGCAGAGCCCGCGCGAGGACATCGTGCTCGCGGGCAGCGACTCCGAACTGGACCTGTCCCGCGCCGAGTACGAGGACCTCCTCCTCGACCTGCTGCCCCCGGGGTCGGAACTGGTCGACGCGGCCGCCGGCCCGGTCCGCGCCTCGTCGGGGGGCCGGGCCACCGAGGACCTCACCGCGCTGGAGTCGCCCACCGGCGGCCCGCTGTCGGGCATGTTCGTCCCCGCCTGGGGGCGCACCCCCGAGCGGCCGGGCGAGGCGGCCGTCGGCCTGGGGCTGGCCCGCCGCCTGGGGCTGGACGAGGGCACGGAGATGGAGCTGGTCGCCGGGGACGGGAGCTCGGCGACCGTGACCGTCGTGGGCGCCTACCGGGCCACCCGGCATCCGGCGGAGGCGGTGCTGGCCCCCGGGACCCTGCTGGACACCGGGGAGGCGGTGGAGTCCCCCGCCGCCTCCGCTGTCTGGTTCGTCCTCGGGGACGAACCGCTGACCTGGGGCGGCGTCCTGGACATCAACGCGGCGGGGGCCTCCGCGGTGAGCCGGGCGGTGGTCCTCGATCCGCCTCCGGACGCCGACGTCCCGCTGCTGGCCGGACAGCCGACGGCCGCCCCGCCGGACTCGCTGGTCCCGTACACCGGGCTCGTGGCGGGAGCCTGCCTGCTGGCCTGCCTGGTCATCGGGCCGGCGTTCGCCATGCGCGCTCGGCGCACCGAGCACACCCTGGCCCTGATCGCCGCCCAGGGCGGGGACGCGCGGACCCTGCGGCGGATCGTCCTCTGCGGCGCCCTGGCCGTCGGGGCGGCCGGCGGAGTGATCGGCGCTTCGCTCGGCGCCGGCGGGGTGTGGGCGGTGGCGGCGGTGCTGCGGTCGCGCGGCGACGCCCAGTACCCGGAACTGGTCCTGCCGGCGACGCACACGGCACTGTTCCTGGCCCTGGGGGTCGCCGTGTCCGTGGTGGCCGCGCTCCCTCCCGCGCTGCGGGCCGGGCGCACCGATCCGGCGGCGGTACTGGCCGGGCGCCCGCCCCGCCCGGGTGCGCGCCGCCGCGGCCGGGCCGCGCTGTCCGCCCTGCTGTTCGCGACGGGCACGGCCCTGGTCGCGGCGGCGTTCGCCCTGCCCCGCTCGGACCTGTTCGTGCCGGGGGCCCTCGCGGCCTCCCTCGGACTCCTGCTGTGGACCCCCGCGCTGGTGGGCGCGCTCTCCGGGGCCGCCCACCGCCTCCCCCTGGTGTGGCGGCTCGCGCTGCGCGACGCGGGGCGCAACCGCGAGCGCACCACGATGGCGGTGGCCGTGGTCGCCTCCGCCTCGGCGCTCCTGGTGGCGGTGGCCGTCACCACCGCGTCGGCGGTCGCCTTCGAGGGGGCCGAGCACCGCCCCCGGGCGGCGCCGGACACCGTCATGGTCCGCTTCCCCGACCCCGTCGGCGACGGCGAGGCGTCCGAGGCGGCGTCCGCGCTCACCGCCCACCTGCCCGTGCACGACCCGGTCCCGGTCCTGATGGCGGACTCCCCGCTGTGGGTGCACCCGTTGCCGGATCCGGAGCAGCCCTGCCCGGACTGGGCGGTGTGGCCGCCGGTGAGCATCAGGACGGAACCGGTGCCGGAGCGGGTCCCCCTGGACTCGCCCGACTGCGCGCCGATGAAGCAGAACGGCGACCGGAACAGGCAGGAGTGGTGGGAGACGGAGGGCGGGGTCAACCCGCTGGTGGACGACGGCACGCTCGTGCGCGCCCTGGGCCTGCCCGGCGCCGAGGAGGCCGCCCGGGCGCTGGCGGCGGGACGCGTGGTCGTCACCCGCGACCTGGACCTGTGGGCCGACGGGAACGCGCGGGTGGAGTTCGCCTGGATGCGGGACGGCGAGGTCCCGGACGTTCCCGGGGCGGCCGACGCGGGCCGGGTCCTGGAGGTGCCCGCGACGGTCGTGGACTGGCCGAGCGCCCAGTACGAGTTGGTCGTCCCGCCGTCGGTGGCCCGGGAGTGGGGCCTGGCGGCGGCCACCGTCGGGATGGCGGCCGGCACCACGCGCGCCCCCGCCGGGGCGGAGGTCGACCGGGCCCGTGCGGCGGTGCGCGAGGCGACCGGGGCGGACCTGTTCGTGGAGCGCCCCTACTCCTCCCCGCGCACCCGGCAGATGGCCCTGGTGCTGGGGCTGGCCGCGGTGGTCGCGGTGGGTTCGAGCCTGGTGTCCGTACGGCTCGCCGCCGCCGACTCCCGAAGGGACGCGGCGACGCTGGTGGCGGTGGGGGCGGGGCCGGGCACCGGCCGCGCCCTCGGAGCCGCCCGGAGCGGTGTGGTCGCGGCGGCCGGCGTCCTGCTGGGCGCGGCGGCGGGAACGGGGATCGGCGCCGCCCGGGTGGCGGCCGAGACCTACCGGGCGGGGTTCGCCAACCCCACCTGGCCGCTGGTGGTGCCGTGGCCGCTGGTGTCCGTGTGCCTCGCGGGTGTGGTGGCCGCGTCCGTCCTCCTCGCCCTCGTGCTCACCCCGGTCCGCCTGTCGGCCCGGAACGGACCGGACGGTCACCGTCCGCATCCGGCCAGAACAGTCACACAGAGTAACGCGAACGGAGTTCCATGACCGCGCGCAAGACCTGCGGAACCTTTCGTGAGCACCCTTGACCACACCCCGGACCCCCGACTTATATCAAATCTTTCACTAACTTACCGCGACTGGCGTGATCCGGACATGAAATCACCATTGAATTCCTTGACCCGGCTCAGGTAGAAACGAAATGCAGCGCTGCATGAAACAAAAATCTCGAAAGGAACCAGCATGTCGAGCCAGTCCGGCTCCGGCGTCCTGCGCACCCGAATCGGTGCGCGGGCGGCCGGAACCCTGTTCGCCTTCTCCCTGCTCCTGGGCGGCGGGTTCGCGACCACCGTCGCGACCGCCTCCCCCGCCGAGGCGGCCTGCCGCTGGGGCGCCGCCACCATCGGCCCGTCCTACTCCTGGGGCCGCACCAACACCGCCGACTGCAGCTACCAGGGCCGCTCCTGGGCGACCCACGGCGACTACTCGGCCGCCACCGGATGGACCACCCGCAGCTCCAGCGCCCGCGCGGCGGACAGCTACGGCTCCTACCCCCGCGTGGCCGGATACGCCTTCCGCTGACACCCGACCGGCCCGTGACCTGAGCCGCCGCTGACCGGCGGGACCGGGCGAAACGCACTCGCCCGGTCCCGCCCCCGGCGGGCCGGCCCGCGCCGCGGACCGCGGGAGGACCGAAGGGAACCCCCGACCGCCATGGCGATCACCACGAACGCGCGCGCCCTGGGCTGCGCACTGTTACTCACGCTCGCCCTCTCCGCCTGCGCCGACGGCGCCGGCGAGGCCGAGAGCCCGCTGAGCCCGGCCCTGCTCACCGAGTTCGAGGCCCTCCGGGAGAGGGCCGGGACCGACTTCGAGCAGGAGGTGCTCGACCGCGCCATCGAGGAGGGCGGCGTCACCCAGGAGGACTACGAGGAGGCCTTCAACCGGTACACCGAGTGCGCCGAGGCCGCGGGCCTGCGGGAGACCTACACCAAGCTCCCTAACGGGCTCTACCAGCTCACGGACTGGGAGGTGGACGCCGACCCCCGGGACCAGGAGGCCTACGAGGCCGCGACCAACGCCCACATGGAGACCAGCGCCGACTGCGCCGAGGGCACGATCCTGCTCATCGAGAGCGCGTACTCCCTCCAGCTGGGCAACCCCGAGGGCATCGAGGACCCCCGCCTGGCCGCCATCCAGTGCCTGGAGGACGAGGGGATCGTCGAACCCGACTCCTACACCCCCGAAGAGTTCGACGAAGACCTGGAGAATGTTTTCGCCGACGCCCCGTTCGACCCTTCCGACGAAGCGGCGAACCTCTGTCTCTACATGGCTGGATTCGCCATATCGGTCGGCTGAGAAAAACGAGGAAAGAAACATGAAAAAGAATCAGGAAAACCTTCTTCGCGCCCTTTTCTGCATCTCCGCCGCGGCACTCCTCGCGAGCGGGTGCAGCACGGGCGGGAGTGGTTCCGAGCCCGGCGGATCGGTGTCCGTCGACGGATCCGCTACCCAAGGTGAGGGCGGGGTCTCCGAGGAGTCCAACGTCGGCGGGGCCGTCGACCTGGGCCCCGAGGGGGACGCCGCCGTGGACTGCCTGATCGAGGCCGGGCTGGCGCCGGAGTCCTACACCGTCGAGCAGCTCGGCGCCGACATGATGTCGCCGCCGGAGGACGCCTCCATCGACGTGGGGAACGAGGCGTTCACCGACTGCCTGGCCGAGGCCGGCATGGAACACGATTCCGGGGGCGAGGGCGGCAGCGTCGGCGAATGACCCTCCCGGCCCTCCCCGCGTCCCACCGCCCCCTCCCACCACTCCGCCCCGGGCCTTCCCCCGCCCGCGAACCGACCACGGGAAGCGCACGTGAAAACTCGCCCCAGCGGGACGGTGCTGCTGTCCGCGCTGCTCCTGCTCACCGCCGGAGGTACCGCAGGATTCCTGCTCCGTCCCCCGGATCCTCCCCCCGACCTCGCCGCCGCGGCGGACATCGACAGTGCCCCCGTCCTGCGCGAGCCCTTCGACGACGCGCGCAGCGTCGAGGTCGAACTGACCGTCACCCCCACCCTCGACCTCGCCTTCGGAGGGTCCGGCCGGGTCACCTCCTCCGCGTGCGTGCCCGGAACGGTCCTGGCCTCCGGTGAGGAGGCCGCCCGGGTGGACGACCGGCCCGTGGTCGCCCTGGCCACGTCCATGCCGCTGTACCGCGACCTCGGCCGGGGCAGCCGCGGCGGCGACGTGCGGGCGCTCCAGCAGGAACTGGACCGGCTGGGCCACGCCACGGCGGTCGACGGCGTGTACGGCTGGCAGACCCACCAGGCCGTACGCGAGTTCCAGCGCGAGGCGGGGATCGGGAACCCCACCGGCTCCGTCGCCCTCGCCGACGTGCTCTGGATGCCCTCCTCCGAGGTCACCTTCGAGGAGTGCAAGGCCCTGCCGGGCTCCGAGGCGTCCGCGGGCGGCGCCTTCGCCAGTGTGCCCGGGGCTCTGGAGGCCGCCCGCCTGGGCTCGGTCCCCGACCTGGACGTGCCCGGCGACCGGCTGCTCACCGTCGCCGGGGTCACCGGGCCGGTCGACGCCGAGGGCCTGGCCGAGGATCCCGAATTCCTGCGCGAGCTGGCCGACACCCCCGAGGCCCGGGCGGCCGTGGCGGGCGAGGGCGAACCGCTCACCGGCTCCGTCGCGCTCGCCGAGCCCGTGGACGCCGCCCGGGTCCCGCCCGGCGCGCTGTTCGCCGTGGCCGGGGACACCGGATGCCTGCGCTCGGAGGGCTCCTTCCACCCGGTGCGGATCATCGGCTCCGGTGTGGGCAGCACCGTCGTGGTCCCCGAGGAGGACGGGGCCGACCTGCCCGCCGACGTCGACCTCGGCCCGGCCCTGACCGGGGATTCCTGCGAGGGGGGCGCGTGAGCGAAAGGAGCGTGACCGCCCACGGGCTCGGACACCGCTTCGGGGACAACCCCATGCTGTTCGAGGACCTGTCCTTCACCCTCGCGCCCGGGCACATCACCGGCCTGTGCGGCCCCTCCGGCTGCGGGAAGTCCACCCTGCTGTCGATCCTGGCCGGATGGGTCGCCCCCACCGCCGGGAGCGTCGACCCGGTCGGTGTCGAGCGCACCGGCTGGGTGTTCCAGAACCCGTACGGCGTCCCGGGGCGCACCGCCCTGGACCACGTGGTGCTCCCCCTGCTGGCCCGGGGCCGCCGGCGGGAGGAGGCCGAGGAGCACGCCCGGCGGGTGCTGGGCGACTTCCGGCTGGACGCCGTCGCCGACCGGCCCTTCCGACGGCTCTCCGGCGGCGAGGCCCAGAGGCTGATGCTCGCCCGCGCGGTGTGCTCCGCGCCCGACCTGCTCCTCGTGGACGAACCCACGGCCCAGCTGGACCTGCGCACCGCCGAGACGGTCAACGCCACGCTCGGCGCGATCGCGCGGACGGACACCATCGTCGTCATCGCCACCCACGACCCCCGCACCCGCGACGCCTGCACGCACGTCATCGACCTCCAGGAGCGGACGCGCGCCGACGCCTGAGCACCGGTCGAGCGCGCGGTCCGCGCCGCCGCGGAAGCCGCGGAACGCCCCATCACAGAAGCCACAGAAAAGGTGTGGGACCGGACGAAACGCACTCGCCCGGTCCCACCGCCACCAGGGTAACCCGGAACCGGGCACCGGCTCTCCGCGGACCCTGCGACCCCCGGGAGACCCACGTGAGAAGCCACCCCAGGACACCGCCGCCGAGCAGGGCGTTCCGCTCCGCGACCCCGCCCGGCGGCACCGGATGAACGTCCGCGAACTGATCGGAGAGGTGCGGCGGAACCTGGGCACCGGCACCACCCGGGCCGCCTTGTTCGCCCTCGCGCTGGCGGCCGTCGTCGGTGCCCTCGCCGTCGCCGACGCGCGCGCGATCGTGGGGCTGCACCAGCGCTCGGCCGAGTTCACCGCCGCGGGCGCCTCGGTCCGCGTGCTCAACGTCGCCGGGAACGTCGCCGGGAGCGCCTGCGACGCCCTCACCGGCGTCCCGGGGATCGGCGCCTCCGGAGCGCTCGCGGAGGACGGCTCCCTGCGCCTGGCCGCCATGCCGGACAACCCGCTGCCCGCCTACCGGGTGACGCCGGGGATGGCGTCGGTACTGGGGGTGCGGGCGGAGGCGGCCTCGGGGGTGTGGGTGTCGACCGGGACGGCCGAGACCCTGGGCGTGGGCCCGGGGCAGCGGTTGGAGACCGACTCGGGGACGGTGACCCTGGCCGGGGTGTTCGACTACCCCGACGACGGGCGCGACAGCCGCCTCGGCTACGCGGTCCTGGTGCCCGAGCCCGCGGCGGGGGTGTTCGACCAGTGCTGGGCGGACGTGCGCCCGCCCACGGAGGAGGCCGACGAACTGCTCCGCTGGGCGGTGCGCCCCGGCGCGGACCCGAGCCTGTCCGTCACCCTGGGCCAGCTCAACACGAGCCTGGGCGCCACCTTCGACGGAGCGGCGGCGTTCGCCGAGCGCCCCACCAGGTTCGCGCCGCCCGCGGCGGCCCTGGCCGGGCTGGTGCTGGGCTTCGTGGCCGTCCGGCTGCGCCGCCTGGAGTTGGCGGGCGCCCTCCACGTCGGTGTGTCGCGGCGGGCGCTGCTGGCCGGGACCGCCCTGGAGACCGCGGTGTGGTCACTGGCCGGGCTGGCCCTGGCGGGCTGCGCGCTGGTGGTGGCGGCGCACGTCGGCAATCCCGCGGACCCGTGGGACACGGTGCTGATCGACGTGCGCGGCCCGGTGGCGGCGGTGCTCGCGGCGCTGGTCGGTGCGGCGGCCGCGACGGCCCTGGTCCGGGAAGAGCACCTGTTCCGCTACTTCAAGGACCGGTGACCCGGGCCGCGTCCAGGTCCCCGACCCAGGCGGCGACGCGGTCGGCGGTGGCCTCCGGTCCGGCGTCGGTGGTGTCCACGAGGGTGAGCGGCGGTTCGAGCCGGTCGGCCTCGCGCTCCACCCAGGCGGCGAACTCCAGGGTCTCGGCGATGCGCTCCTCGTCCCACTCCCGCCAGGCGGGCCGGGACCGCAGCCGCTCCGCCAGCACCCGCGGGTCGCAGGTGAGCGCCAGGTAGTGGACGCCGTCGAACAGCGCCCGCTCGGGCAGCGGCTCGAACTCCGGGGGGACGACCGTCCCGCACAGCACGACCGGCCGCCCGCTCTGCTGCACCATGGCGGCGGTGCGCAGCCAGGTGGAGCGGAACAGGCGGTGGTGGTCGGCGGGGTCGCGCAGGCCCCCCACCCAGAGCAGGTCCTGTTCGAGCACGACGAACCGGTCCCGCAGGCGCTCCAGCAGCAGCCCGGCGACGGTGGACTTGCCGGTGCCGCTGGGGCCGGAGACGCAGTAGAGCGGGAGGCGGAGGAAGGGGCGGGTGCGGCCGCAGAAGCGGCACAGCAACACGGAGACCCCCGACGAGGTGTCGGGGGTCGGGTCCCATTCCCCGCAGTGAGTACAGATCAGCGGGTGCACGGGGTGGTTTCTCTAGTCGAAGAGGTCCTCGAGGAAGCTCTTCCGGCGGCGCCGGTAGGGGCGCGGCGAGTCGCTGTAGCCGCGCGGGGAGTCCGGGTAGCCGGGGCGGTATCCGCGGGGGGAGTCGGGGTACCCGGGGGTCGGGTAGCCCGGCCGGGGCTGGCCCTGGGGCACGTAGCCGCCGGAGGGCGGCGGGGCCTGCGGGTCGGGCGGCGGGGTCGAGCTGTAGTGGCGCTTCTCGGCTTCGACGATGCGCTCGAGCTCGCCTCGGTCCAGGAAGATGCCCTGGCACCCGTCACACCGCTCGATGTGCACGCCGTGACGGTCGAACGTGCGCATGTTGCTTTGGCATTTGGGACAGATCACAACAGGACGCTACTCTCATCGGCGTTAAGGAAACGTAAAAACGGCCCGGCCGCAGGGCTCGGGCCGTTGCTCTGGAGCCTACTCCGGTGAGGCCAGCATCAGGGAGCGGGCCGCCTCGGTGACGCTGCCCGACAGGGACGGGTACACCGCGAAGGTGTGCGCGAGGTCGTCCACGGTCAGCCTCTGCTGCACGGCCACCGACACGGCCAGGATCAGTTCGCTGGCGCGCGGCCCGACGATGACGCCGCCCAGCACGATGCCGGTGTGCTGGCGGCAGATGAGCTTGACGAAGCCGTCCTTGACCTCGTTCATCTTGGCGCGCGGGTTGGTGTTGAGCGGCAGCGTGACGGAGCGGCCGTCGATGCGGCCGCTGCGCACGTCGTCCTCGCTGGCGCCGACGGCGGCCAGCTCGGGGTGGGTGAACACGGTGGAGGCCACCGTGGACAGCTTCAGCGGGGCGACGGCCTCGCCCAGGGCGTGCCACATGGCGATGCGGCCCTGCATGGCGGCCACGGAGGCGAGCATGTTGACGCCGGTGCAGTCGCCGGCCGCGTACACGCCGGGGACGGTGGTGCGCGAGACCCGGTCGACCTCGACGAACCCGCCCTGGCCCAGGCGCACGCCGGCCTCCTCCAGGCCGAGCCCGTCGGTGTTGGGGATCATGCCGACGGTCATCAGGCAGTGGGAGCCCTCGACGGTGCGGCCGTCGGAGAGGGTGACCAGCACCCCGTCCTCCGTGCGCACCACCGACTCGGCGCGGGTGCGGTTGAGGACGGTCATGCCGCGGCGCAGGAAGACCTCCTCCAGCACGCGGGCGGCGTCGGGGTCCTGGGTGGGCATGACGTGCTCGCGGGAGGAGACCAGGGTCACGTTCGAGCCGAGGGACTGGTAGGCGCTGGCGAACTCGGCGCCGGTCACGCCGGAGCCGACGACGATGAGCTTCTCGGGCAGCTCGTGGAGGTCGTAGAGCTGGCGCCAGGTGAGGATGCGCTCGCCGTCGGGCCGGGCCGAGGGCAGCTCGCGCGGGTGGGCGCCGGTGGCGACGAGCACGACGTCGGCGCGGATGCGGGTGTCGCCGACGGCGACGATGCGCGGGTCGACCAGGCGCGCCTCGCCGCTGACGACCTCGATGCCCTCCTTGATCAGCCGGGCGCGGGTGTCGTCGGACTGGGCCTGGGCCAGGGCGAGGATCCGGTTGTTGACCGTGGGCATGTCGACGCGCACGGAGGACTTGCCGTCGAGCTGGTCGTCGACCTGGATGCCCAGGTTCTCGGACTCGCGCACGTAGGTGGTGCGGGTGGAGGTGGCGATCAGGCTCTTGGAGGGAACGCAGTCGGTGAGGACGCAGGCGCCGCCGATGCCGTCGCGGTCCACCACCGTCACGTCCGCGCCGAGCTGCGCGGCGACCAGTGCCGCCTCGTAGCCCCCGGGACCGCCCCCGATGATCACGACCTTCGTCACTCTGCTTCACTCCCTCTGCGGCCGGCCGTCGTCCCGCCCGTCCCGGTCGGGGGCGGTGGGCATGACGGGGCGGCATGTGGTTCTCTCGCCTTACCCCTATTGTCGGCCATACCGGCCGGCGGATTCCGCACCCGCCCCGGCCGGGGGTCGGGCATTCCCCTTACCGCCACCGTAGCGTTGCGTTCCGGAATCATCCGGCTACACGGCGGTAGCATCCGCTGTGTGAGTGAAACAGAGCAGCCGCCGACGACGACCGCCGAGGCCCGGGCACTGGCGGCCGACGCGGCGCACGAACTCCTGACCCGGGCCGGGGCCGACGGCTTCGACGCCCTGGTGGTGCTCGGTTCCGGGTGGACGGACGCGGTGGACACGCTCGGTTCGCCGGACATCGGGTTCGAGGCGCGGGAGCTGCCCGGTTTCCTGGCACCGGCCGGGGAGGGCCACGGCACCACCGTCCACAGCATGTGGGTCGGGGACAAACGAGTGGTGGTCTTCACAGGGCGCCTGCACCTGTACGAGGGCCACGACCCGATGCGGGTGGTGCACGCGGTGCGCACCGGCATCGCCGCCGGGGCGCGGCTGGCCGTGCTGACGGGCTCGGTGGGCTCCCTGCGGGTGGACATCGCGCCGGGGCAGCCGGTGGTGCTGAGCGACCACATCAACCTGACGGCGAGGTCCCCGCTGGTCGGCCCCACGTTCGTGGACCTGTCGTCGGTGTACAGCCCGCGGCTGCGCCGGCTCGTCCACGAGGTGGACGCCTCGCTCGCGGAGGGGGTGTACGCCGCCACACCGGGACCGCAGCTGCAGACCCCCACGGAGTCGAAGGTGCTGCGCCAGGCGGGGGCGGACGTGGTGGGGCGGTCGATCCCGCTGGAGGCCATCGCCGCCGTGGAGATGGGCGCCGAGGTGCTGGGGCTGTCGATCGTGAGCAACGACGCCCTGGGCGCGGTGCTGGAGCCGTTCGACGGGGAGCGGGCCCTGGAGATCGTCCGGCAGCGGGCGCGCCGCCTGGGCGAGCTGCTCAACCGGCTGCTGGTCCGGGCCTGAGGGCCCGGTCGGGGGAGAAGAGAGGGGACCCGGCGGTGCCGGGTCCCTCGGCGCTCCCCGGGCGCGCCGCGCGGGACCCCCGCAGGTCCTTCGATCGCGCGACGCGGCCCGGAGGCGTCGTCGCGGGGCCGCCTCCGAACGGACCCGTCCGGTACCGGCGTGGCGAGCGTACACCCCGAGGCCTTGGGGTGGACGGTACCGGCCGTGCTCCGTCCGGAGGCGTGTGCCCCGCTCCGGTGTCCCGCCCGTGCAGGATCCCCGCAGACCCCGTTGGACTCACGGGCCGTGGGACACCGTTTCCTCTTCCCGTTGTTCGTCGGAACAGCTCGTCAGAACAGCGTGGCGCCTCGGAGAAGGTCCGGGCGGGCGGCCATCCGCGCGAAGCCCTCCCGCCCGGAACACTCTCCATTAGGCATGCCTTACCTAACCAGAGCCGACCGGGTCCCGTCAACCCCGCGCACCGACGGAGAAAGGACCCGGCCCCCGCCCGGGCGGGGGCCGGGTCCGGATCCGGGAGAGGGGCGCTCAGGCCAGCAGGAGGGCCGCCGCGACCAGGACCGCGACGGCACCGGCGATGACCACCACCTCGACCGAGACCATCGTCTGGGGGCGGTCCTCGGCGCCCAGCGCGGCGGGCCCCGCCTCGTCGATGTCGCGGATCGGGCCGGCCAGCGGGCGCGCCTTGTGGCGCTCGGCGTCCTGGCGCAACTGGAGGGCGGCCCGGTCCATCGGGCGCATCCCCCGCGGGTCCTCCTCGTCGGGCCCGTCCATGAACCCGCCCTCGCGGCGCAGATTGTCGCGGACCCGGGCCCGCTTGGTCTCGCGCAGCGGCCAGGAGCGCACGACCCCGTCGGTGGTGTGCACCCGCAGCACGTCGACCACGTCCACCCACCGCACGGCCGCCCAGGGGACGAAGGTCTCGCGCAGCGGGTTGATCACCCGCAGGCCCCGCTCGGTGACCACGATGCGCGGGCGCAGCCACACGAGGTACACCAGCGCGACGCTGGCCACCAGGACGGCGCCGTACAGCCATATCTCCGGCCCCCGGCCGCGGAGGAACAGGTCGGCCAGCAGGAGCACGGCGACGACGATCCAGACCACGGCCAGGACCCGGGAGAAGAGGGAGTAGTGCACCGTCGGGCTGGCACCCGGCGCCGGTCCGCTCATCGGTCGGCCGCCCACTTCAGCTGCGCGAAGCCGGGCTTGATGACACCGTTGATGAGCGCCAGGCGCTCATCGAAGGGCAGGAACGCCGACTTCATGGCGTTGACCGTGAACCACTGGACGTCGTCCCAGCCGTACCCGAAGGCCTCGGAGAGCCGGGCGAACTCCTCCGACAGGCTGGTGCCGCTCTGCAGCCGGTTGTCGGTGTTGACCGTCACCCGGAAGCGCAGGTCGCGCAGCAGGCCGATGGGGTGTTCGGCGATGGAGGGGGCGGCCCCGGTCTGCACGTTGGAGCTGGGGCACATCTCCAGGGGCACGCGCTTGTCGCGCACGTACTGGGCCAGCCGGCCCAGGCGGGGCGCGCCGTTCTCGGTGACGGTGATGTCGTCGATGATGCGCACGCCGTGGCCGAGCCGGTCGCAGCCGCACCACTGGAGGGCCTCCCAGATCGACGGGAGCCCGAACGCCTCGCCCGCGTGGATCGTGAAGTGGAAGTTCTCCCGGCGCAGGTACTCGAAGGCGTCCAGGTGCCGGGTCGGCGGGTTGCCGGCCTCGGCCCCGGCGATGTCGAACCCGGCCACCCCGGCGTCGCGGTAGCGGACGGCCAGCTCGGCGATCTCCGAGGACCGCGCGGCGTGGCGCATGGCGGTGACCAGCTGCCCGGTGCGGATGCTCCGCCCGGCGTCGGCGGCGCGCTTCTCGCCCAGCTCCAGTCCCTCCTGGACGGCCTCGACGACCTCCTCCAGGGTGAGCCCGCGCCCCAGGTGCTGCTCGGGGGCGTAGCGCTGCTCGGCGTAGACCACGCCGTCGGCGGCCAGGTCCTCGGCCGCCTCGGCGGCGACCCGGACCAGGGCGTCGCGGGTCTGCATGACCGCGGTGGTGTGCGCGAACGTCTCCAGGTAGCGCTCCAGCGAACCGGAGTCGGAGGCCTCGCGGAACCAGTGCCCCAGCTCCACCGGGTCGTAGGTGGGCAGGTCCTTGTATCCGACCTCCCGGGCCAGCTCGACCACCGTGGCGGGCCGCAGCCCGCCGTCGAGGTGGTCGTGCAGGAGCACCTTGGGCGCCCGCCGGATCTGTTCGACTGTGAGTGGCTGGTTCATGTACTCAGAATGCCACCGGCGCCGCACCCGGCCCGACACCCCGGCGCGAAGTTACCGGGAACCCGGTAGATCCACGGCGTCCGCGCAGGTCGCGCCGGGGGTCGGGGGGCTCAGAAGGACACCGCCTCCTCGGCGGCCGGGACGCGGTCGCGGCCGTCCGCGGCCAGGGCGGTGAGGGCCGTGGTCACCAGGAACCGGGTGCCGACGCCGATGGCGCGCTCGTCCACGTCGAAAGTCCCGCGGTGCAGGTCCAGCATGGGCCCGTCCCAGTCCGGCGAGTGGGTGCCCAGCCGGGCCAGGGCGCCGGGGACGTTCTCCAGGTACCAGGCGAAGTCCTCCCCGCCCAGGCTCTGCGGGGTGGGCGAGGCCGCGTCCGGCCCCAGGGCCAGGGCGGTGGCCTCGCGCATGACGTCCACACTGGACGCCTCGTTGATGGTGGGCGGGACGCCGCGTTTGTAGGTGACCTCGGCGTCGGCCCCGTAGGCGGCGGCCACCGACTCCACCAGGCCCTTGACGATGTCGGGCGCCGCGTGCCACGCCTCGTCGTCCAGGCAGCGCACGGTCCCCTCGGCGACCGCGTCGTCGGGGATGACGTTGGGCGCCGACCCGGCGCTGATGCGGCCCCACACCAGGCTGAACCCGGCGCGCGGGTCGATGCGGCGGGAGAGCGCGGCGGGCAGCTCGGTGACGACCTTGCCCATCGCGTACACCAGGTCCGCGGTCAGGTGGGGGCGCGCGGTGTGCCCGCCCGGCCCGGACAGCCGGACCGTCAGCTGGTCGCAGGCGGCGGTGATGCCGCCGGTGCGCAGGCCCACCCGGCCGACCATCAGCCGGGGGTCGCAGTGCAGCGCGAAGATCCGGTCGACGCCCTCCAGGGCCCCGGCGTTGATCACCTCGACGGCGCCGCCGGGCAGCTCCTCGGCCGGCTGGAAGACCAGCCGGACCCGGCCGGGCAGGGCGCCCGCCCGGTCCTGCTGGGCCAGGAAGACCCCGGTGGCCAGCAGGACCGTGGTGTGGACGTCGTGGCCGCAGGCGTGCGCGGCCCCCGGGACGGTGGAGCGGTAGGGGACGTCCTTCTCGTCGGTGAGGGGCAGGGCGTCGATGTCCGCCCGCAGGGCGACGGTGGGCCCGGGGCCCGAGCCGATGTCGCAGACCAGCCCGGTACCGCCGGGGAGCACCCGGGGGTGCAGCCCGACCCCGCGCAGGTGCTCGACGATCCGCCCCGTGGTGCGATGCTCGGCGAAGGCGAGTTCGGGGTGCATGTGCAGGTCACGGCGGAAGCCGATGAAGTCCCGCTCGCGGCGCGCCAGAAAAGCGGTCAACTGTTCCGGCAGGTCTCGTCCCTGCATACGAGGGCCCTCTCTACGCTTTCGCCCATGTCTTACCGAGCGCCGGCGCCGTCGCCGGCACCGACCCCTGCACGGGTGGGTCCGTCGTCGAGCTCGGCCGCGAGCATGTCGACGACGTCGTCGAGGGTGCCGCCCTCGGCGATGACCGCGCGCTGACGCTCGTAGGAGGCGCCCTTGTCCAGGATCTCGGAGATCAGGTCCAGGTCCTCGGCGCAGCCCAGCCGGGTCGCGACCGGCCTCAGTTCGCGGACCAGCTCGTAGAGGTCGTCACGGATCGGGACGGTGGTCCCTCGGCCGTCCGTGATGACGCGAGCGTCGAGCCCGTAGCGGGTGGCCCGCCACTTGTTGTCCCTCACCAGCCAGGACGGCGGGCTGGGCAGCCGATACCCGCGGTCGAGCTGGTGGTCGAACAACTCCACCAGGCTCTGGGAGAGCGCGGCGGCCATTCCCACCTCGCGCAGGGTGGGGATCCCGTCGAACATCCGGATCTCGATGGTCCCGAAATCCGGGTGCGGACGAATGTCCCACCACACTTCTTTGATGGATGCGATGGTACCCGCCCTGAGAAGCGTTTCGAGGTATTCCTCGAAAGCCGACCAGTTCGGGAGGTTCGGCGGCGGACCGGAAGTGGGCAGCGCGCCGAAGATCACGGAGCGGGCGGAGGCCAGACCGGTATCGTGACCCGCCCAGAATGGACTGGAGGCGCTCAAAGCGAGAAAATGCGGGAGATACCTCGCGAGCGCGTTCACGATGGGAATGGCCTTGTCCTGGTGGCGCACGCCCACGTGCACGTGGACGCCGCAGGTGAGGATGCGCCGGGCGACCCACTGCATCTGCTCGACGAGTTCCCGGTACCGGGTGCCGGGGCTGAAGTCCTGGTCCCGCCAGTCGTCGATGGGGTGGGTGCCGGAACAGGTGAGCGTGGTGCCCCAGGGGGCGAGCACCTGCCGCATGCGGGAGACGTTGCGGGCCAGGTCGTCCTTGGCCTGCTCGACCGTCTCGCAGATCCCGGTGACGACCTCCACCTGGGACTGCATCAGCTCGTGGCGCAGTGGGGGGACCGCCGCCGCGGAACTGAGTTCGGGGAGTTCGGAGAGGAGCTTCTGCGCCTCCTGCCGCAGGTGCCGGTTGCGGCGGTCGACGAGCTGGAGTTCCCACTCCACGCCGATCGTCGCGCGTTCGGACGACTTGAATGCGGTTCCCATCTGCCCTCCGAGGGGGGTGTCTGCCGAACTTTTCGTTCGGCGAACCGGTCGTGCCCCGGCGGGGCTCTCGGCCGGGACAGGGGAGGACTACCCCCTCGGAACCTGGAACATACGGGCACGGGGAACCTTCAGCGTCATTTTCCGCTAACAGAGTGTCACACTAGGCAACAGGACGTTTCCGCCGCCGCAACAGCCACGCCGTGAGCCCTCCCGCGCCCAGCGCCCCCGCCGCCGAGAGCCCCGCCGCGAGGCCGCGCCGCACCCGCCTGCGCTCGGCCGCCTCGACCGGGTCCACCCGCACGACGGGGGCGGGCCGGGTCCAGTCGATGCCGTTCTCCTCCGGCAGCGGCAGCGAACCCGTGTAGGGCGGCGGCACCGAAAGCCGGGTCGCCGTCCACGCGGCGCTGAACATGACCAGGCGCATCACCAGGTTGATCCAGACCAGGAGGCCCACCAGCACCGCGAACGACGCGTACAGCGGGTTGCTCAGCGTCCCGGTCAGCAGCAGCGCCGCCGCGGCCTTGAGGACCTCGAACCCCACCGCGCCCAGCAGGGCGCCCCGCCACATCGTGCGGGCGGGCCGCCCGCTGCCGGACAGCAGCGCGAACACCAGCATGAAGATGAGCGCGTTCGCGCCGATGGCGATCGCCAGGGCCAGCAGCCGCAGCGCGATGTTCGCCACGATCGACCCGTCCAGGCCGACCAGGGACAGCAGCCACCTGGTGGCGGCCTGGGCGACACCGGTGACGGAGACCGACAGCAGCAGGGCCAGGCCCAGGCCGATCATCACCAGCAGGTCCGTGCCCTTGGCGAGGAAGGGGTTGGGGCCCTCCTTGGGGTTCTTCAGCCAGATCGAGTGCAGGGCCTCGCGCAGCGCCGATACCGAGTTCAGGCCCGCGTACAGCAGGCCCACCAGGCCGAACAGGCCGGCGCCCACCCGGGCGTCGGCGATCTGGTCGATGGGCAGCTGCTCCGAGAGGCCGGGCAGCACGTCGTCCAGCGCCCGGTCCAGCTGGCCGCCCAGCTCGATCTGGAGCGTGGCCAGCACGAACCCGACCGCGGCGAACGCCAGCGCGAGCAGCGGGAAGAACGACAGGAACGCGAAGTAGGTGACCGCGCCGGCCAGCTGGTTCCCGTTGCGGTCGGCGTAGCGCTCGTAGGCCCGCACCAGGTGGTCCACGCCCGGACGGCGCCGGCGCAGCGCCCAGTAGGCGTCCATGGACGTGTTCCGGTAGTGCCGGACCGTCTCCCTGGCCCTGTCCAGCACCGAGGCCACCGCGCCCTCCCCCACCTCGTCGAACCGCAACGCTAACGGCCTACCCGCTCTGTCTCGAAGGTCCCACACCGGATACTCCCGGACTTGGGCAGACTTGGAGGGACAGAGGTCGACCGGGGGAAGGGTGACGACGTGGGGGGCGCGGGGGCGCGGTGGAGGGCCGCGCTGGGAATGCGGTCGGCGGGGCCGCGGGGGGAATGGCCGACGGAGGCGCCCGACGCCGACGGGCTGGCCAAGGGCTTCGACGCCCTGTTCGGGGAGCCGCCCGCGGGGGTGTGGCACGCCCCCGGCCGGGTCGCGCTGCTGGGCGAGCACACCGCCCCCTCGGGCGGGGTGGGGCTGTACGCGGCGCTGCCCTGGGGGGTGACGGCCGCCGTGGGGGCCGTGCCCGGCGACCCCAGGGTGCGGACCGCGGCGCTCAGCGGGCCGCTGCGGGCCCGCGGCGCGGAGGGCGCGGCGGTGGCCCGGGCCGTGGCCGCGGCGCGCCGCACGGGGCTGCTGGAGGCCGGGACGGGACTGCGCGTGATGCTCGGCTCCGACCTGCCCGGCGACGCCTCCCTGGGGTACTCCGGGGCGGTGGGGGCGGCGGTGGCGCTGGCCCTGGCCGACCTGGCCGGGGGCCCGCCCCCGGAGGGCGGCACCGTGGACCAGCGGGTGTCCCTGGCAGCCCGGCCCGGCTGCGCCGTCCGGGTCAACCTGCGCACCCTCGGCACCACCGTGCTGCCCTTCGACCCGGCCGCCGAGGACCTGTGCCTGCTGGTGGTGGACACCGGTGCGCTGCCCCGCCGCGACCCCCGGCCCGGGCACGCCGCCGACCTGGAGCGCGCCGGGAAGGTCCTGGGCCCGCTGCGGTCCGTCCGCGACCTGCCCGCCGCGCTGTCCCGGCTGCCCTCCCCCGCCCAGCGCCGCCGGGTGGAGTACGCGGTGACCGAGGTGCACCGCCTGAACGCGGTGGTGGGCCTGCTGCGCGCCGAGCGGTTCGGGGAGGTCGGCGTGATCCTCACGGCCTCGCACCTGTCGCTGCGCCGGGCCGGGCTCCCGGTGCCCGAGGTGGAGCTGGCGGTGGAGACCGCCGGCCGGGCGGGCGCGCGCGGGGTGAGGATGAGCGGCTGGGCGGGCACCGCCCTGGCGCTGGCCGCCGACGACCGGGTGGCGGGCATCGGCGCCGCCCTGGAGGAGGCCTTCATCGGCCGGGGCCTGGTGCCGCCGCGGGTGCGCTCGGCGCTCCCGGCCGCCGGGGCGCACCGGCTGCGCTGACCGGGGGCGCTCCCGGGGGCGGCCCGCGGCCGCCTCCGCACCCCGGGGACGCCTCCGGAATATCCCCCGGTTCCGGATCAGGGTCGGTTCATCGAACCCCGCTACCCTTTCTGCGATCCCACACAGTGGAGGCCGTGACCACGGACCTTCTGCGTCGCGGAGGAGATAGGCGGTTCGATGGCAGACCGACGGCACCGGGAAGGCTCCGACCCGACCGGTGAGCACGACAGACCGGGTGTCTTCCGGCGCAAGGGCGCCGGGGACGGGGACGGGGCCGACGCGTTCGAGAAGCTGTACCGGGGCCGGGAATCGGAGCAGCGGGTCGTCGGCGAGACCCGGCGGATGCCCGCGGCCGGGGACGTCCCCCCGCTGCGGCCCGAGCGCCCGCAGCGCCGCACCCACCACGCCGGGCGCGAGTACGACGGCACCGGCCGCACCCGGCGGCGCCGCCAGAGGACGGCCCGCAAGGCCCGCAACGTGACCGTGGTGACCCTGGTGGTGCTGCTGGCCGCGGTGCTGGTGCTGCCCACCTGGTTCTACCTGTGGTCCAACGCGCGCCTGCAGCGGGTCGACGCCCTCCAGGACTACGAGGGCCGCCCCGAGCGCCAGGACGGCGACGTGTACATGATCGTCGGCTCCGACAGCCGCGACGGGCTGGACGACGACCAGATCCGGGAGCTGTCCACCGGCCGGGCCGAGGGCCGCCGCACGGACACGATCATGCTGCTGTACATCCCCGACACCGATGACGCCGAGCCCACCATCATCAGCGTCCCCCGCGACTCCTACGTGCAGCTGGCCATCCCCGGCTACGCCCCCAACAAGATCAACACCGCCTTCGCCGACGCCGTCTGCGGCACCGACGAGGAGGGCGAGGAGGTCTGCGGCGGCCCGGCGCCGCTGGTGCGGACCTTCGAGCAGGCCTCGGGCGTGCGGGTGGACCACTACGTGGAGATCGGCATGGGCGGGTTCGTCGGCCTGGTCGACGCCGTCGGCGGCGTGGAGCTGTGCCCCGAGGAGCCGATGGAGGACCCCAAGGCGGGCCTGGACATCGAGGCGGGCTGCCAGACGATGGACGGCGGCACCGCACTCGGGTACGTGCGCACCCGCGCCACCGCGCGGGCCGACCTGGACCGGATCGCCCGCCAGCGGGAGTTCTTCTCCGCCCTGGTACAGGAGGCCAGCGCTCCGGGGACGCTGTTCAACCCCTTCAAGTCGGTGCCGCTGGTGCTGGAGGGCACGGACATGTTCGTGGTCGACGAGGGCGACCGGCTGCGCCACCTGGCGACGATGCTGCTGGCCATGCGGGGCGGCACGCAGACGACCGCGATCCCGGTGGGCGCCACCCCGACGCTGCCCGACGTGGGCTCGGTGGTCCAGTGGGACGAGGCCCGCTCCCAGGAGATGTTCACGGCGATGCAGCAGGGCGAGCCGATCCCCGAGAGCGTCCTGGACTGACCCCCGGGCCCCCTCGGACGTCCCCCTGTCCCCTTCCCCCGCTCCCCCGGAGACCCGGCCCCCGGGGTCTCGGCCCCGCGGCGGTCGGGGCGGGAAAGGCGAAGGGCCCGGTGCCGAAGCACCGGGCCCTTCTTCGTGACGTTCCGTACTGTGCGCGCCTACCCCCCAGCGGGCGCACGGCCGGCACGTCGGCTCGTGGGGCCTGAGCGGCGAAACCCGCTCTGGCCTGCCGGTTCTCACCGGCGTGACTCCACTGTAAGTCAAAGTTCGCACAAGGTGCGAATCGAGTTCACGTGTCCTATGTCGCACTGGCTCCGTGACCCGACGCAGTCATCATCCCACCCCGACGGCGCCGATGTCCGCAGAATCGGGGAAACACGCCGGGGAATTTCATCGAGAGTGCCGAAGCGGTGACACAAAGCGTCCGGCCGCCCCCTCGCGGGGACGGCCGGACGTGGCGGAGATCACCGGGGGCGTCGGCTCAAGACGTCCCGGTGCGGGCGCCCGGGCCCGGGGCAGGGGGCCGGAGCGGGCGCCGCGCTCCTCAGGCCAGGCGCTTGGACAGGTTCTCGTCCAGGGCGGCGAGGAACTGCTCGGTGGTCAGCCACTCCTGGTCGGCGCCGACCAGGATCGCGAGGTCCTTGGTCATCTGGCCGCCCTCGACGGTCTTGATGACGACGTCCTCGAGGGTGGTGGCGAACTCCAGCAGCTTGGGGGTGTTGTCCAGCTTGGCCCGGTGCTCCAGACCGCGGGTCCACGCGAAGATGGAGGCGATCGGGTTGGTGGAGGTGGGCTTGCCCTGCTGGTGCTGCCGGTAGTGGCGGGTGACGGTGCCGTGCGCCGCCTCGGCCTCGACGGTCCGGCCGTCGGCGGTGCGCAGCACGGAGGTCATCAGGCCCAGGGAGCCGAAGCCCTGCGCGACGGTGTCGGACTGGACGTCGCCGTCGTAGTTCTTGCAGGCCCAGACGTAGCCGCCCTCCCACTTGAGCGCGGAGGCGACCATGTCGTCGATGAGGCGGTGCTCGTAGGTGAGGCCGGCCTTGTCGAACTGCTCCTTGAACTCGGTCTCGTAGATCTCCTGGAACACGTCCTTGAACATGCCGTCGTAGGCCTTGAGGATCGTGTTCTTGGTGGACATGTAGACCGGGTAGTTCCGGTCCAGGCCGTAGTTGAGGCTGGCCCGCGCGAAGTCCTCGATGGACTTGCGGAAGTTGTACATGCCCATGGCCACGCCGCCGGCCTCGGGGAAGTTGGCGACCTCGAACTCGACCGGCTCGCTGCCGTCGGCCGGGGTGTAGGTCATGGTGACGGTGCCGGGGCCGGGGACCTTGAAGTCGGTGGCCTTGTACTGGTCGCCGTGGGCGTGGCGGCCGATGATGATCGGCTTGGTCCAGCCCGGGACCAGGCGCGGCACGTTCTCGCAGATGATCGGCTCGCGGAAGACGACGCCGCCGAGGATGTTGCGGATGGTGCCGTTGGGCGACCGCCACATCTTCTTCAGGCCGAACTCCTCCACCCGGGCCTCGTCCGGGGTGATGGTGGCGCACTTGACGCCGACGCCGTGCTCCTTGATGGCGTTGGCGGCGTCGACGGTGATCTGGTCATCGGTGCGGTCGCGCTCCTCGATGCCCAGGTCGTAGTACTTCAGGTCGATGTCGAGGTACGGGAGGATCAGGCGGTCCTTGATGAAGGACCAGATGATCCGGGTCATCTCGTCGCCATCGAGCTCGACTACGGGGTTCTCGACCTTGATCTTGGCCATGGCTGTGTGGCTGTCCCTTCAATCTTCGCCACCACCTCGTGCGGCGGTGGACGGCGCCCGGCTCGTGGCCGGACACCGGCTTCCGCGCGCGGCGATCCCCTGATCCCGCCCGGTCCGTGCTCTCCGGGGAGGGGGTGGCTCGTCGGTGTCGCGGTATCTCGATATCAAGCTTATTAGACGCCTACGATGACAGTTGCGGCGCCACCCACGCGAGCACGATGAGCAGCACCGCCATGGTGGCCAACGTGACGAGATCGACCCAGCGGCGGCGTACGGCGAGCATGCCGATCCACTCGGCGGGCAGGAAGGCCCGGAAGGCGGCGGCCAGCAGCAGGGCGCCCGCGATGACCGCCGGCCCCCGTTTGAAGTAGGCGGCCGCCACGATCACGACGCCCGCGGCCAGCGCGGACAGCACGAGGACGTAGGGCACCTGGACGAGCCAGGTCGGGGCCGTGCGCTCCTCCGGTGCGGGCGTCCCCTCGTCCGTGTCCGACAACTCCGCCAGCTCCACCCTGTTCACCGCGCTCCGCATCGCCTGGTCCACGATCTCCCACCCGGAACTGGCACAGACCGGCCACGCGACGACGCGCGGGTGTCCGAAACGGAGCACTCCGACGGAACGGCTCATGTTCCAGGTGGCTCCGGTCACCGACCGTGCTTTCGGACCGGGAGAGTCAGGGCCATTGTAATGATCCGCGTCGCCACCGCCTCAGGGCTCACGGAAACGGTCCGGTACCCGTCGGGGAGCCGCGGAGTCCGTTTCCCGCTTCCGGTTCGGCCACATGGCCGTATTTCCGCGCCTTATCCGCCTAACTCCGGAGTAAGCGCGTAGAACGCTCGGCACCCGGGTAACCAACCTGGAGACGAGTGCACCGGTGAGCGAGGTCCCACCCCCATGAAGCCCACCCCACGAACCACGGCCCCTCGGCCCCACCGTCGTCCGCACACCCACCGGCAGCGTTATCAGAGCCCGGGAGGAGCCACCGTGGACGGGCCCTATCTCCGGGTCGAAGAGTCCGGGGAGATCTGTGAACTCGCGGGCGAGGTCACCACGGTCGGCCGCGGCGAGGGCGCCGACATCCGCCTCGACGACCCCAGCGTCTCCCTCCTGCACGCCGAGCTGGTCCGCCGCGGCCCCTACGTGTACGTGGTGGACATGGGCCTGTCCCGCAACGGCACCCGGGTCAACGGCCGGCCCATCGCCCGCCGTGTCCTGGAGGAGGGCGACGTGGTGAGTTTCGGCACTGCCCGCTGCCGGGTCGGCGGCCTGCCCCAGGAGCAGATCAGCCCGGACGTGGAGCTGCGCCGCAGCACCTCCCCCGAGCTCACCCGCCGGGAGCTGGACGTGCTGACTGCGCTGTGCCAGCCCGCGCTCTCGGAGGAGGCGTTCGTCGCCCCGGCGACCGCCCGCGACATCGCCGAGGTGCTGGTGGTGACGGAGGCGGCGGTCAAGCAGCACCTGCTGAGGCTGTACCAGAAGTTCCGCATCCCCGAGGGCCAGAACCGGCGCACCCGGCTGGCCAACGAGGTGGTCGCCCTGGGCCTGGTGCGCCCGCTCCCGACCGGCCACCGCCCCCAGCGCGCCGCGGGCTAGGTGTACCGATCCGAGAGGTCGGTGACACCGACCCCGCCTGACACGAACCGGGAGGGCCTCCGGTATCGGTGTGGATCGCGACGTCCCACCGGCCACCGGGAGGCCCTCACGCTTCCCGCGCTCCCGGCCTCTCGGATCAGTACGGCCGGGCACGGCGCGGGGCGGCGACCCGGAGGGGTCGCCGCCCCGCGCGTCCGGCTCGCGCGGCTACAGCGCCGCGGCCTGGCGCTCGGCGGCCTCGACCACGTTGACCAGCAGCATCGCGCGGGTCATCGGGCCCACCCCGCCGGGGTTGGGCGAGATGTGCCCGGCGACCTCGGCCACGTCCGGGACCACGTCGCCGACCAGGCCGTTCTCGGTGCGCGAGACACCGACGTCCAGCACGGCCGCGCCGGGGCGCACCATGTCCTTGGTGATGAGCCCGGGCACCCCGGCGCCGGCGACGATGATGTCGGCACGGCGGGTGTGCTCGGCGAGGTCGCGGGTGCCGGTGTGGCACAGGGTGACGGTCGCGTTCTCCGACCGGCGGGTCAGCAGCAGCCCCAGCGGGCGGCCCACGGTGACCCCGCGGCCGACCACGACCACCTCGGCGCCCTTGAGCGGGACGTCGTAGCGGTTGAGCAGCTCGACGATGCCGCGCGGGGTGCAGGGCAGCGGCGCCTCCTGCATCAGCACCAGTCGGCCCAGGTTGGAGGGCTGGAGCCCGTCGGCGTCCTTGGCCGGGTCGATCAGGCCCAGCACCCGGTTCTCGTCCAGGCCGCGCGGCAGCGGCAGCTGCACGATGTAGCCGGTGCAGGCCGGGTCCTCGTTGAGTTCGCGGACGGCCTGCTCCACCTCCTCCTGGGTGGCGCTCTCGGGCAGGTCGCGGCGGATGCTCGCGATGCCCACCTGCGCGCAGTCGCGGTGCTTGCCGCGCACGTAGGAGTGGCTGCCCGGGTCGTCGCCGACCAGGACGGTGCCCAGCCCGGGGGTGATGCCCCGGGCGTGCAGGCGCGCCACCCGCTCGGTGAGGTCCTCGCGGATGGACTTGGCGACGGCCTTGCCGTCCAGAACGATCGCGCTCATGCCTGGGTCTCCTAGTGGAAGAAGTGCCGGGTGCCGGTCAGGTACATGGTGACCCCGGCCGCCTTGGCCGCCGCGACGACCTCCTCGTCGCGGACCGAGCCGCCGGGCTGCACGACCGCGCGCACCCCGGCCCCGGTGAGGATCTCCAGGCCGTCGGGGAAGGGGAAGAACGCGTCGCTGGCCGCGACCGACCCCGCCACCCGGTCCCCGGCCCGGGACACCGCCAGGCGCGCGGAGTCGACCCGGTTGACCTGGCCCATGCCGACGCCGACGGTGGCTCCGTCGGTGGCGAGCAGGATGGCGTTGGACTTGACCGCGCGCACCGCGCGCCAGGCGAAGACCAGGTCGGCCAGGGTCGCCTCGTCGGCGGGGTCGCCGGTGGCCAGGGTCCAGTTCGCCGGGTCGTCCCCCGGGGCGTCGATGCGGTCGACCGACTGGGCGAGCAGGCCGCCGCTGATCTGCCGGGTCTCCACCGCGGGGCCGACGGCCGCCCCCACCTTGAGCAGGCGGATGTTCTTCTTGCGGGTGAGGATGTCCAGGGCGGCGGGCTCGAACCCGGGGGCCGCCACGACCTCGGTGAAGATCTCCGAGATCTGCGCGGCCAGCTCCTCGCCCACCGGGCGGTTGGTGGCGATGACCCCGCCGAACGCCGACACCGGGTCGGCGGCGTGCGCCTTGCGGTGGGCCTCGGCGTTGTCGGCGCCCACGGCGATGCCGCACGGGTTGGCGTGCTTGATGATGGCGACGCAGGGGTCGTCGAAGTCGTGGGCGGCGCGCACGGCGGCGTCGGTGTCCACGTAGTTGTTGAAGGACATGGCCTTGCCGTGCAGCTGCTCGGCGCCGGCCAGGCCGTGCGCGGGCACGCCCGCCGGGACGTACAGTGCGGCGTCCTGGTGCGGGTTCTCGCCGTAGCGCAGGACGGCCTTGCGGGTGTGGACGGCGGCCCGGAAGTCCGGCCAGGAGGTCTGGGCGGCCTCGGCGTCGGGGGCGTAGGTGTCGGAGAACCACCCGGCGACGGCCGCGTCGTAGGCGGCGGTGTGCTGGAACGCCAGCCCGGCCAGGCGCTTGCGCTGCTCCAGGGTGAACCCGCCGCCGCGTGCCGCCTCCAGGACGGAGCCGTAGGACGCGGGGTCGACGACGACCGCGACGCTGGAGTGGTTCTTGGCGGAGGCGCGCACCATCGCGGGGCCGCCGATGTCGATCTGCTCGACGCACTCCGCCTCGGAGGCGCCCGAGGCGACGGTCTCGCGGAACGGGTACAGGTTGACCACGACCAGGTCGAAGGGGGCGATGCCCAGCTCCTGGATCTGGGACACGTGGTCGGGGTTGTTCTGGTCGGCGAGGAGTCCGGCGTGCACGGACGGGTGGAGGGTCTTGACGCGGCCGCCCATGATCTCGGGGAAGCCGGTGACGTCCTCGACCCGGGTGACCGGGACGCCCGCGTCGCGCAGCCGCGCCGCGGTGGAGCCGGTGGAGACGATCTCCACCCCGGCCGCGGCCAGGCCCGCGCCCAGCCCCTCCAGGCCGGTCTTGTCGTACACGCTGATCAACGCACGCCGGATGGCCTGCTGGGTCACCGGTCCTCCTTCGGTTCGGTCGCCTCCGCGACGCTCTGCTCGGTGCGGTCGGCCCGGCCGAACCGCACCTTCCTGCCGTCGATGGTCCAGCCCTCGCGGGACAGGCGGCCGACCGTATCGACCAGCATGCGCCGCTCCACGGCCTTGATGCGCTCGTGGAGGCCGGACTCGTCATCGTCGTCCTCGACGGGGACCGCCACCTGGTCGATGATCGGCCCGGAGTCGACGCCCTCGTCGAGGAAGTGGATGGTGGTGCCGGTGACTCGGACACCGTGGGCGAGCGCGTCACGCACCGCGTGAGCGCCGGGGAAGGAGGGGAGGAGCGCCGGGTGGATGTTCACGGCGGTGTAGCGGCCGACGACCTCGGGCCCGAGGATGCGCATGAATCCGGCGGAGACGACCAGGTCGGGGGCGTGCTCCCCGATGCGTTCGGCGAGGTCGGCGTTCCAGCGGGCGCGGTCGGTGTAGTCGCGGAAGGGGACGGTGAACACGGGCACGCCGGCCTCGCGGGCCAGTGCGATGCCCCGGGTCCCCTCGCGGTCGGCCCCGACGGCGACGATCTCGGCCCCGTAGGCCGGGTCCTTCGCCGCGTCCAGGAGGGCGGCCATGTTGCTGCCCGTGCCCGATATGAGTACCACCACTCGCGCGGACAATGCTTCTCCCATGTACTAGAGAACGGTGCGGGAGTCCTCTCCCGTACTCCGGGGGCACCGGGGGACGGCGCAGCATCCGGAAAACGCGTACGCCCGGTACAGATCCCGGGCCTGGGCCGTGCGAGGGCCCGTCCGCAGGACCACCCTATCGGGCCGGGTAGCGTCGGACCCACGAGAGGTGACCTTGGGGGCGGCGTGTGACGCGGACCTCCGACCGGCCCCGACCGGTCCGGAAGTCGTCGGCGGCCGGTAGCCTCCGCTTCAAGGCGCAGTGTGACGCGGGCCCCCGCCGGGGGTGCCGCTCGAATGGAGTGGAACCTTGACCGACAATCGCCCGGAGCCGCGTTCCGAGGACGACCGCCCCCGCGTCGAGCGCGGCGGGCTGTGGGGCCTGTTCTTCGGGGTGGCCGGGTTGTTCCTGCCGCCCTACGGCGGGGTGCTGTCCGCGTTCGGCCTGGTCCAGGGCATCCAGGCGCGGCGGGCCGCCCGGCGCAACAGCTCCGAGGCCCCGATGGCGCTGGCGAGCGTGGCGGTGGGCGTGGCGGGGATCGTGGTGTCCGTCGCGATGATCGCGGTCTCGGTGGTCTTCAACGAGCAGCTGATCCAGTACCGGGACTGCTCGGCACGGGCGCACACGGTGTCCACCCAGAAGGCGTGCGAGGAGGAGTGGATCTCCGGCACCGAGCTGCCCTCGTGGGTGACCGGCGCCTGAGCGCGGCATAGCGGTACGGCGGTACCGAACGTCCCTGAGGGGGCGGTGGGCAGGGGCCCGCCGCCCCCTCCGGCGTTCTTTCCGGTCGCTTTTCCCTGGGGAAACGGACCTTTCCCCAACCTGCGCGCACGACCCAAGGGATTACACTTAGTATCCAATCGTTCACTAAAAGTGCTGTCAGGTAGACACGGAAAGGTCTCGATGGACACCGTCGTCCCCGGATCCCCCGGACCGGAACTCAAGGAGTACACCGCCCTGCTCCGCCGCCGCTGGCGGATGGTGGCCGCCGGGGTGGCGGGCGGTGCGGCCCTGGCGCTGGCCGGCGTGCTCGCGGTCCCCGCCTCCTACACCTCCACGGCCGCCGTCCAGGTGCTGCCGACCGGGATGGCGGAGTTCACCGGGGAGAAGTCCGGCCGCCTGGCGGGCGATGTGAACCTCGACACGGAGGCGCAGGTCCTGCGCTCGGAGGAGGTGTCCGCCGCGGCCGCCGCGCTGGTCGCCGAGGCCACCGGCTCCCCCGCCACCGCCGACGGCCTGCGCGAGAACGTCGACGTCACCGTCCCCCCCAACAGCAACGTGCTGGAGATCCACTACACCGCTGGCTCCCCCGAGGCCGCCCGCGCCGGTGCCGCCGCCTACTCCGAGGCCTACCTCGACCGGCGGGCGGAGCGGGTGGACGGCCTCATCGGCGCCCACCTGGAGGCGCTGGGCGGCGAGCGCGAACGCCTGGAGGAGGAGCTGGACCGGGTGATCGGGGCGTCGGGGGCCGCCGACCCCCGCGCCGAGGCGGTGCGCCAGGACATCACCTCCGTGAGCGGCAGCGTCGCCCCGCTGGCCGCGCTGCGCGAGACCGTCGAGCCCGGGCGGACCATCATCCCGGCGGACCTGCCCGAGCGCGCCTCCTCCCCCAACCCCCCGCTGTGGCTGGCCGCGGGCACCGCCCTGGGCCTGCTGGCCGGGCTGGGCGCCGCCGTGCTCCGCGACCGCACCGACCGCCGCCTGCACGACGTCGAGGAGACCGAGCGCCTGGGCGGCCTGCCGGTCCTGCTCGACCTGTCCGCGTGCCGCCCCGAGCGGGGCGGGCGCACCCCCGGGCTACTGGGCGAGGACCGCGCCGGGGGCCAGCGGGTCCAGTCGCTGGTCCACCTGATCCGCGCCCGCTCCGCCGGGGACGCCGGCCGGACCCCGCCCGCCGGGGACGGCCCGGCCGCGGGTGAGGAGGGCCCGCGCGCGGGCCGCGTGCTCGTGGTCGCCGCCACCACGCCCGGCCGGGCCGGCACCGCCGCGGCCGTGAACGTCGCGGCGGCCCTGGCCCGGACGGGCTCGGAGACGCTGCTGGTGTGCGCCGACCCGCGGTCGGACACCGTGGGCGAGCTGCTCGGCCTGCCCGAGGGCCCCGGTCTGGCCGAGGCGCTGGTGGACGGCGAGGACCCGGCCGGGCTGGAGGTGCGCCCCGAGGCCGCGCCGCGGCTGCGGGTGCTGCGGCACGGGCGGCCGGGGGCGGCCGCGCCGGTGCAGGACACCGCGATGGCGGACCTGCTGGGGCTGCTGCGGGAGCAGGCCGAGCACGTGGTGGTCGCGGTCCCGCCGCCGAGCGAGCGCGCCGACGTCCACGCCGTGGCCGGGGCCGCCGACCTCCTGCTGCCCGTCGTCGAGCTGGACCGCACCCCGCGCGCCGAGCTGGCCGAGCTGACGGCCGCCGCCGAACGCTTCTCCGTGGACGCCCCGGGCGTGATCGTGCTGCCCCGCCAGCCGCTGCCGGGCCCGCCGCCCGAGGCGGCCCCCGCGGCCGGGGCCCCGGCCGCCGGCCGGGACGGCACCGAACGGTCCGCGTCCGGGATCGTCCGGGTGAGCGAGACCCCCTCGGCCCCCGACCCCGAGGCTCCGGAGGAGGAGCCCGAGGACGAGGAGACCGTGGTCGTGCCCGCCGACTCCGCCGGGGCCCGGCGCTGATGGCCCGCGTCCACCCGGCGGCCGGACCCCGCACGGTCGTGCCCGCCCCCCTCGCCCGGGGGCCGCGGGCCGTGACCGGGCGCCCGCTGCTGTGGCTGCTGGCCGGGTACCCGCTGTGGTGGGCCCTGGGCCTGGGCCAGTTCGCCTACTGGGTGTTCGCCGTCCCGATGGCCCTGGAACTGGTGCGCCGCCACCGGACCGTCGGCCTGCGCGTCCCCCCGGCGTTCTGGCTGTGGGCGCTGTTCCTGGTGTGGTCGGTGCTGGGCCTGGCCCTGGTGCCGCTGGACATGCCGGGCGCGGTCCCGGGCAGCGGCGGCTACGGCGGGGCCGTGCTGCGGGTGGCCAACTACGCGGTGCTGACGGTGCTGCTGCTGTACGTCGGCAACCTCACCGAGCGCGAGCTGCCCACCCGCGCGGTGGTGGCGGCGCTCGGCGCGCTGGGCCTGGCCACGATCGCGGGCGGGTACCTGGGGATGCTGGCGCCCCGGTTCGAGTTCACCGCCCCGCTGGAGTTCCTGCTGCCCGGCGGGCTGGCCTCCGACCCCTTCATGCGGACCCTGATCCACCCGGCGTCCGCCCAGGTCATGGACATCTTCGGCTACGACTCGGCGCGCCCCAAGGCGCCGTGGGAGTACACCAACGTGTGGGGGTACATGATCTCCCTGCTGCTGGTGTGGTCCGCGGTGCTCCTGATCGACCGCCGGAGCACACCGCTGTGGGTGCGCTGGACGCTGCCCGCGGCCGTGGTGCTCTCGGTGGTGCCGATCGTGTACTCGCTCAACCGGGCGCTGTGGGCGGGGCTGGCGCTGTCGCTGCTCTACGCCGGGTTCGTCGCGCTGCGCCGGGGCCGGGTGCTGCCGGTGGCGGCCTGCGCGCTGGTGGCGGTGCTGGCCCTGGGGGTGCTGGCGCTGTCGCCCCTGGCCGACGTGGTGCGGGCGCGGGCCGACGCCCCGCACAGCGACGACGGCCGGGCCGCGACGAACGCGGCCTCGGTGGCCGCGGCCGACCTGTCCCCCGTGCTGGGCTGGGGCACCACCCGGGAGACCCTGGGCAGCTCCGACTCCATCGCGATCGGCCCCTCGCCCGACTGCCCCGGCTGCGGGCAGCACGTGATCGGCAACGCGGGCCAGCTGTGGATGACGCTGATCGCGAGCGGCTGGGTGGGCA
The DNA here is from genome assembly GCF_042797335.1 of Nocardiopsis sp. NPDC057823. NCBI lineage: Bacteria > Bacillati > Actinomycetota > Actinomycetes > Streptosporangiales > Nocardiopsidaceae > Nocardiopsis > Nocardiopsis sp. NPDC057823. Next base: position 457,577 of record NZ_JBHVLR010000001.1, on the reverse strand, counting down.
CGGCCCTGTTCCTCGGCTTCTTCGCGGCGGTGGCCTGGCGGTACCGGTCCGCGGTGACGGTCGCGGGCCAGGCCGCCCTGCTCACCGTGCTGCTGCTGTTCTGGTACATGTTCTTCTACGTCGCGCTCATGTCTCCGCTGGCCGTGACCATGGTGGCCGTCGCCCTGCTGTGGCGGGACGAGGAGCCCCTGCTCCGCCGCGGGACCGCGCGCACGGGCGGGGGTCCCGATGAACGGTGAGACGACCTATCTGACCGACCTCGCGGCCGTGCTGTGGCCGTGCGGCGGGCTGCTCGGCCACGGCGACGGCACCGCGCGCGGCCGGGGCCGCGGCAACCAGTACCTGCCGGTGCCCAACGCCTACGACCCGCGGGTGATCCTGCCCGCCCACAACCGGTCGGCGGCCACCCGGGGCATCGCGTCCTTCTCGCAGGGGCACTCCCTGCGGGAGCGGCTGCGCCGGCTGGTACTGACCGGCGCGTTCGCCACCGGGGTCGCCCCGCTGCTGCTGCGCGACCGCCTGTACGTGGGCGCCGGGCCGGGCATCGAGCACGCGCTGGCCGCCGCGCTGGACCGCGAGCTGGCCATCGCCATCCACGTGGGGCCGCCGCGGGCCAACCGCAAGCCCGTACTGCTGCTGCTCACCCCGGGCGGGCGCACCATCGGCTACGCGAAGGTCGCCGTCAACGACCTGACCGGACGGCTGGTGGTCGCCGAGGCGCGGGCGCTGCGCCTGCTCGCCGACTCCCGGCTGCGCGACGTCACCGTGCCCCGCCTGATGTACCAGGGCGAGTGGAACGGCCGCCCGCTGCTGGTGCAGGAGGCCCTGCCGGTCGGCGACCAGACCGACCGGCCCACCCGCCGCCAGCTCCTGCGCTGCGTCACCCAGATCACCTCGCTGGTGGAGGTGCGGCGGCGGCGCCTGTCGGAGAGCGCCTACCGGCGCTCCCTGGAGGAGCGGATCGCCGCCCTGGGCGCCCGCCCGGAGGCGGGGCCGCTGATGTCGGCGCTGTACGGCCTGCCCGACGTGGTGCTGCCCTTCGGGGCCTGGCACGGCGACCTGACCCGGTGGAACATCGCCGGGACCGCGCGGCGGTCGTTCGTGTGGGACTGGGAACGGCTGTCGCTGGACGCGCCCGCCGGGTTCGACGCCCTGCACTACGACCTGAACGAGTGCGTGCAGGCCGGGGTGCACCCCGGCGTGCACCGGTGGCTGGAGAGCGGGGCCCGGCTGCTGCGCGACCCCCTGATGACCGAGCTCGGACTGGCCCCGCACACCGTGTCCACGGTGATGTCCCTGTACCTGATCGACCTGGCCACCCGCTACCTGCACGACCGCCAGGACGAGACCGGCGTCCACCTGGCCGCGGTGGACGACTGGCTGCTGCCCGCCCTGGAGGGACTCCAGGAGCGGGCGGCGCACGAGGCCGCCCGGGCGGGGGGCTGAGGCGGCCGCCGCTCCGGCCGCCCTCCGCCCCGCGCTTGTCCCTACCCGACCGATCCCGGAAACGACGAGGTACGTGATGCCGAAGCGCACCGCGCCCCTGACCAGACGACTGGCCGCTCCGGTCCGGCGGGCGGTCCTACCGCTCGCCGACGCCTGGGGGGCGGTCACCGCGCCCGCCCGGGCCCTGCCCGACTTCCTCGTCTGCGGAGCGCAGCGCAGCGGGACGACGTCGCTGTACAAGTCCCTGTGCCAGAACCCGGCGGCCACCGGCCCCGTGCTGCGCAAGGGGGTGCACTACTTCGACACCGGCTACCACCGCGGGGCGTCCTGGTACCGGGCGCACTTCCCGCTGCGGATGTCCCTGCGGGGGCGGCCGCCGGTGCGGGCGTTCGAGTCCAGCCCCTACTACCTGTTCCACCCGCTGGCGGCCGAGAGGATCGCCCGCGACCTGCCGTGGGTCCGGGTGGTGGTGATCCTGCGCGACCCGGTGGAGCGGGCCTACTCGGCGCACGCGCACGAGACGGCGCGCGGGTACGAGACCGAGCCGTTCGCGCGGGCGGTGGAGCTGGAGGAGTCCCGCCTGGCCGGCGAGGAGGAGAAGCTGGCCGCCGACCCGGCGTACGTCTCCCACTCCCACCAGCACCACGGGTACATCGCCCGCGGCCGCTACGCGGACCAGCTGGAGCGGATGGAGAAGCACCTGGGCCGGGACCGGATGTACGTGGCGGACTACGCCGACCTGTTCGACGGGACCACCCGCGAGCTGCGGCTGATCGAGGACTTCCTGGGGCTGCCGCCGGGTCCGGACCGGGTGCCGGGCCGGCACAACGCGCGCGAGCGGACGGGGATGCCCGCGGGGCTGCGCGCGGAGCTGGCGGCCCGGTTCGCCGAGAGCGACCGGCGGCTGGCCCGGTGGTGGGGGCGGACCCCGTCGTGGTGCGCATGACCGAGCTGGCCGAGCGGAGCGACCCGGGGCTGCGCCGCGTCCTGCGCGGCGGCCTGGTGAACATGGCGGGCGCGGTGGTGGGGGCCGGGCTGAACCTGGCCCTGATCGTGGCGGTCACGCGGGCGTTCACCCAGGAGGCGGCGGGGCTGCTGTTCTCCGCGACGTCGGTGTTCCTCATCGCGGCGGCGGTGGCCAACGTCGGGGCGCCCGACGGACTGGTGTACTTCATCGCCCGGCTCCGGGTGCTGGGCCGCCCGGGGGCGGTGCCGCGGCTGGTGCGGCTGGCGACGGTCCCGGCCGTGCTGGCGGCGTGCGCGGCGGCGGTGCTGATGGCGGCGTTCGCCGGGCCGATGGCGGACGCCCTGGGGACCGACGACGCGGCGGTGTACCTGCGGCTGCTGGCGGTGTTCCTGCCGTTCGCGGTGCTGCTGGACACGGCGCTGGCGGCGACCCGGGCGCACCACACGATGACGGCGACGGCGGTGCTCGACAAGGTGGGCCGGCCGCTGGCGCAGCTGGGCCTGGTGGCGGCCATCGCGCTGTCGGGGTCGGCGGGCGCCCTGGCGCTGGCGTGGGCGGGTCCGTACCTGCCGGCGGCGGTGCTGGCGTGGTTCTGGCTGGGCCGGATCCTGCGGCGGGGGGCGCCGGACGGGTCCGGCGCGGAGGGCGCGCGGGCGCCCGACCCGGTGTCGCCGGCCGAGTTCTGGTCGTTCTCGCTGCCGCGGGCGGTGGCGGGCGTGGCCCAGATGGGGGTGCAGCGCGGGGGCGTGGTGCTGACGGCGCTGCTGGGCGGCCTGACGGGGGCCGCGGTGTTCACCGCGGCCACCCGGGTGATGGTGGTCGGGCAGTTCGGAGCGCAGACGGTGCTGTCCGCCGCGCAGCCGCGGTTCGCCGAGCAGCTGGCCACCGGGGACCACGACGGGGTGCGCGCGCTGTACGCGGCGGGGACCTCGTGGCTGATGTGTCTGACGTGGCCGCTGTATCTGACGGCGCTGGTGTTCGCCCCCGAGGTGATGGGCGTGTTCGGCGAGGGGTACGCGGCGGGGGCGACGGCCCTGGCCGTGGTCTGCGTCGGGCAGTTGGCGGCGTCGCTGCTGGGGATGGGCGACCTCATCCTCACGATGGCGGGCCGCACGGGGGTGAACCTGTTCAACAACCTGCTGGCGCTGGCGGTGAGCGTGGCGGGCTGCCTGCTGCTGGTGCCGGCGGCGGGGGCGACGGGGGGCGCGCTGGCGCTGGTGGCGGCGGTGCTGGTGCGCAAGGGGCTGCCGCTGTGGCAGCTGCGGGGGCACGTGGTGCTGCGGCCGCTGGGGCGGCCCGTGCTGGTGGCGGCGGGAGGGTGCCTGCTGTGGTTCGGGGGGCTGCCCCTGGCGGCGGAGCACCTGTTCGGCGGGGTCGCCGCGCCGGCGGCGGCCGTGGCCGCGGGTGTGCTCGGACACCTGGCGACCGTGTGGGCGTGCCGCGGGCTCCTCGGGCTGCGAAACTGACCGACCAATACTCTCGGTTATGGGATGATGACTCCATGTCTTCGCGACCGGTTCTCCTGGTGGCCTCCAACGGAGGGCACCTCGCCCAGCTGTGCGCGCTCCGCCCCTGGTGGGAGGGGCGTGAGCGGGCCTGGGTGACCTTCCGGACCCCGGACGCCGAGTCCGCGCTGGCGGGTGAACGCGTTCACTGGGCGTATCACCCGACCACCCGCAACGCGGGCAACCTGCTGCGCAACACGGGGCTCGCGTCCCGTGTCCTGCGCGCCGAGCGGCCGACCGTCGTGGTGTCGACAGGGGCGGGGGTGGCCCTGCCGTTCTTCGCCCTGGGGCGGCTGTGCCGCGTCCCGACCGTCTACATCGAGGTCTACGACCGGATCGACACCCCGACGCTCACCGCCCGGCTGTGCCGTCCCTTCACACGGCTGTCCCTCGCCCAGTGGGAGGAGCAGCGCGCCTTCATGCCGACCGCCATCACGGTAGGACCGCTCCTGTGACCGAACAGACCACCCGACCCGCGCCCCGGCCCGACGGCAGCGACCACCCGGACATCGTGGTGAGCGTCGGGACCGACCACCACGCCTTCGACCGGCTCGTGCGCTGGATCGACGACTACGCCCGGACCCACCGGGACCTGCGGATCCTGGTGCAGCACGGGCACAGCGCGCAGCCGCTGGCGGCGTCGGGGACGCCGTTCCTGCCGGGGGACGACCTGGGGGAGCTGATGCGCGCCGCGCGGGTGGTGGTCACCCACGGGGGGCCGGGGACGATCGTGCAGGCGCGCCGGGCGGGGCACCTGCCGGTGGTGGTGCCGCGCGACCCGGAGCTGGGCGAGCACGTGGACGACCACCAGCTGCTGTTCGTGTCCCGGCTGGAGGAGGCCGGACGCGTGCGCGCCTGCTCCAGCCCCCAGCAGCTCTACGCCCTGCTGGACAAGGCGCTGTCCTCCCCGGACGACTTCCGCGTCGGCCCCCAGGACGACGAGGGCGCGGTCCGCTCCGCACTGCGCGCGGGGGCCCTCATCGACCTGGTCGCCCCCGGGGCCCGGACGCCGGACCCGCGGCCACGCCCGGAGTCCGGGGAGGTCACGGACTGGCCCGAGGTCACCGTCGTCGTCCCCACCCGCGACCGGCCCGAGCTCCTGCGCCGCACCCTGCGGGCGATCTCCGAGCAGGACTACCCCGGCACCATCACCACGATCGTGGTCTACGACAACGACCAGCCCGACCCCTCCCTGGCCCGCGCCGAGGGGACCCGGCCGGTCCGGGTGGTGACCAACACCCTGACCCCGGGCCTGGCGGGGGCGCGGAACACCGGCGTCCTCGCGGCGCACACGGACCTGGTGGCCTTCTGCGACGACGACGACACCTGGCTGCCGGGCAAGCTGCGCGCCCAGGTCCGGGTCATGCTCCAGGAGCCGGGGACGGACCTGGTGTGCTGCGGCATCACCGTGGTCTACGACAGGGTCGAGGCGGTGCGGACGCTGGACCGCACCAGTGTCACCTTCGGCGACCTGCTGGGATCGCGGCTGACCGAGCTGCACCCGTCGACGTTCCTCATCCGCCGCCGGGCGATGATCGACGGCTGCGGGACCGTGAGCGAGGAGATCCCCGGCAGCTACGCCGAGGACTACGAGCTGCTGCTGCGCCTGGCCCGCCGCGGGCCCATCCGCAACATCCCCGAGACCGGCGTGCGCGTCCTGTGGCACCGCCGCTCGCACTTCTCCGGCCGCTGGCAGACCATCGCCACCGCGCTGCGCTGGCTGCTGGAGCGCTACCCGGAGTTCCGCCTGGTCCCCCGCGGCCACGCCCGCGTCGCCGGGCAGATCGCCTTCGCCGAGGCCGCCGCCGGACGCCGCCGCGCCGCCCTGCGCTGGATCGGCACGACCCTGCGCGCCCGCCCCGCGGAGGCCCGGGCCCTCCTGGCGTTCCTGGTGGTGCTGGGCGTCCCGCCGGGCTGGATCATGCGCGCCCTGCACCTGCGCGGCAAGGGTCTGTGACCCGCGGCCGCTCCGGGTCCGGCCGGGTCCGGAGCGGCGTCCCCCTCCCGCACGCGCCGGGGGGCTGCGAAGCTGAGCCGATGGAGCACACGCCTGAACCCCGGATCGGGGACGCGTTCGGACGCACGCTGCGGCTCTGCTGGGCCGCCGGAGCGGTGCCGGGCGCGGCCGTCGAGATCATCGAGCGCGAGGACGGCCACATCAGCGCCGGCGACGCGAGCCGCTACTTCACCCCCGCCGAGGAGCTGTCCGCCCTGGACCGCACCGCCCTGGAGGCCGCCCGCGGCCGCGTCCTGGACGTGGGCGCCGGAGCGGGGCGCCACGCCCTGGCCCTCCGGGCGCGGGGCGTGGACGTCACGGGGATCGACCCGTCCCCGGGGGCCGTCGAGGTCGCCCGGCAGCGCGGGGTGAGGGCCGAGACCGGGTCCATCGCCCGTCCGCCCGCCGGGATCGGAGCGTTCGACTCCCTCCTGCTGCTGGGGAACAACCTGGGGCTCCTCCAGGGCGAACAGGCCGCCCCGCGGGTGCTGGAACAGCTGGCCGCCCTGGCCCGGCCCGGAGCCCTGCTGATCGGCACCGGCATGGACCCGGCCACCTCCGATCCCGAGCACACCGCCTACCACGATCACAACCGGGCGCGGGGGCGGCTGCCCGGCCAGATCCGTATGCGGGTCCGGAGCGGCACCCTGGCCACCGGCTGGTTCGACTACCTGCTGGTCGGCCCGGCCGGACTCGAACGGCTCGTCCACCGGTCCCCGTGGCGGCTGGAGTCCGTCCGGGAACAGGGCCGGAACTACTCGGCGGTGCTGCGCCTCCGGTGAGACCGCGCTGTTCCCGTGCCCGGTCCGGCGGCTCCGCGTCCGGTCCGCGCGGCGGCCGCCGGCACCGCACGGCCCCGGCCGGGTCCCGCCGCGCCCGTCATGACGCCTTCCTCCGCAGCAGGACTCCCAGCCGGACGGCGGAGGCCAGGAAGAAGACCCCGCCGACGGCCGCGTAGCCGCCGACCCCGGCGATGTCGCCGGAGCCCCGCAGGCCCTGGGCCAGGAAGGCGGCCCCGGCCAGGACCGAGATCCCGCCGCTGAGGATCTGCGGCACCCGGCCACCGGAACCCGGCCGGCGGACGGCGGCGACGAGCTGGGGGATGCCGGAGCCCACGGCCCACACGCCCCAGACGGCGAGGGCGGCGGCGGTGGAGACCGTCGACGCCCAGCCCAGGGCGACGGCCACGGCGGCGCTGACCGCCACGTTGGTCCACTCCGCCGCCCGGGGCGCACCGGGGTCCCGGTCCCCGGTCCGCAGCTGCCACAGGACCGCGCCCGCGTCGAAGAGCGGGTAGACGACGAGGAGGGCGGTCAGCAGCGGCCCCGCGCTCCCCGAGGCCGGGAACAGGACCGCCGCCCAGGCGACGGCGAAGGCGAAGCGGACGAGGTACAGGCGGCGCAGTGCGGCGTCGAACCGCGACGGCGCGGCCGTGTCGGACACGGTCATGGTGTCTCTCTTTCCTGCAGGGTGCGGAGGTCGGGTGCGGCCGGCGGGCCCGTGCACGCGACGCCGGGAACGGCCTCCGCACATCGGCCCTCCCCGGGCGCCATAAGTAGAGTAACTAGTTCGTCTACATTGGCGACCCTAAACTGTCCGCAGTGCTGGTGCAACCAGTGGGACACCTCGAGACAGGAGCAGGACATGCACGCCGAGGCCGCCGGACCGGTGAAGCGCGCCCGGTCGGGGTCCGCCACGAGAGCGCGCATCCTCGCCGCCGCGAACGAGCTGTTCTACGCGCACGGCATCCGCGCCACGAGTGCCGACCGCATCATCGAGCAGGTGGGCATCACGAAGGTGACCTTCTACCGCCACTTCCGCGCCAAGGGCGACCTCGTGGTCGCCTACCTGGAGGAACAGGCGGCCGCGGAGCGCGCGTGGCTCCGGGACGTGCGCCGCGGGGGCGGCCCGCTGGGATCGCTGCGCGCGCTGGCCGCCGGCATCGGGGACGCGAGCTGCCGCCCCGGGTTCCGCGGGTGCGCGTTCATCAACGCGGCGGCGGAGTTCTCCGACCCGGACGACCCGGTCCGGGCCGCCGTCGACGCGCACCGCGGATGGATGCTCGGGGAGTTCGCCGCCATCGCCGCCGAGGCGGGCGCGGCCGACGTCGACGCCACCGCGAGGCAGCTGATGCTCCTGCGGGACGGGGCGATGGTGAACGGCTACCTCGGCGACCCGGAGGCCGTCGCGGACTCCCTCGGCTCCGCGTTCGCCTCGGTCGTCACGGCCGCGGCGGGCGGGAGCGGGGCCGCGCCCGGGGGGTCCCAGCCGGCCCGGTGACGCGGGCACCGCCGGCCCGCGCCGCGGCGGCGGGCGGGGCACCGCACGGAAGGCTTCTTCGGCCGGGGTGCGGGCCGGTCAGGCCGTGGGCACCGGGTCCCCGGCGTCCGCGGCCTCGGCGCCCGGCCAGACCCCGCGGTCCACCAGGTGCGCGACCAGGGCCGCGATGTTCCACGCGTCGTCCTCGCCCCGGTGGTGGCGCCCCTCCAGCGGCAGCCCGGCGGCGTCCAGCGCCCGCGCCATGCCCGGCGGCCTCTTGCGCATCCCGTAGGCCTCGCCGAAGACCCTCTTGGCGTTGACGTGGCGGCCGCCGAACGGGTAGCCGACCCCGGTCATCGCGCACTGGCGCTCGAACTGCCTGCGGTCGTAGTCGCCCCAGCTCGCCCACGGGCGCTCGGCCGACCGGTGCTCGGCGACCAGCCAACGGCAGGCTTCGGCGAAGTCCACCGCGCCCTCGACCATCTCCGGGGTGATCCCCGTCAGCTCGGTGCAGAACGGGCTCACCTCGGACCGCCCGGGCCGGACCAGCAGCCCGTGCCGGGACACCCGCTCCCCCGTGGCGGCGTCGACGACGCTCAGCCCGATCTCGATGATCTCGTTGGCCGAGCCCGGCGGCGGCGACCCCCTCCAGCAGGTGGCCTCGACGTCCACGATGTTCCACAGCTCCGTACCCATGGAGCGGATTCGACCACGGCGGGACGGAACGTGTCACCGGGTTTTCGGGTCAGTCCCGGTGCGCGTACTCCACCAGCCGCCGCACCCGGTCCGGCATGTTCACGTACGGGTCCCGGCCCGCCATCTCGAACCCCTGCTGCGCGTACCGGTTGACCCCCAGCCGGAAGTCGCACCCCTCCGACACCTTGCTGTCCCAGACCTTCACGGCCCGGATCCGCTCGTACTCGGGCAGCACGCGCGGCACGTCCGCGTACCACTGCAGGGTCTCCCGCGCCCCGATGAACGTCGTCCCCATCTCGCCGATCATCACCGGCTTGGCCGGGTCGATCCCGTGTTCCGGGCCCTCGTTCTGGATCCACTCGTACGCCGGCCGCAGCGCGTCCTCGAACGAGTCCACGTGGTCCCACCCCGGCATGAGGTCGCAGCCGGTCATGTTGTACGCCTCCCAGCTGATCCAGTCGACGTACTCGTTGCCCGGCCACAGCCCCGGCAGCCGTTCGAGGTTGTCCCGCCAGCCGGTCACGTTCCACACCCAGATGGCGTTGTCGGCCCCCTCCTCCTCGTAGAGGTCGACGATGTGCCGCCACGCCCGGGTGAACTCCTGCGGCGTCCCGCGCTTGTTGTAGCGCTTGTTGGCGTCGGCCTCGTGGTCGAAGGTGAGGAAGTAGGGCGCCTCCAGCGCGGCCACCGCGCGCGCCTGGCTGCGCAGCACCCCGTCGAACTCCCCGGCCAGGATGGACCGGTAGGACACGTCGGGGTGCCCGGGCCGCGTGAACCTGCGCGCCTCGATGTTGGTGTGCACGAACCGCCCCTCGGCCACCAGGCGCCGCTCCCGCTCCCCGGGGACCTGGGCCTGGTCGATGCCGCGCCAGGTGTACACGATGTCCATCCGGCGCCCGGCGGCCTCCTCCAGCTGGTCGACGTCGCCCTCGTGGGGGCTGCCGCCCCACCACACCCCGCAGCTGGGTTCGAGGATCTCCGAGACGGTGCAGCGGTACTCGGCCCCGGAGGGCAGTCCCAGCATGGGCGCGGTGAACGAGCGCCGGGGCGCCTCCGCCTGCCCGGTCGGCCCGGTCGGCCCGCCCCCGTCCGCTCCGGTGAGAGTGAGGGTGAGCAGCACGGCCCCCATCGACGCCATCACCCGTACCGGTCCGCTGTCCACAACGCCCGCCTCCCGAAGTCTGCACAGAAAGTGTTCTTATGAACACAATATGTTACGACAGGCGGACGCAACACCCCCAGCAGGCAAAACGGACGGAGATCAGCGGCCCCGACCCGCGATCAGTACCCGTACCGCCGCCGCCCCGGTACCGTCATCGCCGTCACCAGCCTCCGCCGCCACGGCGGCAGGGCCTCACGCCACCCCTGGTCGGAGCGCACCCCCACCGGCCCGGCGGCGAAGCGCATCGGGTTGCCCGACAGGGCGTGCCCCCGCGACAGCGACACCCCGTCCTCCAGGTCCGGGCACTCCCCCCGGTATCCGGCGAACTCGGCGATGCGCGCGAACTCCTCGTTCGGCGCGGCCGTGAAGTCCTCGTAGCGCACCCGCAGCGTGGGGATGCCGCGCCGGGCCAGGGCGTCGAAGCAGGCGTTCTGCGCCATCCACTGCACCGCGGAGCGCCCCGCGGAGTAGCGGGCCATCTCCGGTTCGCTGCTGTCGGGCGAGGCGTCCGGCCGGGGCACCCGCTTGCTCCAGGAGTGCGCCACCGCCCGGGGGTCGCGCACCACGTGCAGCAGCCGCATCCGGGCCCCGTACCGCCAGCGCAGGCAGGCGGCCAGGGAGGCGTGCTTGCTGGCGTCGACGATCACCGACGAGCCGCCGACCAGGGCGATCGCGGTGTAGAGCCGGTGGTACAGCTCGGTGTAGCGGACGCTGCGCTCGGCCAGCGGCCCCTCGTCCGAGCCGTTGAGCAGGACGGGCAGGAAACGGGTCCGGTCCACGCGGTCCTTGAGGCCCAGCACGCGCCGCACGTCCAGCCGCTGCCAGCCGCCGAACGCCTCCCTGCCCACGTCCTCCCAGAACCCGCAGTCGGCGAACGGCAGCCCGCACCCGCAGAGCTCGTTCTCCACCACCCCGCGCCGCCACAGGTGCACCGTCTCGCCGACCGAGCAGAACCCGGGCAGCTCGCCCAGCAGCCGCTCGATCAGGGTCGATCCGGAACGGCCCATGCCGCCGACGAAAACCAACCGGTATGCCTCTTCCACCCGTCCAGGCTATTACTTTCCGTTACCACTCGCTCCCGTTGCGGGATATTCCCCCGTCCGGGCATGCGACGGCCCCGGGCCGGGGGTTCGCGTCCCGGGCCGGGGCCGTCATCATTCGTCCTGGGTCAGGGCCGGGGTGTGGACGGGCGGGGTCTCCACATCCCGGACCGGGTCACAGGCCCTGGACGTTGAGCAGGATGTTCACGGTGCCCGAGGGGACGCCGCTCAGCTTGTCCTGCCCGCCGTTGGCGACCAGCCAGTCCTGGATGGTGGCCTGGTCGGCGTCGCCGTTGGCGCTCTTGTACAGCGCGGCCGCGCCGGCCACGTGCGGGCTGGCCATCGAGGTGCCGGAGAGGGCCTCGACGCCGCCGCCCGGGACGGTCGACTCGATCGCGACGCCCGGGGCGTACAGGTCCACCGGGGAGCCGTGGTTGGAGAAGTAGGCCGCGGCGTCGTTGCGGTCGGAGGCGCCGACCGTGGTGACGCCCTCGGCGCGGGCCGGGGAGACGTTGTTCGCGTCCTGGCCCTCGTTGCCCGCGGCGACCGCCACGAACACACCGGAGTCGGCCAGGGCGTTGACGGCGTCGTCCACGGCCTGGGAGGCGGGGCCGCCCAGGGACAGGTTGGCGACGGAGTTGTCGGGGGCGTTGGCGGCCACCCAGTCGATACCGGCGATGACGTCGTCGTAGCTGCCCGAGCCGCTGTCGCTCAGCACCTTGACGCCGAACAGGTCGGCGGCCGGGGCCACACCGTAGGTCGCGGAGCCGATGGTGCCCGCGACGTGGGTGCCGTGGCCGTTGCCGTCGAACCCGTCGCCGCCGTAGGCGTCGAAGGCGGAGGAGGCCCGGCCCTCGAAGTCGGGGTGGTCCGGGTCGATGCCGGTGTCGATGATGTAGGCGGAGACGCCCGAGCCGTCGGCCGTGGTGGTGTAGGAGTCGTCCAGGGGGAGGTCCTCCTGGTCGATGCGGTCCAGGCCCCAGGTGGCGGTCGTGTGGGCGACGCCGACCTGCTCGACGTAGGCCACGCCGTCCTGGGCCCGCAGCTCCTGCACCTCGGCGGTGGTCAGGGTCGCGGAGTACCCCTGGAAGACCTCCTCGTAGGTGTGGTTGACGTCGTTCGCCGCGATCCCGAGCGCGCTCGGGGTGACCGACGCGGTGCCCATGGTCTCCTCCAGGACCACGAACCACTCGCCCGAGACGGCGTCGGTGCTCGTGTAGAGGGGGGCCAGCTCGTCGGCGCCGGCGGCGACGGCGCCGGACAGGGCCAGGGGGACGGAGAGGGCACCGGCGGCGACGAAGCCGATCACGGCCCTGCGGGGGTGGTGCTTATGCACTCTTTTTCTCCTAGGTGGGGGTATGGGGATGTAAGAGACACAGCGCGTGATAACCGACTGTGATCAGTCGATTGCTCCTTTGCTGCGATGTGCAACCCTAATCACCGACTGTCCTTTACGCCAGGGTTCAGCGGATTTTTTTCGCCGTTCGTCTCGCCGGGAAGCCCGATCCGGCACCGCGCGTCGCACCGCACCCGTCTGCGCCCACTCCGGAGCGCGATGCCGCTTAACGCTCGTGTAGTGGGACTTCGTCCTTTCCCTGAGAGGAAAGGGGACGGCGTACCGATGACACCGGAACACGGTTTTACGTTGAGAAATATGGAGGAAATACGCGAATGATGAAGCCATTGATTCATGAAACCGGCCGGAGCCGGAGGGGCCCGCCCACCCTCCGTGCACCCTCCGTCACCGACCCCGCGCACGACGAAGGGGCCGCCCGATGGGCGGCCCCGTTCGTGCGTCGGTGCCCGGCACCTGCGCCCCGCGCGCCTCCTGCGCCGCCAGGGGTCCATGGGGCGGCACGCGGACTCCGAAAGCGCGCGGCCGCGGCACCGTCACCTGGCCCGGCGTCCCTTGCAGGCGGAGGCCTCCGGCCCCTCCCCCGCGGCGTTCGCCCGCCCACCGCCCTCACAGAACGGCCCACGGCCGCGGGCTTCGCCAGGGTGTCCCCTCCCGGCCGCCGGAGGACCGTGAGGCGGCACAGGGGTGCGTTCGGAGAGCGGGCCCTAGTCGGCCCGGACGACCATGCCGGCGCCGACCGTGGCGTTGGTGGCCTCGTCGATGAGGATGAACCCGCCCGTCTGCCGGTTGCGCGAGTACTCGTCGACGAACAGCGGCTGGGTGGAGCGCAGCCGCACCCGGCCGATCTCGTTGAGCGCCAGGTGGTCGGCCTGCTCGTCGCGGTGCAGCGTGTTGACGTCCAGCCGGTAGCGCAGGTCCTTCACCATGACCTTCGCCGTGCGGGTGGTGTGCTTGACGATGAGCTTGGAGCGCGGCGTCAGCTTGCGCGCGTCCGTCATCCAGCAGACCATCGCCTCGATGTCCTGGGACGCCGTGGGCGTGTTGTTGGGGCGGCAGATCATGTCGCCCCGGGAGATGTCGATCTCGTCCTCCAGCAGGAGGGTGACCGACATCGGCGCGAACGCCTCGGCGACGTCCCCGTCCGCTGTGGTGATCCTGGCGATCCGGCTGGTCAGCCCGGACGGCAGGTGCACCACCTCGTCCCCCGGCTTGAGCACTCCCCCGGCGAGCTGGCCCGCGTAGCCGCGGTAGTCGTGCAGTTCGGGGTCGTCGGACCGGTGCGGCCGGATCACGTACTGCACCGGGAACCGCGCGTCGATGAGGTTGCGGTCCGAGGCGATGTGCACGTTCTCCAGGTGGTGCAGCAGCGAGGGGCCGCTGTACCAGGGCATGTTCTCGGAGCGTTCCACCACGTTGTCGCCGTGCAGGGCGGAGATGGGCACGAAGGTGAGGTCGCGCGCGTCCAGCTTGGCGGCGAAGTCGGTGAACTCCGCCTTGATCTCCTCGAACCGGGCCTGGTCGTAGTCGACCAAGTCCATCTTGTTGACCGCCAGGACCAGGTGCGGGACCTGGAGCAGCGTGGTGAGGAAGGCGTGCCGGCGGCTCTGCTCCTGGAGGCCCTTGCGCGCGTCCACCAGGATGATCGCCAGGTCGGCGGTGGAGGCCCCGGTGACCATGTTGCGGGTGTACTGGATGTGCCCGGGGGTGTCCGCGATGATGAACGTCCGCTTGGGCGTGGCGAAGTACCGGTAGGCCACGTCGATGGTGATGCCCTGTTCGCGCTCGGCCCGCAGGCCGTCGGTGAGCAGCGCCAGGTTGGTGTGCTCCTCGCCGCGCGCGGCGCTGGTCCGCTCCACCGCGTCGAGCTGGTCCTCGAAGATCGACTTGGAGTCGAACAGCAGGCGGCCGATCAGGGTGCTCTTGCCGTCGTCCACGGAGCCCGCCGTGGCGAACCGCAGGATGTCGTTGCTCATGCTCGCTGGTCCTCTGTGGGAAGAAATGCGTCCGAAGGGCGGGCGGGGCGTGCTGCTCCGCGGGCGTCCGTGGGGGCCGGTGGAGGGCTAGAAGTAGCCCTCGCGCTTGCGGTCCTCCATCGCGGCCTCGCTGGCGCGGTCGTCGGCCCGGGTCTGCCCGCGCTCGGTGATCCGGGTCGCGGCGATCTCGGCGATGATGTCGTCGAGCTCCACGGCGGTCGACTTCACCGCGCCGGTGCAGGTCAGATCGCCCACCGTGCGGTAGCGCACGGTCTCGGTGAAGGGGACCTCGGTGTCGTCGCGCGCGATGATCGGGGAGTCGGCGAGCAGGATGCCGTCGCGCTCGAACACGCTGCGCTCGTGCGCGAAGTAGATGGAGGGCAGCTCCAGCCGCTCCCGCCGGATGTAGGCCCACACGTCCAGCTCGGTCCAGTTGGAGATCGGGAAGACGCGGATGTGCTCGCCCCGGTCGATGCGGGTGTTGAACACGCTCCACAGCTCGGGGCGCTGGTTCTTGGGGTCCCACTGGCCGAACTCGTCGCGGAAGGAGAACACGCGCTCCTTGGCGCGGGCCTTCTCCTCGTCGCGGCGGGCGCCGCCGAAGGCCGCGTCGAACCCGTGCTCCTCGATGGCCTCCAGCAGGGCGGCGGTCTGGAGGCGGTTGCGGCTGGCCCAGCGGCCGGTGGGCTCGGCGACCTTGCCCGCGTCGATCTGCTCCTGGACGGAGGCGACGACCAGGCGCACCCCGGCCTGCTCGACCCGGCGGTCCCGGAACTCGATGACCTCAGGGAAGTTGTGGCCGGTGTCGACGTGCATGACCGGGAACGGGACGGCGCCCGGCCAGAAGGCCTTCTCCGCGAGGCGGAGCATGACGATCGAGTCCTTGCCGCCGGAGAAGAGCAGCACCGGCCGCTCGAACTCCGCGGCCACCTCGCGCATGATGAAGATCGCCTCGGCCTCGAGGACGTCCAGCTGGGAGAGCTGGTAGCGCCCGGGCGCCTGCTGACTCGCCTGACCCATGAATCCGCCTTAGAGATACCGCTGGGGGCACCGGTTCGGACGACGGCGGAGGGCCTCTCGGCTAGCCCCCCGCGTGCGGACCGGCGCTGTCCAGGTCCGCGCCGTCGCGGATGCTAGCCAACAACATACCCGACAATTCCGATCGACATACAAGGACATCGGGGAGTAGCGGGTCGGCTACGTTGTAGCGCAGGGGCGAACCGTCGATCCGGGAGGCGTGCAGGCCGGCCGCCTGGGCGACCGCCACCGGGGCGGCCGTGTCCCACTCGTACTGGCCGCCGGCGTGGACGTAGATGTCGGCCATGCCCAGCAGTACCGAGCAGATCTTGGCGCCCGCCGACCCCATCGGGACCAGCTCGGCGCCCAGCTGGGTGGCCATCCGCTGCGCGAACGCGGGCGGGCGCGAGCGGCTGACCGTGATCCGCAGCCGCTGCCCCGACGGGCGCTCCTCGGGCAGCCAGGGCGGGTCCACCGTCGACAGGGTGCTGCCCTGCGCGGGCAGCGCGACCGCCCCGGCGACCAGCTCGCCGTTCTCCCACAGGGCCACGTGCACCGCCCAGTCGACCCGGCCCGCCTCGGCGAACTCGCGGGTGCCGTCCAGCGGGTCGATGATCCACACCCGGCGGGCGCGCAGCCGGGCCGGGTCGTCCACGCCCTCCTCGGAGAGCACCGCGTCGCTGGGGCGCAGCCGCCCCAGGGCGGAGAACAGGAACTCGTGCGAGGTCCGGTCGCCCAGGGTCCGCAGGACGTCGGGCTCGTCGAAGCCGTGCCGGGCGCGCAGGCGCAGCAGCAGCTGCCCCGCCTCGCTCGCCAGGTCGCGGGCCACCTCATGATCGTTTCGGATGTTCTTCACCGCTCAGTACGCCCCCGCCCCACGGATCACCGCTGACCACGTCTTCCACAGGATCTGGATGTCCAACGTCAGCGACCAGTTTTCCACGTAGCGCAGATCCAGGCGGACCGATTCCTCCCATGAGAGGTCGGACCGGCCGCTGACCTGCCACAGCCCCGTCAGCCCCGGTTTGACCACCAGCCTGCGGCGGACGTCGTGCCCGTAGCGGGCGACCTCCTCCGGAAGCGGCGGCCGGGGGCCGACCAGGGACATCTCGCCCCGGACCACGTTGACGAGCTGGGGGAGCTCGTCGAGCGAGTACCGGCGCAGCCAGGCCCCGACCGGGGTCACCCTGGGGTCCCGTCGCATCTTGAACAGCACACCGTCGTGCTCGTTGCGGGACCGCAGCGCCGCCTTCAGCGATTCGGCCCCGACCACCATGGTACGGAACTTGTACACGGGGAACTCGGAGCCACCCCGGCCTACGCGCGTCTGGGTGAAGAAGACCGGGCCGCCGTCCTCCCACCGGATGAGCACGGCGAGCACCAGGAACAGGGGGGACAGCAGGGCCAGGGCCAGCGCCGCGGCGCCGCGGTCGAAGGCGCTCTTGAGGATCCGGCGGACCCCGGCGAGCTCGGGGTGCTCCACGTGCAGCAGGGGGAGCCCGGCGACGGGGCGGATGGTGGTGCGCGGGCCGGCGACCTCCATGAGGGCGGAGGCGACCAGGAGTTCGGTGCCGGACTTCTCCAGGCGCCAGGCCAGGCGGCGCAGCTCGACGCCGTCCATCTCGGGACAGGCCAGGACCGCGACGGTGTCGGCGCCGACCAGGGCGGCGGCGTCGGCGGCCCCGGCGAAGGAGCCCAGGACCGGACAGCCCTCGACCTGGGCGGCCCCCGCCGCCGCCTCGTGTTCGGGCAGGCAGACGCCGACCACGCGCATGCCGTGGTAGACCTCGCCGCGGAAGCGCCGGATGAGGTCGCCCGCGGCCGACCGGTGGCCGACCACGACGACGCCGTTCATGCAGTCCCCGGACCGGCGGCGGCGGTGCAGCGCCTTGCGCCTGGCGTAGCGCAGGGCGAGCGTGGCCAGCAGCACCAGCGGCAGGGTGACCAGGACGTAGCCGCGGGCGAGGTCGAACTTGACCGCGTAGGCGACGATGGCGGTCCCGGCGGCCAGGGCCAGCCCGGCCACGGCGACCCGCCGGTACTCCTCGGTGCCCACCCCGATGAAGCGGCGGGCGTAGCCGCCGGCCAGGCAGACGAACAGGCACCACAGCGGCGGCAGGGCCAGGGAGAGCCACAGGTAGGGGACGGTGGTGGCGGCGGTGAGCGCCCCGTGGAAGCGGGCGGTCGTCCCGATCAGGCCCGCACCCAGGGCGGCGACCAGGTCGAGCACCAGCAGTCCGGACACGTAGGCGCGCGTCCACGGCCGGGGCGGCAGGGGCAGGGAGCCGACCTCCGGCATGACGGACGCCGGTACCGCCACCGTCCGCCGGTGGACGTCCTTCACCCCACTACTTGCGACCATGTATCCCCCAAGACCGGCACCGGTCCGAAAGTCATCACTGCACGTCATCGGCCGAGCGGCGGAACGCCACCCTGACAGTAACTAAAAGTAGTGGAAAAGTCGCTCTGCGTGCCCTCCTGTCGGCGAAGAAAGGCCGGTCGGCTCGGGAATGTGTCCCTCCCGATACCGACCGGCCCCAGGCGGTTCCGCAATGCGGACACCGGCCGCCCGCACGACGACTTGACCGAAACCCTCAGCCCAGGGCCTCCGCCAACCGCTGCTGCACGGCCGCCGCCTCCGGCTCCCCGCCCCGCCGCAGCGCACTGGCCAGCATCAGCCGGGCGTGGGAGTCGTCGGGCCTCTCGGCCACCAGCGCCTCCAGGTCCCGGCGGGCCCTTCCCACCTGGGCGGAACGCAGCCGCGCGCGGGCGGCGGCCAGCCGTACGCCCCGGTCGTCCCCGTACTCCGCCAGCAGCGGCTCCAACAGGGTGAGCGCGCCCAGCGGGTCCTTCTCCACCAGCGCCTCGGCCAGGCGCAGCCGCTCCACCTCCGCCGGCAGGCTCCGGTCCGGACGCTCCCCGGCCCGGTCCAGGAACACTCCGATCTCCTCCGGGTGGCGGGCCCCCTCCAGGGCCAGGTCGCCCACCAGCAGGGTGGGAGAGGTGCGCACGCCCCGGGCCCGGCCGCGCAGCAGCAGCTCGCGCACTTCCCGGTCGCCCTCCCCCGCCCGCAGCAGGCGGCCCCCGTCCGCGAAGCCCGCCCGGTCGGCGGCCCGCTCCAGGACCTCGGCGGAACCGATGTCGCCGGCCTCCACGAAGTGGATCCGCATGACCTCCTCGGCCACCGCGCCCTGGAGGGCGGGGCCGCCCTCGCGCTCGGCCAGGTACAGCAGCCGGTGGGCGCCGTGGGAGCTCACGTGCCAGGCGGCGCCCCAGCGGGGGAAGCCCTCGGCGGCGGCCACCTCGGCCACCCGGGCCCGGTTCTGCTCCGGGCTCAGGTGCGGGGCGCACGCCCGGAGGGCCGTGTCCACGAAGGGGTCGCGCAGCAGCCCGTCCAGCGGCCGGGCCCGCTCGGGGGCGGTGGGGTCGATGCGGTAGGGCCGCCACACCACCTCCACGGACCCCCCGCCGCGCGCGGCCAGGGCCCGCTCCACCCTCCGCTTGCCGATGTACGCCCAGGGGCAGACCACGTCCGCCCAGATCTCCAGTCGCATGCTCATACGGAGAGACTAAACAACAGCTGTTGATTAAACAACACATATTGCTTAAACGACGTGTGTCTTACCCTGGTGGCGTGAACCCCGACGACCCGCGCGCCCGCCGCACCCGCGCCGGACTGCGCGCCGCCCTGCTGACCCTGCTCGCCGACACCGCGCCCGAGCGCGTCACCGTGTCCGCGGTGGCCCGCGAGGCGGGGATCAACCGCGCCACGGTGTACCAGCACTACCCCGACATCGACGCGCTGGTGGCCGACGCCATGGAGGACGCGCTCGCGCACGTGGCGCGCTGCGCCGCCCTGTGTCCGCTGGAGGCCCCGGAGGAGGGGGCCCCGGCCCCCCTCGTGGACCTGTTCGCCCACGTCGCCGAGCACGCCGCGCTCTACCGGACGCTGCTGGCCGGGGACTTCGCCCACCGGCTGCGCGCGGGTGTGGCCGGGGAGCTGCGGGAGCGGTTCGCGGCGGGCGCCCGGCCGCCGGGCACCGGCGGGGTCCCGGACCGGGCGCTGGCCGCCCACCTGTCCGGCGGCCTGGTCGCCCTGATCGCCGACCGGGTCGCGGCGGACGCACCGGCGGCCTCCGCCGAGGAGGCCGCCGGCGTCGCCTGGCGCCTGCTGGCCCCGGTCCGCTACCGCTGAGGAAAGGCCCGGGGACGGCGGAGGGCCGTGCGGTGTCCCGCACGGCCCTCCGGTGGTCCCGCCGCCGGTCAGACGGCGGTGTGGTAGATGTTCTGGGCGCGTTCGAGGCCGTCGGTGAGGACCGTGCGGACCGCGTCGGCGGCGCGCTCGATGTTGAGGTCGAGCTCCCCGCGCTCGGTCGAGGAGAAGTCGCGCAGCACGTAGTCCGCCGGGTCCATCCGTCCGGGCGGGCGGCCCACGCCGAACCGGACCCGCAGGTAGTCCGGGCCGCCCAGGGAGGAGGTGAGGGACTTGAGCCCGTTGTGGCCGCCCGAGCCGCCGCCCTTCTTCAGCTTCAGGGCGCCGAAGTCGATGTCCATCTCGTCGTGCACGACGACGATCCGCTCCATCGGCACCTTGTAGAACCGGGCCAGCCCCGACACCGGGCCGCCCGACAGGTTCATGTAGGTGCGCGGCTTGGCCAGCACCACCGCGGTGCCCTCCAGGCGGGTCTCCACCGCCTCGGCGTGCGCCCGGTGCGCCTTCCAGCGCTCGCCCCCCGCCAGGGCGTCCACCACCATGAAGCCCGCGTTGTGCCGGTTCCCGGCGTACTTGGGCCCCGGGTTGCCCAGCCCGACGACCAGCCAGCGCTCGGTCTCCGCCATGTCCTTGTTCCTCCAGCGTCCCCACACGGGAACGAGCCTACAGACGAAAGACCGAGCGCGCGGCTCCGGTGGGAGCCGCGCGCTCGGTCGGTGTACGGTGCCGGCGACTACTCGGCGGCGGCCTCGGTGGCCTCGCCCTCGGCGGCCTCACCCTCGGCCGGGGTCTCGCCCTCCTCCTCCACGCGCGGCGCGGAGACGTTGAGGACGATCGACTCGGGGTCGGTCACCAGGGTGGTGCCGGCCGGCAGCTTCAGCTCCGCGGCGGTCACGGTGCTGCCGACGTCCAGGCCGTCGATGTCGAACTCGACGCCCTCGGGGATGTGGGTGGCCTCGGCCTCGACGGTCACGGTGACGAGCTCCTGGGTGAGCACGCCGGCGCCCTTGATCTCACCGACCAGGGTCACCGGGATCTCGACCTCGACCTTCTCGCCCTTGGAGACGACGAGCAGGTCGACGTGCTCCAGGAAGCCCTTGATGGCGTCGCGCTGGACGCTCTTGGGCAGGGCGAGGTTGTCCTTGTCCAGGCCCTCGAGGCGCAGCAGGACGTTCGGGGTCTTCAGGGCGAGCATGAGCTCGTGGCCCGGCAGGTTCAGGTGGCGGGGCTCGGTGCCGTGGCCGTAGAGGACGGCCGGCACCTTACCCGCGCGGCGGGCGCGACGGGAGGCGCCCTTGCCGAATTCCGTGCGGGGCTCGGCAGCGATACGTACCTCGGACACGACAAAACTCCTCGGGTTCAACCCCGCAGTACGGGGAACACGACTCCAGTAGTACGAACGATTCCCGCTCTCGGCGGGGAAGCGGCGGGGTCTCCCCGGTAGGGGACGCGACCGCCCTGGTTCCAGGCGTGCCCGGCGAGTCGCCACCGGACCCGTCCGGCCCGGGAACGCTCGTCGCGCACCCCTGCCCTCGCGTCCGCACGAAGCCGAACGAGGCTCCGCTCGGGCACGGGGACACTCGGCCAAGTCTACTGGTTCCGGGGACGACTCCGTACACGCCCCACCGACGCCCCGCCGCCCGCGGTGCAACCACCGGGGACGGCGTGTCGGCGGGGGAACGGACGCGCGGGCGGCGGATACGTCCGGATCCGCCGCCCGCGCCGGGTCCTACTCGAACAGGCTCGTGACCGACCCGTCGGTGAAGACCTCGCTGATCGCGCGCGCCACCAGCGGCGCGATCGACAGCTGGGTGAGCTTCTCGAAGGAGCGCGACTCGGGCACCGGCAGCGAGTTGGTGATGACCACCTCGGAGATGCGGGAGTTCTGCAGTCGCTCCGCGGCCGGGCCGGACAGCACACCGTGCGTGGCCGCCACGAGGACCTGCTTGGCGCCCTGCTCGAACAGCGCGTCGGCGGCCTTGACGATGGTGCCGCCGGTGTCGATCATGTCGTCCACCAGGACGCACACGCGGTCCTTGACCGTGCCGACGACCTCGTGGACGCGGACCTGGTTGGCCACGTCCGGGTCGCGGCGCTTGTGGATGATGGCCAGCGGGGCGCCCAGCCGGTCGGCCCAGCGGTCGGCGGTGCGCACGCGGCCCGCGTCGGGGGAGACCACGGTGATCTCGGCGACGTCGACCCGGTTCGCGATGTGGTCGGCCAGGATCGGCAGCGCGAACAGGTGGTCGACCGGGCCGTCGAAGAAGCCCTGGATCTGGTCCGTGTGCAGGTCGACGGCCATCATGCGGTCGGCGCCGGCGGTACGGAACAGGTCGGTCATCAGGCGGGCCGAGATGGGCTCGCGACCGCGGTGCTTCTTGTCCTGGCGCGCGTACCCGAAGAACGGGGTGACCACGGTGATGCGCTTGGCGGAGGCGCGCTTGAGCGCGTCCACCATGATCAGCTGCTCCATGATCGACTCGTTGATCGGGTCGGCGTGCGCCTGGATCACGAAGGCGTCCGAGCCGCGGACCGACTCCAGGTAGCGGACGAAGATCTCACCGTTGGCGAAGGTGTCGAACCGGGTGGGGACCACCTCGATCCCCAGTTCCTTGGCGACCTCTTCGGCCAGGCTCGGGTGCGTGCGCCCCGAGAACAGCATGAGATTCTTCTGGCCGGTGGCCTTCATCCCGGTCACGTGTTTCTCCCCCACAGTCACTACTGATCGTCGGCTCTGTGCCGCTCTGCGTCCTCGGTGCGCCCTGCGCTCCCGACGCCCTCCCCGTCCTGGGCCGACCGCGCCCGCAGGGCGGCGTCGGCCGAGGCGGTCCCCGGGCGCTTGCGCTCGGTCCACCCCTCCACGTTGCGCTGCCGGTGCCCGTCGGACACGGCCAGCGCACCGGGCGGAACGTCGTCCCGGACCACGGTCCCGGCCCCGGAGTAGGCACCGTCGCCCACGGTGACCGGGGCGACGATGGTGTTGTCGCTGCCGATGCGCACGTGGTCGCCGATGGTGCTCCGGGACTTGTTGACCCCGTCGTAGTTGACGAACACCGACGAGCAGCCGATGTTGCTGCCGACGCCGATGTCGGCGTCGCCGACGTAGGTCAGGTGCGGGACCTTGGAGCCGCTGCCGATGTTCGCGTTCTTGACCTCCACGAACGCACCGGCCTTGGCCCGGTCGGCCAGGCGGGTGCCCGGCCGGAGGTAGGTGTAGGGGCCGACGTCGGCCCCGGGGCCGATCTCGGCGCGGTCCGCGGTGGTCCGGCGGACCTTGGCGCCGTCGCCCACGACGGTGTCGAGCAGGTCGCTGTCGGGACCGATGACCGCGTCCTCGCCGACCTCGGTGGCGCCGCGCAGGCGGGTGCCGGGCTCGACGAGGGTGTCGCGGCCGATGCGCACGTCGACGTCGACCCAGGTCGTGGCGGGGTCCACGACCGTGACCCCGGCGAGCATGTGCTCGCGCAGCAGGCGGTCGTTGAGCAGGCGCCGGGCCTCGGCGAGCTGGACGCGGTTGTTGACGCCCTGGACCTCGTCGGCGTCGTCGATGACCCAGGCGCCGACCCGGTGGCCGTCGCCGCGCAGCAGCGCGACGGCGTCGGGGAGGTACTCCTCGCCCTTGGCGTTGTCGCTGCCGATGCGCTGCACGACCCGGGCCAGCAGGGCGCCGTCGAAGGCGTACATGCCGGAGTTGATCTCGTCGACGGCCAGTTCCGCAGGGGTGGCGTCGGCCTGCTCGACGATGGAGGTGAACTCCCCGTCGGCGTCGCGGACGATGCGCCCGTAACCGTGGGGGTCGGGGACGCGGGCCGACAGGACGGTGACGGCGTTGCCCTCCTTCTCGTGAAAGGAGACCAGGCCGGCCAGCGTGCCGCCGCGCAGCAGCGGGGTGTCCCCGCAGGTGAGGACGACGGTGCCGGTGGGCTCGACGCCCTGGCGGGCCAGGTCCTCCAGGGCCATGCGCACCGCGTGCCCGGTGCCCTTCTGCTCCTCCTGGACGGCGGTGACGGCCTCGGGGGCGATCTGCGCCAGGTGCTCGGCGATGCGCTCGCGGGCGTGTCCGAGGACGACGGCCGTGTGCAGCGGATCGAGCTCGCGGGCCGCGGCCAGCACGTGGCCGACCATGCTGCGGCCGCCGATCTCGTGGAGCACCTTGGGGAGTTGGGACTTCATCCGGGTGCCCTCGCCCGCGGCGAGGACGATGACGGCAGCCGGGCGGTTCACGCTCACTGGAGGAGACCCCTCGTGATAGCTGGCTAGGAAGAAGACGATCTCGCGGTCGGCGTTCGGCGGGGCGTCCCTCATGCCGCGCACGGCGATGACCCGTCGTGCGGCCGACATGGGAAGGATACATCCGTGTCACAGGCCCCCGGCGGCGGAGACGGCCCCGGCGGGGTGGGCCCGGTCGCACCCGTCGCCCGTTCACGGGCTCTGGCGCGGAAGGGGCGGGGAGGGGTGTGATGTGCGCCGCTCCGGTACGGACGGCACCCGGCGGGCGCGGCGGCGCGGCGGTGCGTCTGCTCCCGGACCAGGGCTCGAACCTGGACGATGGGGACCAAAACCCCACATGCTGCCGATTACATCATCCGGGAACACGCCGGGCGCGGGCCTCCGCGCCGACATGACGGTCACCAAGATAGCGCCTTCGCGATGACCCTTGCCAAACCTACGGGTTCGTAGGTTACGGTTACGTAGGTATAGGTTGGGCCGTCGCGACGGACGCCCGCGCGCTCCCGGCACGCCCTGACCTCACAGACGAACAAACGACGTTTCCGATCACGAGGCAGGGACCCATGACAGCCGCACCCGAGACGCCCGCCAAGCGCACACCGATCCCCGAGTACGAGCCCGAGCCGCGCGGGCGCGCCGAGCGGTACACGGTGTTCGCCTTCGTGTTCATCCCGCTCATCGCGCTGCTCGCCGCCGTACCGTTCTTCTGGGGCTGGGGCCTGAGCCTGGTCGACATCGCCATCGCCTCGGTCTTCTACCTGATCAGCGGGCTGGGCATCACGGTCGGCTTCCACCGCCACTTCACCCACGGCTCGTTCCGCGCCAACCGCCCGCTCAAGATCGCGCTCGCGATCGCCGGTTCGATGGCCATCGAGGGCAGCGTCATCAAGTGGGTGGCCGACCACCGCCGCCACCACAAGTACGCGGACGCCGAGGGCGACCCGCACTCGCCGTGGCGGTTCGGCGACGACTGGAAGTCGGTCGCCAAGGGGCTCTACTACGCGCACATGGCGTGGATGTACCTGGACGAGAAGAAGACCTCGCCCCGCCGGTTCGCCCCGGACCTGCTCAAGGACAAGGACACCGTCCTGATCGACAAGCTGTTCGTGCCGATCGTGGTGTTCTCCCTGGGCGCCCCGGCGCTCATCGGCGGCCTGGTCACCATGTCCTGGTGGGGAGCGGTCACTGCGTTCTTCTGGGCGAGCCTGGTCCGGGTGGCTCTGCTGCACCACGTGACCTGGTCGATCAACTCCATCTGCCACACCATCGGCGAGGAGAACTTCGAGGTGCGCGACCGCTCCCGCAACGTGTGGTGGCTGGCCATCCCGTCGTTCGGCGAGTCCTGGCACAACCTGCACCACGCCGACCCGACCTGCGCCCGGCACGGCGTGCTCAAGGGCCAGATCGACATCTCGGCGCGCGTCATCTGGTTCTTCGAGAAGTTCGGCTGGGCGACCAAGGTCCGCTGGCCCGACAACGAGCGACTCGCCGCCAAGCGGGTCAGCGTCTAGGATTCTTGACCATCATGGGAGCAGCCGACAGCGAGCAGAGGGTCCGCGTGCGCCGCAAGCGCATGACGGGCGAGGAGCGTCGGCGGCAGCTGCTGGAGATCGGCCGGGAGCTGTTCGCCGAACGCGGGTTCGACGCGACCTCCGTGGAGGAGATCGCCGCACGGGCGGGCGTGTCCAAACCCGTGGTGTACGAGCACTTCGGCGGCAAGGAGGGCATCTACGCGGTCGTCGTCGACCAGGAGATGCGCACCCTGGTGGGCATGGTCTCGGAGGCCCTCACCGCCGACAGCGCCCGCAACAAGATCGAGAAGGCGGCCCTGGCCCTGCTGCGCTACGTCGAGGAGAACACGGTCGGGTTCCGGGTGCTCACCCGCGACTCGCACGTGGCCTCCGGGACGGGGAGCTTCGCCGGCCTGATCAACGACATCGCCAGCCAGGTCGAGTACATCATGGTGGACGAGTTCGCCGAGCGGGGCTACGACCCCGCGCTCGCCCCCATGTACGCCCAGGCCCTGGTGGGCATGTGGGCCCTGACCGGCCAGTGGTGGCTGGAGGTGCGCAGGCCCAAGCGCGAGGTGGTGGCGGCGCACCTGGTCAACCTGGCGTGGAACGGGCTGTCGAGCCTGGAGGCCAAGCCGAGGCTGCGGACCAGGCGGGGCCGCTAGGGCGTGTTCGGTGGATGCTCTCGAGTGTTTCGGCGCCTGCGCCGAATGCCGGGAGCGGCCGCGAGGCGATCTCTCGCAGGACGACCGGCGCGGGTCGGCCCGGGGTTCGGCCGTCCGAGCGCAGGCGGCGCGGCGAGAGGCGGCCTCGCGGCCGCGACCCGGAATGATCCGCCGAACACGCCCCAGGCTCCGGGAACGCCGGTGGGGCGGGTGTGCGTCGCATACCCGCCCCACTATCTTGATGTCAAGAGATATGCTGGACCCATGCGCGATGAGGTGGATGGGCTGATCGAGGCGTGGCGCGCCGAACGGCCGGACGTGGACGTGACGCCGCTCGAGGTGCTCAGCCGGGTGTCCCGGCTCGCCCGACACCTGGACAGGGCCCGGCGGACCGTGTTCACGGAGCACTCCCTGGAGCCCTGGGAGTTCGACGTCCTGGCCGAGCTGCGCCGCTCGGGCCCGCCCTACGAGCTGAGCCCGGGCCGCCTCCTGCGCGCCACCCTGGTGACCTCCGGGACCATGACGAACCGCGTGGACCGGCTGGCCGCCGCGGGACTGGTGCGGCGCCGCCCCGACCCCGCCGACAAGCGCGGGGTGCTGGTGCGGCTGACCGACAAGGGCGCCGGGCGCATCGACGCGGCGCTGGAGTCGCTGCTGAGCTACGAGGAGACGCTCCTCGCCCCGATGCCCGCACCGGAGCGCGAGCAGCTCGCATCGTTACTGAGATGCCTCCTGGTCCCCCTCGACACCGAACCTTCCGGTCGGTAACTGTTGTTACCCGGCGGTATCCGTCCTCTCACCGGGGCCGCTCAGGGCGCGCATCCTTGGTCTTCATCTGGTTGGAGAACGACAGTGAGAATCCGGTGGAACGTCCGGTACGCCGCCCTGGTCGCGGCGTCCGCGACGGCCGTGGCGATGACCGGCTGCGCGGGCGGTGACGGAGAGGACTCCCCGGCGGGAGCCGAGGAGCGGTACTACCTCTCCCTGGGCGACTCGCTGACGGTGGGCGTGCAGCCGAGCGAGGGCGGCCCCGCCGAGACCCCCGACGGGTACACGGACATCCTCTACCGCACCCTGTACGACGCCGACTCCACGCTGCGCCACGAGCGCAGCGGCTGCGGCGGCGAGGACACCACGACGTTCATCGAGGGCGGGATCGCCCACTGCGAGGAGCAGTACGGCGGCCGCCCGCAGATCGAGGCGGCCGAGGAGTTCCTCTCCGAGCACGCGGGCCGGGTGGACCTGGTCACCGTGACCATCGGCGGCAACAACTTCACCCGCTGCGTCCGGGGCATCGACGAGGTGGGCGGTGGCGGCGGGCCCGTGGTGGACACGGAGTGCATCGACGACGGCCTGGAGCGCATCGAGACGGAGGCGCCGGTGATCGCCTCCCGGCTGCGCGCCGCGGCCGGCCCGGACACCCAGATCATCGGGATGACCTACTACAACCCGTTCCTCGCGGCGATGCTGCTCGAACCCGGCGAGAACCCCTCGGACGAGCCCTCGGAGGAGCCCTCGGACGGCACCCCGGTGGACCCCGAGGCCGGGCCGGGGCTGGGCGAGGTCGAGGGCGAGATCCCCTTCGACGCGACCTTCGCCGGGTACGCCACCGAGGTCCTGGAGACCATGAACGAGTCGCTGCGGTCGGCCTACGCCGCCGAGGACATCGAGGTCGCCGACGTGGAGGCGGCGTTCGACTCCGCCGACTTCGACGTCCCCCAGGAGGGCTCGATGCCCAACAACCTCCAGGCCATCTGCGACTACACGTGGATGTGCAACACGGACCTGGGCCCCGACATCCACACCAACAAGGCCGGGGCCACGGTCATCGCCGAGGAGTTCGCCTCCCTGGCCCGCTGACCGCCCCGCCGACGCGCGCAACGGAGGCGCCGGGACCCCGCGTCCCGGCGCCTCCGCCGTCTCCGGAACCTTTTTCCAGCCATCGGCGTACATGATCCTGTACATTTGGAATCACTGGGCAGAGCTTGGAAGGGACGAGCCTTGAAGACCATGAGCTACACCGAATCCCGCGCCAACTACGCCGCCACCCTCGACGCCGTCGTGAACGACAGAGAGGAAGTGGTGATCACGAGAGCCGGACACGAACCCGTCGTCATGATGGCCCTGTCCGAGTACGAGACCCTGAAGGAGACCGCCTACCTCCTGCGCAGCCCGGAGAACGCCCGCCGCCTGGTCTCCGCCATCGAGGAGCTGGAGTCCGATCAGGGCATAGAGCGCGAGTTGGCCGAGTGAGGCTCGTCTGGTCCCAGAGCGCCTGGGAGGACTACGTCTGGTGGCAGGGGCAGGACCGCAAGATCCTCAAGCGCATCAACGCTCTCGTCAAGGACATCGAGCGCAACGGCAACGAGGGCATGGGCAAGCCCGAACCCCTGAGGCACGGCTTCCAGGGCTACTGGTCCCGCAGGATCACCGACGAGCACCGGCTGGTGTACAAGATCGCCGGCGACGAGATCCGCATCGCCGCCTGCCGCTACCACTACGGCAAGTAGAGGGTCACCGGGTGTCGCGGGCGAGGGGGCCGAAGCGGGCGGTGACGGCGCCGAGGAGGAAGTGCGCGGCCTGGTGCTCGGTCAGCGGGATGACGCCCACCGGCATGGTGACGCGGTAGGGGTGCTCGTCGTCGGGGCGGATCTCGAAATCGTCGATCAGCCCCTGCGACAACAGCAGGGTCAGCCCCTCCCGCACCTTCCCCGCCCGGTTGTCCGAAGCCCACATGACCATGCCGCCACCGTAACCGGCGGACGGGTCGGACACACCGTGTCGACCAGAATCCACGGCAAAGCATGCCCACCGTCCTTTTCCGGACATTATGGGCACGCTCGGTGACCGGCGGCCGCCGGTCCCCGGTGGCGGTCGCATCGGTAGGGTCGGAGGATGACCGGGTACGGGGAGAGGCGGGGGCGCGCGGGGGTCCTGTGGCGCTTCACCGGCTCCGGCCCCCACCGGGTGCTGCCCGACGCCGCGATGGACCTCATGTGGCACCGCGGGCGCCTCGTGGTGGCCGGGCCCGACACCGCCGCGCAGGTCGACGGATCCGCCCCGGGCGAGACGACCTGGGGTCTGCGGCTGGCCCCCGGCGCGGCGCACGCGCTGCTGGGCGTCCCCGCCCGCGAACTGGCCGACCGCCGCGTCGACCTGGCCGACCTGGTCCGCCTCCCCCCGGCCCCGGAGGCCGGGCCGGCCGAGACCCTGGAGCGGGTCTTCGCCGCTCTGTGGCGGCGCGCCGACCCCGACCCCGCGGCCCTGCGGCTGGCGGCCTCCCTGGACCGGGCGGCCCGCACCCTCGCGACCGCGGAGGCGGTCGCCCGGGAGCACGGGATGTCCGAGCGCACGCTGCGGCGCACCTGCGACCGGGTCTTCGGCTACGGCCCCAAGACCCTCATGTCGATCCACCGCCTCCAGCGCGCCCTGCGCCTGGCCCGGTCCGGGACGCCGCTGGGCGAGGCCGCCGCCACCGCCGGGTACGCCGACCAGGCGCACTTCACCCGCGAGAGCGGGCGCCTCGCGGGCCTGCCCCCGGGCGCGCTGCTGGGCCGGCGGTGACCGTTTCGTTCAAGACCCCGGCCCGCCGCGCCCGGCAGGCTGGTCCCATGGACACCGACAGGACGGCCGCCTTCATGGCCGGGCACGCCCGCCTGCTGGACCGGCGGCGCTTCGAGCACCTCATCCGCCCCACCGAGCACACCGGGCCCGCGATCCTCGCGGCCCTGGACGGGTACCGCAACCCCGACGGCGGCCACGGCCACGGCCTGGAACCCGACCTGCGCTCCCCCGAGAGCCAGCCCGGCGGCGCACTGCACGCCCTGGAGGCCGTGGCCGACGCCGCCCCCGCGACGTACGCCCGCGTCCCGGAGCTGCTGGACTGGTTGAACGCGACGACCCTGCCCGACGGCGGGCTGCCGTTCGCTCTGCCCGTCACGGACCCGGCCGCCTGCGCGCCCTTCTGGGTGTCGGCCGACCCGCACACGTCGTCCCTGCAGATCACGGCCGCGGTGGTCGCGCAGGCCCATCGGGCGGCCCGGACGGACCCGCGGATCGCGGACCACCCGTGGCTCGCGACCGCGACGGAGTACTGCCTCGGGGAGATCGCCGCCGTCGAGGAGGCGCCCTTCGCGTACGTCCTGTCGTTCTCGCTGCTGTTCCTCGACTCCGTCGCGGACACCCGCCCCGAGGCCGCCGGGCTGCTGCGCCGCCTCGCCCGGTTCGTGCCCGCCGACGGCCGCATCCCCGTGGCCGGAGGCGCTCCGGGCGAGACGCTCCACCCGCTCGACTACGCCGCCGTGCCCGGCCGCCCCGTCCGGGAGCACCTGGCCGAGGAGGCCGTCGCCGCCGACCTCGACCGCCTGGAGCGGGGCCTGCTCCCCGACGGCGGGTGGGCCGTCGGCTTCGAATGCCACTCCCCCGCCTCCGCGCTGGAGTGGCGGGGGTACGCCACGGTGGCGGCGGTGGCCGCCCTGCGCGCCAACGGACGCTGACCCCCGCCGGACCGGGTCAGTCGCCGACCAGCTCCGCCTGCTCCAGCCAGATCATCTCCAGCTCCTCCTTCTCGCCCGCCAGGGCCTTGGCCTCGGCGTCGAGCTCGGCGAGCCGGGTGTAGTCCTCGGCCGCGGCCGCCATCTGCTCGTGCAGCTCGGCCTCGCGCGCGGCGATCCTGTCCATGCGCCGTTCGACGCGCTGCATCTCCTTCTGGGCGGCGCGGCGGTCGGCCGCCGACACGGCGGGGCGCTCGGGCTCGGCGGCGGGGGCCTCTCCCCCGCCCGCGGTGGGCACCGCGGCCTCCCCCGCGGTGCCGGCCCGGCGCTCCAGGTACTCGTCCACGCCGCCGGGCAGGAACGCCAGGCCGCCGTCGCCCATGAGGGCCAGCACCCGGTCGGTGATCCGCTCCAGGAAGTACCGGTCGTGGGAGACCAGCACCAGGGAGCCGGGCCAGCCGTCGAGCAGGTCCTCCAGCTCGGTGAGGGTCTCGATGTCCAGGTCGTTGGTGGGCTCGTCCAGCAGCAGGACGTTGGGCTCGTCCATGAGCAGGCGCAGCAGCTGCAGGCGGCGCCGCTCGCCGCCGGACAGGTCGCCGATCGGGGTCCACTGGCGCTCGCCGCGGAACCCGAAGCGCTCCAGCATCTGGCTGGCGGTGTAGTCCCGCTTGCCGATGGTCACGTGCTCGCGCACGTCCATGACCGCCTGGAGCGGCCGGGCCTCGGGGTCCAGCTCGGTGACGTTCTGCGACAGGTGGGCGAGCCGGACGGTGCGCCCGGTGCGGACGTGGCCCGACTCGGGCTCCCGCTCCCGGGCGAGGATCTTGAGCAGCGTGGACTTGCCCGCGCCGTTGACCCCGACCAGGCCGACCCGGTCGCCGGGGCCGAGCTGCCAGGTGAGGTGGTCCAGCAGGGTCCGCCCCGGGACGGTCGCCGTCACGTCCTTGAGGTCGATGACGGTCTTGCCCAGACGGGAGCTGGCGAACCGGACCAGCTCGACGGTGTCGCGCACCGGCGGCTCGTCCGCGATCAGCCGGTTGGCCGCCTCGATGCGGAACTTGGGCTTGGAGGTGCGCGCGGGGGCGCCCCGGCGCAGCCAGGCCAGCTCCTTGCGCATGAGGTTCTGGCGGCGCTCCTCGGTGGCCGCGGCCTGGCGCTCGCGCTCGGCCTTGGCCAGCACGTAGGCGGCGTACCCGCCCTCGTAGCGCTCGACGGCGCCGCGTCCCACCTCCCAGGTGCGGGTGGTGACGGCGTCCAGGAACCAGCGGTCGTGGGTGACCACCACGAGCGCCTCGCGGCGGTCGCGCAGGTGCCCGGCGAGCCAGTGGATGCCCTCGATGTCGAGGTGGTTGGTGGGCTCGTCCAGGACGATGAGGTCGTGATCGCCCACCAGCAGCCGGGCCAGGCCGGCGCGGCGGCGCTCGCCGCCGGACAGCCCCGCCATGGGGGTGTCCAGGCTCCAGCCGCCGAGCAGCCCGCGCAGGATGTCGCGGGCGCGGGCGTCGCCCGCCCACTCGTGTTCGGCCCGCTCGCCCAGCACGAAGGCGCCGACGGTGGTGTCGGGGAAGTCGTCGCGCTGGTGCAGGAAGCCCACGCGCAGGCCGCGGTTGTGCACCACCCGGCCGGAGTCGGGCGGCAGGGCCCCGGACAGCACGGAGATCAGCGTGGACTTCCCGCCGCCGTTGCGGCCGACCACGCCGATGCGCTCGCCCTCGTCCACGCCCAGTGACACCGAGTCGAGGAGCACGAGGGGCCCGTAGGCCAGGGACACGTCCTGAAGGTTGACCAGATTCGTCATCGTCTCCATTGTCCCGGGTGTCGCCGGGTGCCCTGGACGGGTCCCGGACGCCGGCGGGGCTCCGACCGGGTCCTGCGGGGTCCGCCGGACCCGGGAGCGCCGGAAAAGAGGAGCCCGGGGCCGCACCACGCAAGGCCCCGGGCAGGTCGGTATCACTACATATCAGGATTTCACATGCCGCCGGGAACCGGGGTTCGCCGGAGGGCTCTCCCTACACCAGGAAGAAGTCCCGGGCGGCCCGCGCGATTCCCCGGACGTCCAGCCCGTGCGCCCGGGCGTGGTCGGCCGGGGTGCCGTAGGCGCGCAGCTCCGTGTCCCTCGGCACGCCGAGGGAGAGCTGGCGGTGCCTGCGGTCGGCCAGCGCCTCGGAGACCTCGTGCGCGGAGGTGCCCCTGAGGTAGGGCTCCACCAGCATCACGTCCGCGTTCCCGGCGGCGGCGACCAGGGCGCTGAGCCCGGCGCGGTCGAAGGGGCGCACGGTGGCGGTGTAGGCGACGGTGACGTCGAGGTCCGCGGTGGCCTCCAGGGTGCGGTCGAGCATGGGCCCGACGGCCACGACCACTCCGGCGGAGCGGGCCGAGCCCGGCCGGACCACGGCCAGGCCCCCGGACAGCGGCAGGGGGGCGCGGTTGGCGGTGCCCGACAGCCGGATGTACACCCGGTCGTCGCCGGGCAGGGCGTCGCGCAGGACGGCGCGCACCTCGTCGGCGTGGCCGGGCACGTGGACGGTCCAGCCGGGCAGGGTGTCGATCAGGGCGACGTCGCCGGGGGCCTGGTGGGTGCGGCCCTCCGCGGCGGCGTCGTAGGAGCCGCCGATGCTCACCAGGACCGCCCCGGCGTCCTGGTGCCCCAGGTCGAGCTTGATCTGCTCGAAGGGGCGCTCCACCAGGAAGGGGGCGTAGCTGTGGACGACCGGGCGCATCCCGGTGAGGGCGAGTCCGCCCGCGGTCCCGATCATGGCCTGCTCGCGGATGCCCAGGTCGATCACCCGCCCGGGGTGGCGGGCGGCGGCCCGGCGGAACATCCCGGCGGAGATGACCGCCAGGACGACCGCGAGGCGGGGGTCGTCGTCCATCGCCTCCGAGACGGCGGCGCCGAACACCTCGCGCATCTCGTTCGGTCCGTGCGTCGCGGCGTCGGCCCGGGGCGCGGTCCGCGTCGTGCTGTGGGTCATGGCCGGTCTCCTCCGGTCGGTGGCGGTGTCAGCTCGTGGGGCGGACGCGGGCGACGACGGCGAGCGGCCGGTCGCCCCAGGGGCGGGTGAACGCGGCGTGCAGGGCGTCGTGGTCGCGGCCCTGGACCTCGCGGGTGGCCCAGCCCTCCAGCTCGAAGCGGCGCGCGATCCCGCCGGGCCAGCCGTGCAGGGCCGACCCGTTGTCGACGACCACGGTGGTGAGGGAGCCGACGCCCAGCCGCCCGGCCGCGGCGATGGCCTCGTGGTTGCTGCCCTCGTCGAGTTCGCCGTCGCCGACGAGCACCACCGTGCGGGGCGCGGACCCGTCGGGGCGGCGCACGTTCCGGGCGCGCAGCCCCAGGGCGGTCCCCAGGGCGATGGGCAGGCCGTGGCCGAGCGAGCCGCTGCCGATCTCCGCGCCGGGGACGAGGACCCGGTCGGGGTGGTGTCCCAGGGCGGAGCCGAAGGCGGTCCAGCCCCGCAGCGCGGACACGTCGAGGAAGCCCTTGGCGGCCAGGACGGCGTAGAAGGCGGCGGGCCCGTGGCCCTTGGAGAGCAGGAACCGGTCGCGGGCGGGGTCGTCGGCGGTCTCGGGGGTGACGGCCAGGACGCGGTCGTAGAGGACCCAGACGACGTCGAGCGTGGAGTGCGCGGCGGCACTGTGCTTTTCGTCGCCCTCCATCAGGCCGATGAGGGCCGGCAGGTCGGCGTAGCGGGTGAGGGCTGCTGTCGTCGGCATGCCCCCAGTCTTCAATCTCAACCATGGTTGAGGTCAATGCGGGGACCCAGGGCCCTCACCCGGAAACCACAAGTGATTTACATCACACGAAGACCGTGCCGGGGACGTCCCCGTCGGCCCGCACGATCTGCTCGCACAGCCCGCTCGCCTCCAGTGAGGCCACCACCGCGGCCTCCCGCTCGGCGACCACCGACGCCTCCTCCGAGCCGCCGCCCACCAGGAACGCGCAGGTCGGACCGGAGCCGGACACCAGCGCGCCCAGCGCTCCGGCCGAGGCGCCCGTCTCGAGCGTGCGCTCCAGCTCCGGCAGCAGCGACAGCGCCGCCTCCTGGAGGTCGTTGGCCAGCGCCCGGCCCAGGGCCGCGGGATCCGCGGCGGCCAGAGCGTCCCGCAGGGCCGCGCTCAGCTCCGGGGCCGGCGCGTCGGGCCGCAGCCGGTCGTACTCGGCGAACACCGCGCCCGTGGACAGGCCGTGCGGGGACAGCGCGAACACCCAGCGGTACCGGCCGGGGCTGGTCATCGGCTCCAGGATCTCGCCCCGCCCCCGGCCCACCGCGGTGCCCCCCACCAGGGGGAAGGCCACGTCGCTGCCGAGCACGGCGGCCAGCCGCAGCAGGTCCTCGCGGGGCAGGCCGGTCCCCCACAGCCGGTCGCAGGCGACCAGGGCGGCCGCCGCGTCGGCGCTGCCGCCGGCCATCCCGCCCGCCACGGGGATGCGCTTCTCCAGGTGGATCCGCACCGGACGGCCGCGGCCGGTCTCCCGGCCCAGCAGGTCGGCGGCGCCCGCGGCGAGGTTGGAGGCGTCCAGTGGCACACGTGACAGGTGGGAGACCGAACCACCGTTCGCGGTCAGCTCCGCGAGGAGGGTGCCGCCACCCGGTGAGGTGCTACCGTCGGGTCGCCCACTGCGCGGTCCCGCCTCCCGGACGGTAACCTCATCGAACAGCGAGACCGCGTGGAAAACGTTGACGAGGTCGTGGAACCCGTCCTCACGTGCGGGCCCCACCGCCAGCTGGAGGTTGACCTTCGCGGGAACCCGCACGGTTACGGTGGTATCAACTGTCACGAGTCCCCAATCGTAAAGGAACCCCCCCTTGCGTGAGCACACACCCCGGCAGGGGAGCCGCTGTGTTCACCCCTGCTCCGTGAGACGAACGCGATGTTCGGGCGGAAACGGGAACCAAGGGCGCGATTCGGGGATCGTCACCATTGTCATGTCAGTCACCGCCCTTCCGCGAACCGGGCCGACGGGGTCCGCGAGTGGGAATCAGGGCACAAACACCGCTACCTTGGGGCAAGGCGGAGTTTGGACACCGTCGGGGAGGACTACTTGCCGTCGGATGGGCTCCCGAAGAACCTGGAACCGCTGGGCGCCGGAGATCCGGCCACCATCGGGCCCTATGTGCTGTCCGGGAAGCTGGGCAGCGGCGGCATGGGCACCGTCTACCTCGGCGGGCTGCCGGACCGGAACAACCAGGTAGCGATCAAGGTCATCCGCCCCGAGCTCGCCTTCGACGAGGCGACCCGGGCGCGGTTCCGCGACGAGATGGAGAACGCCCGCAAGGTCGCCTCCTTCTGCACCGCGAAGGTCCTCGACCACGGCACGTTCGAGAACCGCCCGTACATGGTGACCGAGTACATCGCGGGCACCGCGCTGGCCGAGCACATCGCCCAGAACGGCCCCCTGGACTCCTCCACCCTGCACGGGTTCGCCCTGGGCGTGGCCGCCGCGCTCGCCGCGATCCACCGCACCGGCCTGGTGCACCGCGACCTCAAGCCCGCCAACGTGCTGCTGTCGCTGTCGGGCCCGCGCGTGATCGACTTCGGCATCGCCCGGGCCATGAACACCGCCACCAACCACACCCAGACGGGCATCGTCATGGGCAGCCCGGGCTGGATGGCGCCCGAGCAGCTCCTGGAGGAGCAGGTCACCACCAAGGCGGACATCTTCGCCTGGGGGTGCCTGGTGGCGTTCGCCGGCAACGGCACCCACCCCTTCGGCAACGGCGACGCCATGACGCTGGGCAAGCGGGTGCTGTTCGCCGAGCCCCAGATCGGCAACCTCGACAGCCCCCTGGACCGGCTGGTGCTGCGGGCCCTGGACAAGGACCCCAACCGGCGGCCCACCGCCCAGGACCTGCTCCTGGAGCTGGCGGGCGGCGAGGACACCTCCAACCCCAACGACATGGTGTCGCACGCGCTGCACCAGTCGTGGCGGCCCAACCTGCCCCCGCCGATGCCGCACGGTCCGCCGCAGGGCGCCCACCAGACCATGACCGGCATGCGCCACCCGGCGCCCGGCGCCTACCAGGCGCCCCCGGTCGCCCCGCCCGGCCCGCAGGCCGCCCCGCACCAGAGCGGCACGTTCGTGCGCCCGGCCCCGGGGCACCCCGGCGGCGGGCACCCGCCCCAGGGACCGCCCCCGCCCCCGCACCCGCAGGCCGGCGCCCCGGGCGGGCCGCCGCCCGCCCAGCACCCGGCCTCCACCGGCGCGGTCCCGATCGTGCCGCCCGCCGACCAGCAGGCGCCGCGCCCGGGGCCGCAGCCGTACGTTCCGCCGGTCCCGCCGCCCCCGCACCGGCCGACCGGCCCGGCCAACCGGCGCGGCATCGTGGTCATCGCCGCGGCGGCCGCCGTCCTGCTGGTCCTCGCGCTGCTGGCGGTGCTGTACGTGGTGACCAACCTCGGCGGCGACGACGCCCCGTCCGGTCAGCAGACGCAGCAGCCCGGCACCTCCGCCGCCCCCGAGGACGGCGGCGAGGGCGGACCCGGCGAGGGGGACGGGCCCGCGACCCCGGGCACCGGGGCCATGGAGGCCACCAGCGCCGACGGCCTGGCCCGTGTGAAGGTGCTCGACGTCGAGTGCGACCAGACGACCATCCCCAGCCGCGAGGTCCAGGTGCAGGCGAACGGGCACTACTGCGTGCTCGACGTGGACTTCACCAATCTGAGCGACGCGCCCGTGCTGCTGGACCACGAGGCCCAGGGGGTGCGGACCGAGCTTCAGCAGGAGGTCGTCGCGGACCGGCCCAGCCGGATCGAGGAGCAGGAGTCCCTGTGGGAGGCCGTCCAGCCGGGCGAGACGGCCACCGGGATCATGGTGTTCACGCTCCACGTCGGCGAGTACCCCGAGGCCCTGGTGTTCAGGCACGACCGTTTCGCCGAGCCCGTCGAGGTCCTCCTCAAGAGCGCCGACTGAGCGGCCCGGTACCCGCGGAACGCGAAGGGGGCCCGGCCTGACGGCCGGGCCCCCTTCGCGTGGGCGCCGGGGCGCCTACTCCCACTCGATGGTGCCCGGGGGCTTGCTGGTGACGTCGAGCGTCACCCGGTTGATCTCGCGGACCTCGTTGGTGATCCGGTTGGAGATCTTGGCCAGCACGTCGTAGGGCAGGCGCGACCAGTCGGCGGTCATCGCGTCCTCGCTGCTGACCGGGCGCAGCACCACGGGGTGGCCGTAGGTGCGGCCGTCGCCCTGGACGCCGACCGAGCGGACGTCGGCGAGCAGCACCACGGGGCACTGCCAGATCTCGCGGTCCAGCCCCGCGTGGGACAGCTCCTCGCGGGCGATGGCGTCGGCCTCGCGCAGGACGTCCAGGCGCTCGCGGGTGACCTCGCCGATGATGCGGATGCCCAGGCCGGGGCCGGGGAACGGCTGGCGCCAGACCATCTCCGGGGGCAGGCCCAGCTCCTCGCCGACCTTGCGGACCTCGTCCTTGAACAGCTCGCGCAGCGGCTCCACCAGGGTGAACTGGAGGTCGTCGGGCAGGCCGCCCACGTTGTGGTGGGACTTGATGTTGGCGGTGCCGGTGCCGCCGCCGGACTCCACCACGTCCGGGTACAGGGTGCCCTGCACCAGGAACTCGACCTCGCCGCCGGACTCGCCGCTGTCGGCGACGACCTCGCGGGCCGCCTGCTCGAAGACGCGGATGAACTCGCGGCCGATGATCTTGCGCTTCTCCTCGGGGTCGGTGACCCCGGCCAGCGCGTTCAGGAAGCGCTCCTGGGCGTCCACGACCTTGAGCCGGGCGCCGGTGACCGCCACGAAGTCCTTCTCGACCTGCTCGGCCTCGCCCTTGCGCAGCAGGCCGTGGTCGACGAACACACAGGTCAGCTGGTCGCCGACGGCGCGCTGCACCAGGGCGCCCGCGACCGCGGAGTCGACGCCGCCGCTGAGGGCGCAGATGACGCTCTTGTCGCCGATCTGCTCGCGGATCCGGGCGACCTGCTCGTCGACGATGTTCAGCATCGTCCAGGTGGGGCGGCAGCCCGCGCCCTCGTACAGGAAGCGGCGCAGCACCTCCTGGCCGTGCTCGCTGTGCAGGACCTCGGGGTGGAACTGGACGCCGAAGAGGCGGCGGTCGGTGTCCTCGAACGCGGCCACCGGGGCGCCCGCGGTGGTGGCGACGGCGCGGAAGCCGGCGGGGGCCTCGATCACCGAGTCGCCGTGGGACATCCACACCGGCTGCTCGGCGGGCAGCCCGGTGAACAGCAGGGAGTCCCCTGCGGTCACGGTGAGCTCGGTGCGGCCGAACTCGCTCAGGTCGGTCCTGTCGACCGTCCCCCCCAGTGCGCGGGTCATGGCCTGGAAGCCGTAGCAGATACCGAAGGTCGGGACGCCGGTCTCGAAGAGCTCGGCCCCGACGTGGGGCGCCCCCTCGGCGTACACCGAGGAGGGGCCGCCGGAGAGGATGATCGCCTTCGGCTTCTTGGCGAGCATCTCCTCCACGGGCATGGTCGAGGGCACGATCTCGCTGTGCACGTGAGCTTCGCGCACCCGCCGGGCGATCAGCTGCGCGTACTGCGCGCCGAAGTCCACGACGAGGACGGTGTCGAACGTGCTGTCAGCACCAACGGACACGACGGAGGACCTTCCGCAGGAGTTCAGGGATACGCCCAGTCTAGGGCGTACCCCGTGCTCAGCGGGTCCCGGCGGGTGTGCGGTCGGGCTCAGCCCGCGAACCCCCGCGGGTTGGCCGACTGCCAGCGCCAGGCGTCGGCGCAGGCCTCGTCCAGGTCGCGGTCGGCCTTCCAGCCCAGGTCGCGGGCGGCGGCGGAGGGGTCGGCGGAGCAGACGGCGATGTCGCCGGGGCGGCGCGGGACCACCTTGTAGGGCAGGGAGCGGCCCACGGCCCGCTCGAACGCGTGCAGGCACTCCATGACCGAGTACCCCTTGCCGCTGCCGAGGTTGTAGACCCGGTGGCCGGGGGCGTCGGCCAGGTGGTGCAGGGCGGCCAGGTGCCCGCGGGCCAGGTCGACGACGTGCAGGTAGTCGCGGACGCCGGTGCCGTCGGCGGTGTCGTAGTCGTCGCCGAACACCTGGAGGAACTCGCGGCGGCCCGCGGCGACCTGGGCGATGTAGGGCAGCAGGTTGTTGGGGACGCCCTGCGGGTCCTCGCCGATCAGGCCGCTGGGGTGGGCCCCGACGGGGTTGAAGTAGCGCAGGGACACGATGTGCCAGCGCGGGTCGGCGGCGGCCAGGTCCCCCAGGATGCGCTCGCCGAACAGCTTGGTGGCGCCGTAGGGGTTGGTGGCGCTGAGCGGGGCGTCCTCGGGGATGGGCACCGTCTCGGGGTCGCCGTAGACCGTGGCCGAGGAGCTGAAGACCAGGTTGCGGACGCCCCGGGCGTCCATGGCCTCGACCAGGGAGAGGAGGGCGTCGAGGTTGTTGCGGTAGTAGCGCAGGGGCTGGGCGACGGACTCCCCGACGGCCTTGAGGCCGGCCGTGTGGACGACGGCGTCGATGCCGTGCTCGGCCAGGACGCGGTCGACGGTCTCCCGGTCGGCGCAGTCGCCGGTCACCAGCACGGGCGCGTGTCCGGTGATCTGCTCGACCCGGCGCAGGGACTCGGCGTGGCTGTTCACCAGGTTGTCCAGGACGACGACCCGGTGGCCGGCCTCCAGGAGTTCGACCGCGGTGTGCGAGCCGATGTACCCGGCGCCTCCGGTGAGCAGTACGTTCATGCTTGTGCTTCCTTGGGTAAAGTGGACCCGCTGTACGGCGGGCGCTCCCCAGCATAGGCGTCCCGCTGGTGCGGCCCCGTGGGCGCGCCGCTCCGGCGGGCCCGACCAGAGGTCTCCGGCCCCGCCCTTCGGCGGTGCCGCCGCGTCGCCGCCGCGTCCGGTACCGCCTTTCGGACGTCCCGATCTCATGCCGGGGCATGAGGCCCCGCGGCCCGCGCGTTCCTATCGTGGAGGAATGCCCGACCTGCTCCCACGCTCCCTCCTGGACGGCGCGACCCTGTGGGCCCGGCGCCACGTGCTCGCCGTGGACGCGTTCTGGGCGGCGGCCTGGTTCGGGCTGGCGGCCCTCTCCCTGCCGGAGACCGGCCCCCACGGCACCGGACCGTGGGCCTACCTCGGTACGGCCGCCGCGTGCTGTGCCGCCCTGGCCCTGCGCCGCGTCCGCCCGCTCCCGGCCATGGCGGCCCTGGCCGTGCTGCTGGCGTGCCACATCCTGTGGCTGGACCACCTCACGTCCATGGTGGCGATCAGCGCGCTGGTCGCGGCCTACACGGTGCAGGCCGAACTCCCCCTCCCGTGGCGCGCCGTCGGCTTCGTCCTGCTGTTGGCCGGCGCGGCGTGGGCGGTCTTCGACATCCCGGCGGAGGACCTCTCGGCGGACCCCGCCCCGCGCCTCAACAGCGTCGGCTCGGCGTGGACGGCCGTCGCGCTGTTCTCCCTGCTCGGCGCGTTCCGCAGGCGCAACCGCGAGGAGTTCGCCCGTGTCGTCGAACACGCCCGCCTGCTGGAGGACCGGCGGGCCCAGGAGGTGCGCCTGGCCGCGTTGGACGAGCGGACCCGGATCGCCCGCGAGGTGCACGACGTCCTCGCGCACTCGCTGAACGTCATCGTCGCCCAGGCCGACGGGGGCCGTTACGCCGCGGAGGCCGCCCCCGAACGCGCGGTGACCGCCCTGGCCACCATCTCCCAGGTGGGCCGCGAGTCGGCCGGGGAGCTGCACCGGCTGCTGGGCGTCCTGCGCGACGGAGAGGGCCGCGGGGCGGCCCCGGCGCCCGGGGTGGGGGACCTGCCCGGTCTGGTCGAGGAGTACCGCCGCGCCGGCCTGCGGATCGGCCTGACCCGGCACGGGTCCCCTCCCGCACCGGGCGACGGCGACGGTGCCGCGGACGACCCGCCCCTGCCGGCGACCGCGTCCCTGACGATCTACCGCATCGTGCAGGAGTCCCTCGCCAACGCGCTGAAGCACGCGGGCTCCCCGGCCGTCCGGGTCGGGTTCACCTGGTCGCCCGGGCGGGTCGAGATCGTCGTGGTCAACCCCGTCCGCGATCCGGTGCCCGCGGCCCCCTCCCCGGACGGAGCGCCCCCGGAGGGCGTTCGGCGCGGCCCCGGGCACGGCCTGATCGGCATGCGCGAGCGCGTCGGCCTGCACGGCGGCGTCCTGGAGGCCGGTGCCGACGCCGCGACCCGCGCCTGGCGGGTGCGCGCGGTGGTCCCCTGGGGGAACGCGTGATCCGCGTGGGCCTGGCCGACGACCAGGTGCTGTTCACGGCGGGCATGGCGATGGTCATCGACTCCCAGCCGGACATGGCCGTCGCCTGGGAGGCCGCCGACGGAGCGCAGGCCGTCGCCCGGCAGCGGGACGACCCCGTCGACGTGCTGCTCATGGACGTCCAGATGCCCGGCACGGACGGGCTGAGCGCCACCCGCTCCCTCGTGTCCTCGGGCGCGGGGTGCCGCATCGTCATCCTCACCACCTTCGACACCGACGAGTACGTGGTCGAGGGCGTCGAGGCCGGGGCCGCGGGCTTCCTGCTCAAGAACACCCCGCCGGAGGAGCTGCTGGCGGCGGTGCGGACGGTGCACGGCGGCGACTCGGTCGTCTCGGCCAGCGCCACGCGGAGGCTGCTCCGGCACGTGCGCCCGCTGCTCGGCGGCCCCTCCGCCCCCGCGGCCCGGCCGGACCGGGGCACCCGCCGCGCCGTCGACTCCCTGACCCCGCGCGAGCAGGAGGTCCTCGTCGCCATGGCGCTCGGGTACACGAACACCGAGATCTGCGAGCGCCTCGTGCTGTCCATGCCCACCGTGAAGACCCACGTCGGCCAGGTGCTGGCCAAAACCGGCTCCCGCGACCGCGTCCAGGCGGTGCTGTTCGCGTTCCGCGCCGGGCTGGTCGACCGCGGGGACCTGCTCCGGGAGGCGTGAGCGGGGCCCGCGGCTGCCGTGCCCGCCGGAGGGGCCCGCCCCTCCACCCGGGGTGGGAGCGCGCACTTCATCCCCCGGCACGATGGCCTCCCCGGGTGCCGTGCCGGAGGCTCCTCGTCGAAAGGAGCCGCATGGACGACATCATCACCACCCACCGCCTGACGAAGACCTACGGTTCGCGCACGGTCGTCGACGACCTCGACCTGCGGGTGCCGCAGGGCTGTGTGTACGGCTTCCTGGGCCCCAACGGCTCGGGCAAGTCCACCACCATGAAGATGCTGCTGTCCCTGGCCCGGCCCAGCCGCGGCGAGATCACCGTCCTCGGACGGCCGATGAACCGGACCACCCGCGCCGGCATCCTGCGGGAGGTCGGCTCGCTCATCGAGGCGCCTCCCGGGTACGGCCACCTGACCGGGCGGGAGAACATGGAGATCGTCCGGCGGATGCTCGGACTGACCGGGGGGCAGGTCTCCCGGGCGGTCGCCACCGTGCGCCTCCAGGGGCACATGGACAAGCCGGTCCGCGAGTATTCACTGGGGATGAAGCAGCGCCTGGGCATCGCGATGGCCCTGGCCCGGGAGCCGCGCCTGCTCATCCTGGACGAGCCCACCAACGGCCTGGACCCCGCCGGCATCGAGGAGATCCGCGAACTGCTGGTGTCGCTGGCGGGGAACGGCGTCACGGTCATGGTCTCCAGCCACCTGCTGGACGAGATCGACAGGATGGCGTCGGTCCTGGGCATCCTCGGCCGGGGGAGGCTGATCTTCCAGGGCACCCGGTCCGAGCTGTTCGCCCGCAGCACCCCGGACCTGCTCGTCGACACCCCCGAGCCCGAACGGGCCCTGGCCCTGGGCATCCCCGCCGTGCGCACAGAGGGGGGTCTGCGCCTGTCCGGTTTCGGGGACGAGGACACGGCCGCGCTCGTGCGGCGGCTCGTCGGGGGCGACGTGCCGATCCACGGGGTGCGGCGGGTCCGCCGGTCCCTGGAGGAGGTCTTCATGGACCTCACCGGCCGTGAGGGGCTGCTGTGATACCGACGGTGGTCGAACTCGAGATACGCAAGGCGCGCAGGCTCCGGGTCCTTCTGGTCTGCTCGGCCATGGTGGCCGCCGTCGTCGCCCTGAGCTGTGCGAACCTCATGTCGGACTCCGCTCGGGAGGGCTTCGGCGACCCGTCCGCCCAGCCGTGGGAGAGCCTGCTCATGAGCTACGTCATGGTCTCGGCCATGACCTCCCCCCTCCTCGTGGCGGTGCTGGCCAGCAGGCAGGTGGACATCGAGCACCAGGGGCAGGGCTGGACCCTGGCGCAGGTGTCCGGGTTCCGCCCGGGGCGGCTGTGCCGGGCCAAGGCCGCGGTGCTGGGGCTGCTGCTGGCGGTCGCGGTGGCCGTCCAGACCGCCCTGGTCCTCGCCGCCGGCCTGGTCGCCGGGATCACCGTGCCGCCGTCCCCCGGCATGTGGGCCGGGTACGCGGCCGGCCTGCTCCTGGTGGACCTGGCGCTGCTGTGCCTGCACGTGTGGCTGGCCGCCCGTGTGGAGAACCAGCTGGTCGGGATGGGCGTCGGGCTGCTCGGCGCGTTCTGCGGGGTGTTCTCCCTGCTGATGCCGCCGGCCCTGGCCCGGAGCCTGCCCTGGGGGTACTACGCGGTCGTCTCTCCGCTGGGGATGGACGACGGGGGCTTCGTCCCGGTGACCCCCGGGTACGGCTGGCTGGCCGTGTTCCTGGTGGTCGTGGCCGTCCTGTTCGGCGCGGCCACCCGCCGCTTCGACCGGACGGAGGTGTGAGGGGATGGTCCTCGCCGAACTCGCCAAACTGCGCCGCTCGGCCCTGTGGATCACGGCCGTGGTGCTGCCCCTGCTCGCGGTCGTCACCGGGACCGTGAACTACGGCGCCAACGTGGAGGCGCTGTCCTCCGGATGGGCGTCCTACTGGTCGCAGGTCGTGATCTTCTACGGCATGCTGTTCATGTCGATGGGGATCGCCGTGACGGCGTCGGCCGCCTGGCGCATGGAGCACCGCGGCCACAACTGGAACCTGCTGATGGCCGCGCCCGTGCGGGCCTCCGCGGTCTTCGGCGCCAAACTCGCCTCCCTCGCCCTGGTCGTCGTGGTCATGCAGCTCGTCCTGTTCGGGCTGATGACCCTGAGCGGGAAGCTCGTCCTGGGGCTGGACGGCCCGCCGCCCTGGCACAGCGCGGCCGCGACGCTGCTGGGCGCGGTCGCCGCCCTGCCGGTCGTCGCACTGCAGTCCCTGCTGTCGATGCTGGTCCGCTCCTTCGCCGCGCCCGTGGCCCTCGGGCTCCTGGGCTGCGTCGCCGGTGTCGGCGTGCTCTACTCCGGGGCGGGCGGGGCGGTCCCGTACCTGGTCCCCCAGGCCCTGGTCGGCAACGCGCTCAGCCTCGGCAGCACGGCCGTCGCCGACGCCGGGGCCCTGGACCCGCCGACGGTGCTCCCCCTCGTGTTCGCGGCGGTCGCGGGCACCCTCGTCCTGTGGGCCCTGGCCGCGGTGGTGCTGGCCCGCAGGGACGTGCG
The DNA here is from genome assembly GCF_042797335.1 of Nocardiopsis sp. NPDC057823. Lineage (NCBI taxonomy): Bacteria > Bacillati > Actinomycetota > Actinomycetes > Streptosporangiales > Nocardiopsidaceae > Nocardiopsis > Nocardiopsis sp. NPDC057823. The sequence goes on along the minus strand of NZ_JBHVLR010000001.1, from coordinate 412,643 downwards.
CTGAGGTCCCCGCGGAGGGACACGGTGCGCCCCGGCCGGTTCCCGGCCGGGGCGCACCGTGCGAGGGGCCGGGTCAGGAGCGGCCCGGCGGGGTGGAGCGGCGGGTGTCCAGCCACAGCACCTGCGGGTCGTGGTCGCTGACCTGGTCGTGGAACTCGGAGTTGATCCGCGCGATGCCGTAGTCCACGCGGCCGGCGATCTCCCGGTTGACCAGGATGTGGTCCAGGGCCTGGGAGTTGCCGTCGAACACGTAGTTGTAGCGCTCCGGGGCGGGCAGGTCCGTCATCGGGTTGTACAGCGGCCCGTCGCCGGTGAGGATCTCCAGGGTCCGGGAGAACTGGAAGTCGTTGAGGTCCCCCATGACCACCAGGTTGGCGTCCGGATCCACGGCCAGCAGCTCGTCGGCGAAGCCGGCCACCAGCTCCGCCTGGGCGTTGCGCTGCTGCTCGCTGGTGCGGACCGGCGGCTGCACGACACCGTGCAGCGCCTGGTCGCCGCCCTTGGAGTTGAAGTGGTTGGTCACCACGTAGATGTCCCGGTTGAGGGCGCGGAAGTGGCCGACCAGCGGCTTGCGGCTGTCGTCCCAGGCCGGGTCCGCGGGCTCGATGCGGCCCGGGGAGACCGACAGCTCGGCGCCGCGGGAGCCCCGGACGACCTCGACGGCGGTGGTGGCGTCGCCGCCGGGGCGGTCCACGAACTGCACGCGGGCCGGGTCGAAGAGGAAGGCGTTGCGAATGTTGCCGCCGGGCGCTCCGCCGTCCTGCTTGTCCTCGGGGCTGATCTGCCGCCACTCGTAGGCCGGCCCGCCCTGCGCCTCGATCGCGGCGGTGAGCCGGTCCAGGGTGACGCCGGCGTCGACGGTCCCGTCGTCCACCTCGCCGTTGTCGTCCTGGATCTCCTCCAGGCCGATGATGTCGGGCGCGTCGAGGTACTCGACGATGCCGGTGGCCAGCGCGTCGTACTCGGCCTGATCGTCCTGGCCGCCGAGGTTCTCGACGTTGTAGGTGGCGATGGAGACCTCGTACCGTTCGGTGCCGCGGACGGGGGTGCGCTCCAGGCCGCCGGGCACGTGCTCGCCCAGGGTGGTGGCGCGCACGAGGTAGCCGCCGAAGCGGCTGTAGTACACCGGCCCCTCGGTCACCCCGGCGAGGGTGTCGCCCACGTCGACCCGGGGGAACGGGTGGACGTCGCGGTCGAGCAGGGACTCGACCTTGACCCGTCCCGCGTTGGGGTCGTCGTAGGAGCCGTAGGCCACGCCGCCGTTGGCGGTGCGGTTGTGCCCGGGCTCCACGGTGACCCAGAAGGCGTGGTAGGGGTCGGTGGGGGCGATGACGGGGGCGTCCTCGAACCGGACCATCATGTGCTCGTGGGCGGCCCAGAAGTCCAGGGCGTAGGTGTCGGGCGCCAGCTCCAGGCCGGAGATGTCGCCGCCGTGGTCGGGGGCGTACTCGGCGGGGATCACCCCGGCCTCCAGGACCACCGACTCCGGAATGGCGTTGCCGGTGGACAGGACCGTCCACTGCGCCCGGTCGAGCTGGGTGATGGTCTGTGTGCCGGAGGCGGGCCGGTACTCGTCGACCCGGCCGGAGGCCAGGACCTCGTCGCCGGGTGCGACGCCGGGCGCGGTGGAGCCGGTGAAGACGAACAGGCCCTCGCTGGTGCGCGGGTCGCCGTCGCCCTCGGGGTCCTGGAACCAGAAGCCCTGCGCGCTGCCGAAGGCGTTGACGGCGGTGACCACGCCGGGTACCCCGGACACGGTGTCCCCGGCGTGCGGGGAGACGCGGGTGACGCCCTGGATGTCGTGGATGCGCAGGTCCCCGGGCTCGCCGGGGCCGCCGGGCTCCCCCGGACCCTCGTCGGGGCCCTCTCCGGCCGCGTTCACGGGCGTGGGCCCGCCGGCGGTGAAGTCGGCGGCGTTGTCGCCGGTGTCGTCGAGGTCGTCGCCGCGGGCGGCCGCAGTGGTGTTGGAGAGCCGGGGGGCGGACTCCCCCTCGCGGACCTCGGCTCCGCCGTAGCCGACGATGTCGACGACGGACCCGTCCGCGGCGCAGTCGGCTGCGGTGCGGCACTCGACGGGCTCGGTGCCGGAGACGAGCAGGACGGTGCCCGCCGTGGCCGACATGTTGGTCGATCCGGCGGCGTCCGGGGCGGGGAGGTCGACCTCTCCCCCGGTGCCCGCGGCCTGGCGGACCAGGTAGCGGCCCCCGGCGGGGATCTCCCCCGCCAGCGGGGTGACCTGCACGTTGGTGGTCGGCTTCGGCGAGGCCGGGAGGTACTGGACGCTCCAGCCGTCGACGGTGACCGGGGCGCCCGCGGCGTTGCCCAGCTCGACGAAGTCGTGGCGCAGCGTCGCTCCGCTGTTGCCGCCGCCTCCGTAGACCTCCGCGATCACCGGGGTGCCGGTGTCGGCGGCGGCAGGGACCGGGCCCAGGGCCGCGGCCAGCAGCACCGCCGCGGCGGCGGCGGACGTCGGCGCGATCAGGCGCCGTGGTCGGGTGGGGGACACGTTCTCTCCGGGGGTACTGGGGAGCAGGGGCGGGGACATCATGTCCCTTTCCCGTGTCCGTTGGTAGGAGGCGACATGAAAAGAAGGCGAAGCGGTCCCGGGTTGGTGTGATCCGCCCGGTCCCGCCCCGCCCTCGCTTCGTACGATCCGACCAAAAGCCCCGCGTCCTACAGGCGCGGGTCGACCGGTTCGGTCTCCAGCGCCAGGGCCGCGAACACCGGTTCGTGGACCCGCCACAGCGGCTCGCGGCGGGCGTGCCGGGCCAGGGCCTCCAGCCCCAGCTTGTGCTCGCGCATGGCCAGCCCGAGCTTGCCGCCCAGCTTCCGGTCCTTGAGGACCTCCAGGCGGTCGGGGTCGGTGTAGTCGTGGCCGTAGATGATCCGCAGGTACTCGGGGCCGCGCACCTTCAGGCCGGGCTGGGTCAGCCCCTTGGCGCCCGTGGCGCGGGCGCCCTGGAGCGGCTTGACGACCATGCCCTCGCCCCCGGCGTCCACCATCTCCTGCCACCAGGCGGCGGCCGAGGCGCAGGCGGCCGGGTCGGTGGTGTCCACCACCCGGTAGCGGGTGGAACGCACCAGCGGGTCCGCCTCGGCCAGCCGCTCCGCGGTGGCCATGTGCCACAGGTGGTCGGCGTCGGAGTACTCGCGGCCCTCGGAGGCCAGCACCGCGAAGGGCGCGAACCGGAGCCCGGCGACGCCGTCGGTGTCCCAGGAGTAGCGCCGGTACACCCGGCTGAACTCCTCCATCTGCTCCGTGCTCCGCGCGACCCGGTCCACCAGGCGGCCCACGTCCAGGCCGCGCTCGGCGGCCGCGGCCAGCGCCGCGCCCGCGGCGGGCAGGGCGGCGCGGGCGGCCGCGCCCACCGAGGCGTACTGGTCGCGGATGAGCGTGCGGGCCTTGGCCGACCAGGGCAGCAGCTCCCCGTCCAGGGCGACCCAGTCGGTGCCCAGGCGGTCCCACAGGCCGGCCCCGGTGACGGCGGCGCGCAGCCGGTCCACCACCTCGCCGCGCAGCACGGGGTCGGCGAAGAACGGCCGCCCGGTGCGGGTGTACACCGTGCCCAGGGCGCCCGGGGCGAACCGCCGTTCGGCGGCCGCCTCGTCGCGGCACAGCACGGCGACGGCGCGCGAGCCCATGTGCTTCTCCTCGCACACGACCTGCCCGACACCGGCGGCGCGGTACCAGGCGAACGCCTCGTCGGGGTGCTCCAGGTACCCGGGGGCCGCGGCGGTGGGCGCCGGCGCCATGGTCGGCGGCAGGTACAGCAGCCACCGCGGGTCGACGGAGAACCGGCTCATCACCTCCAGCGCACCCAGGGTGGACGCGCCGTTGGCGCGGACGGTCCCGAACTCCGTCTCGACGATCAGGCCGGGGTGGTGGTCGCCGACGCCCACGTCGGTGATGTCCACCAGCGTGTCGGAGCGCTCCCCGCCCTCCGCGCCCGCCGGGGCCTCGCCGCCCAGCGGCCGGACCGGCTCGTACCAGGTCCGGCGCGCGTCGACGTCGACGATCTCGCGCTCGGGGTAGCGCAGCGCGGTCAGCTTCCCGCCGAACACGCAGCCGGTGTCCAGGCACAGGGTGTTGTTGACCCACTCGGCCTTGAGCACGGGGGTGTGGCCGTACACGACGGCCGCCCTGCCCCGGTAGTCGCGGGCCCAGGGCAGGCGCACCGGCAGCCCGTACTCGTCGGTCTCGCCGGTGGTGTCGCCGTACAGGGCGAAGGAGCGCACCCGGCCGGAGGCGCGGCCGTGGTAGGCCTCCTTGAGCCCGGCGTGGGCGACCACCAGCCTCCCCCCGTCGAGGACCAGGTGGCTGACCAGGCCGTCGCAGAAGTCGAGGACCTCCCTGCGGAACTCCTCGCTCTCCCTTCCCAGCTGCTCCAGGGACTCGGCGAGCCCGTGGGTGGTGGTGACCTTGACGCCGCGCAGCGCCCGGATGAGCTTGTTCTCGTGGTTGCCCGGCACGCAGAGGGCGTCGCCGTCGCGGACCATGCCCATGGCCAGGCGCAGCACACCCGGGGTGTCGGGGCCCCGGTCCACGAGGTCGCCGACGAACACCGCGGTGCGGCCCTGCGGGTGGCGGGCGCCGACGGCCCTGCCCCGGTCGTCCCGGGTGATCCCGTAGCCCAGGGACGTGAGCAGCTCCTCCAGCTCCTCCCGGCAGCCGTGGACGTCGCCGATGATGTCGAAGGGGCCGGTGAGCTCGCGCTTGTCCGGCCAGGCGCGCTCGCGCTCGATGACGGCGGCGTCGATCTCCTCGACGCCCTTGAGGACGTGGACCTTGCGGAACCCCTCCTTGCGCAGGTACTTGAGGCTGCGGCGCAGGTCGCGGCGCTGACGGGGGATGACGTGGTCGCCGAAGTCCCGGTCGGGCCGGGTCCGGTTGCGCTCCTTGGCCAGGGCCTCGGGCACGTCGAGGACGATCGCCGTGGACAGCACGTTGTTGGCCTTGGCCACGGCCAGGAGTTCGGCGCGGGCCTTGGACTGCACGTTGGTGGCGTCCACCACGGTGAGCAGGCCGCGGCGCAGCCGGATGTCCAGGACGGTGTGCAGCAGGGAGAAGGCGTCGGCGGTGGCGCCCTGGTCGTTCTCGTCGTCGCTGACCAGCCCGCGGCAGAAGTCGGAGGAGATGACCTCGGTGGGCTTGAAGTGGCGGGCGGCGAAGGTGGACTTGCCCGAGCCGGACACGCCGACCAGCACGACGAGTCCCATGGCGGGCACGCCCAGGACGCGGGGGGCGGTGTCCGGGGCGGTCTCATCGGTGTTCATCGGGTGAACACTCCCATCTGGGTCGGGGAGCCGGTGGCGGGGTCCTGCGGACCCACGGGCAGGTAGCGGACGGTGTAGCCGTTGCGTTCGGCGACGGCGTCCGCCCACAGGGTGAACTCGGCGCGGGTCCACTCGAAGCGGTGGTCCCGGTGGCGGAACGCGCCGTCGGCCAGGCCCTCGTAGTGGACGTTGTACTCGGCGTTGGGGGTGGTGACCACGACGACGCGGGGGTGCGCGGCGGAGAAGACGCTCTCCTCCAGCGCCGGCAGCCGCTCAGGGTCGATGTGCTCGACGACCTCCATCAGCACGACGGCGTCGTGCCCGGCGAAGCGGGCGTCCCGGTAGACGGCCGAGCCGATGAGCAGCTCGGGCCGGGGCGGGCGCCCGCCCTGCTCCCGGAGGCCCACGGTGTCGGCGAACAGGTCGCGGTGGCGTCCGCGGCCGTTCGGGGCGCAGCCCCGGCAGGTCTTGCGGTGGGCCATCTGGAGGGTGACGGCGTCCACGTCCACACCGGTGATCCGCTCCAGGGTCGGGTCGGCGACCAGCTTCGCCAGCAGGGCGCCGGGGCCGCAGCCCAGGTCCAGGACGCTGGAGGCGTTCTCGGCGCGCAGCACGGCCAGGACCGCCCCGGCGCGCTGCTCGGCCAGCGAGGGCGGGCGCTCCTCCCCCGCCCGGGCCGGCGCGGGCGCCGCGGGGGCCTCCTCCAGGGCCGGGTCGGCCTCCTCCTCCGGGAGGTCGTCGGCCTCGGCCAGCCGGGCCAGGGCGGTGCGCACGTAGGCGTTGCGCCGGTTGAGGTAGCGGCGGGTGATCCAGGCGCGCTCGGGGTGGCGGGCCAGCCAGGGGGACCGGGCCTGCGGGTCCTCCTCGGTGGTCTGCTCCTCGGCGTCGGTGACGCGCAGCCCCCCGGCGCGCAGCAGCTTGTCGATCTCGCCGCGGTCCACCCAGTAGTGCTTGCTCCCGTCCATGGCGGGCAGCAGGACGTACAGGTGGCTCAGCGCCTCGGACAGCACCTGCTCGCCGGACAGGGTCAGCGACAGGTAGTGGGAGTCGCCCCAGCCGGGCAGGCCGGGGTCGAGCGGCACGGGCTCGGCGGCCACCCGCCAGCCCAGGGGCTCGAACAGGGCGCGCGCCTTGTCGGCGCCGGCCCGGCAGGGCACCGCGGGCAGGTGGAGTTCGAGGGGCAGCGGGGCGGCGGCCAGTTCCGGCCGGGCCTCGCAGGCGCCCTTGAGCGCGGAGCGGAACACCCGGCCCAGCGCCACCGTGAACAGCGAGGAGGTGGCGAAGGGGCGGTCGTTCACGTACTGGGCCAGGGCGAAGTCGGGTGTGCTGACGGAGGTGCGGGCCCGCAGCAGCGCCTGGGGGTCGACCTCCAGGAGCAGGGCGGCCGTGCAGCGCTGCTCCGTGGCCTCGGGGTAGAAGACATGGGCGGTCCCGAAGGACTGCTCGAAGCTCTGCGCCCGCTCCGGGTTCTTGTGGAGCAGGAATCCGAGGTCCGTGGCCGGGGCCGCCGGGGTCGCGGTGGTGGTGATCGTCAGTAGCACCCGTGCATTGTGTCCCGCTGGTCAGTCCGTTGGCGAGGACTTTTCGGGCGCGTTCCGGGTCCTCTCACCCGGCTCCGGGCGGGGGCCGGTGGCCGCCTGGGCGCACGCCGAGCTCCTCCATGGCCCGGGCGACCTGCGTCCGGGCATCGCCGAAGAACCCCCAGGGGACCTCGCAGTACAGGTTGCCGACGGCGGTCAGGTGCCAGCGGGCGGCCTCGGTCATCCCGGCCCGGTGGAACGCCCACCCGAACAGGTGGTGGGCCTGCACGTCGCGCGGGTGCGGGACGGCACTCCCGGCCCAGGCGCGGGCCAGCCCGAACAGCTCCTCCACCGCCTCCCCGTACAGGCGCCCCATCGCCTGACCCGCCACGAAGTCGAACACTCCCTCGGCCCTGAGCCGCTTGTGCTCGGCGCGCAGGAACTCGGCGTGGGCCAGGGCCAGGACGGCGGGCAGCGGGTCGCCCCCGGGCGCGGTGTCGGCGGCGGACCCGGCGAACGCGAACATCTCCTCGGCCGAGCCGCCGCGCGCCGGGGACAGCACGCGCACCCGGCCCGCGTGGGCGGCGAACAGGTGCGGGTCCCGGCTCCGCAGCTCGTCCCACAGCCGGTCCTTCTCCTCGCGGTCGGCCCCCGCGCCCATGGCGACGGTCTGGAGCGCGACCCAGGGCGCGGCGTCGTCGGGCCGCAGGTCGGCGGCGGCCTCCAGCGCCCGGCGGGCGTCGTCCAGCGCGGCCTCGGCGGCCTTGCGCTCGGCGGCCCCGCCGGAGGCGCGCAGGGCGTGGGCGATCAGGGCGTTGCCCAGCCACAGCATCAGGTCGGCCCGGTCGGCGGTGTCCAGGAGGTCGCCCAGGTCGTCGATCCGGTCGGCGGCGGCCCGGCCCAGCACCTCGGCGGTGGCGGTGCGGGTCTCGGCGTCCTCCCGGCTCTCGGCGAGCAGCGGCAGGGCGGCGGCGAGGCCGCCCTCGGCGACCTCCTCGGCCGCGGCCCGGAGCATGGGGTCGGTGCCCAGGGCCGCCGAGGCCAGCAGGTGCTCGACCGGGGATCCGTGGGCCGGCTTCGGGTCGCGGGGGTTCCATCGCCACATGCCGCCGAGGGTAGCGGGCCCGCCGCACCCGCGCGGACGGAGCGCGGGTGCGGCGGGCGCCGCGGCCGTCGGGGCGCGGGGACCTCCCGCACCGGGCGCGGGGGATACGGCGGAGGGGTGGGGCCGGGCCCCGGGGCGCGGGAGGAACGCGGCCCCCGGAGCGCTGTGGCCCACACCACTCCGCTGTCGAAAACGTAGCCGCGATCCCGGCGGAATCCGGTGTCCTCCACCGGCATTTGAGGTTTCTCTGAGGTTTCGCGCATCTTGCTATCGTTTCGGCATGTCGCGGCCCACCCTCGGCCTCCTGTGGCCCCTCACCGCCGCCGTCCTCGTGCTCGCCGTGTCCGCGCCGCTGCTCACACGGTCCGCGGCGGTGGAACCGGCGCCCCTGCACCTGAGCCTGGGGACCGGCGACGACGGCGGCGTCTACCACGCGTACGGTGCGGCCCTGGCCGGGATCGCCTCCTCCCGGACGGAGAACGTCCGGATCACGGCGTTGGCCACCGCGGCCAGCGTGGAGAACAACCGGCTGGTGGCCGAAGGCGGCGTGGACGCCGCCTTCACCCTGGCCGACGTGGCAGCCCTCGCGGTGGCCGGGGAACCGCCGTTCGAGGAGCCGCTGCCGATCGCCGCGGTCGCCCGCCTCTACGACAACCACACCCACGTGGTCGTGCGCGCGGACTCCCCCTACCAGGACCTGGACGACCTGGCCGGGGGCGTGGTCTCGGTCGGGGCGCGGGGGTCGGGCACCGAGATGATGGCCGAGAGGCTGCTGGACCTGGTGGGCCTGGGCGGGATCCGGGGCCGCCGGGAGGGCCGGGGCGTGCACCGCATGTGGCTGTCCATCGAGGAGTCGGCGGCGGCGCTGGAGCGGGGCGAGATCGACGCCTTCTTCTGGTCCGGCGGCCTGCCCACCGGGGCCGTGGCGGACCTGGCCGAACGCCGCCCGGTACGGCTCCTGGACCTGTCCGGGCACGTGGCGGCGCTGAGCGAGGAGTACGGCGCCTACTTCTCCGAGCTGCCGGTGCCGGCCGACACCTATCCGGGGGTCCCGGCGGTCCGCACCATCGGGGTGCCGAGCCTGCTGGTCGTCAACGCGGACATGCCGTACGCCCACGCGGAGGAGCTGACCCGCCTGCTCTTCGCCTCCCGGGCGAGGCTGGCCGAGATCCACCCGGTGGCGTTGCAGCTGCACCCCCGGTCGGCGATCTCCACCCTGCCGGTGCCCCTGCACCCGGGGGCCGCCGACTACTACCGGGAGGTCAAGTACGCACAGGACCGCCGGCCGGAGCCCGCCCCGACCCCGTGACCAGCCGGATGCGCGCGTCGATGCCCCGGGGGCGCGCGGGGGTCAGGGTGAGCGACGCCCCCTGGAGTTCGAGCAGGGTGACGACGATGGACAGGCCCAGGCCGGAGCCGCCGACACCGCCGTCCTTCCAGAAGGGGCGGGTGGCCTGTGCGAGCTGCTCGGCGGGCAGGCCCGGGCCGTCGTCGAGGACGTGGACGTCCACGTGGCCGGGCCGGCCGGGGCCGGGCGGGACCTCCTCGACCCGGACGGTGATCCGCACGCCCTCGCCCCCGAACTTCAGGGCGTTGTCGATGAGCGCGTCCAGGGCCTGGTCGAGGGTGCCCTCCACGCACCTGACCCGGACCCCCTCGCCGCCCTGCCGCGCCAGGACGGCGCCCACCCGCTCGGCGATGGGCTCCCACGAGCGCAGCCGGTCCTCGACGACCTGGCCGACCTCCTCCCACACCTCGGTGTGCTCGGCGTCCTCGGTCCGGGCCAGGGTGAGCAGGCTGTCGCAGACGCGGGTGAGCCGGTCCACCTCGTCCAGGGCCAGCCGGTGGTCCTGCCGGCCCTGCGGGACGAGGTGCCGGGACAGCGAGTCCACCCGCAGCCGCAGCGCGGCCAGGGGGTTGCGCACCTGGTGCCCGGCGTAGGCCACGAACACCCGCTGGGTCTCCAGCATGGCGGTGATGGTGTCGGCCATCCGGTTGAAGGACTCCCCGAGCCGGCGCAGCTCGACCGGGCCGGCGGCGGTGCGCACCCGGATGCCGAGACTGCCCCCGGCCACCGCGCGGGTGGCCTCGCCCAGGTCGTCGATCGGCCGCAGGATCCACCGGGTGAGCGGCCCGGCGGCGGCGATGCCCGCGGCCATGAGCACGGCGACCCCGCCCGCCGCCAGCACCCACTGGTTCCGGGTGGCGCGGCGCAGGGACCGGGTGGGCGAGGCCGTGACGGCCGCGCCGACGACCTCCCCGGAGCGGCCGACGGGTTCGGCGACGATGAGGGGGCCGCGCTGCCAGGGGTACACGATGCCGCCCGCCCCCATCCGGTTCCCGGCCAGGGCGTTGCGGACCTCCTCGGGCGGCTCGCCCGGGTCGGCCGAGGGGTCCAGGTCCGAGAGCTCCAGGCCGGGCCGGGAGGCGGCCACCACCCGGCCGTGCCGGTCGACGACGACGGCGGTGATCCCGTAGAGGCGGTCGTAGGCGGCCATCTCCGCCTCCAGCATGCCGCCGGTCCCGTCGAGGACCGCGGGTTCGGCGATGCTCGCGAACCGGGCGGTGTCGTTGAGGCGGTCCAGGAACATGTCGGAGGTGCCACGGGCGGCGATGCTGACGCACAGCGGGGCGGCCAGCCCCAGGCAGGCCGCGACCAGCAGGGTCACGTAGACGGTGATGATCCGGCGGCGCATCGGCACGGGCCCCGCTCAGCGGTGCCGCCCGGTCGGCGCCGCGTCGGCCCGCCCGGTGACCGGCATCCGGTACCCGACCCCGCGCACCGTCTCGATGAGGCCGGGCGCGCCGAGCTTGGAGCGCAGGGTGCCCACGTGCACCTCCAGGGTGCGCAGCGTGCCGGGCCAGGTCGTCCCCCACACCCGCAGCAGCAGGTGTTCGCGGGACAGCACGCTCCCGGCCTCCCGGGCCAGGGCCAGCAGCAGGTCGAACTCCTTGCGGGTGACCTCCACACGGGCCCCGTCCAGCTCCACCGTGCGCCCGGCCGGGTCGATCCGCAGGGGTCCGGCGGTCAGCGGACCGTCGGCGGGGCGGCGGATGCGGCGCAGCACCGCCTCCATGCGGGCGCACAGCTCCTCGATGGCCAGGGGTTTGACCACGTAGTCGTCGGCGCCCGCGCGCAGGCCGCGCACGCGCTCGCGCTGCTGCCCGCGGGCGGTCACCATGATGACCGCCGTGTCGCCGGCGCCGTGGCGCTCGCGGAGCATCCGGCACAGCTCGACGCCGTCCATGTCGGGCAGGCCCAGGTCCAGCAGGACGACGTCGGCGGGGTCGGCGGCCAGCGCCTGCTCGGCGGTGCGCACCTGGGTGACGGCGTACCCGTGGGGCTCCAGGGCTCCGGCGAGGGCGTCGGCGAGGCGCACGTCGTCCTCGACGAGCAGCACCGTGATCATGTCGGGCTCCTCGGGGTGCGGGGGTCTGTACCCCCGCACCCTAACCCGCCGTGTGTGTCATGGGACACTCCGGGGCGGGATCGGCGTCACGGCCTGAGGATGCCCGCCTCCGGCACGATCTCGGGGGCGCCGTGCTGGATGGCGTCCGCCTCCTGGTCGGTGTCCTGCTCCTGGGCCGCGCGCTCGGCCTCGATGCCCTTGCGGTAGTACTCGACCTCGCGTTCGGCCTGGCCCTCGTCCCAGCCCAGCAGCGGGGCCATGAGCTCGGCGGCCTCCTCCGCGGCGGCGATGCCCCGGTCCCAGGTCTCGAACGAGATCCGGGTGCGCCGGTACAGGACGTCCTCCAGGTGGCGGGCGCCCTCGGCGCGGACCGCGTAGACGATCTCGGCGCGCAGGTAGTCGTCGGCCCCGGCGAGCGAGCGGCCCAGGTCGGGGTCCTCCCGCACCAGGTCGAGCAGGTCGCGGGCGCAGGTCCCGTAGCGGCGCAGCAGGTGCGAGATGCGGGAGACGTGCAGCCCGGTCTCCCGGGCGAGCCGGTGGCGCTGGTTGACCAGGGCGCTGTACCCGGAGGCGCCCACCAGCGGGAGCCTGTCCGTGACGGACTTGGGGATCCCCCCGCCCAGGCCGTGGGCGACGGCGTCCACGGCGTCCTTGGCCATGACCCGGTAGGTGGTGTACTTGCCGCCCGCGATGAGGACGAGGCCGGGCACCGGGTGGGCGACCACGTGCTCGCGGGAGAGCTTGGAGGTCTCCTCCGACTCCCCCGACAGCAGCGGGCGCAGGCCGGCGTAGACGCCTTCGACGTCGTCCCTGCTCAGCGGGGTGCGCAGTACCTGGTTGACGTGGTCCAGGACGTAGTCGATGTCGGTGCGGCTGGCGGCCGGGTTCTCCTTGTCCAGGTCCCAGGCGGTGTCGGTGGTGCCGATGATCCAGTGGCGGCCCCACGGGATGACGAACAGCACGCTCTTCTCGGTGCGCAGGATCATCCCCGAGGAGGCCTGGATGCGGTCGCGGGGCACCACCAGGTGGACGCCCTTGGAGGCGCGGACGTGGATCTGCCCGCGGCCGCCGACCATCTCCTGGATCTCGTCGGTCCACACGCCGGCGGCGTTGACGACCTGGCGGGCGCGGATGGAGATCTCCTCGCCCTTCTCCAGGTCGGCGGCGCGGGCGCCCACCACGTGCTCGCCCTCGCGCAGGAAGCCGACGGCCTGCACCCGGGAGGCGATCCGCGCGCCGAGCCCGGCGGCGGTGCGCAGCACGGTGCTGACGAACCGGGCGTCGTCCACCTGGCAGTCCCAGTACTGGACGGCCCCGGCGAGCGCGTCGCGCTTGAGCGCGGGGAAGACCCGCAGCGCCCCGTTGCGGGTCAGGTGCCGGTGGGAGGGCAGCCCCCGGTTGTTGCGGGAGGTGAGGGCGAGGGTGTCGTACAGGGTGACGCCCGCACCGATGTAGAAGCGTTCCCAGTGGTGGGCGAACGGGAAGAGGAACGGGACCGGGCGGACCAGGTGCGGGGCGATCGTGGTGAGCAGCAGGCCGCGTTCGTGCAGGGCCTCCTGAACGAGTTCGAAGTCGAACTGCTCCAGGTAGCGCAGTCCGCCGTGGATCAGCTTGCTGGACCTGCTGGAGGTGCCCGACGCGAAGTCGCGCGCCTCGATCAGCCCCGTGGACAGCCCGCGTGAGGCGGCGTCCAGGGCGATGCCCGCGCCGACGATGCCGCCGCCGACGACGAGGACGTCCAGTTCCTCGTCGCGCATCGCGGCCAGGTCGGCCTCGCGCCCCTCGGGTCCCAGCCAGGTGGTCGTCATCCCAGTCCCTCCGTCGCGATGGTTCCTCCTCCCCAGCGCATACCCACCGGGGCGGTCCGCCCACCGGAGCGGCGCCCCCAGGCTAACCGGGCCCGGGGGCGCCGCACGGGACGCCACGCGTGGGGGCGGGTCACCCGGCGGCGGGCCGGTCCGCCGCCGGACGCGGCAGGAGCAGGGCGAGGAAGGCGACCGCGACGGTGGCGGCCCCGCCGACCAGGGAGGCGGTGCCCAGGCCGCCCCAGGCCCCGGCGACGGCGGCCAGGACGGCCAGGCCCAGGGCGCCGCCGACCTGCTGGACGGTGGAGACGGCGGCGGAGGCCACGCCCTGCTCGCGTTCGCCGACCCCGCTCCCGGCGGCGGTGAACACGAGCGGGTAGACGGTGCCCGCGGTGACGCCGAGCAGGACGACCGCGGGCAGCACCGCCCAGTAGGAGTCGGCGGCCAGGGCGAGGGCGAAGGCCGCGGAGGTGAGGCCGACGCCGACCGTTCCGGCGAACAGCGCGGTGCGCACGCCCCAGCGCTCCAGCAGGCGGGGCAGCAGCAGGGCCGAGCCGAGCATGGCGGCCACCCCCTGGGGCAGGAAGCCCAGGCCCGCGAGGAAGGGGTCCAGGCCCAGGGTGCCCTGGACGTGGGTGGTGTACACGTAGTGCAGCGTGGCGACGACGCCCATGAGGACGAGGATCAGCCCCATGGCCACCAGGAGGTGGCGGTCGCGCAGCAGGGAGGCGGGCAGCAGCGGGCTCGCGGACCGGCGTTCGACGGGCCCGAGCGCGGCCAGGGCCAGCAGGCCCAGCAGCAGGGCGCCGCCGCCGTCGGGCGAGATCCATCCGGACTCCTGGAGGCGGAAGACCCCGAACACGAGCAGGAGCGCGCCCGCGGTGACCAGCGCGGTGCCGGGCAGGTCGAAGCCGCGCGGGTCCGGGCGGTGCCGGTCGGCGGGCAGCAGGCGGGGGGCGAGCGCGGCCACCGCCAGGGCGGGCGGGACGATCGCCCAGAACACGGCGGTCCAGCCGAAGGCGCTGGTGAGGATGCCGCCGACGGCCCCTCCCGCCAGGGCGCCGAAGGCACCGGCCGAGCCCCATACGGCCATCGCCCGGTTGCGGGCGGGACCGGCGGGGAAGGCGGTGCCGATCAGGGCGAGGGTGGCGGGGAAGAGGGCGGCGGCGCCGACCCCCTGGGCGGCGCGGGCGGCGATCAGGACGCCGGCGTGGGAGGCCAGGGCGCCCGCGACGGAGGCCAGGCCGAGCAGGAGCGCGCCCAGCACGAGCATGAGGCGGGCGCCGAGCCGGTCGGCGGCGCGGCCGCCCAGGAGCAGGAGTCCGCCGTAGCCGAGGGCGAAGGCGTTGACCACCCAGGGCAGGGCCGCCGCGCCCAGGCCCAGGGCCCGGCCGATCTCGGGGAGGGCGATGTAGACGACGTTGAAGTCGAGCGACAGCGTGAAGTGGGCGGTGGCCAGGAGGGCCAGGGCCGCTGTACCCGCGGTGCGGGTGCGGGTCCCGGCCGCGGTCCGGGGTTCGGCGGAGGTCATGAGGGGCGTCCCTTCCGGGAAAAGTGCTTGAGCGCTGGATATTCCAGCACTGGACCATTCGTGGATAGTTCAGCACTGGAACTTTCAGGAGGACACTAACGCAGAGATATTCCAGTACGCAACTGTTCAGCGTGCTAGCATCTCGGCATGAGCACAGAAGGATGCCTGGACACGGACGAGGAGCGGACCTGGGACGCGGCCACACTGGCGTTCCGGCTGCTCGACCAGCAGGTGGAGCGGGACGTGCAGGCGTCCTCCGGGCTCCCCCTCACCTACTACGAGCTGCTGGTCCTGCTCTCCAAGGCGCACCGCCGCTCGCTGCGGATGAGCGAGCTGGCGGAGATCACCCACACCCGCCCCAGCCGCATCTCCCACGCCGTGGCCAAGCTGGCCGAGGGCGGGTTCGTGGAGCGCGTGCACTGCGAGAGCGACCGGCGCAGCTGGTTCGCCAAGCTCACCGACAAGGGCGCGCAGACCCTGCGCACCGCGGGCGTCGAACACGTGCGCAGCATGCGCGAGAACATGTTCGACCTGCTCAGCCCCGAGCAGCAGGCGCAGCTGCTGGACATCTCCCGCACCCTGCTGGCCCGGCTGGCCCCGGGCGCGGAGGACCACGCCACCCGGGTCCTCCAGGACCTCTAGGCCGCGGGGTCGGGTACGGGGGCGAGGCCGGGCCGGGCGGCCTCGGCCGCCTCCAGCCGGCGGATGAGCCGGTGCACGATGAGCAGCGGGATGATCCCGAAGACGCCGAACGAGATGTCGATCAGCTGCCACAGCCACGGGATGCCCCGGATCGGGCCGCAGATCAGCGCCAGCGGCACCACCATCACGCAGGCGATCATGCCGAACTGGATCACCCAGATGTTGCGCACCGGGTCCCGCCAGGGGCCGATGAACGCCACCGCGATGACCAGGTGCGCGAACGCCAGCCAGTCGGTGCCGTAGAGGACGAACGGCTGCTCCGCCTCCACCGTGTCCAGACCGGCGCGCACCCGGGAGACCCAGTCGGCCAGCCAGGGCGCGGCCTCGGACACCGGCGCGAGCGGACCGGCCAGCAGGGAGTCCAGCAGCCGCACTTCGGCGGGCAGGGGGAAGGCGGTGACGCCGCTCAACACCAGGCCCACGATGAACAGGCAGATCCAGATGCGGATGCGGCGCAGCAGCGCCTGTCGAGTGTCCACACCCGGATTCTCCCGCAGGGGTCCGAACCGCCCGATCCGCCCCCCGGTCCCGAGCGTGACCGCAGGTCAGGCCGAGGCGTCGGCGTAGGCGTGGGCGTAGGCCAGGACGTCGGCCACGTACTCCGGGGAGCGGTTGTACGACAGGATCGCCGCCTCCCAGTCCTGTGCGGTGCTCAGGTCGCGGCCGTTCGCGCACAGGTAGCGGCCGGCGGACAGGGCGGCGTCGTCGATCTGGTGCGGGTCGGGATCGCCGGCCCCCGAGGCGGAGGTGCCCCACCGCGCCCAGGTCCCGGGGATGAACTGCATCGGGCCGACCGCCCGGTCCCAGGTGGTGTCGCCGTCCAGCAGGCCGCCGTCGGTGTCGGGGATCGCCCGGGTGTTGTTGGTGCCGTCCAGCGGGATGCCGATGACGTTCACGGTGGTGACGCCGTCCGGACCGATCTCGCCGCCCGCGTAGGTGCCGTGCCGCGACTCCACGAACCCGATGCCCGCCAGGGTCGGCCAGGACAGGTTGCAGGAGGGCAGCTCCTCGGCCAGCGCCAGCTGCGCGCCGGCGTAGCCCTCCAGGGCCCGCACCGGGATGGTCGTGGCGCCGGAGACCTGCTCCAGCCAGTCGTCGGCGGCGCGCGGCCCGGTCCCGGGCGTCTGCTGCTCGTCGGCGCCCGCCGAGGAGACCGGGTCCGGCTCGGCCGGGTTGACCTCGGCCGACGCCGGGGGGCCCGTGAGCTGGTCGTGCGGGGGCGTCTCGATGGTGCCGTCCGGCGGCCCGCCGGCCGCCGACGACGGGGGCTCCCAGTCGGAGAGCGACCGCGAGACCCGGTCGACGGCGAAGAGCACGCCGCCGGTCAGTGCCAGGCACAGCGCCAGAGTCACGCAGACGGCGACGAGCGGACCCCTGCCCCGCCCGTCACGGGTACCCCTGCCCAAAGCCCCACCCCTTCCCTCGCAGAACCCTTCGGAATCGTCGGGTCGTGTGACGCCGACGGCCGGAACATGGTTGCACACCGCTCCCGGAGCCTTTCCGGGAGCACAACGAAAAGCGGGGACGCGCCGGTTCCCCGGCACGCCCCCGCGACACCCGTCAGCGGTGCGGGTTGACCACGACCTCGACCCGCTGGAACTCCTTGAGGTCGGTGTAGCCCGAGGTGGCCATGGTGCGGCGCAGCGCGCCCATGAGGTTCATGGAGCCGTCGCTGGTGGACGCCGGGCCGTGCAGGATGGCGGACAGGTCGCCGATGGTGCCGACCCGCACCCGCTCGCCGCGCGGCAGCTCGCCGTGGTGCGCCTCGCTGCCCCAGTGGTGGCCGGCGCCGGGCGCCTCGGTGGCGCGGGCCAGCGGAGAGCCCACCATGACGGCGTCGGCGCCGCAGGCCAGGGCCTTGGCGATGTCGCCGCTGGTGGTCATGCCGCCGTCGGCGATGACGTGCACGTAGCGGCCGCCGGACTCGTCGAGGTAGTCGCGGCGGGCGGCGGCGACGTCGCCGATGGCGCTGGCCATCGGCACCGCCACGCCCAGCACGGAGCGGGTGGTGTGGCCCGAGCCGCCGCCGAAGCCGACCAGGACGCCCGCGGCGCCGGTGCGCATCAGGTGCAGGGCGGCGGTGTAGGTGGCACAGCCGCCGACCACGACCGGGACGTCCAGGTCGTAGATGAACTGCTTGAGGTTGAGCGGCTCGGCGCGCCCGGACACGTGCTCGGCGGACACCGTGGTGCCGCGGATCACGAAGATGTCCACGCCCGCGTCGACGACCGCCTTGTGGTACTGCGCGGTGCGCTGCGGGGACAGGCGGGCCGCGGTGACCAGGCCCGCGTCGCGGATCTGCTCGATCCGGCGGCCGATCAGCTCCTCCTGGATGGGGGCGGCGTAGATCTCCTGCAGCCGCCTGGTGGCGGCCACGTCGTCCAGCTCGCTGATCTCCGCCAGCAGCGGCGCCGGGTCCTCGTACCGGGTCCACAGGCCTTCGAGGTCGAGGACGCCCAGGCCGCCCAGGCGGCCGATCGCCACGACCGTGTCCGGCGAGGCCACACTGTCCATGGGGCTGGCCACGAGCGGCGTCTCGAACCGGTAGGCGTCGATCTGCCAGGCGATCGACACCTCCTCCGGGTCGCGCGTGCGCCGAGCCGGCACGATGCCGATCTCGTCGAGCTCGTAGGCCCGGCGCCCGTTCTTGCCCAGCCCGATCTCCACCTGAGCCAACGCTTCGATCCCCTCTGACGTGCTGCCCCGGCCGGTGCGACCGGTGCGTTCACTACCGCCGAGAGTCTATCCGCCCCGTTCCGGGAACGGGTCGGGCCGCCCGGAGGGACTCCGGACGGCCCGTTGCGCGGCGGTGTGTCAGCGGCCGTTGTAGTTGGGCGCCTCGACGGTCATCTGGATGTCGTGCGGGTGGCTCTCGCGCAGACCCGCGCTGGTGATGCGCATGAGCTGGCCGCGCTCGCGCAGCTCGTCCAGGGTGCGGGTGCCCGCGTACCACATGGACTGGTGCAGGCCGCCGACGAGCTGGTGGGCGACCGCCTGGAGCGGGCCGCGGAACGGCACCTGGCCCTCGATGCCCTCGGGGATGAGCTTGTCCTCGGAGGAGACGTCGGCCTGGGCGTAGCGGTCCTTGGAGAAGGAGCGGCCGCGCATGGCGCCCAGCGAGCCCATCCCGCGGTAGGCCTTGAACTGCTTGCCGTTGATGAAGATGAGCTCGCCCGGGCTCTCCTCCACACCGGCCAGCAGGCTGCCGAGCATGACGCTGCTGGCGCCGGCGGCGATGGCCTTGGCGATCTCGCCGGAGTACTGGAGCCCGCCGTCGGCGATGAGGGGGACGCCGGCCGGGCCGCACGCCTTGGCCGCCTCCAGGATGGCGGTGAGCTGCGGGGCGCCCACACCGGCGATGACGCGGGTGGTGCAGATGGAGCCGGGGCCCACCCCGACCTTGACGGCGTCGGCGCCCGCGTCGATCAGCAGCTGGGCCCCGGCGCGGGTGGCCACGTTGCCCGCGACGATGTCGGCCCTGGAGTTGGCCTTGAGCTTGGCGACCATGTCGGCCAGGCCGGCGGAGTGGCCGTGGGCGGTGTCCACGACGATGAAGTCCACCCCGGCGTCGACCAGCAGCTTGGCGCGCTCGGTGGCCTCCGGGCCCACGCCCACGGCGGCGCCCACGACGAGGCGGCCGTCGGCGTCCTTGGTGGCGTCGGGGTACTGCTCGCTCTTGATGAAGTCCTTGACGGTGATGAGGCCGCGCAGGCGGTCGTCGGCGTCCACCAGCGGGAGCTTCTCGACCTTGTTCTCGCGCAGCAGCTCGAAGGCGCGCTCGCGGCTGACGCCGACCGGCGCGGTGACCAGGTTCCGCGTGGTCATGACGTCGCGGACCAGGCGGCCGCGGTCGCTCTCGAACCGCATGTCGCGGTTGGTGACGATGCCCACGAGGCGGCCGGAGTCGTCGGTGACGGGGACGCCGGAGATCCGGTAGTGCGAACACAGGCGCTCGACGTCGGCGAGGGTGTCCTCGGGCTTGCAGGTGACCGGGTCGGTGACCATGCCGGCCTCGGAGCGCTTGACCAGGTCCACCTGGGCGGCCTGGTCCTCGGCGGAGAGGTTGCGGTGCAGCACGCCGGCGCCGCCCTGGCGGGCCATGGCCACGGCCATGCGGGCCTCGGTCACGGTGTCCATCGCGGCGGACAGCAGCGGGATGTTGAGGCGGATGTTGCGGGACAGCCGGGTGGCGGTGGTGGCCTCGCCGGGCTGCATGTCGGAGTAGGCCGGTACGAGCAGCACGTCGTCGTAGGTCAACCCCGGCGGCAGCAGCTTGTCCCCGTAGTCGCCGATGTTCTCCTGACCCATGACACAACCTCCGCTGCTCGCTCCGGCACGCCGGCCCTCCGGCGCGCCCGCGCGGTGCTCGCCCCCGCGTGTCGTCTCATCCTAGGTCGTCGCCCCGGTGGGGTCGGGGGGAACGGGGCGTTCTCCCCGCCGCTCGGGCGTGAAAGTGAGCAGTCTCACTGTTTGAGATCGGACGGCGCGGGGCGGAGCTGATCGGCCGCGGGCCGGGAGGGACCCTGCCCAGGTCAACACCGGTGGGTGCGCGTGTTCTTCCCCGCCCGTCCGCGGCGGGCGCGGGGCGGGCGCGGCTCAGTGGCGGCGGCGCGGGGTGTAGCGGACGGGGCCCAGGGCCCGGCAGGCCGCGTACACGCGGGGGCGGTCGGGACAGGGGCGGCGCCCGTCGCCCGGGCGCCCGGCGCGCTCAGGGGAGGAGGCGGTTCGCCACGGCCACCTGCCGAAGCCGAGCAATAGCCCGGTGCTGGGCAACCCGTACCGCGCCCGCCGACATTCCAAGTACATGTCCCGTCTCATCCGCTGTCAGTCCTGCTATCACCCTCATGACCAGCAGTCGGCGCTGCTGTTCGGGGAGCTCGTCGAGCAGCTCCCGCGCGCGCTGGGCCTCGATGACCCGCACCGCGGCCTCCTCCGGCCCGGGCGCCTCGTCGGGGCGGTCCGGGACGGTGTCGCTGGAGACCAGCTCCACCCTGCCCGCACCGCGCAGGGTGTCGGCCACCTTGTGCGCGGCGATGCCGAAGACGAAGGAGGCGAAGGGGCGGCCCCGGTCCTGGTAGCGCGGGATCGCCGAGAGCAGGGCGATGCAGACCTCCTGGGCCACGTCGTCGGAGTAGTGCGCCAGACCGGACACCCGGGCCAGCCGGGCACGGCAGTAGCGGACCACCATGGGGCGGACCTCGCGGAGCAGCGAGTCCATGGCGCCGTCCTCACCCCGGACCGCCCGCGACCCCAGGTGGTTCAGGCCGGTGTCGCGCGACGCGGGATCGGGTTCCCCCGGTGTTCCTGGCCGCTGCGCGGTAACGCCCCCCCGGGCGTTTGCATCCGTCACGCTAGTGATCATGCCCCCGTCCGCCGACCTGACCGCTCCAATCGCCAACTACGGAATGGTTACGTTTTGGGAAATTCACCCCAAAACGGATCGGCGCGTGCGGTCAAACCCGAAGCGTACGTGATAGTGCACACCTTCTCGACCCCGGGCCCGCCGCCCCCGGGGGACGCGGGCGGCCCGGCCCCCGCGCACAGACCGGTGGGCCGGTCCGGGAGCACCCCGGACCGGCCCACCCCGGCGTCCGCGGACGGAGTCCGCCGCGGTCCGTCAGTGGCCGTGGCCGTGGCCGTCGTCGTCGCCCTCGTCCTCGGGCTTGTCCGCGACCAGCACCTCGGTGGTCAGCAGCATGCCCGCGATGGAGGCGGCGTTCTGCACGGCGGAGCGGGAGACCTTGACCGGGTCGATGATGCCCTCCGCGGTCAGGTCGCCGTAGGTGCCCTTGGCGGCGTTGTAGCCGTGGCCGACCTCCATCTCGGAGACGCGGTGGACCACCACGAAGCCCTCGGCGCCGGCGTTCTCGGCGATCCAGCGGGCGGGCTGGGTCAGGGCGCGGCGCACGATGCCCACACCGGTGGCCTCGTCGCCGGTCAGGCCCAGGTCGTCCAGGGCGGTGGAGGCGTGCACCAGGGAGGCGCCGCCACCGGCGACGATGCCCTCCTCGATGGCCGCGCGGGTCGCCGAGATGGCGTCCTCGAGGCGGTGCTTCTTCTCCTTGAGCTCGACCTCGGTGGCCGCGCCCACGCGCAGCACCGAGACGCCGCCGGCCAGCTTGGCCAGGCGCTCCTGGAGCTTCTCGCGGTCCCAGTCGGAGTCGCTGGCCTCGATCTCCTTACGGATCTGGGAGATGCGGTCCTCGACCTCGGACTGCTCGCCGGCACCGTCCACGATGGTGGTGGTGTCCTTGGTGACGGTGATGCGGCGGGCGTTGCCCAGCACGTCGACGTCGGCGTTCTCCAGGGTGAGGCCGACCTCCTCGGCGATGACCTGGCCGCCGGTGAGGATCGCGATGTCCTGGAGCATGGCCTTGCGGCGCTCGCCGAAGCCGGGGGCCTTGACCGCGGCGACGTTCAGGGTGCCGCGGATCTTGTTGAGCACCAGGGCGCCCAGGGCGTCGCCCTCGATGTCCTCGGCGATGATCAGCAGCGGCTTCTTGTTCTGGACGATCTTCTCCAGCAGCGGGAGGAGCTCGTTCAGGTTGGAGATCTTGCCCTGGCTGATGAGGATCTGCGCGTCCTCCAGCACCGCCTCCTGGCGGTCGCCGTCGGTCACGAAGTAGGGCGAGATGTAGCCCTTGTCGAACTGGAGGCCCTCGGTGAACTCCAGGTCCAGCCCGAAGGTCGGGGACTCCTCGACGGTGATGACGCCGTCCTTGCCGACCTTGTCGAACGCCTCGGCGATCAGGTCGCCGATCTGGGCGTCCTGGGCGGAGTTGGTGGCGACGTAGGCGATGTCCGCGCGCTCCTCGACGGGGCGGGCGCGCTCCAGCAGGATCTCGGACACCTTGGCGGCCGCGGCGTCGATGCCCTTCTTCAGGGACATCGGGGAGGCGCCGGCGGCGACGCTGCGCAGGCCCTCGCGGACCAGCGCCTGGGCCAGCACCGTGGCGGTGGTGGTGCCGTCGCCCGCGGCGTCGTTGGTCTTGGTGGCGACCTCCTTGACGAGCTGGGCGCCCAGGTTCTCGTAGGGGTCGTCCAGCTCGATCTCACGCGCGACGGTCACACCGTCGTTGGTGATGGTCGGGGCACCGAACTTCTTGTCGATGACGACGTTGCGGCCGCGCGGGCCCAGCGTCACCTTGACGGCGTCGGCGAGGCGGTCGACGCCCCGCTCGAGGGCGCGGCGGGCGCCGTCCTCGAACTCCAGGATCTTCGGCATTCCGTTCTTCCTTGGTAGGCCTGGCCAAAAACAGGCATCCCGCCCGCCCGGCGAGGCGCCGACCGGTGCGGGATGCGGATACTGCTCCGGGCCCGTGCGAGCGGGCCGCGTCGAGGACTACTTCTCGACGACCGCGAGGAGGTCGCGGGCGGAGAGGACCAGGTACTCCTGGCCGTCGTACTTGACCTCGGTGCCGCCGTACTTGCTGTAGAGGACGATGTCGCCGACCTGGACGTCCAGCGGGATGCGGTTCTCGCCCTCGTCGTCCCAGCGGCCCGGGCCCACGGCCAGGACCTCGCCCTCCTGGGGCTTCTCCTTGGCGGTGTCCGGGATGACCAGGCCGGAGGCGGTGGTCTGCTCGGCCTCCAGGGCCTTGACCACGACGCGGTCCTCGAGCGGCTTCAGCACGGTCTTGGTGGCGGTCGACACTGTGTGACCTCCCCCTTCAGGATTTCGGTGTCCAGTACTTCCGGTCCGCACGCGTGAGAGCGCGGACCGGCTGAGAAAAAGGGGCGACCGCGGCGGCCTGTCGTCGCGGGTGCCAGACCGGCCTCGTCGCGATTAGCACTCTACCCCCGAGAGTGCCAGAATGGAAATGTGGCCGTGACCCCTGGTCAGCGGCGTTACCGGACCCGGCACCGTGCGGGGCCGCTCCACCCCGGCGAAGGAGATCCATGCGCGCGCCCGCGTTCGAGGCCCTGCTGACCGAAGCGGGCCGGGAGGTCCTGGCGTCGGTGGACGCCGGGTCGGCCGCCCGGGACGCACTGGCGGCGGCCTCCCGGCTGCGCGAGGACCCTCGGGTGGCCGCCCTCGACCCCGGCCTACCCGTTTCCGAGCTGGTGAACGCGGTCCTCACCCAGATTTCGCTGCGCGTTCGCGGACGCGCCAAGTTCGGCGCCCTGGCGGACCGCATGTACTTCACCCCGAACGGCCTGGAGCAGTCCACCCGCCGGTCGGTCGCCGAGTACCGGGCCGAGCGGGTGGCGCGGGCGCACGCGGGCCCCGCGGGCGACCTGTGCTGCGGGATCGGCGCGGACCTGCTGGCGCTGGCGGCCCGGGGGATCCCGGTGGAGGGGGTGGAGCTGGACCCCGCGACCGCGGCGGTGGCCCGGGCCAACATCGGGGCGCTGGGCCTGGAGGGCACGGCCCGGGTGCGCGAGGGCGACGTCACGGAGGTCTCCCCGGGCGAGTACCCGCTGCTGGTGTGCGACCCGGCCCGGCGCGGCGGGCGCGGCCGGGTGTTCGACCCCGCCGCCTACTCCCCGCCCTGGGACGTGGCGGTGGCCCTGGCCGAGGGGGCGGAGGCGGCGTGCCTGAAGGCCGCCCCGGGCATCCCGCACGAGGCGCTGGCCCCGGGCGCGGACACCGAGTGGATCTCGGTGGACGGCGAGCTGAAGGAGGCGGCCCTGTGGTTCGGGGCGCTGGCCGGCGGGCCGCGCCGCCGGGCCACGGTGCTGTCCGAGCGCGACGGCTCGCGCACGCACCTGGACGAGGACCCCGGCCTGGGGCCGGCACCGGTGGCCCCGGCGCGCCGGTACCTGTACGACCCGGACCCCGCGGTGGTGCGCTCGCACCTGGTGGCCGAGGCGGCGGCCCGGGTGGACGGGGCGCTGCTGGACGAGCGGATCGCGTACTTCACCGCGGACACGGCGGTGCGCTCCCCGCTGTGGCGGGTGCTGGAGGTGGAGGAGGTCCTGCCCTTCTCCCTCAAGCGGCTCAGGGCCGCGCTGCGCGAGCGCGGGGTGGGCACGGTGACGGTGATGAAGCGGGGGTCCGCGGTGGACACCGAGAAGCTGCGCCGCGACCTGAAGCCCTCCGGCCCCGGGACGGCCACGGTGGTGCTCACCAGGATCGGGGAGCGGCCCTTCGCGCTGCTGTGCCGCGAGACGTCCGCGACGGCGGCCTGACCTGGAACGACGGCCCGGTCCGGCCGGGAGGGGGCGGTCACCCAGAGTAGGACCCGAGGTATCGGATCGTTATCTCACAGGGCGGATATCTTTCCCGATCCCCTGGGGGGAGGGCTCTCCGGGTCGTTAGACTGGGGCCGCGATTCCCTCCCTTCTCATGGGTTCACCCGGAAGGCCGTGCGTGAGTGATCCGCAACGCGGTTCGGTCGACGCTGGCCCCTTGCCTCGCGCGTATACACACAGTCACACTCTGATCACAGTGAGGCGCGAACGCCTGCGGGACCGCCGCCCGCCCGGGGACCATCGAGAACCCGACCTGCCCGGAACACCCACCGTCCATTCCCCCGGGCCAGGTGTCGGGAGCGCCAGAGAGAACAAGGAGCACCTCGGTGGAACAGAGCAATCACAACTTCCTCAACGGGGGAGGTCAGGCCGGGATCTCCGACCGCATGCGCGACCTGCTCTCCCAGGCGGCCCACGAGCACGACTCCGAGCAGAAGACGCAGGGTGCGGTCACCGAGGAGATGCGCCAGCGCCTGGAGGGCATGGAGTGGCTCCTGCGTGAGCTGCGCGAGCGCGAGCTCACCGCGCTCGCCGAGTCCCTCACCGCGGTCGACGGCCGCATCGACGACTTCCTGGCCCGCCCGCCGGAATGGGCCGAGACCCTGGCCGAGCACATCGAGGTCGTGGGCCGCCAGGTCAAGCCGCTGTCGGACATGCCGTCCCTGCGCGCGGACACCCACCGCATCGCCGGGCACCTGGACACCGCGCTCACCCGCCTCCAGCGCATGTCGGAGACCGGGAACCGCACCGCCGAGCAGGTCGGCGAGCTGGGCGAGCGGCTGACCACCCTGTCGGAGGCCTTCGAGTCGCGGCTGGAGGCCCTCGACGGCGCCCTGTCCGCGCTCAGCGCCAGGACCGAGGCCGTGGAGTCCTCGCTCACCGCGCTCGCCGAGGTCTCCGGCACCCGGCACACCGAGCTGGCCGAGGCGCTGGCCGAGAGCCGCACCGTCCTCACCGAGGCCGTCGCGGGCACCCGCGAGGAGCTGTCCACCGCCCTGGGCGAGGCCCGAACCGCGTTGGCGGAGCAGGCCGACGCCAAGGCCGGGGAGCTGGCCGAGGCCGTGGCCGGCGCCCGCACCGCCCTCACCGAGCAGGGCGACACCAAGGCCGCCGAGCTGGCCGAGGCCGTGACCGCCGCCCGCGAGGAGCTGTCCACCGCCGTGGCCGAGGGCCGCACCGCCCTCACCGAGGCGCTGGGCGAGGCCCGCACCGACCTGGGCGAGCGCACCGACGGGCTGCGCACGGCCCTCACCGAGCAGGCCGACGCCAAGGCCGCCGAGCTGTCCACCGCCCTGGCGGACAAGCACGAGGCCCTGCTCGCACGCCTCCAGGAGAACACCGGCGAGCTGAACGGCGAGCTGTCCGCCCTGGCCGCCGCCGCGGGCGAGCGGCACGACGCGCTCCTCGGGCGCCACGAGGCCCTGGCAGCCAAGGTGACCGAGGACGTCACCCAGCTGACGACCCTGGCCGAGGAGAACCACGCCGAGGCCACCGCCGCCGTCGCCGACGTCGCCGGCGCCGTCACCGCCCTGCGCAAGGACAACGAGACCTCGCTGCTGGACCTGCGCACCCACCTGCGCCAGCGCCTGTCCGAGCTGGACGAGCAGCTGGAGCTGGGCCGGACCGAGGCCCGCGAGCACGCCGAGGCGTCCGCCGAGCGGATGAGCGCGTCCTTCACCGAGCGCGCCGACGCGCTCGCCTCCCGGATCTCCGAGGACGCCGAGCGGGTCACCGCCGGCTTCGAGGAGCTGCGCGCGTTCGTGGCCGAGAGCTCCGCCCGCCTGGCCGCCGAGGCCGAGGACCGGTCGCAGACCCTCACCGAGGCGCTCACCGAGCAGGTCGAGACGCACCGCACCGCCCTGGACGAGCGGCTGGAGCGCCAGCGCGAGGCCCTCACCTCCAAGGTGGACGGCCACCTCACCCAGATCACCGGCAAGGTCGACCACGAACTGGGCCGCCTCACCGACCGCTTC
This sequence comes from Nocardiopsis sp. NPDC057823, assembly GCF_042797335.1. Classification (NCBI taxonomy): domain Bacteria; kingdom Bacillati; phylum Actinomycetota; class Actinomycetes; order Streptosporangiales; family Nocardiopsidaceae; genus Nocardiopsis; species Nocardiopsis sp. NPDC057823. Next base: position 386,128 of record NZ_JBHVLR010000001.1, on the reverse strand, counting down.
GACACCTTCGAGGGGCACTTCGAAGGCCAGTTCGAGGGCATGGAAGGCAAGATCGACCGGATCGACGGCCGGATGGACGGCATCAACGGCCGCCTGGACGGCATCGACGGCCGGGTCAACGGCGTCGAGGGCCAGTTCGAGGGCGTCAGCGGGCACTTCGACGGCGTCGACGGCCGCCTGGAGGCCGTGGACGACCGGCTGGAGGCGCTCAACCAGCGCCTCAACCAGCTCCCGCAGACCATGGAGGTCAGCGAGCTGCACCGCCGCCTGACCGAACTGGTGGAGCGCCCGCAGATCGACCACGGCGACAAGCTGGACGAGATCGACGAGCACGTCACCTCGGCGGTCGCCCCGGTGCTGCGCGAGCTGAAGCAGCGCCCGGACCGGCACGAGCTGGAGGAGACCGTCACCGAGGCGGTCGAGAACTCCCACGACGACATCACCAAGCGGTTCGCCTCCCTGGAGGAGACGGTGCTGGCCCTGGCCGAGGCGCTGCTGCGCCCGGGCCGCGAGGGGGGCTCCGGCGGCCCCAAGCGCAAGCGCCGCCGGGACGAGGAGGACGACGACGAGTAGGCCGCCGCACCGGAGCCGGGTGCGGGGATCGCGATGAGGGGGCGGGGCGCCGGCGGCGCCCCGCCCCCTCCCGCGTCCGGCCCCGGGACTCAGGGGCGGGCCCTGAGCATCTCCAGGTAGTGGGCGTTGTACATGACCCCCAGGACGTTGCCGAAGGGGTCGACCACCGACGCGGTCACGAAGCCCTCGCCCCGGACGGTGAGCGGCTCGTACTCCTTCGCGCCCAGCTCCAGCAGCCGGGCCAGGGCGGCCTCGACGTCGTCGACGTGCCAGTACACGACCGCGCCGCCCGGGCCCGGGCGCGCGGCCGGGGGCGCGTAGCGGCGGTCGGCGATGCCGAGCTCGTGTTGGTGGTCACCGGTCCGGAACTCGACGTACCCGGGCGGCAGGCCGTGGCCGGGGCGCTCGAAGTAGGGCTCGGCGCCCAGGACCCCGGTGTACCAGCGGGCCGCCTCGGCGACGTCGTCGGCCCACAGGGTGACGGTGGTGAGTCCTCGCAGCATGGTCGGTCCCTTCGCGTTCCCCCTGCGGGGTTCCGGTCGATGGGACGACGCTACGGGGAGTGGAGGACGGGTTCGGTCCTCCACTCCCCCGGGCGGTCGGCGGGTTCAGACCGTGAAGACGATCTTGCCGAAGAGCCCGCCGTCGGCCATCGCCCGGAAGCCCTCGGCGGCGCGCTCCAGCGGCAGCACCCGGTCGATCACCGGCCGCACCCCCGTGCGGGCGCACATCTCCGTCAGGCCCGCCAGCTCGTCCCGGGTTCCCATCGTGGAGCCGATGACCCGCAGCTGGAGGAAGAACACCCGGGTCAGCTCGGCCGGCGGGGCGTCGCCGCTGGTGGCGCCGCAGACGACGATGGCGCCTCCGGGCTTGAGGGAGCGCACCGAGTGCGCCCAGGTGGCCTGGCCCACCGACTCGAACACCGCGTCCACCCGCTCCGGCAGGCGCTCCCCCGTCGGCACCGCCGCGTAGGCGCCCAGTTCCAGGGCCTTCTTGCGCTTGGCCTCGTCCCGGCTCGTCACGTACACCCGGTGCCCGGCCCGCACCGCGAGCCTGACCAGCGCCACGGACACGCCGCCGCCCGCGCCCTGTACGAGGATCGTCGAGCCGGGGCGCAGGTCGATCTTGCCGAACAGCATGCTGTACGCGGTCAGCCATGCCGTGGGCAGGCAGGCCGCCTCCTCGAAGGACAGCTCCGGCGGCTTGGGCAGCAGGTTGGCCCGGGGCACGAGCACCCGCTCGGCGAAGGTGCCGTCGTACTTCTCGGACAGGATCGTCGGTCGGCCCGCGCCGTCCTCGACGACGCCGTGAACGATGACCTCGTTGCCGTCCTCGTCGACCCCGGCGGCGTCGCAGCCCAGGATCATCGGGAGGCGGTCGGCCGGGAGGCCGACGCCGCGCAGGCTCCACAGGTCGTGGTGGTTGAGGGAGGCCGCCCGGACGTCGACCGTGGTCCAGCCGTCCCGGGGCCCGGGGTCGGGGCGCTCGCCGGCTTCGAGGGCGGAGAGGGGGTCGTCGAAGGAAGAGCGTGCTGCTGTGATCGCGAACATGCCGGTAGTCGACCACACCACCCGAACCGGATTCCAGCCCGGGGGCGGACGTGTTCCCCCCGTTCCGCGTTCCGGGGGAGGGCACCACCGGCGGACCTGCGGCGGGCCCCAGGGGAAGTCGACCGGACGCCCCATGTCGCCGGCGGCGCCGTCTTCCTAGCGTTGGCGCCATGACCGAACCCCCTCGAAACCGGCTCCGCCGGGAGCCCGGCGCCCCGCTCCGCCGGGCTCTGCCCCTCCGCGAGGTCGCCGTCTTCGTCCTCGTCGCGTACGCACTGGCGTGGGCGGTGCACGCTCCCCTCCTCCTCGGCGGGACCGGGCCGGACGACCCCGCGTACGGGCTCGCCGCCACCGTCTACATGTTCACGCCCGCCGCGGCCGCGGTCGCCGTCACCCTCTTCGTGTGGCGGCCGTCCGGCTTCGCGCGCGCCCTGGGCCTGGCCGCCCGGGGGTCGTGGCGGCGGGCCGGCGGGTACTCGCTGCTCGCCTTCGTGCTGATGCCGCTGCTCGGTTTCGCGGCAGCCCTGGCCGCGGGCCTGGTGGGGGCCGTGCGGCTCGACCTGGTGGACTTCTCCGGCCTGCGGGAGGTCCTGCCCGACTTCGTCCCCGACCTGGCCGCGGCCATGCCCGACTCCGGGTTCCCGTGGGCCGCGTTCCTGGCGGCGCTGGGAGTGGCCCTGGTGTCGTCCGTGCCCACCCTGGTACTCGCCTTCGGCGAGGAACTGGGCTGGCGCGGCTACCTGCTGCCCCGGCTCCTGCCGCTGGGGGTGTGGCCCGCACTCGCGGTGAGCGGGGCGGTGTGGGGGCTGTGGCACGCTCCGCAGCTGCTCATCCAGTACCTGCACGGCGGGTTCGACGGCGCGCAGGTCGCCCTGTTCCTGGTCTTCTGCGTGGTGGCGGGCGTCGTGATCGGCTGGTTCCGGCTGGCCTCGGGGTCGGTGTGGCCCGCGGTGCTCGCGCACGGGGCCAACAACGCGCTGAACACGATCGGCTTCGTCACCCTGTCGGCCGCCGGGTCGCCCGTGGACGGCCTGCTGTACCCGGGCGGCCTGGGCGGCCTCGTGGGGCTGGGCGTCCTGGCCGCGGTGGCCGCGGTCCTCGCCCTCACCGGACGGCTCCGGGTGCGGGACTTCGACCGGGTCCGCACCGGTGGCGGCGCGGAGGAGCCCGCGCCCGCCTGACCGGGCGGCCCGCCCGCCACCGGGGCCCGCGACCCCGCACCCCGCCCCGGCCCCTCGCGCACCCGCGAGGGGCCTTCGCGGCTCCCTCCGCGGGCCCGCCCCCGGCTCAGTCCAGGGGGGACAGCGGAATCGAGGCGAGCTCGGCCGGATCGACGATGATGCGGATGTCCGTGATCCGGCCCCCGTCCACGGTGAAGGCGATGACGGACAGAGGGGTCCCGTCCGAACGCCAGGACATCTGTCCGGGGACCCCGTCGACCAGCACGGGCCGGTGCCGGGCCGCCTCGCCGGAGAACATGCGGGCGCCGGAGGCGACCCGGGTGGCCCCGAGGGTGACGACCGCACCGCCGGGGGTGTCCACGGTCAGCTTCACCTCCGGGTCGAGGACGCGCAGCAGCGCCTCGAAGTCCCCCTCGACGGCGGCGGCACGGAACGCCTGGACGACCTCCCGGTGCTCGCGCCCCGGCCCCGCCGCCCGGTCCGTGGACCGGACCTTCCGGCGGGCCCGGCTCGCGGTCATCTTCGCGGCGTCGGCGGACCTGCCCAGGATCTGCCCGATCTCCTGGAACGGGACCCCGAACATGTCGTGCAGGACGAACGCCAGGCGCTCGGCCGGGGACAGTGAGTCGAGCACCACGAGCAGGGCGAGGCCGACCGAATCGGCCAGTACCGCCTGGTCCTCGGGCGCGGGGCCGTCGTCGGGCACCACCACGAGGTCCGTGTCCCCCTCCCCGGAGGCGGTCTCCGGACGTGCCCGCCGGGACCTCAGGAGGTCCAGGCTGATGCGGCCGACCACGGTGGTCAGCCAACCCGCCAGGTTGCCGATGGCCGCCTCGTCCTGCCGGACGAGGCGCATCCACGCCTCCTGGATCACGTCCTCGGCGTCGGCGTGCGAGCCCAGCAGGCGGTACGCGACGGCGTGCAGCCGAACGCGCTGGGCTTCGAACGCCTCGGCCACCGGGCCGGACGGGTGGGCGGTCACGGCTTGCGCTGCTGGCGCAGCGAGATCCGGTTGCCGTCCGGGTCCAGTGCCTCGGCGCGGACCCCGAACGGGTAGTCCTCGGGTTCGGACTGCTCGAAGGTGACGCCGCGCCGGCGCAGGACCTCGAAGTCCTTCCGCAGGTCGTCGGATTCGAGGATCAGCGGACCGGGCGCGGTGTTCCGGCCCGAGTCCCCCGGTCGTCCCGCGGCCGCCGCGTGCGACCACAGGATGATCTGCGCCGGGCTTCCGGGGACGCCCACGACGAGGAAGCGCCCGTCGGGTCCGGGGAAGTCGATCCGCTTCTCCAGGCCGAGCCCCTCGGTGTAGAACTCCAGCGCGCGGTCCTGATCGGTGACGTACACCGTCGTGTACATGAGGTCGGTCAGCATCCTGTTCTCCTTCACTCGTCGGTGGGACGGCCGTTCGTGTCCGGCCGTCGTACTGGTGACGAGTGCCGCCGGGGAAAGGTAACAGGGCGGACCGCCGCCGGACCCTGTGTCGGCGAGGGACCCTCACCGGGGCCGTTCGCCGGACGGCCGCGGGCCCGGGCGGCGCCGGTGGGGCGTGCGGCCCGGGACTCCCCGGGCCGCACGCGCGTCACAGGGCCGTCTGCCCGTAGGGCACCAGCCGGACCGGGCCGATCAGCCCGTACTCCTGGCGGCGCACCCCGCCGTAGACCTCGGGCCGGAAGACCCGCATCCGGTTGATGAGGGTCGTGGCGACCTCCACCTCGATGGTGTTCTCCCCCGCCCGCAGCCACGGGCCCACATCGACCGAGGCGGTGGACCGGTCGCAGGGGGGCAGGGCGGTGCCGTTGACCGTGACGCGGAACGTGTCGCTCACCCGGCCGAGGTCGAGGTGGGCGCCGTGGCCGCCCGTCCACCCCTCGCCCAGCTCCACCGTGGCCGTGTAGCGGCCGATGCCGGAGACGTCGGCCAGGCCCTCGATCCCCGTCCACGGCGCGAGACCGGACAGGGAGAGCTCGTGGGTCCGCACCTCGGTCTCGGTGGCCGAACCGCCCGGCCGCCAGTCCTCCACCTCCAGCTCCCAGGAGGTGAGCTCCACCTCCGGTCCGACCCGTTCAACGGTGCTCCGGACCGTCGAGCCGTCGGCGTAGGTGGTCGTGCAGGTGCCCGGCTCGGACATCCGGACCACCGCGGCCCCGTCGACCACGCGCACCGCGTCGGCTTCCGTGGCCGACAGCCTCAGCCTCCTCAGCAGCCCCGGGGACATCCGGTCCCCCGCGGACCCCAGCTGGGCGCCCCAGGTCGGGCGGGCCAGGGCGATGACCGTCGAGGCCCCCGGGGCCAGCCGCACCGGCACGGTGACCGCGTCCGCCTCGGCGCGGTGCAGCGGCAGCGGCTCGATGCGGCCGGTCCACAGGTCCAGGGAGAACGGGTAGGCCTCCCGGACCGTGGTGGAGAGGGTGACCTCGTGGTCCACGCCCTCCGTGTCGGACCCGTTGGTGAAGTAGTACAGCTCCATGTCGTCGCCCCGGCGGCGGGCGTGCAGCAGGGGTGACGGCTCGGCGTAGGACACGTCCGGCCGGGCGTCCAGCGCGGACAGGCCCGCGGGGATCTCCTCGCGGGACCCGACCCGGTGGACGGTGGGCTCGGCGAGCAGGTCGGCCAGGACCCCGGCCAGCTCCGCCGCCCCGTCCTGGTCGACACCGGGCTGCTGCGGTGCGCTCCAGTCGCCGACCACCAGGATCTTCAGGCCGTCGCGGGCGTATCCGAGCAGGCGCCGCGCCGTCTCCAGGGGCAGCGTGGGCACCCTGCCGTTGAAGGCGTCGCCCTCGAACACCAGCAGGCCGTAGCCGGGGCCGTCCGGTGCCAGACGCCCGCCCGACACCTTCGGGTCGGTGATCTCCAGCAGGCGGGGGGAGGCGAACTGGTGGGTCCACCCCTGGCGGACCCCGGTGGAGCTGAAGTGGGCGGCGCCGAAGCCCGAGCCCGCGTAGCCCTTCTGCCGCAGGAAGACGACGTCCGCCTTGGGCGTGCCCCACTGGAGCGCGTACTGGGCGCGGGCGAAGAAGCCGGCCGTGTCGGGGACGTGCTGCCAGGTGGGGTGGCGCGGTCCCCAGGACTCGCTGTACCCCACCCCGCTGCCGCCGTAGGGGGTGAAGGCGGCGAAGCCCGGCCACCGCGCCCCGGGGGCGTCGGCGTAGGAGAACCCGTGCAGGACGGCCAGGTTGACCCCGGCGGAGTACTCCCGGGAGACGGTCCGCACCGTCTGTTCCCAGGTGGTGCTGTAGGAGCCGCCGTAGACCGCGCCGGCCTCGCTGGAGAGGATCCGCTTGCCGGCCAGGTCCCGGCCGCCGGCCAGGGAGCGGAAGTCGTCGAGGTTCTTGAACCCGAGCGACTCGCCCTCGGCGATGTCGACCAGGGCGGTCTTGACGAGGGCGTCGGTCTGGAGTCCGTAGGGCTGGATGCGGTAGGTCATGCCCAGGCCGTGCGCCCAGTCCCGCAGGGGGATCACGTGGTGGTCGGTGTAGGCCCGGCCGAGCAGGTCGTTGAAGTCGTCCAGGGCCCGGCGGTCGGTGTCGGGGTCGAAGGTGAAGACCTTCTTCTCGTCCACGCGCACCAGCACCGGCAGGTAGGGCAGCACGTCGTAGCCGTGGTGGTCCCGGAAGGCTTCGGGCAGGCCGTGGGTCCACAGCGTCGCCTCGGTCTCCATCTCGATGGAGTCCTCGAAGACCGAGCCGCCCGCGGGACCCGCCAGGAGTTCGCGCAGCCGGTCGGTGAGGATGTGCTCCTCCCAGAAGTCGGTGACCGCCCGGGCGCCCGCCGCGCCGAAGTGGTCGACCACGTAGGAGACGGGGTCGGTGTGCGGGCCGCCCTCGGGCCGCTGCCCGGAGCCGCGCTCCCAGTAGGCCAGGAGCACCCAGGTGGAGCCGTCGCCGCCGCCGGGGGCGGTCCAGGCCAGCTCCTCCCCCTCCGCGGCGCCGGTGAGGTCGACCAGCGTGTCGGGGACGAGCGCGCACACCTTGTCCCCGGGGGCGGCGCCGTCCGCCAGGCGCAGGGCCTGGACGGCGACCAGGGTCCGCTCCGTCACCCCGTCGGCGGGCTCGACCACCGGTTCCGGCAGCGGCCCGGTGACGCTCTCCCCCGAGGCGAGGAAGTGCGCGCCGTGGGCGAGTTCGCGGGCGGCCGCCGTGTCCTGGGGGGTGACGGTGGGGACGGCGGCGGGCCAGGACGGGCCGATGGTGACGTCCATCGTCACGCCGCGCTCCTCCGCCCGGGCCAGCGCGGTCTCCAGGGCCGCGCGCCAGGCGTCGGTGCCCCAGCCGTGGCCTCCGGGGTCCAGGTCCTCGTCGGAGCTGTGGTGGACGTCGGCGATCTCCATGCCGCCGAACCCGGCGTCGGCGATCTGGTCGACCTCCCGCTCGATCTCGCGGAGGTCGACCAGGCCGTGCGGCCACCACCAGCGGAACCGGGCGCGCGCGGCGGCGGCCGGGTCGACGAAGGCGTCCGCGAAGGCCCTGCGGGCGGGGGCCGCGGGGGCCATCGGGGACGCCGCGGCCGGGGCCGCCGGGAGGCCGAAGGCGACGGCCGCGCCCGTGGCGGCGCCCAGGCCGAGGAAGGACCGCCGGGTGGGGGCGAAGCCGTCCGGCTCCCGGTCCGGTCCTGCCGGGTCACGCATGGGGGCTCCTTTCCGCGCCGCCGTGGCGGCGTCGGTTCGGGGGTGGAGAGGGGGTATGCGCGCGCGGTGGTGGCGAGCCACCTATTAAAACGTTTCACAGAAAGTACCAAGCGCAGTGTGATCCAGGCAATACCCCCACGCGCACCTCCGGCCACTCGACTCACAGAACAGCGGCCATCTGCGCGGACCGCCCGACCTCGCCCCGCGGCGGCGACCTCCGGAGATGCGAACGTTTCACAAACCCCGCCCCGCGCGGGCGGCGCCGCGCGCACGCGAAGGGCCCCGGAGCGGTGCTCCGGGGCCCTCGCCCGGACGGTGCCGGGGCGTGTTCGGCGGGCGCCTTCGTGTGGCCCGGCGCTCGCGCCGGGAGCGGTCGCAGGGCGATCTCCCGCGAGCCGCCCGGCGCAGCGGCCGGCCGTCGTCGACCACTCAGCGAGACGACGCGAGGCGGCCTGCGGGCGTGAGGCGGGCGTCGGCGCGGGTGGCGCGGGGCACCGAGGGCCTCCTGGTCGCCGGTGGGACGTCGCATCCACACCGGTACCGGAGGCCCTCCCGGTTCGTGTCAGGCGGGGCCGGTGTCACCGGCCTCCATGATCAGTACACCTAGCGGGCCAGCGGGGACTCCACCGGCAGCGAGGTGTCCGTGGCCAGGTCCAGCTCCGACGGCGGCAGCCCCGCCGCCACGACCTCCGCGCCCAGGGCGGCGATCATGGCGCCGTTGTCGGTGCACAGCTTGGGCCGGGGCACCCGCAGGGTGATCCCCGCCTCGCGGCAGCGCTGCTCGGCCAGGGCGCGCAGCGCGGAGTTGGCGGCCACGCCGCCGCTGATCACCAGCGTGCTCACCCCGTGCTCCACGCAGGCGTCGACGGCCTTGCGGGTGAGCACGTCCACCACCGCGTCCTGGAACGCGGCGGCGATGTCGGCGACCACCAGCGGCTCGCCGCGGCGGTCGGCGTCCTCCACGTGGCGGGCGACGGCGGTCTTCAGGCCCGAGAACGAGAAGTCGTAGGTGCCGTCCCCCCACTTGCCGCGCGGGAAGCGGATCGACTTGGCGTCGCCCCGCTGCGCCGCCCGGTCGATGGGCGGCCCGCCCGGGTAGGGCAGGTCCAGCAGCCGGGCCACCTTGTCGTAGGCCTCGCCCGCGGCGTCGTCCACGGTGTCGCCCAGCGACACCACGTCGGTGGCCAGGTCGTTGACCAGCAGCAGCGAGGTGTGCCCGCCCGAGACGAGCAGGGCGATGGCGGGCTTGGGCAGCGGCCCGTGCTCCAGCTGGTCCACGGCCACGTGCCCGACCAGGTGGTTGACCCCGTACAGCGGCTTGTCCAGCGCCATCGCGTACGCCTTGGCGGCGGAGACCCCCACCAGCAGCGCCCCGGCCAGGCCGGGCCCCGCGGTGACGGCGATGGCGTCGACGTCGGAGAGCTTCACACCCGCGGAGTCCAGCGCCCGGTGCACGGTGGGCGTCATGGCCTCCAGGTGGGCGCGGCTGGCCACCTCGGGCACCACGCCGCCGAAGCGGACGTGCTGCTCCACGCTGGAGGCCACCGACTCGCCGAGCAGCTCGCAGCCGCGCACGAGGCCGACGCCGGTCTCGTCGCAGGACGTCTCGATGCCCAGGATGAGCGGGAGGTCGTGGTCACTCATGGGTACCCTCCTCGGCGACGCGCCGCATGACCAGGGCGTCGGCCCCGTTGTAGTAGCCGCGCCGGATGCCGATCCGCTCGAATCCGAAGCGGGCGTAGAGCTTCTGGGCGCGCGGGTTGTCCGAGCGCACCTCCAGGAACATGTCGCGCACCCCGCGCCGGGCCGCCTGGTCCAGGAGCTCGGTGAGCAGCGCTCCCCCGATCCCGGTGCCCCAGGCGGACTCGGCCACGGCCATGGTCTGCACGTCCCCCTCGGGCGGGACGAACCGCAGGCCGGCGTAGCCGACCAGGGCGTCGCCGGCGACGGCCACGACGTAGTGGCGGGTCGCGGTCTCCGCGAGCTCCTCGCGCAGCATCCCCTCGCTCCAGGCGTCGGCCGGGAACAGGGCGCGCTCCAGCGCCATGACCGCGTCGACGTCCCCGGCGGCCATGGGCCGCAGGGCCACTCCCGCGGGCGGGGCGGCGCGCACCGCGTCCAGGGCGGTGTCGCGCACCGGTGTCACTTCACCCACTGGCGGACCTTCTTCGGGGCGCCGGGCACCACCGCGTCGGGGCGGCGCAGGTAGAGGGGCTCGGGGGCGGGCAGGGCCTCCCCGGCGTGCAGCCGGCGCAGGGCCAGCTCGGCCAGGGCGGCGGCGTCGGGGTGCACCGGGTCCGGTGCGGCCGCGGCCTCCCCGAACACGTCGGCGTACATCCGGGCGCCGTCGCCGACCAGCGGCAGCCCGCCGGTGTCGAGGTCGGCCGGGCGGTCCACGGCGATCTCGCCCACCCGGGTGAGGCGGTCGTCGTAGCGGGCCCAGAACACCTCCTTGCGGCGGGCGTCGGTCATGGCGACGAACGGCCCGGTGCGCCCGGTGGCGAAGGCCAGCGCGTCCAGGGTGGCCACCCCGTGGCAGGGGACGCCGAGCGCGTCGGCCAGGGCGTGGGCCGTGGCCAGCCCCACGCGCAGGCCGGTGTAGGGGCCGGGGCCGATACCGACGGCGACCGCGTCGAGGTCGGCCAGGGCGATGCCCGCCTCCCCGGTGAGCCGCCGGATGGTCGGGGAGAGCAGTTCGCCGTGGCGGCGGGCGTCCACCGAGGACGCGCTCGCGCGCAGGGTGAAGGCGCCGTCCGCGCCGGACTCGCCGATGGCGGCGGTGACGGCGGGGGTGGCGGTGTCGAAGGCCAGGAGCAGCACCGGTCTAGTCTTCCGTGTTCTCGTCGTCGACGGCGACGGGCAGGGCGACATCCGCCCAGCGCCGGCCGACCGGGGTGAGGTGGACGGTGCGGCTGTCGTCGGCGTGGCGCTCGATCCGGATCTCCAGCCGGTCGTCGGACAGCCCCTCGGCGACGCCCTCGCCCCACTCCACGACGGTGACGGAGTCGGGGAGGGTCATGTCGAGGTCGATGTCGTCGATCTCGTCGGGTCCGCCCAGCCGGTAGGCGTCCACGTGGACCAGGGAGGGGCCGCCCACCAGCGAGGGGTGGACGCGGGAGATGACGAAGGTCGGGGAGGTGACCGAGCCGCGCACGCCCAGCCCCCGGCCCAGGCCCTGGGTGAGGGTGGTCTTGCCCGCGCCGAGCGGGCCGGACAGGATCAGCAGGTCCCCCGGCCGGCTGAGGCCGGCCAGGGCGCGGCCCAGGGCGCGCATGGCGCCGTCGGTGGCGGCGGTGACCGCGGTGGACGCGTTCGCTGTGGTCGTCACGTCTGTCATCGGACTCGCAAGGCTGTGTGTCGGTAAGGTTCGGGCGGTGGCCGACCGGGGTCGTGGCACGACCGTCGGGTGTGTCCCCTTCACCCCAGGTTAGGCGGGGCGGCGGGGGCGCGCGGCCGGTTGCGGACGATCGGCGGGGGTCGCGGCCGCCACACCCGCGGCCGGGGCCGCGCCCGCGCCCGCGGGCGGCCCGCAGGCCCGGTCGCCGCGGCTCAGGCCCCGCCGACGTACTCGCGCGGGACCCGGACGCCGACCCGGGTGACGATCTCGTACGGGATGGTGTCCAGGACCCCGGCCCAGTCCTGGGCGCTCGGCGCGCCCGGGTGGACGTCCGGGTCGCCGAACAGCACCGCGTACTCGCCGGCGGCCACCTCGTCGTCGCCCACGTCGACAACGAACTGGTCCATGCACACTGTTCCCGCGATGACGCGCTCGCGTCCGCCCAGGAGCACCGGCCCCCTGTTGGTGGCGGCCCGGGGCACGCCGTCGGCGTAGCCCAGGGGCACCAGGGCGAGGGTGGTCTCGCGGTCGGTCACGTAGCGGTGGCCGTAGGAGACGCCGCTGCCGGCCGGCACCCGCTTGGTGAGGGCGACGCGGGCACGCAGGGTCATCGCGGGCCGCAATCCGGGCACAACCAAATCCGGGATCGGGGACAGCCCGTAACTCGCGATACCGCCGCGCACCAGATCGAAGTGCGCCTCGGGCAGGGTGAGCAGCGCCGCCGAATTGGCGATGTGGCGCACCTCGGGGGTCAGGCCGACCTTGTCGGCGGTCTCCAGGGCGTCGTGGAACACGGAGAGCTGGGCGGCGATCGAGGGGTGCCCGGGCTCGTCCGCGCAGGCGAAGTGCGACCAGATCCCGCTCACCTTGAGGTGGCCGGCCTCCTCGGCGCGCGCGGCGGCCTCCACCAGGGGGCCCCATTCGGAGTGGCCGATGCCGCCCCGGTTCAGGCCGGTGTCGATCTTGAGCTGCACCCGCGCGGTGCGGCCCAGGCGGCGGGCCGCCCCGAGGACGGCCTCCAGCACCGCGGCGTCGCTGACGCCCAGGTCGATGCCGTTCTCGACGGCCTCGCCCACGGGTTCGCCGGGCGGGATGATCCAGGCCAGCACGGGCGCGGTGATCCCGGCCGCGCGCAGCCCGAGCGCCTCGCGGATGAACGCGGTGCCCAGCCAGGTGGCCCCGCCCGCCAGCAGCGCGCGGGCGGCGGGCAGCATGCCGTGCCCGTAGCCGTCGGCCTTGACCACGCCCATGAGCGCGGCCCCGCCGGCGCGCTCGCGGAGCAGCCGTGCGTTGTGGGCGATCGCGTCCAGGTCGACGCGGGCGTGCGCGAAGTGAGCCATACCCCCAGTGTTCCACGTGTGGGTTACCTGCGCGGGGCTTCGGGTATGTGGGCTGTGACCGAGTTCGGACGTATCCGGATGTATACGGAGTGCGACGATACTCGAGGCCGTATCTGGGGGTAACGGCATGAGCGAGTTCGCAGCTGAACGACCCGTCAACGCGGTCCGCCTGTGGTCCGGCGGCCTGGCGACGGCGGTGGTGGCCGCACTGGTCGTCCTGGTGGGCACCCTGTTCTTCAGGGGTGCCCTGGGGATCCCGGTGCTGGCCCCGGAGGAGGCCGGCTACCTCGGTGACGCCGGGACCGCGGCCTACGCCTTCATGGCGGGGGTCGCGGCCCTGGCGGCCACGGCCCTGATGCACCTGTTGCTGGTGGCGGCGCCGCGCGCCCGCGCCTTCTTCGTGTGGATCATCGGCCTGATCACCGCCATAGCGGTGGTCACCCCCTTCACCCAGGGGGTGGAGGGCGCCAGCCCCACCGCCACCGCCGTGATCAACCTGATCACGGGTGTGGCCATCGCCGTCCTGGTGAACAGCGTGGCGCGGACCGCCGTGGTCCGCGGCGGGCGGCCGGCCCGAGAGAAGCCGGTCCTGCACCAGGAGGGCATCCTGCCCGAGGTCCGCGAGCCCCGTCGGGAACCGACCGAGCCCCGGGGGGAACCGCGAGGTCTGTGACTCCCTGACCCAGGGTCATGACGCGAGAGGAGGGGGGCGGAGCCGAACGGCTCCGCCCCCCTCCCCCGTGTCCGCCCGTGTCCGCGCCTTCCCCGTCCGGGCCCGGCGGAGTCCGGGAACCCCGCGCGGGCGCGGATCCGCCCGCGCCTCCCCCGCCCGGGCCGGGCTCTCAGGCGGTCCCGGCGATGAGGCGGTCGGCGTGCTCCGGGCTCAGGCAGTGCTCGATGACCAGCACGGCGGCGCCGATCTCGCCCGCGCTCTCGGCGGCCACCGACGACACGATGCTGAGGTGCTCGGTGGCCAGCGGCAGCGACCGCTGGTAGATGACCTCGCGCACCCCGGCCAGCAGGTGGTCCCCGGCCAGGGCCAGCGCCCCGCCGATGACGATCACCGAGGGGTTGAACATGTTGACGGACGCGGCCAGCACCTCGCCGATGTCGCGGCCGGCCTGGCGCAGGGCGCGCAGCGCCGGAACGGACCCGTTGCGGGCCAGCTCCACCACGTCGCGCGCGCTGTGGGCGGGCACGCCCTCGGCGGTGAGGGCCTCGGCCAGGGCGGCCCCGCTGGCGACGGCCTCCAGGCAGCCGGTGTTGCCGCAGCGGCAGGGCTTGTCCGCGCCGCTGGGGACGTGGATGTGCCCCATGTCGCCGGCCGCGCCCTGGGCGCCCCGGTAGACGCGCCCCTCGCTGACGATGCCGCAGCCGATGCCGGTGGCGACCTTGACGAACATCAGGTGGCTGGCGTCGGGCCAGGCGGTGTGGTGCTCGCCGATCGCCATGATGTTCACGTCGTTGTCCACCAGCACCGGGACGGCCAGCCGCTCCCCCACGTAGCCGGGCACGTCGAAGCCGTCCCAGCCGGGCATGATCGGCGGGTTCACGGCCCGGCCGGTGGAGTGCTGGACGGGGCCGGGCAGGCCGATGCCCAGGCCCAGCAGCTCGGAGACGTCGCGGCCGGCGCCGGCGAGCAGCCCGCGGCCGTGCTCCACCACCCAGTCCAGGACGTGTTCGGGCCCCAGGGCGATGTCCAGGTCGGCGCGGGCCTCGGCGATGACCTCGGCCGCCATGTCGGTGAGGGCCAGCCGCGCGTGGGTGGCGCCCAGGTCCGCGGCGAGGACGACCCGCGCCCGGGGCCGGAACGAGAACGTGGTGGGCGGGCGGCCGCCGGTGGAGACGGCCTCGCCCGCCGGGCCGATGAGGCCGCTGGCGAGGAGCGCGTCCACCCGCTGGGTGACGGTGGACCGGGCCAGGCCGGTGGCCCCGGCCAGCTCGGACCGGGTGCGGGGGCGGCCGTCGCGCAGCAGCCGGAGCAGGGTCCCCGCCCCGGGCGCGGTCGTGGTGGGAGCGGCCCGGAGTCCGTGGGCCGGCGGGCCGGTCAGCGCATCTTCCGTCATGGGACAAGTCAAGCACAGGATCTATTGACCGCCTCGAAAGGACCTATTGCGGTCACGTTTCTCAACTTATGCTTGACCGTCGACAGAAGTCCGGCGTACGGTGCGAGCATGTCAGTGAGTAAGGTCACAAGCATCGGCAGCGGGTCCGATGTCGGGGAGGCCCCGCCCAACGCCTACCGGGCCGCCGTGATCGGCACCGGGTTCATGGGCCGGGTCCACAGCCACGCCGTCCGCGCCAACGGGGGCGCGGTCGTCGGGGTGGCGGGCTCCTCCCCCGCGAAGGCCGAGGCCTTCCGCTCCGCCAACGGCGTCGGCCGCGCCCACGCCGACGCCCTGGACCTGATCCGCAGCGACGACGTGGACGTGGTGCACGTGTGCGTCCCCAACCACCTCCACGCGCCCCTGACCCTCGCGGCCCTGGCCGCCGGCAAACACGTGGTGTGCGAGAAGCCCCTGGCCACCGACGCCGCGACCGCCGCGGAGATGACCGCGGCCGCCGCGGACGCCGGGCTGGTCGCCGTCGTCCCCTTCGCCTACCGCTTCCACCCCATGGTCCGCGAGGCCCGGGCGCTGGTCGCCGCGGGCGCCGTCGGCCGGGTCGGCCTGGCCCACGGCGGCTACCTCCAGGACTGGCTGCTGTACCCGCAGGAGGACAACTGGCGGGTGGACCCGCGGATCGGCGGCCCCACCCGGGCGTTCGGGGACATCGGCTCGCACTGGTGCGACATGCTGGAGTTCGTCACCGGCGACCGGATCGCCTCCGTCAGCGCCCAGACCGGCCGGCTCAACGACGTCCGCGACGGGCGGCCGGTGGACACCGAGGACCTGGTCACCCTCCAGTTCGCGACCGCCGGCGGGGCCGTGGGCGGCGCGGTCATCAGCCAGGTCTCCCCCGGCCGCAAGAACAGCCTGGTGCTGGAGGTCTCCGGCACCGAGGGCTCGCTGCGCTTCGACCAGGAGCGCCCCGAGACCCTGTGGGCGGGCGGGCGCGGGCGCACCGGGATCATCTCCCGGGACGACCCGGACCTGAGCGCCGACGCCGCCCGGCTCACCGCCGTCCCCGTCGGCCACCCGCAGGGCTACCAGGACTGCTTCAACGCCCTGGTCGCCGACACCGCCGACGCCGTCGCCGGGGGCTCCCCCGAGGGCCTGCCGGTCTTCGCCGACGGGCTGCGCGCGGCGGTCATCGCCGAGGCCGTGCTGCTCTCGGCCCGCGAGCGCCGCTGGGTCGACGTCACCGAGGTGGACCGGGGATGAGCACCGCACCCCCCGCAGAGCCGGTGGTCCGCATGAGCGGCATCACCAAGTCGTTCCTGGGCGTCCGCGTCCTGCACGGCGTCGACCTGGAGCTGTACCCGGGGCAGGTGCACGCCCTGGTGGGCGAGAACGGCGCCGGGAAGTCGACCCTGATGAAGGTCCTGGCCGGGGTCCACCCGGCCGACGGGGGCACCGTCGAACTGGACGGCCGCCCCGTCTCCTTCGAGCACCCGGTCCAGGCGCAGCGGGCCGGCGTGGCCACGGTGTTCCAGGAGTTCAACCTGCTCCCGGAGCGCACCGTCGCCGAGAACGTGTTCCTGGGCCGGGAGATCCGGGGCCGGTTCGGCGCCGTGGACGCCCGCGCCATGGAACGCGCCACCGCCGCCCTGCTCGCCGACCTGGACCTGGAGGGCATCGAGCCCTGGGCCCGGGTCCGGTCCCTGTCGGTGGCCCAGCAGCAGGTGGTGGAGATCGTCAAGGCGCTCTCGCACGACGCCCGCGTCATCTCCATGGACGAGCCGACCGCCGCGCTGGCCGAGAGCGAGGTGGAGGTGCTCTACCGGATCATCGCCCGCCTGCTCGAACGCGGTGTGGCGGTGCTGTACGTCTCCCACCGCATGCGGGAGATCTTCGACCTGGCGACCCGGATCACCGTCCTGAAGGACGGTCGCCTCGTCGACACCGTGGACGCCTCCGGGACCCGCCCGGCCGACCTGGTCCGCATGATGGTGGGCCGCCCGGTGTCGGCGGTCTTCCCCGAGCACCTGGAACCGTCCGGGGACCGCCACGGCGACGTGCGCCTGGAGGTGTCCGGCGGCGGCAACACCCAGCTGGACGACATCTCCTTCCAGGTGCGCGGCGGCGAGATCGTGGGCCTGGCCGGGCTCCAGGGCAGCGGGCGCACCGAGATCGCGCACGCCCTGTTCGGGATCGAACGCTTCACCCGGGGCGAGGTCCGGGTGGACGGGCGCCGGGTGGACCCGCGCTCGCCGCGGACCGCGATCCGGGCGGGCCTGGTGCTGGTGAGCGAGGACCGCAAGACCCAGGGCCTGGCCCTGAACCAGTCGGTCCTGGCCAACGCCCGGCTGGTCCTGGACGCGGTGTGGCCGTTCGGCTCGGGCGCCCGGGCCGCCCGCCTGCCGGGGGTGCTCTCCTCCCTGGAGCTGGTGGCGCGCGGCGGCAACGCCCAGGAGGTCCGCTACCTCTCCGGCGGCAACCAGCAGAAGGTCGTGCTGGCCAAGTGGCTGGCGACCGAGCCCGGCGTGATGGTGCTGGACGAGCCCACACGGGGCATCGACGTCGGCGCCAAGCAGGCCGTCTACCGGCTGATGCGGGAGCTGGCGGCGCAGGGCGTGGCCATCGTCCTCATCTCCTCCGAGCTGCCCGAGCTGATCGGGATGTCGGACCGCCTCGTCGTCCTGGCCGACGGCCGGGTGGCGGGCGGGCTGCCCGGCGGCTCCGGCGAGGAGGAGGTCATGGCGCTGGCCACCGGCTCCGCCGCCGAACCCGCCGGCCCCGGGGTCGAGGACCCGCGGATCACCGCAGCGGCGGCCGGACACCCCGACGACCACAGCCACGAGGAGGCCGCACCGTGAGCGCTCCCCCCGCCTCCCCGCAGTCCGCGGTCCGCGCCCTGTGGGCCCGCACCGGCACCACCGGCCTGGTCTACCTGGCCCTGGTCCTGCTGCTGGTGCTCAGCACCCTCTACGTCGCGTCCCGGGGCGAGAACCTCTTCACCACGGCCAACACCGTGGACCTGTTCACCCGCAGCAGCCTGCTCGGGTTCCTCGCCATCGGCCAGACCCTGGTCATCCTGTGCCGCTCCCTGGACCTGTCGGTCGGGTACGTGGCGGCCCTGTCCACCGTGGTCGCGGCCACCGTCATGGCGGGCGACCCGGCCCGCGTCCCCCTGGGCATCGCCGCCACCCTGGGCCTGGCGGCGCTGATCGGCCTGGCCAACGGCACCATCGTGACGTGGCTGCGGGTCAACCCGTTCATCGCCACCCTGGGCACGGGGCTCATCATCAAGGGGTACCTGGACACCAACTTCCAGGGCCCGGCGGGGGCGATCCCCGCCGCGTTCCAGGCCTTCGGCTACACCCGCATCGGGGTGTTCCCGGTGTCCACCCTGGTCATGCTGGCCCTGGCCGCGGCGGCGGTGGTGTTCCTGCACCGCACCCGCACCGGCTATCACATGTACGCGGTGGGCGGCGACGCCGAGGTGGCGCGCCTGTCCGGTGTCCGCGACCGGATCCCCGTCATCACCGCGCACGTCCTGTGCTCGGTGACCGCCGGGATGGCCGGGCTGCTGCTGGCCTCGCGCTTCGGCACCGGCAGCGCCCTGGTCTACAACAACGGCTACGAACTGGAGGCCATCGCCGCGGTGGTGCTCGGCGGGACCTACCTGCTGGGCGGGCGCGGCGGCGTGGCCGGGACCATCGCCGGGGTGTTCATCCTGGCCACCCTCGACACCGTGTTCAACGTGCTGGCGGTGGACCCGTTCGTCAAGGACGTGCTGCGCGGCGTCATCGTCATCACCGCCGTCGCCATCTACGCCCGCGGCCGGCTGTCCCGGTCCGCGGTGCGGGTGCGCTTCCCCTCCGGCGGCCCGCCGCCACCCGCTCCCCCGCCCGACCCGGGCGGCGCCCCGGCCCCCGTCACCTCCGGCACCGAAGGAGGCGGACGATGACCGAGACG
This sequence comes from Nocardiopsis sp. NPDC057823, assembly GCF_042797335.1. Taxonomy (NCBI): domain Bacteria; kingdom Bacillati; phylum Actinomycetota; class Actinomycetes; order Streptosporangiales; family Nocardiopsidaceae; genus Nocardiopsis; species Nocardiopsis sp. NPDC057823. Next base: position 367,503 of record NZ_JBHVLR010000001.1, on the reverse strand, counting down.
CCCGCCCGGCGCTCCGCCCCCCTCGCCCTGCTGCCCTCGCTGGGACGGGGCGGCACCGCCACGGTGCTCCTGATCCTGGTGCTGATCTTCGTGGTCATCGCCACCCGGAACCCGTCCTTCTTCGAGGGCCCGCCGCTCATGGCCTTCGCCAAGAAGGCGGCGCCCCTCGTCATCCTGGCCGTGGGCCAGTACCTGGTCATCGTGTCCGGGGAGTTCGACCTGTCGGTCGGTTCCCTGGTCGGCGCCCAGGTGGTCATCGCGGCCCGGCTCATCGACGGCGAGGAGGGCATGACCCTGCCCGTCATCGGCCTCATGCTCGCCTTCGGCCTGCTGGTGGGCCTGGTCAACGGGCTGGTCACGACGCTCCTCAGGGTGCCGTCGATCATCGCCACCCTGGGCATGATGCTCGTCCTGTTCGGCGCGGTCCGGTTCTGGACCGGGGGCGCGCCCACCGGCTCCCTGTCGGAGGCGTTCCGCGTCCCCGGCCGGGGCGGGATCGAGGGCGTGCCGTTCCTGGGGCAGCTGCCCTGGGCGGTGCTCATCGCCCTGGCGCTGACCGTCTGCGCCGTGCTCCTCATGCGCTCCCCGTTCGGCCGCTCCCTGATGGCGACCGGCGACAACGACGTCGCCGCCGCCTACGCCGGGGTGCGGGTGCAGCGGGTGCGCACCCTGGCCTTCGTCGGCTCCGCCCTCATGGCGACCGTCGCGGCGATCCTCATCGGCGGGTTCGCCGGGGTCACCGCGCAGGTCGGCCAGGGGCTGGAGTTCACCGCCATCACCGCCGTGGTGCTGGGCGGGGTGGTCCTGGGCGGCGGCCGCGGGACGGTCGTGGCCGCCGCCCTGGGCGCCCTCACCGTCGAAGCCCTGTTCACCCTCTTCAACCAGCTCTACCTGCCCTCGACCATCCAGCCTTCGGTGCAGGGGCTCATCATCATCGCCGCGGTGGCCTACGCCGCCCGCCGGGGCGATCTGCGACCGCCGGGGCGCCCGCGCCGGCGACCGGACCACGAACCCGAGCGCGAGCCCGGGACCCCCAGGAGGTAACCATGCGCATCTCACGCATGCTGCTCGCCGGCACCGCCGGCCTGACACTGATGCTCTCGGCGTGTACCACCGACGCGCCCGACGAGGCCGCGCCGGGAGGTGAGGGCGGCGCCGGGATGACGCCGGACGCGGAGTGGTTCGACGAGGCCGAGTACGAGGCCCAGCTCGCCCAGCGGGAGATCACGCCGGAGGGCTCGCCCGACGAGCCCTGGCTCCAGGCGATCGAGCCGGAGTGGACGGACACCTCGGAGTTCGTCCACGACTCCCCCGAGGACGCCACCGTCTGCTTCTCCAACGCCTCGGTCTCCAACCCCTGGCGCGTCACCGGCTTCATCACCATGGAGCAGCAGGTGGAGGCGCTCCAGGAGGAGGGCCGGATCGGCGAGTTCCGGGTGTCGGACGCCGCCGACGACGACAACCAGCAGATCTCCGACATCCAGGCCTTCGTGGACTCGGGCGACTGCGACGCCATCATCATCTCGCCGTCCACCACGGCCACGCTGACCCCGGCGGTGGAGACCGCGTGCGAGAGCGGCGTCCCGGTCATCGTGTTCGACCGCGGCGTCAACACCGACTGCATGGTGACGTTCATCCACCCGATCGGCGGCTACGCCTACGGCGCCGACGCCGCCGAGTTCCTGGTGGAGAACCTGGAGCCGGGCTCCCGGGTGCTGGCACTGCGCATCCTGCCGGGTGTGGACGTGCTGGAGCACCGCTGGGCGGCCGCCCAGCAGATCTTCGGCGAGAGCGAGCTGGAGGTGCTCGGCTTCGAGTTCACCGAGGGCGACGGCGCCAAGATCAAGGACCTGGTCTCCCAGCACCTGCAGCGCGGCGAGGTCGACGGCATCTGGATGGACGCCGGCGACGGCGCCGTGGCCGCCCTGGAGGCGTTCGAGGACGCCGGCCGGCCGTACCCGGTGATCTCCGGTGAGGACGAGCTGAGCTTCATGCGCAAGTGGGACGAGGAGGGGCTGACCGCGATCGCGCCGGTGTACTCCAACTTCCAGTGGCGCACCCCGGTGCTGGCCGCCGCCATGATCCTGGGCGGCGAGGAGGTGCCCTCCGAGTGGATCCTGCCGCAGGAGCCCATCCGCCAGGGCGAGCTCCAGGACTACCTGGACCGCAACGCCGACATGCCGTCGCTGCACTACGCCAAGTTCGGCGGGGAGGACCTGCCCGGGTTCCCCGAGGCCTGGACCGACCGGTAGGAGGAGGGGCGGATGCGCGCGCTGGGGGTCAACACCTGGGTGTGGACGTCACCGCTGACCGGGGCCGATCTGGAAGTGATCGCCCCACGGGTGGCGGCCTGGGGGTTCGACGTGATCGAGCTGCCCGTGGAGGACGTCGGCGACTGGGACCCCGGCCGCGCGCGGGACCTGGTGAGCGGGCTGGGTCTGGAGCCCCGCGTCGTACTGGTCATGGGCCCGGGTCGGGAGCTGGTCGCGACCGACCCGGGCACCCGGCGGGCGACACAGGACTACCTGCGCCGGGTCGTGGACGCGGCGGCGGCGGTCGGGTCGCCCGTCGCCGCCGGCCCCGCCTACGCGTCGGTGGGCCGCACCTGGCGGATGTCCACCGCGGAGCGGGCGTCCCTCGCGGCCGAGCTGACCGAGGCCCTGGCCCCGGTCGTGGAACACGCCGCGCAGGCGGGCGTCCGGCTGGCGGTGGAGCCCCTCAACCGCTACGAGACGAGCGTCCTCAACACCGTCGACCAGGGCCTGGAGCTGCTCGCGGACCTGCCGTCGGAGCACTGCGGCCTGGCCCTGGACGTGTACCACATGAACATCGAGGAGCGGGACGTCCCGGCGGCGATCCTGCGGGCCGGCGACCGGGTCGCCCACGTGCAGGTATGCGCGAACGACCGGGGCGCCCCCGGGGCCGACCACCTGGACTGGCCCGGGATCGCCGCCTCACTGGACACGATCAGGTACACAGGCCCCCTGGTCATCGAATCCTTCACCGCGGAGAATGCCACCATCGCCACCGCGGCCTCCATCTGGCGGCCGCTGGCGGCGACACAGGACGCGATCGCCGTCGACGGGCTGGCGTTCCTGAGGTCCCTCCCGAGTGGAAGGTGAGGAGTGGTGGGACCCGGGGCGCGGTCCGCACCCGGCCGTGCACGCACAGCGGGCGGGCGGGCGACGCGTCCGGCACGGCACACCACCACCCCGCTCGGTGCCGCGCTGGCCGGAGAGCGCCGCCGGGAGCAGGGTGACTCCCATCCGCTAGGAGACGTCACCATGCCCGCCGACCACCCCAACCCCCCGACCCTGGAGGACTCCGGACCGCAGCCCCCGGAGGACCTGCCCGAACCCTCCCGCACCACTCCGCTGACCTGGTGGCTCACCATCGGCGCGATGGCCGTCGTGATGGCGCTGATCGCCGCGCTCGTCCTGTCCGGCGGGCGCGAGGAGCCCGGCGGCGCCGGCGCCGACGCCGTGGCCGCGCTCGCCGAGGACGCGACCGCCGCCGGGGAGACCCTGTCCCCGGTCGTCGAGGAGATGGAGGAGTGGCTGCCCACCGACGGCTCCCACCCGCCGCTGGACGTGGTGGACGCCGCGACCGTGCACGGCTGGCGGACCGCCGCCCACGAGGCCGCCACCGGCCTGGCCGTGCGGGAAGGCGCGGACCCGGTCCGCACCGGCCTGATCTCGTCGGCGTCGCTGCTGGTCGTGGCCGCCGACACCTACTCCAAGGCCGCGCTGGTGGAGGACGAGGACCTGCGCATGGACCTGCTGCACGTGGCGATGGACGTGCGCAACGAGGCCGTCGTCGGCTGGTCGGCCGCGGCCTCGCACCTGGACGAGGCCGCGGTCGCCGCCGGGCTGGGCCACGTCCACGTCCACCTGCCCGCCTCCCCCGACCTGGGGGCGCTGGAGCCCGACGGCACCGCCGGGACCCGGGTCGAGCAAGAGAACCACCACTGACGAACGAACACCGGCCCCGGCCCCGAGCCGGGGCCCACCGACGAAAGGCCCGACCATGACACGACCGGTCACCCTCTTCACCGGGCAGTGGGCCGACCTGCCCTTCGAGGAGATCTGCTCCCTGGCGTCCTCCTGGGGCTACGACGGGCTGGAACTGGCCTGTTGGGGCGACCACCTCGACGTCACCCGCGCCGCCGCCGACGACGACTACGTGCGCGACCGCCTCGACACCCTCGAGCGGCACGGCCTGGGGCTGTGGGCGATCTCCAACCACCTGCTCGGCCAGGCGGTCTGCGACGACCCCATCGACCAGCGGCACAAGGACATCCTGCCGTCCCGGGTGTGGGGCGACGGCGACCCCGAGGGCGTGCGGCGGCGCGCCGCCGAGGAGATGAAGACGACCGCGCGGGCCGCGGCCCGGCTGGGGGTGTCCACGGTGGTGGGCTTCACCGGGTCGGCGATCTGGAAGTACGTGGCGATGTTCCCGCCGGTGGGCGAGGACGTCATCGAGGCCGGGTACCGGGACTTCGCCGACCGGTGGAACCCGATCCTGGACGTGTTCGACGAGGTGGGGGTGCGGTTCGCGCACGAGGTGCACCCCTCCGAGATCGCCTACGACTACTGGTCGACGCGGGCGGCGCTGGAGGCGGTGGGGAACCGGGAGGCGTTCGGCCTGAACTGGGACCCCAGCCACATGGTGTGGCAGGACATCGACCCGGCGGGGTTCCTGTGGGACTTCCGGGACCGGATCTACCACGTGGACTGCAAGGACACCCGCAGGCGGACCGGCAACGGCCGCAACGGGCGGCTGGGCTCGCACCTGCCGTGGGGCGACCCGCGGCGCGGCTGGGACTTCGTGTCCACCGGCCACGGCGACGTGCCCTGGGAGGACTGCTTCCGCGTCCTGAACTCCATCGGCTACACCGGGCCGATCTCGGTGGAGTGGGAGGACGCGGGGATGGACCGGCTGGTCGGCGCGGCCGAGGCGGTGGAGTTCGTCCGCTCCCACGCCTACGACCCTCCGCAGGCGTCGTTCGACTCGGCGTTCGGCTCCGACTGAGCCCCTGCTCCCCGGGCCGGCGGCCGCGGATCACATCATCGGGGCGATGACCACCCGGTATCCGCGGCCGTCGGCCACGACGTCGCGCCGGAAGTCGTTGACCCGGTTGACCGAGTCCTGCACCGCGCGGCCGCTGAACGCCGCCGGGTCGGCGGCGGGCAGGCGGGCCAGGACGGCGCGGACGGCCTCGTCGACGGAGAGCACCGTCTCCCGGTGCTCCAGGACGATGCGCGCGCCGTCGAGGCGGCTGATGGCGATCCGGAACATGGCCGGTTCTCCTCGGGCAGGGGGCGGCTGTGGGAGAGCGGGGTCTTCCCCGATTGTCCCCCATCGCCCGGGCCGGAGCGGCGCGCGGGACCGGAGGGCACGGCCGCCCCGGCCCGGCGTCAGACCTCCAGGGTCTCCTCGATGTTCTTGAGGCGGTGCCGGGCCAGGGCGAGGTTGCCCCGGGCCCGGTCCAGCGCCAGGTAGAGGAACAGCCCCTGTCCCTTGCGGCCGGCGAGCGGGCGGATGACGTGGTACTGCCCGGACAGGGTGATGAGGATGTCCTCGATGGCGTCGTTGAGGCCGAGCTGGTCCATGGTCCGCATCTTGGCCCGGACCACTTCGGTGTTGCCCGCCGCGGCGACGGTGAGGTCGAGCGTGTTGGTGGAGGCGAGGGTGCCCAGCGCCATCCCGCTGCCGTAGTCGACGACGGCGGCGCCCACCGCCCCGTCGATCTCCATCATCTCTTTGAGGCCGGATTCGATGTTCGGCATGTCCTTCTCTTTCCTGTGGTCGGTTCGGTCGGTTCGGCGCTGCCGTCCCCGGTCGGCGATCCAGCGGCGCAGCCCGTGGACCGCGCGGCGCGGGGAGGCCCCACCGGTCACGCGGTCACCGCCCGGTCGGGTCCGTCCGCCGACAGGGTGCGCAGCGCGGCGAGGACGCGCTCCAGGACCCCGCGGTCCACGGGGACGGCCTGCCGGGGCCGGGGGAGGCCGCCCGGGTCCGGCAGCGGGGGCCGGTCCCGGCGGGGCGCGGGCGGCCGGGCGGTGCGGGCGAGGCGGCGCAGGTCCCGCAGGGCGGAGCCGAGGCTCCCCCCGTCCGGGGACACCCGTACCCGCACCCGCAGGCACAGGTCCGCGGACTCCGCCAGGACGGCGGCCAGGACGTGGTGGCGGGCGTCGGAGACGACGACGTCCTCCATGTCCTGGCCCGCGCACAGCGGTCCCGCGTGCACGGCCCGCAGGATCTCCACCACGTCCTCGGGGCGGTCCTCGTCTCCGACGTGGACGAGGGTCCGCCCGCTCCGCCAGTCGACGAGGTGGACACTGCGCACCCCGGGCGTCCGGAGCAGGTCCCTCATCTGTCGGTCGATCGCACGCACATCGGTCCTCCGTGGAGACGGGTCGGGCGGTCCGCGGCGGACGGGGCAGCGGGCCGCCCTTGTACGGACAAGGACGACAATAGGGTGATGCGGCCGATTCCGCTGGCTTTTGAGAAATCCGTTGAATAGTGCCTGATAAGAAGGCCGGGCACTCGGCGCGAACCCGGGAACGAATGCCCGATTTCACACAGGAACGGCACGAATAAAACGGCGATCGCCCGTGATATCACGGGCGATCGCCTTTACCGCCTTATGGGTTCTTCGGGCCCTAGGACCCGGCGTCCGGGCCGACGGGCCGGGTCAGAGCCAGTCGACGCCGTAGCCCTCCAGGTCGTAGCGGGCCGCGACGATGTCCAGCCTCCCGGACTCGACGAACGGCGCCAGCTCCGGGTCCGCGCGCAGCAGGCCGGCGACGTGCCGGGCGTTGGCGCGCACGCAGGCGTCGACGAAGTCGCCCCCGTCGTCGGGGGTGGAGTCGACGACCTCCAGGATCTGCTCCACGAGGTAGCCGACGTGGCCGTGCGGGAGCTCTCCGGTGCGGTGGGCCTCCACCGCGGCGCCCACCGCGCCGCAGGAGGAGTGGCCCTGGACGACGATGAGCGGGACCGCCAGGTGTTCGACGGCGTAGACGATGCTGCCGAGCACCGAGGAGTCCAGGACCTCGCCGGCGGAGCGGACGGTGAACAGGTCGCCCAGGCCCCGGTCGAAGACCAGTTCCGGTGCGACCCGCGAGTCGGCGCAGCCGAGGATGAGGGCGAAGGGGCTCTGCCCCTGGGCGACCTCGATCCGGCGGCGGCGCCCCTCGTGGGGGTGGACGGAGGCGAACCGGCGCCAGCGCCGGTTGCCCTCCTTGAGCAGACGCAGGGCGTCGGCGGCCCCTCCCTCGAAAGGGGCTCCGGAGTCGGCCAACGCGGACGAGGGAACCGCGGCGGCCAGGGCGGCTCCCGCACCGCCGACCAGGGAGGCGCGCAGGGCGTGACGACGTGAAATGGCCATGGGGAGTCTCGTTCTTCTTCGCTTCGAGGCGGATCACGCCTCCGGTCAAAGAAAGCGAACAAAAACTACGCTTCTACCAAAAGGGACACAAGACACTTAACGGATTCTTGACGCCGCCCCCGCACCCGCTCCCCACGGGCACCGCCCCGCCCGTTCCGGCGAAGGGGGCCCGGCCGCCGACCGCCGCGATCCCCTCACCTCTACCGATGCGCCCCGATCCGCCGTAGACTCCCACCGACCGATCGTTCAGTAACCGACCCCCTCGTGTGACGGCCACGACACGCGGTCCATGACCGGACGACCGGCACGCGACCGGCCGGCGACACGAGGTAGATTCGACAACCGTGCCCCGAACCAGCCCTGGCGAGTCCGCGCCCCCGCGCTCCGGGAGGCGCCGCTCCGGACGCCCCGGACACGACGCCGACTCCGTCCTGCACGTGGCGGCCCGCGTCTTCAACGAGCGCGGCTACGACGGGACCAGCATGGAGGACCTGGCGCGCGCCCTGGGCGTCACCAAGTCCGCGATCTACCACCACGTCTCCAGCAAGACCGAGCTGCTGCGCCGGTCGCTGGACCTGGCCATGGACGCCCTGTTCGCGGTCACCCGCGAGGAGGCCTCGGTCACCGGCCCGGCCGTGGACCGGCTCGACCACGTCCTGCGCGGCAGCGTCCGCGTGCTGGTGGAGCTGCTCCCGCACGTCACGCTGCTCCTGAGGGTGCGCGGCAACACCGAGGTGGAGAAGCACGCCCTGGAGCGGCGGCGCGAGTTCGACCACCTGGTCGCCGACCTGGTCCGTGAGGGCATCGTCGCCGGGGACATCCGCGACGACGTGGACCCGGCGGTGGCCGCACGGCTGCTGTTCGGCATGGTCAACTCGATCGTGGAGTGGTACAAGCCCGACCGAGGGCTGTCGGCGGAGGAGGTGGCCGACACCCTCGCCACCATCGCCTTCCAGGGGCTGCGCCGCCCGCCGCACGCCTCCTGACCCGGGGCCGGTGATACCGGTCACGGAGGTCACGGTCACCGCCGGTCACACCCCCTTCGGGCTCGCGGTTCCCCATGCGACCAAAGTCCCGAAAGCAGAGAAGCGTAATACTTCCAGCTTTCTTGCTGCATATCCGTTTTCTATGCTTTTCCAGCCGGGAAAATCGCACAGTCGGGACGGAACAGCGTGGTCGAGCACTTCACCTACGGACCGTGGACTCCGGGGATCGCCTACGCGGTGTCGGTCATCGGCTCCTTCATCGGCCTGATGGCGGCCGCGCGGTCGCGCGCCGCCACCCGCCGCTTCGCCCGCCTGCAGTGGCTGGCCATGAGCGCGGTCTGCCTGGGCGGCACCGCCGTGTGGTCCATGCACTTCATCGCGATGATGGGCTTCCGGGTCACGGGCACCGCCATCCGCTACGACACCGTCCTGACCCTGGCCAGCGGCGCCATCGCCATCCTGGTCATGGGCGTGGCGCTGTACCTGACCATCCGCCGCGGGACCACCGGCTGGCTGCTGCTCAGCGGCGCCATCGCCGGCTCCGGGATCGTCGCCATGCACTACATCGGCATGGCCTCGATGAACATGAACGGCGACCTGCACCACGACCCGGTGTTCGTCGCCGCCGCCGCGGCGATCGCCCTGGCCGCCGCGACCGCCGCCCTGTGGTTCGCCCGGCGCGTGGACGGCCTGCCCGCCATCACCGTGGCCTCGCTGCTCATGGGCGTCGCCGTCTCCTGCATGCACTACACCGGCATGTTCGGGATGAGCGCCACCGTGCACACCGGGGACCACCTGTCCACCCCGGCCGGGGCCACCTCCTCGGACCTGCTGCTGCCGCTCGTGGTAGGCCTGTTCGTCCTCCTGCTGGTGTGCAGCCTCTTCCTCATGCTGGGCGTGGAGGACGCGCCCCGGCGCCCCGCGCCCGCCCCGGCCCCGCAGGAGCGGAAGGACGCGAGCGGAGAGTACTCCCCCCGTCACGTTTTCGACCCGAACCGGGACCGCACCCGATAACCCGCATTCGGACATCGGGAACAGTGCGCGGGAAAACACACTCGCACCGGTGACACTCCGCATCGGGTGATGTGTATTCCGCACATCCCCTGGCTTTTCATGAATTCCATCTTTATGATCCGTAGCTCACGCCCAATGTGACTTAGGTCATGGAAAGTGGAGTTCCGTGTTCGACGATGTCTTCGGCCAGGACTGGCTGACCCCCGCCATCGCGTTCACCGTCTCGGTGATCGGCTCCTTCCTCGGGCTCTCCTTCGCCTACCGGGCCCGCCGCGCCGCCGGGCTCGCCCGGTGGCACTGGACGTTCCTGGCCGCCCTGGCCCTGGGCGGCATGGCCGTGTGGTCCATGCACTTCATCGCGATGATGGGCTTCCGCCTCTCGGGTACCGCCATCCGCTACGACACGCTGCTCACCCTCCTCAGCGGCGCCATCGCCATCGTGGTCATGGGCGGCGCGCTCGCCCTGAGCCTGCGCAGGCGGAGCACCCCCTGGCTGCTGCTCAGCGGCCTGCTGCTGGGGATCGGCGTGATCGCCATGCACTACACCGGCGTCGCCTCGATGAACGTCCACGGCGACCTGCACCTGGACCCCGTGTACGTGGCCGCGTCCTGTGCCATCGCCGTCGTCGCGGCCACCGTCGCCCTGTGGTTCGCCACCCGGGTCAAGGGGCTGGGCGCCAACGCCGGCGCCTCCGTGCTGATGGGCGCGGCCGTCACCTCGATGCACTACACCGGGATGGCGGGTGTGCACCACGAGGCGCCCGAGTTCACCCGCTACGGCGCCCCCGAGGGCTCCACCGTGCCCGACCTGCTGCTGCCGATGATCGTGGTGCTCTTCGTGTTCCTGCTCGTCTGCAGCCTCTTCCTCCTCCTGGGGGTCGAGGAGGAGCGCACCGACTACAGCCGCCGCCCCGTGCACGCCGCCGCCGCGCCCCCGGACGACGTGGTCCGCCCCGGCGACGCCGGGTACAGCCCGCGCCACGCCTCGGCCCGCCCCGTCGCGCAGGCGGTGGGCGAGCCGCGCCGTGCGGCCGACGACGTGTGGACGCGCCGCCGCTGACCCCGCCGGAAAACCATTGGCCCCCGCGGGCCCGCCGAGTGTAGTTTCGTCGGGTCCGCGTGCGCCCGCCGCGGAACGACCCGGAGAGGAGGACGCGCCATGCCTGTGACCGTCCTTGCCTGTGAGCCCCACCTCCCGACGTTCCGCGAGCCCTGAGCGCACCCGACCACTCCCGGGTGCCCGGCTCGCCTTCTTCCCGAAAGAAAGAGCCGTACCGTGAACACCCGTGTCACCGACACACCTCCGCATCCGCTGACGGCGCTGGGCTGGAACCCGCGCGTCGCGGCCGCCTTCGACTCCGCCTCCCACGGCTCGGAGCACCTCCTGGTGCCCGGGCGCGTGAGCGCCGCCCGCCGCGGCGGCTCCGTGGTCCGCGTCCCGGGGGGCGAGGTCCCCGCCGACCACTCCCCCGCCGTCCTCAAGGACACGCGGACCGACCCCACCCTGGCCCCGTGCACCGGCGACTGGGTCGCCCTGCGCCGCTCGGGTGACGCCTGGCTGGTGGAGGCCGTGCTGGAGCGCTCCGGCACACTCGTCCGCCAGGGCATCGCCAAGGACTCCTACGACCAGGTCCTCGCCGCCAACGTGGACCGCGTCCTCATCTGCGAGGCGGCCGACCAGGGGCCCAACGTGGGCCGCCTGGAGCGGTTCCTCAGCCTGGTCTGGGCCGGCGGCGCCGAGCCGGTCGTCGCCGTCACCAAGGCCGAGCTGGCCGGGGACCGGCTGCCCGAGGTCGTCGAACTCGTGCGTTCGGTCTCCCCCGGGATCGAGGTCCACGTGGTCAGCGCGCACACCGGCCAGGGCCTGGACGCCCTCGCCGAGCGGATGGCCCCCGGCTCCACCTGGGTGCTGCTGGGCACCTCGGGCGCGGGCAAGTCCAGCCTGGTCAACGCCGTCGCCGGACAGGAGCTCATGGACACCGGCGCGATCCGCGGCGACAAGCGGGGGCGGCACACCACCACCCACCGGCAGCTGCTGGTCCTGCCCCGGGGGGCGGTCGTCCTGGACATCCCCGGGGTGCGCCGCATCGACGTCCCCGGCGAGGCCGAGGGCGTGGACCGGACCTTCGCCGACGTCACCGAGCTGGCCGAGCAGTGCCGGTTCCGGGACTGCGTCCACGAGACCGAGCCCGGGTGCGCGGTCCGCGCCGCCATCGACGAGGGCGAGCTGGACCTGAGCCGCCTGGAGCGGTGGAACCGGCTGCGCCGCGAGTCGGAGCGCAACCGGGCCCGGGGCGACGCGCGGCTGCGCTCCGAGCAGACGCGCGTGTGGAAGGCCCGCGCCAAGGAGGGCCGCGAGCGCGGCCGCCTCAAGCGGGGCGGGCGCTGACGGCGGCGGGCGCCTCCCCTCGGGGGGAGGAGCCCGCACGCGCGGCCCGGGGGCTCAGAACCCGAACGCCCGCTTGGCGTTGCCCGCGATGGTCGCGGCGAGCTCGTCCTCGTCCAGGCCCTTGACCTGCGCGAGCGTCCGCAGCGTGTGCGGGATGAGGTAGGGCGCGTTGGGACGGCCCCGGTACGGCTTGGGGGTCAGGAACGGCGCGTCCGTCTCCACCAGCATCAGCTCCGCCGGGGCCGCCTGCGCGGCTTCGCGCAGCGGCTCCGCGCTGGCGAACGTCACGTTGCCCGCGAAGCTCATGAAGTAGCCCAGGTCCGCGCAGCGGCGGGCCATGGCCGCGTCGCCGGAGAAGCAGTGGAACACCACCGTGTGCGGGGCGCCCTCCTCCTCCAGCACGCGGAACACGTCCTCGTGCGCCTCCCGGTCGTGGATCATCAGGGCCTTGCCGTGCCGCTTGGCGACGGCGATGTGCCCGCGGAACGACTCCTCCTGGGCGCGCGCCCCCTCGGGGCCGGTGCGGAAGGTGTCCATGCCGGTCTCGCCGACCGCCACCACCTGCGGCCGCGCGGCCAGGGCGTCGATCTCGGCCAGCTGCTTGCGGAGGGCCTCGAAACCACCGGGCTCGCGGGTCTTGCCCGCCCAGTCGGTGTCGTCCACCTCCACACCGTCCGCGCCGTCCCCGTGCACGACGCGCGGCGCCTCGTTGGGGTGCAGGGCGACCGCCGCCCACACCTTCCCGGGGTTGGCGGCCGCGACGTCCACCGCCCAGCGCGACGACGGCAGGTCGACGCCCACCTGGAGCAGCGGGGTCACCCCGACCGCCTCGGCGGCGGCGATGATCTCGGCGACCTCCGGGGTCTGCATGTCCATGTGGGTGTGGCTGTCGGCCACCGGGACCCGCAGCGGATCCGGCGCCGGAGGCGGCGTCTGCGCGTTGCGCGCCTCGACGGCCTTCCCCGACCGCTTGCCCATGTTCTTCCCTCCGCGACGAGCCGCGGCGCCGGGGGTGCCCGGGGGGCGGGGGGGGGGGCGGGTGCGTGTGAGGTTCGGCGGGGCCCCGGCCCGGGCCCGGG
>NZ_JBHVLR010000001.1:180618-354632 GCF_042797335.1 Nocardiopsis sp. NPDC057823 | reverse complement strand
CCGCGGCGGCGCCGGCGGGGGGGGCGGGGGCGGCGGGGGGCGCGCCCCGCCGGCCTCCCCCCCCCGCTGCCCCTTGTCCTCCCCCCCCCCCCCCCCCGCCCCGCGGGGTCCCCCGCCGCCGCGGCGGTGTGTCCTGTTCGTTCTCTTGTGCGTCGTGCCCCGGGCCCGGCCCGGGCCGCGCGTCCTACGCGGCGCCGCCCTCCAGGCGGGCCAGCTCCTCGTCCACGACGGACGGGTCGAGCTTGGCGAACAGCGGCTCGGGGCGGCTCAGCGGGGTGCCCGGCACGATCGGGATCGACTCCCAGCGGGCGGCGTTGTCGGCGTAGTCGCCGGTGATGACCGGGTAGTCGACCTTCTCCGCCGAGCCGCCGATGGTGTCGTGGCCGGTCTCCAGGCGGGGCATGCCCGTCCAGGTACCCTCGCCGCCCAGCATCGCGTACACCTTGTTGGCGGACTCCGGCAGGAACGGCGTGAGCAGGGTGTTGGCGTCCTGGACCAGCTGGAGCGCCACGTGCAGCACGGTGGCCATCCGCTCCGGGTCGGTCTTCTTCAGCGCCCACGGGGCCTGCTCGGAGATGTACTTGTTGGCCTCGGCGACGGTCCGCATCGCCTCCTGGAGCGCCGCCTTGAACTGCGAGCGCTCCAGGCGGGCGCCGACGGTGCCGAACGCGGCCGCGGACGCCTCCAGCACCCGGCGGTCCTCGTCGGTGAGATCGCCCGCCGCGGGGATCTCGCCGAGGTTCTTGGCCGCCATGGAGATGGAGCGGTTGACCAGGTTGCCCCAGGCCGCCACCAGCTCGTCGTTGTTGCGGCGCACGAACTCGGCCCAGGTGAAGTCGGTGTCCTGGGTCTCGGGCCCGGCGGCCATGATGTAGTACCGCAGCGCGTCGGCGGAGTAGCGCTCCAGGAAGTCGCGCACGTAGATGACCACGCGGCGCGAGGAGGAGAACTTGCGCCCCTCCATGGTGAGGAACTCGCTGGAGACCACCTCGGTGGGCACGTTCAGCGCGCCCAGCGGGCCGGGCTCGCCGCCCCGGTCGCCCCGGCCGCTCGCCCCCAGCAGGATGGCGGGCCAGATCACCGAGTGGAAGACGATGTTGTCCTTGCCCATGAAGTAGAAGGACTCCGGGTCCTCCCCCTGCCACCAGCGGCGCCACGCCTCGGGGTCACCGGTGCGCTCGGCCCACTCGATGGACGCGGACAGGTAGCCGATGACCGCGTCGAACCACACGTACAGCCGCTTGTTGGCGTTGTCGCTCCACCCGTCCAGCGGGATCGGCACGCCCCAGTCCAGGTCGCGGGTGACCGCGCGCGGCTGGAGGTCGTCCAGCAGGTTCATGGAGAACTTCAGGACGTTGGGGCGCCACTGGCCCTCCTTGCCCTTGAGCCACTCCGAGAGCACGCCGGCGAAGGCGGGCAGGTCGAGCATGAAGTGCTCGCTGTCCACGAACTCCGGGGTCTCGCCGTTGATCTTGGAGCGCGGCGAGATGAGGTCGATCGGGTCCAGCTGGTTGCCGCAGTTGTCGCACTGGTCGCCGCGCGCGCCGTCGTAGCCGCAGATCGGGCAGGTGCCCTCGATGTAGCGGTCCGGCAGGGTGCGCCCCGTGGACGGGGAGATGGCGCCCTTGGTGGTGCGCGCGAAGACGTAGCCGTTGTCGTACAGCGTGGTGAAGAGCTTCTGCACCACGGAGTAGTGGTTGCCGGTGGTGGTCCGGGTGAACAGGTCGTAGGACAGGCCCAGGGCCACCAGGTCCTCGGCGATCACCCGGTTGTAGTGGTCGGCCAGCTCGCGGGCGGTGACGCCCTCCTGGTCGGCCAGCACCTGGATCGGGGTGCCGTGCTCGTCGGTGCCGCTGACCATCAGCACGTTGTTGCCCGACATTCGCTGGAAGCGGGAGAAGACGTCGGAGGGGACTCCGAAGCCGGACACGTGGCCGATGTGGCGCGGTCCGTTGGTGTAGGGCCAAGCGACCGCGGTCAGGATGTGGCGATTCGACGACATGACCTAAGCCTAAAGCCGACGACGCCCTGACACGCACTCCATTACCGGGCCCCGCGGGTACGCGCTCCGGGACGGGAGATTCCCCGGGGACCCCGGGTACCCGTATGCTCTGCTGGACGAACACGCGCGCAATGTGACGCATGCGACTCGGCGCCCAGCGGCGCTCCCGGACCTGAGGCGGTGGTCATCACGGCTCCCCGTGCCCTGACCCGTGCCCGTGCCCGGGCCCGCCGCGCCCTGGCCGCCCCGCTGGTCGCGGGGGTGGCCCTGCTCGTCGTGTTCTCGGTGCCGGGGATCGGCGCGGGCGAGCCCGTGCCGCCGGCGCTGCCCTCCTACGGGGTGGCCAGCGCCCCCCGCCCCGCGGACGCCGACCCCGGGCACGACCGGGTGGAACAGGCCGGGCACGACGACCACCGGGTCACCGTCGGTCCGCCGCCCTCGACCTGTGACACCAGGTCCGGGGTGCGCGACCTGCCCGACGTCCTGCCCGTCCCCGTCCTGAGCCTGGCCTCCTGGGACCAGCCCTGGTGGCCCGCCGACCCGCCGGGCGCCGAACCGGTGCCCGAACAGGGGGTCCCGCGGGACCTGCCGCCCACCCGGGCCCCGCCTCTCACCGCGCTCCCGTCCTGATCCCATCCCCGGACGCCGCATCCCCCGGCCTCCGCGCCCGCAGCGCGTCCGGATCTCCATCGGCTTTTTCGCAGTGAGAGGTAACGACCCCTTGGCCACGTCCACATCGACATCGACGGGAACGGGGGGGCGCTGGTTGCGCGCCCTCGTGTCCCTGCTCGTGATCGCCGTCGCCTTCGGCGCGGCTTGGTTCATCCCGCCCCGCCTGGGCCTCGACCTGAGCGGCGGCACACAGATCGTCCTGGAGACCCAGGACGGCCCCGACGGCACCCCGGCCAGCGCCGAGAACACCGACCAGGTCGTCGAGGTGCTGCGCCAGCGCATCGACCGCCTCGGTGTGGCCGAGGCGACCATGTCCCGCTCCGGTGAGAACCGCATCATCGTGGAGCTCCCCGGCGTTCAGGACCCCGCCGAGGCGGCCCAGATCGTCGGCCAGACCGCGCAGCTGTCCTTCCACCCCGTGCTGGGTGTGGGCCAGGCCGGCGGCCAGGGCGTCCAGGCGCCCGGCGACTTCGCCAACGCCCCCGAGGGCGAGGCCGACGAGGCCCGCGCCCCGCAGGACACCGAGGAGGCCCCCGCCGAGGAGGCCCCCGCGGAAGAGGGCGGCGAGGGCGCCGGCGGCGCCGGGGAGATGAGCGACGAGGAGCTCCAGGAGCTGCTCAACGGCATGGGCGGCGGCCAGGGCCAGCAGCCCGGCCAGGCCGGCCCCAGCGCGGAGAACCCCGAGGACGTCGTCATGACGCTCCCGGACTCCGACGGCACCAACCTCCAGCTCGGCGAGACGGTCATCAAGGGCGACCGGGTGTCCAGCGCCGAGGCCGCGCTCGACAGCGTCAACCGCGCCCAGTGGACGGTCAATGTCAGCTTCCGCGGCGAGGGCCGCGAACAGTGGCGGCAGCTGACCGCCGACGCCGCCTGCTACCCGCAGGGCGACCCGCGCCGCCGGGTGGCGATCGTGCTGGACAACCAGATCATCTCCGCCCCGGAGGTGAACCCGGAGATCGGCTGCGAGGTCGGCATGTCCGGCGGCCAGACCACGATCACCAGCCCCACCTTCACCCGTGAGTCCGCCAACGAGCTGGCCGTCCTCATCGAGGGCGGCTCCCTGCCGCTGCCGGTGACCGAGGTCCAGCGCCAGACGGTCGGCCCGACCCTGGGCGCCGAGGCCATCCAGGCCAGCGCGATCGCCGCGATCCTGGGCATCGCCTTCACCGCCCTGTACATCACGCTGGTCTACCGCCTGGTCGGCTTCCTGGCGTCGCTGGCCCTGGCGTTCTACACCCTGATCGCCTACGGCGCCCTGGTGGCGCTGGGGGCGACGCTCACACTGCCCGGCCTGGCGGGCTTCGTGCTCGCGATCGGTATGGCCATCGACGCCAACGTGCTGATCTTCGAGCGCGCCCGCGAGGAGTACCAGCGCCAGCAGGCCGTCTACCAGGCCAACCGCGCGTCCGGGATGAAGGAGGGTGACGACGACGGCAAGGGCGGCGGCGCCCTGGCCCGCCGCCGGCGCCGCGCCGTGCCGCCGAGCCTGGAGAAGTCCTTCGTGGAGGGCACCGGCAAGGCGTGGAGCGCGGTGCTCGACACCAACGTCACCACGCTGCTGGCCGCCGGCCTGCTGTTCTTCCTGGCCTCGGGCACCGTCCAGGGCTTCGGCGTCACCCTGAGCATCGGTACCGTCGTGTCGATGTTCTCGGCCCTGGTCATCGCCCGCGTGTTCGTGGAGTGGGCCGTGCGCCGCGCGGTCATCCGCAAGCACCCGGCCATCAGCGGCCTGGACCGGATCGGCCCGGTCCGCACCTGGCTGGTCAAGAAGAGCCCCGACCTGATGAAGCACCGCTCCAAGGGGCTCGTCGTCGCGGGCCTGCTGGTGGTGGCCGCCCTGGTCGCCCCGCTGGTGCAGAACGTCAACCTGGGCGTCGAGTTCACCGGCGGCCGGGTCCTCGAGTACGAGATCACCGGCGACCGCCAGGTGAGCGTGGACGAGGCCCGCGCGCTCGTCTCCGGGCTGGGCTTCCCCGGCTCGGACACGGCCGTGGTGCAGGAGGCCGGCGACGGCGACATCTCCGTCCGCACCGGCGAGCTCAGCGACACCGACGCGGCGTCGATCACCGACGCGCTCGCGGAGGAGACCGGCGGCGTCGAGGTGGTGAGCGACGAGCTCATCGGCCCGAGCATGGGCGACGAGCTGCGCAACCGGGCGCTGATCGCGCTGGGCGCGGCGCTGGCCCTCCAGATGATCTACCTGGCCTGGCGCTTCCGCTGGTCGTTCGGCGTCTCCACGATGCTGTCGCTGGCGTTCAACATGCTGCTGGTGATCGGCCTGTTCATCTGGCTGGGCAAGCCGATCGACGGCGTGTTCCTCGCAGCGATCCTGAGCGTCATCGGCTTCACCGTCAACGACACGGTCGTGGTGTTCGACCGCGTCCGCGACGAGTGGGCCCGCGACGACAAGTCCCCGTTCACGGCCATCGCCAACCGGGCGATCATCAACACCCTGCCCCGTACCGTCAACACGACCGTCGGCGGCTGGATCATCCTGGGCTTCCTGACCTTCCTCGGCGGGTCCTCGCTCCAGGACTTCTCCATCGCGATGCTGGTCGGTCTGACCACGGGCGTGGTGTCGACGGTGTTCGTCGCCGTGCCGCTGGCCGTGTGGCTGCAGAAGTGGGACAAGACCCCGCCGCCGCACGTCATCAAGGAGCGCAAGGCCAAGCAGCGCGTCGCCGCCAAGGCGGCCCGCGAGGCCGACGACGGAGCCGTCGTCTAGCACTCCCCTCTCTCGGGAGGAACAGCGGAGGGCCCCCGGGGACGCGACGTCCCCGGGGGCCCTCCCCGTGCGGTGCTCAGCCCGCCTGGACGGGGACCGGTGCGCCCTCGGAGGCCTGCACCAGGACGAAGCCCTGGCCCTGGAGCGACAGCTGGAACGCCTCGCCGCTGCCGCGGCCGATGAGCGCGCCGGCCTTCATGGTGCGGCGCACGCCGGTCTGGAGGGTGCTGGACCAGGCGACGGCGGCGTCGGTGTCGACGAAGGTCGGCTGGTCGATGTTGAGCAGCACCGGGGTGCCGTGGCAGGCGATGGCGATGCGCCCCTGGCCGGTGAACGTGGTGTTGAACAGCCCGCCGGCCGCCATCCCGGCGCCCTGGACGCGCTTGATGTCCCAGGCCAGGCCCGGCTCGAAGGCCAGCACGTTGTCGCCGTTGACGGTGATGGAGTCGTGGCCCTCCAGGTCGATGAGGTGGACGTCCCAGGCGTCGCGGGCCAGGAAGACGTCGCCCCGGCCGCTCACCTTCATCAGGGGCATGCCCTCGCCGGTGAACGCCTTCTTGAGGAAACGGCCGACGCCGCCCGCTCCCTGGTAGTCGAAGTCCACCTGGCCCTGGTAGGCGATCATGGCGCCCTGGCGCGCGAAGATCTCCCCGTTCAGGCCCACCCGGAGCATCTTGTGGTTCTGGAGGTGCATCCCGGGCTGACTGATCTCCTGGGCCTGCTGGAAGAGCTGGCTGCGCATGCTTGTCCTCTCATCGCGAACGGTGTCCCGCCGGGTTGGACGCCTCCCGGGGGGAAAAGTTCCCGTTCACTCCGCGGTGTCTCCTGTGGCTTCGGTGTCTCCTGTGACGCCGTGCACCAAATCGTAGACACGGCGCTTGGGCACACCCGTCTCCTTGGCCACCCGGGCGATCGCGTCCTTGCGGCGGACGCCCTCCTCCTCCAGGGCGTGCACCGCCGCCAGCAGGTCGCCGTCGGCGGCCGCCCCGCCCGCGGGCCGGGCCCCCTCGACCACCACGGAGATCTCGCCCCTGACCCCCCGGGCCGCCCAGTCGGCCAGCTCGGCCAGCCCGCCGCGGCGCACCTCCTCGTAGGTCTTGGTGAGCTCGCGGCAGACCGCCGCGCGGCGGTCGGGCCCGAACGCCTCCGCCATCGCCGCCAGGGTGGCGGCCACCCGGTGCGGGCTCTCGAAGAACACCATGGTGCGCCGCTCGGCCGCGAGCTCCGCCAGGTACCCCGCTAGGCCCTTGCGCGGGGGGAAGCCCTCGAAGCAGAACCGGTCGGTGGGCAGGCCGGAGACCACCAGCGCGGTGGTCACCGCCGACGGCCCGGGCACGGCGGTGACCGGGATGCCCTCGGCCGCGCAGGCCGCGGCCAGCCGGTAGCCCGGGTCGGACACGCCGGGCATGCCCGCGTCGGTGACGACCAGGACGTCCCGGCCCTCGCGCAGGTCGGTGAGCAGCTCGTCGGTGCGGCGGCTCTCGTTGGCGTCGTAGTAGGACACGACCCGGGCGCCCTCGGCACCGCCGGGGCGCACGCCGGCCCGGGTGGCGAACTGGCGTAGCCTTCGGGTGTCCTCGGCGGCGATGACCCGGGCCTCCTCCAGGACGCGCAGCAGCCTGGGCGGCGCGTCCTCGAGGTTGCCGATGGGGAGCCCGGCCAGGGTCAGGGTCCCGACCCTCCGCTTAGCATCGCCCTCAACCACTGTCATCCCCGTCCTGTCACGCTACGGTGGCATCTATCACGCCACCCGAAACCTGTCTCACGGTCCGTCCACAAAGGGACACAACCCTCTCCGACCCCAACCTACGAGCCGAGATGACCACCACCGCATTTTCCTCCGAGGTCGAGTCGACCCCACCCGCTCCCCCACGCCCCTCGCCCCTGCGGGCCAGGTTCCTGCCCGCCGACCCGACCCCGGCGTGGATCGCCTGGCTGGGGGCCGTGCTCGTCGCCGCCTTCGCCGGCGCCCTCCGGTTCGTCGGCTTCGGGGAACCCCCCCGGATCTACTTCGACGAGACGTACTACGCCAAGGACGCCTACGGCCTCCTGAACTACGGCTACGAACACGAGACCGTCGAGGAGCCCGTCGACGCCGACGCCCTGCTCCAGGACGGCGCGACGGCGGACATCTTCACCGGCGGCGGCGACTTCATCGTCCACCCGCCGGTCGGCAAGTGGATGATCGCACTGGGCGACCTGCTGTGGGGGGCGCTGCCGTTCGGCGAGTCGATGACCCCCGAGGCCTGGCGGTTCGCCTCGGTCCTGGCCGGCATCGCCTCGGTCCTCATCCTGGTCCGGGTGGCCACCAGGATGACCCGCTCGGTGCTGCTGGGCTGCACCGCCGGCGTGATCCTGGCGCTGGACGGCCTGCACTTCACGCTGAGCCGCGTCGCGATGCTCGACATCTTCCTCACCCTGTGGATCCTGGCCGGGTTCGCGTGCCTGGTGATCGACCGGGACAAGACACGGGAACGCCTGGTGCGGCTGGCCGAGGCCGGGGTGGACGTGGCCTCCGTCGGCTGGTTGGGGATGCGCTGGTGGCGGCTGGCCGCCGGGCTGTGCTTCGGTCTCGCGGTGGGGACCAAGTGGTCGGCCCTGTTCTTCATCGCCGCGTTCGGCCTGCTCACCGTGGCGTGGGACTACGGGGCGCGCAGCAGCGCAGGCCAGAAGCGCCCGGGCCTGCGGTGGCTCGGCTTCGACGCGATCCCGGCGTTCGTGCAGACCGTGGTGGTGGCGGGGATCGTCTACCTGGTGTCGTGGTCGGGGTGGCTGTTCACCCGGGGCGGGTACAACCGGGACTACGCCGACGGCCTGGCCCCCGACTTCCTGCCCGGCTTCCTGGCCGCGCCGGTGGAGGCCCTGCTGAGCCTGTGGAACTATCACACGCGCATGATGGGCTTCCACGAGAACCTCAGCAGCGACCACACCTACATCTCCCAGCCGTGGGAGTGGATCATCATGCGGATGCCGGTGATGTTCCACTACAACGGCGAGGCCGTGGGCTGCCCGAGCGGCGACTGCGTGACCTCGATCGTCTCCATCGGGACGCCGGTCGTCTGGTGGCTGTCCATCCTCGCCCTCACCGTGCTGGTGGGCTGGTGGGTCACCTTCCGCGACTGGCGGGCCGGGGCCGTGCTGCTGGGCGTGGCCGCCGGCTGGCTGCCGTGGTTCGCGTTCCCCGACCGCCCCATGTTCCTGTTCTACGCGCTGCCGATGCTGCCGTTCCTGGTGCTCGCGATCGTGCTGATGCTGGGCCTGGTGATGGGCGCCGGGGAGGAGAGCCCGCGGTTCTCGCCGTATCTGCGGGCGCTGGGCGGAATCGTGTTCGGCGTGGTGATGCTGTTGATCATCGCGCACTTCGCCTACCTGTACCCGGTGCTGGCCGCCTATCCGCTGGACCAGGAGATGTGGGACGAGCGGCTGTGGTTCCGGGTGTGGATCTACGGGCGCGACGCGCTGGCCTGACCCGCGCGGGAGGAGCGGGCGTTCTCCATTAGTGGCAGCACCGAAAGAAATCAATGCTTTCGCGTAGCCGAAACAGGACAGACCGCCGACGGGGATTCCCCCGCCGAAAGCCTCGGCAGGGGACCCCCCTCCCTGGTACTGTCTGCAACTGGTTGCTGTTGTAGTTTCCATGGATGCCCGAGGCGCCTCGCGGAACTTCACGTGGGCGCTTTTGCGGGGGACCGTTCTCTTCACTTCGGCGCCCGGCGACCCGGGGCCAGCAGGGTGCGGCCCCGTTGTAGTCCCCAAGGGAGAGCACATGGCTCAGGGCACCGTGAAGTGGTTCAACTCTGAAAAGGGTTTCGGGTTCATCGCCGTCGAGGGCGGCCAGCCCGACGTGTTCGTGCACTACTCGGCGATCGCGGGGACCGGCTTCCGGAACCTGGAAGAGGACCAGCGGGTCGAGTTCGAGGTCATCCAGGGCCCCAAGGGCCCGCAGGCCGCGGACGTCCGCCCCATCGCCTAGACAGATCGTGGCGGGTCCCGGCGGCCCGGCGGAACCGTCCAGGCGGGCGTTTCCCTCCACAGGCGTTCCCGACCCCCGCCCCTGCCCAGGGGCGGGGGTCGGCCGCGTCCCGGCTGTTCCACGGGTGTCCGCGTTGTGATCCGGGCACGGTTACCCAAGCGCACCGATACCGGTTAACCTGCTTGAAGCCGGTCGGTATCCCGAGAACGAGGATCGCGCATGTTCAACATCAGCGGAGGAGAGTTCGTCGTCCTCCTTCTGCTCGCGCTGTTGATCTTCGGCCCCGACCAGCTCCCCAAGGCCGCCCAGCAGGTGGGCCGGGTGCTGCGCCAGCTGCGCACGATGGCGAACTCCGCCAGCAAGGACATCAAGGAGGGCCTGGGGCCGGAGTTCAAGGACTTCGAGGTCCAGGACCTCAACCCCAAGCGGTTCGTGCAGAAGCACTTCTGGGAGGAGGGCGAGGACGAGCCGCAGCTCAAACCGGCCGCCCGGCTCAACGGCCGCCGTCCCCCCTTCGACGACGAGGCGACCTGACCGGCCTCAGCCGGCCAGCATCAGGACGAACAGCCCCAGCCCCAGCAGGATCAGCGAGCCCACGATGACGGCGGGCGAGCCGAAGGCCAGCACGAGCACCTCCGCGGCCATCGCCCCGCCGATCGCGGCCGCCGCCCAGGGCCAGCGCGCCTCCGGCGACCAGCCGTTGCGGCGCTCGCGGGCGACGGTCACACCGAAGGCGAGCGCGATGAGCGCCCAGAACAGCAGGTGGGCGACGATCCGCGCGGAGGGCTCGGTGTAGTCGGCCATCCCGCCGACGACCATCACGTACAGGACCGTCCCGGTGGCCAGGCGCCAGTACCCGTGACCGCGTTCGACGGGGATGTCGCGCAGCCGGGCCGGGGTGGTGCGGCGGAAGCGCTCGGCCGCCATGGGCCGCGGTTCGGGCTCGGGCGGCGGGGGCGGCCCGGGGCGGGGACGGGGAGGCTCGGGCGGCGGCTCGTACCCTCCGACGGGCTCGGGGCCCTCCGGGTACTGGTGGCCACCGGGGTACTGGGGGGAGTCGGACACGGTCCGCCCCTTCAGGTCGGCGCTGTCCGGCCTGCGGCCGGGGACTCTCGCCCCTCCCCTACCCGGAGCCCGCCGCCGTCAAATCCCCCCACGTGAGAAGGCCCGGCCGCCGAACGACCGGGCCCCGGGCTGCTCGCGCTACATCCAAACCCAACCGCTCTCTTGGGCGTGCGAGGTCTGCTTGATCATGGCATGTACCTTTCGTGCGTTTTCAGCCCATCCCTGGACCACCTTGGACCACCCGCCCGTCCCCGACAAGACCCTCATCCGAATGTTCACCCTTTTATGACACAGATGGACACAAGGGACGTAAGGGTGACGAATCAGCGGAGCGAGTACCTCCGGAACCCCAGTTCAGCGGCACCGCCTTCGCGATCGCAGTTCACACCCTCCCCGACCACCTGCAAAAACAGGATCAGCCAAGGGCAAAAATACCCCACCCCCCTTCACCGAGAGTGACACCGCGGGAATTACCCCATTCCCATTCGCCGCCACCCCGGAGCCCGAAATTCGGAGCCTTTTCCCTGGACACCGGGAGCCCGCCGATAAACCTCCCGGGACGCGGCGATCCCACCCCGGGTAAGACCTCCCGAAGACCCGCTACTCTCCGTGATCACCTTGCGACAGAGGTTCTCGGGCCCCAGGGAAATCCCGTGACTCCGGCCCCCTGTTATGGACGCACTAAACCTCGGTATATTGCCAGTCACTTTCAGGGGAAAGCCTCACGTCACCCTTCCCCGGCATCGCCGGTCCGCCCGTTTTCTGGCGTACTGCGCCGTATACCACCGGGTAAGTTCCGGGATCGTCCGCGCGGATCACGGAAAGCCTGCCTAAAGTAGGAGGGACCCGCCCGAGTCCCCGGCGTACGGGGTCCGAGCGGGACGTGGAGTCTCCCTCCCGGCCGCCACGTGCAAGGAAGGCACCCGTCGTGAGTCCGCACCCCCCGAGTCCGCCGCCCTACACCCGCTCGCCCGACGGCGTCCCCGCCGACGGAGCCGACCGCACCATCCGGGTCATGGTGGTCGACGACCACGCCTTCTTCCGGCGCGGCCTGGTGTCCGTCCTGGACGAGGAGGCCGACATCGACGTGGTCGGTGAGGCGGGGGACGGCGAGGAGGCCGTCCGGCTCGCCGCCGACTCCCGCCCGGACGTGGTCCTCATGGACGTGTGGATGCCGCACGCCCGCGGTATCGAGGCCTGCCCGCGCATCCGCGAGGCGGTGCCGCACACCAAGTTCATCATGCTGACCATGAGCGACGAGGAGTCCGACCTCTTCGACGCGCTCAAGGTCGGCGCCAGCGGCTACCTGCTCAAGGAGATCGCCGTCACGGACCTGCCCCGGGCGGTGCGCAGCATCGCCGACGGCCGCTCCTTCATCAACCCGACCATGGCCACCCGCCTCATCGGCGAGTTCGCCGAGCTGGCCAAGCAGGAGAGCACGCCGGAGCCGGCGGCCATCCCCCAGCTCACCCCGCGGGAGACCGAGGTCCTCAAGCTGGTCGCCCGGTCGCTCAACAACCGGGAGATCGGCGAGCGCCTGTTCATCACCGAGAACACCGTGAAGAACCACGTCCGCAACATCCTGGAGAAGCTCCAGGTCCACTCCAGGACCGAGGCGGCCATCTACGCCGTCCGCGCCCAGTACGCGTCCTGAGGGCTATCCTGGCTCCGTACCGGCCCCCGCACAGGGGATAGCCGCTTCGCCGGTGACACTCGGGGCTCCGGTCCGGAATCGAGACCCCGCCGAAGGGGATATCCGCCCGGCCCCGCCGGGGGCCCGTGCCACGCACGGCCCCCGGCCCCACCCCGAGCCCCACCGCTCCAGAGGCCCCCGCCACACGACAGGAAAGCCTCGCAGGTCCAAGCGCCCACAGGCACAGCCACACCCCTGCGAGAGCCCCCGCGCACACACCGCCCAGGAGCCTCTCCAGATCGCCCCCAGGCGCAACCACACCCGGCACAAGAGCTCGGGCACACGCGCCCCACGAGCCTCCCCCGGCACGGCCCACCCCACAGGCACGACCGCACCCGGCACGAGAGCCCCAGCCCACACACGGCCCCGGACTGCCCCAGATCGCCCCTTCGGCCCGGCCCACACCCCGCACAAGAGAACCCGCGCGCAGCCCCGGCACAGACCCCCTGCCGTAGAGCAGCCCAGAGCCACCCCCGAACACACCCACAACCGGCACGGGTCCCTATCGACAGCCTCAGGGCACACGCGCCCCACAGGCAGTTCTCAGACCACCCCACGGGCACCGCCCATGGCCGATGTAAGAGAACCCCCCGCCCCGGATCCGGGGCACGCGACCCCCGCCACAGGGGGTCACCTCGGGGGGTTCGGGGGGTCTCCCCCCGGTAAACACGAAGGACGACCCTGCGAGGCGGCCGAAGGCCGCCGAGCAGGGTCGTCCCGAGTCCTGTGGAGCTATGGGGATTTGAACCCCAGACCCCCTCGATGCGAACGAGGTGCGCTACCGGACTGCGCCATAGCCCCTTGAAGACGAGTTAAGCCTAGCAGGCTTCCGGGGGTGCTCCGAACCGGTTCCGGGGCACCCCCGGGACGTCAGTCCCCGGCCGCCCGCAGGCGGGCGTCGGCGTACTGGTCGTAGACCTGGCTGCGGCGGTCGCGCAGGGCGATGATCTCCGCCTCGCGTTCGGCCTCGCGCTCCTGCCGTTCGGCCAGCCTGCGGGCCCGCAGGGCCGCGCGGCGGCGAGCCCGCAGGACCGCGGCCCGCTGTTCGGCGTCGGCCTTGGCGGCCTCGCGCAGCAGCACCAGGTGTCCTCCCAGCAGGAGCACCGGCGGGATCGTCACCCACCAGGGCCCCAGCCCGAAGGCGACGGCGATCGCCGTGCCCGCGGTGAGCAGGGTCAGCACGGTGGTGCGCCGGCGCCGCCGGGCGATGACCCGGGAGCGGCGCTCGTTCGCCCGCGGGGCGGGGAGCGGCGCGGGCTCGGCGGCGGGCGCCGCCTCCTCCTCGTAGTCCTCGTCCTCGCCCTCGGAGGCCTCGGCCTCCGCCTCGGCCCCGGTGTCCTCGTCCTCGCGCCGCGGCTCCTCGGGGACGGCGTCCACCGAGTCCTTCCGCAGCAGCATCGGGACGAGGACGATGAGCCATACGACCACGATGGCCAGGTACAGAGGAGAGCTGCTCATCACCCCTCCTCACGATGACGGCCATTGAACGTTGTCCGACACTTCGTCGACACCGCCCCGCGCGGTCCGTCCGGGGAGGGGAACGTCCGTCCCGGGGACGTGGTTCCCGACCTCGGACCTGTCCGGGAGGTCTCCCGGGCATATCCGCGCGCTGCCCGCATCGTCAATGCGTCTATGTTCCGCACGGTACGACCCCGTGTCCATAAATGCGCCACATTCTGACCGGAGTGTCGCAAGATTGTGGACCCTCAGTTTCGGTCGTCCGGCACGGCTGAGCGTCGACGCAGGTCAGAGGGTGACTGCGCAGAGCAATGCCATTTCAACGCAAAGTAATTGATCAATGTCGTTAAAGAGAGGTTTAAGTTCCGGTCACACCCGTGATGGTGCCACGTTCAGTTCGGCCCGGGGCTCGGACTCGCCGGGTGGCGGGGATCTCCGCCGCCGTTCGGGTCCTGTGGCCCCAATGGGGAACCGGGACCGGAATCGGACTCCGGCGGAGTCCCCGAGGCTCTGCCCAGGCGCCACCGGTGCAGCAGCCCGTCCGGCACCTCCTCGGCCGTGAGCGCGTAGCAGATGTGGTCCCGCCAGGCCCCGTCGATGTGGAGCTGGCGTCTGCGCACTCCCTCGTCCCGGAAGCCGAGCTTGGTCGCGACGCGCCTGCTGGCCCGGTTCTCGGGGCGGATGTTGGCCTCGATCCGGTGCAGCCCGACCTTGAAGAAGGCGTGGTCGACCGCGAGTGCCACGGCCGTCGGGGTGATCCCGCGGCCCGCGTGGGCGCCGTCGATCCAGTAGCCCACCTGCGCCGACCGCGCCGAGCCCCAGACGATGCCGCCGACGGACAGCTGCCCGACGAAGCGACCCTCGTAGTACACGGACCAGGGCATGGACAGGCCCTGGCGGGCCTCCCGCCGGATGGCCTGGATCATGGCGACGTAGGGGGACAGCCCGGTGCCGCGCAGCGGCATCTCCGGGTAGGTCGGCTCCCAGGGCCGCAGCCATTCGGCGTTGCGGGCGCGGGTGTCACGCAGTGCGGTGGCGTCGCGGAGCCGGAGCGGCCGGAGTTCGACCGGACCCTCCCGCAGGGTGACGGGCCACCCTTGTCTGCGATTCACGACCGTCCCTTCGCCGGCACCCGCCGGTTCCGGCTCCGGCGGGGTACTCCAGTATTCCACTCCTCGGACACGGCGTGTCGGGAGTCACCCTGGCCCCGGAAACGGATGGTCCCTAATGGCACTGGTTCCGCACCGGAAAGGAGTGCCGAGGTCAAGGAATTCTCTCTGAACGGAATGCCCGAGATGTGATTCCCGTCATTGTCCGGTTCATTCGGAACGCGGGTGATCCGTGCCACTCAGCTGGTCGAGGGCGTGGCCCAGGACCGGCTCCAGGACGTCCATTCCGTCGCTCGCCCCGCCCCGCGACCCGGGCAGGTTCACCACCAGGACCCGCCGGTCGCCGCGCACGATCACCCCGGCCAGGCCGCGCGAGAGGATCGCGGTGGGCACGCCCTTCTCCCGCCCCGCGGACCGGATCGCCTCGGCGATCCCGGGCACCTCGTACGCGAGCAGGGAACGGGTCGCCTCGGGGGTGAGGTCCTGCGGCGTCACCCCGGTGCCGCCGGTGGTCAGCACCGCGTCGGCCCCCTCGGCCACCGCGCGCTCCAGGGCCTCGGCGACCGGCGGGCCGTCCGGCACCACCCAGGGGCCCAGCGGCTCGAAGCCCAGGGCCCGCAGACGGTCGGCGATCACCGGGCCGGAACGGTCGGGGTACACCCCCGCCGCCGCCCGGTTGGACGCCGTCACCACGGCCACGCGCCGCGCGGGGGCGTCACTCACCGCGCCTCCAGTGGCCCTTCTTGCCGCCGGTCTTCTCCTCCACCCGGACCCGGGTGACCTCGGCCTCGGGATCGACGGCCTTGACCATGTCCACCAGGCCCAGGGCCGCGGTCATGACGCTGGTCAGCGCCTCCATCTCCACCCCGGTGCGGTCCGCGGTGCGCACCGTCGCCCGGATGTCCACGCCCTCGTCGACGACGGTCAGCTCCACGTCCACGCCGTGCACGGCGATGGGGTGGCACAGCGGGACCAGGTCGGGGGTGCGCTTGGCGCCCTGGATCCCGGCGATCCGCGCCACCGCAAGGGCGTCGCCCTTGGGCACCCCGCCGCCGCGCAGCGCGGCGACGGCCTCGGCGCTGAGCAGTACGCGGCCGGTGGCGGTGGCGGTGCGGGCGCTCACGTCCTTGGCGGAGACGTCGACCATGCGCGCCGCCCCCGACGCGTCCAGGTGGGTGAGTCCGCCGGGACTCCCGTCCGACCGTGGGGTGTCGCTCATGGTCCGTCGGTCCTTCCGTGTCCGTGGCCCTCCGGGCCCGTCGGGCCCTCCATGAAGGTACGGCACACGGGCACCGGGCGTCCCCCGGACCCCGGCGGGGTCAGACCGGTTCGGGCAGGACCAGGGCCTCCACCGCCGCCCCCGACGGCAGCTCCGTGACGTCCTCGGGCACGACGATCAGCGCGTTGGTGGTGGTGAGCGCCGTCAGCTGGTGCGACTCCTGCCGGGTCAGCGGCACCACCGCGGCCTCCCGCCCCGGGGCGGCGGGCTCCAGCACGCCGCGCAGGTAGGAGCGGCGCCCGGGCGGCGAGGCGACCGGCGCGGCCAGCCGGGCGCGGACGCCCTCCAGCGGGGCCGGCGGCAGGCCGCGCAGGCGGCGCAGCACCGGCAGGACCAGCACTTGGAAGGAGACGAACGCGCTCACCGGGTTGCCCGGCAGGGTGATGATCGGGGTGCGGTCCGGGCCGATGACGCCGAACCCCTGGGGCTTGCCCGGCTGCATCGCCACCTGGGCGAACTCGACGGTGCCCTGGGCGCTGAGCACCTCCTTGACCACGTCGTAGGCGCCCATGCTCACCCCACCGGTGGTGATGAGCAGGTCGGCGCGGACCAGGAGGCCCTCCAGGGTGTCCAGGACCTTGGCCGGGTCGTCGCCGACGAACCCGTGGCGGTGCACCTCGCAGCCCGCGTCACGGGCGGCGGCCGCCACCATGAAGCTGTTGGACTCCCAGATCTGGCCGGGGCCCAGCGGGCGGCCGGGCTCCACCAGCTCCTCGCCGGTGGAGAGCACCACCACGCGCGGGCGGGGGAAGACCGGGACGGTGCGTCGGCCCACGGCGGCCAGCACGCCCATCTCCCCGGCGCCGATGCGCGCGCCGGGCTCCAGGACCACCGTTCCGGCCTCGATGTCGCCGCCCGCCCGGCGGATCGCGTTGCCCTCCCGGACCGGCCGGGAGAAGGCGGCCCGGGCGGTGCCGCCGTCGGTCCACTCCACCGGGACGACCGCGTCGGCGCCGACCGGCAGGGGCGCGCCGGTCATGATGCGGGCGCACATGCCGGGGCGGATGGCCGCCGGGGACGGGTCGCCCGCGGGGATGTCGGCGACCACCGGGAGCAGGACCGGGGCCTGGGGCGAGGCGTCCGCCAGGTCGGCGGCCTGCACGGCGTAGCCGTCCATGGAGGAGTTGTCGAAGCCGGGCAGGGAGACCGGGGAGGCGACCGTCCCGGCCAGGACGGTGCCGTGCGCCTGGAAGAGGTCGACCTCGACCGGCCGGGGGTCGTCCACCACGGCCAGGATGTCGGCGATGTGCTGTTCGACGCTCTTCACGGGGGCTCCTCCGATTCGCGGCCAGGGTGCGGGCGCCCGGGGGCGCCCACGCCCATTGTGGCCGGGCACGGGCCGGCCGGCGGTCACCCGCCCCCGGTCCGTGCGTCACGCCCGCCGCACCGCCGGGGGATCACTCCCCGGAGCCGCTCCCCCGCCCGTCCGCCGGGGCGTGCCGGTCGACGAACTCGCGCAGCCACGGCAGCAGCTCGTCGGCCAGGTCCGGGCGGCGGCAGGCGAAGTCCACGACGGTGCGGATGTAGTCGGCCTTGTTGCCGGTGTCGTAGCGGTGGCCGCGGAACAGGACGCCGTGGACCACCCCGCCGTCCTCGGGCTTGCGGCGGGCCAGCTCGCGCAGGGCGTCGGTGAGCTGGATCTCGCCGCCCCGGCCGGGCGGGGTCTCGTGCAGCACCGGGAAGACCGCCGGGTCGCAGATGTAGCGGCCGATGATCGCCCAGCGGCTGGGCGCCTGCTCAGGGGCGGGCTTCTCCACCAGGTCGGTCACCACGACGACGTCGTCCTCGTCGGTGGCCTCGATGCCCGCGCAGCCGTAGAGGGAGACCTGCTCGGGCTCGACCTCCATGAGCGCGACCACGCTGCCGCCGTGCTTGGCGCGGACCTCGATCATGCGGCGCAGCAGCTCGGCGGACTCGATGAGGTCGTCGCCGAGCAGGACCGCGAACGGGTTGTCGCCCACGTGCGCCTCCGCGCACAGCACCGCGTGCCCCAGGCCGCGCGGCTCCCCCTGGCGGACGTAGTGGACCTGCGCCAGGTTGCTGGGCTCGCGGACCGAGCGCAGCCGCTCGGCGTCGCCCTTGGACTCCAGCGCCTCCTCCAGCTCGTAGGCCCGGTCGAAGTGGTCCTCGATGGAGCGCTTGTTGCGGCCCGTGATCATGAGGACGTCGTTCAGGTCGGCGGCGACCGCCTCCTCCAGGACGTACTGGATCGCGGGCTTGTCCACGATCGGGAGCATCTCCTTGGGGGTGGCCTTGGTGGCCGGGAGGAAGCGGGTCCCCAGACCGGCCGCGGGTACGACCGCCTTGGTCACGGGGGCGGGATCGGGGTTTGGCAGGTCGCTGGGATTCATGTCGGCACTCTAGGGCAGTCTCCGGCCGCCCACGATGCACCCCGGTGTTCCGGGTGTCGAGAAGTTCCGGTTGTTTCGGGTCCGGGTAGGGCGAAAGCCACCCGCCGTTCACCGGCGGCGCGCTGACAGACTGGCCGCATGGACGAGACGACACGGTCGGAGAAGCGGCGCATGCGGCGGGAGGTCCTGGCGGCGCGCCGGGCGATGGACCCCGGGGAGCGCGAACGCGCCGGCTCGGCCGTGCGCGACACCCTCACCGCGCTGCCGTGGCTGGCCATGAGCGGGACCGTGGCCTGCTACTACTCGGTGGGCACCGAGCCGGACACCCGCAGGCTCGTCACGGCGCTGTGGAAGCGGGGCACGTACGTGCTGCTGCCGGTCTTCCTGCCCGACGGGAACCTGGACTGGGCGGCCTACGACGGCCCCCAGAGCCTGGAGCCCGCCGGGCACGGGCTGCTGGAGCCCACCGGGCGCCGCTACGGGACCGGGGCCCTGGCCACCGCGGACGCCGTGGTGTGCCCGGCGCTGGCCGTGGACCGCTCCGGCGGGCGGCTGGGCCGGGGCGCCGGGTGCTACGACCGGGCGCTGTCGCTGCGCGGGCCGAACTGCCCGGCGATCGCCGTGGTGTACGAGGGCGAGTTCGTGGACGCGGTGCCCCGCGAGGAGCACGACCTCCGGGTGGACGCGGTGGTGACCCCCGGCGGCCTGCACGTGTTCGGGTCCGGCGTGTGGCCGGACCGCCGGTAGCCCCCGCCGGGCGGCGGGATTAAGCGGGCGCCGGAGGGCGTTGACAGGGAGGATCGCGCTCCGGTCGGCGACGACGCCCGCGACCGGTGTCCCCACTGTCACGTCCCCGGTCGTCGAGCGCGTACTATTTAGCAGTCAACGGGCGAGAGTGCCAGCAAGGAGGACCCGAACAGTGCCTACGTACCAGTACGCGTGCACCGAGTGCGGCGCCCAGATGGAGGTCGTGCAGAGCTTCAGTGACGACGCCCTGACCGTCTGCCCCGAGTGCGAGGGCCGACTGCGCAAGGTCTACTCGGCCGTGGGCATCGTCTTCAAGGGCTCCGGCTTCTACCGCACCGACAGCGGCAAGACCTCCAACAGCTCTTCCCTGACCGGCTCCAGCGCCACCACCGCCCCCGCCTCCGGCAAGGCCGAGTCCACGGGTTCGGAGTCCTCCTCGTCGTCCTCCTCCGCCAAGAGCGAGAGCACGAGCGGCAGCACCGCCACCGCGACCACCGCCGCGACCGGCGGCTGAGGCCGCCGGCCGTTGACCGAACTCCTCCGCGCCGCCGAGTGACTCGGCGGCGCGCGGTGCGTCCGGCCCCCGATCACCTCTGAACCGCCTTCGGCCGTGACCGCTCCGGCCTCCCCCGACCGTCCCTGAACCACCTTCGGCCGGGCCCCAGAGCCGCACCGGCCGGAGACGCCGCGGTTCACACCGGCCGATGGCCGGCAACCCCTCAGGCTCCACTCCGGTCGACTGTTCCGAAGGCCCCTGCGGCCCCGCACCGGCCGGAATCGCCGGGCCCCCACCGGGACCGCCGCGGGCCGTTCCGGAGGCCGCTCCGGCCCCGTGCCGGCCGAGATCGCTCGGGGGCCCTGCCGGGACCGGTCCGGCCTTCTCCGACCGCCTCTGAGACGCACAGGACAGAGAAGTGACGGGGGCCCGGACGAGGCGGAAAAGGGCCTGTGGACAACCCGTCCGGGCGGGTCCGGCGGACTTATTTTGGGGGCATGACCGAGCCCCCTCGTCCTCCCTACCGGCACCGCGGCGCGCTCACCCGCTTCGTGGACCGGCACCGGCGGACCCTCGCCGCCCTGCTGACCGCCGCAGCGCTGACCGCCGCCGTCCTGGCGGTACGCCCGCCGCCGCCCGCCACCGTCGAGGTCCTGGTCGCCGCCCGGGACCTGGACGCCTCCGGGCCGCTGGCCGCCGGCGACCTCGCGCCCGCCTCCCTGCCCACGGCCCTCGCCCCGCGGGGCGCCCTGGAGCCGGGCACCGCGACCGCGGGCCGCTCCCTCAACGCCCCCGTCCGCCGCGGGGAGGTCGTCACCGACGCCCGGCTGGCCGACCCACCCGCCCTGCCCTACGGCGACGGCCTGGTCGCCGTGCCCGTGCGGGTCGCCGACCCCGGGGCGGTGGCGCTGCTCTCCCCCGGCGACCGGGTGGACGTGCTGGCGGCGCGGGGCCGCGACGAGTTCGCCCCCGCCCGCGCCGGACCGGCCGCGGAAGTGGTCGAGGGCCGCCCGGTGCTGGCCGTGCCGTCCGAGAGCGACCACGGCGGCGAGGGCGGTGCACTGATCCTCATCGCGGCCAGCCCGCAGGAGGCCAGGGAACTGGCCGGGCACGCCGTCGACTCCCGGCTGTCCATCACCATCCGCGGCTGACCGCTGACCTTGCGTCCATCACCATCCGCAGTTGACCACTGACCTTTTGTGGTGAAAGCTGGCCGGGCGCCCCGCCCGCCTCGTCCCGTGCCCCCGGCGCGTGCGGCCACGGACCCCCGGCGGGGGCGCGTTCCGCACAGCAAACGAGACACGTAGGGCTTTTGCCATGGATGGATTCAAGAAGTTCCTGCTCCAGGGGAACCTGGTGCAGCTCGCGGTGGCGGTCGTGATCGGCACGGTCTTCGCCAACCTGGTCACCGCGTTCACGGAAGGGTTCATCACCCCGCTGATCGGCATCTTCGGCGGGATCCCCACCTTCAGCGACCTCTACTTCGAGATCAACGGCAGCCGCTTCCTGTACGGCGCGTTCATCGACGCGGCGATCTCGTTCCTGCTCACCGCGTCGATCGTCTACTTCTTCGTGGTGCTGCCGGTAGCCAAGCTGATGGAGCGCTACGTCAAGGCGGAGGAGGCCACCACCCGCGAGTGCCCCCACTGCTTCACCGAGATCAACAAGAAGGCCGAGCGCTGCCCGGCCTGCACCAGCCAGGTCGTCCCGGAGACCGCCGTCTGACACGCCGCGGGGGCGGCCCGGTCGGGCCGCCCCCGGTCCGTCCCCGCGTCCCCGCCCGGGGCGGGTACGCGGAGCGCGACTCAGCGGGTGTACTCCCAGTGCCAGGGCTCGAACGGACTCGACTTGGCCCACGCCGGATGGATCCAGCCGTGGTCGGCGCCGTTGGTCTCCATCCAGTTCCATCTCTCCGAGCGGAAGTTCTGGATGCCGCACCCCAGGTCGATGGCCTGCCCCAGCCCGTGGTTGCTGGTGCCCGGGACCGCGGCGAAGCCGGGGGGCTGCTCGGCGTAGACGCGGTGCTGGTTGGGCAGGTCGCGGTAGGCGCTGTTGATGCACATGTTCTCGCCGAAGCGCTCGATGTACTTCACGTTGAGTTCGAGGAAGTCCACGGCGGCGTCGGCGCGCAGGAACTTGCCGTCGTAGAGCTCGCACAGGGCCTCCGACGGCAGCAGGCCGTTGGGGTAGCCGCTGGCCAGCTCGGCCTTGCTCGGGTCGCAGTTGGCGGCGGCCATGTAGGAGTCGGGGTCGATGCCGCGCGCCTCCAGTTCGTCGGTGAGCGCCTGCGTACTCTCCTCCGACCGCGTGCGCAGCCGCTCCACCTCGGCCCCCAGCGCCGCCTGCTCCAGCTGGGTGGTGGTCTGCAGCTCCTGGGCCTGCCCGGCCAGCTCCACCTGCTCGTCGCGCAGGTCGGTGGCGTCCTGGATGAGCACCTCGTTGTTCTCCGAGAGCTTGGCCGCGTACGACTGGGTCTGCAGGTCCTCGTCGAGGTCCCCGGCGACCAGGACGCCCAGAGGCCCGGCGCTGGGCTGCTGGTACAGGGTGCTGGCCAGCTGCGCCAGCGGCTCGCGCATCTCGCCCAGCTCCAGCTCGGTCTGCTGCAGCTCGTGGATGGTCTCCACGAGTTCGCCCTGGGCCTCCTCCAGCGCCTCCTGCCGCTCCGTGTACTCGGCGGTGGCGTCTTCCAGTTCCTCGGCGGCGGCCTCGGCCTGCTCGCGCAGCTCCTCCAGGCTGGCTGCGGCCGGCGCGACCGCCACCGGCGGCGGCGGGACCACCATCAGACCGGTGACCAGCAACAGGGTGAGGGCCCGGGCGAGCCCGGCGTGCCAGCCGCGGCGGGAGACCGCGGACGGCGCACCATCCGCCGGTTCCGATACGCGGGGTCCCCGCCGCGCCGAATCAGAGGTGAACGGCACGAATGCTCCTCCGGCTGCTTCTAATCCTCGAACGCCTACCCGTGGCCGCAACGCAACGTACTACATGTCCACTTGCGGTCACGCGAGAACGGTCGGCCGAGTCGCGCGTAATCCGGGAGGGCACAACACCCCGTTCTGCGCGCACCGTTCGGCCGCCGATGTCGTCGCTGGTCATTGCGGTGCCGTAGGTCACACGAACCGCCCGCACCACGCCGCGCGGGGACGGAACGGGACCAAACCAGACAGCCCTCGTGAACAACATCACACCGCCACCAGGACAACCAATCGTAGGTCAGAGTACTCCGCCATGCACGCAGAGTCCCCCACTCGGAGGGCCGTGACACTCTTCGACACCCCGAGTACGCCCATCCTGGGTTAGGCTTGGCCCGGTGGCGGGGCAACGCATACCTGCGTCGGCCGCCCACCGACCCATGGCTCCATAGCTCAGGGGATAGAGCACCGCTCTCCTAAAGCGGGTGTCGCAGGTTCGAATCCTGCTGGGGCCGCATGGTGTGACCTGCGAGGGCATCGCAGAGTCAGCACGGGAGGAGCCCCGTGGGTCGCGATTCCGGTCGCGACCCACGGGGCTCCCGTCTCTACACGTCATCCGGCAGTACCGACCCCATCCGGTCGTTGGCGCCTCGGGCGAGCGCGCCGGACGCGCGGATGTACCGCTCGGTCCGGCCGGTCTGCGAGCGGCCGAGGATCTCCCGGACGGTGCGCGCGTCCGCGCCCGGCCCCGTCAACAGGGTCGCCGCGGTGTGCCCGTGGAAGTGACCCGCTGGGCGCGGGCGGCCGCCGGCTCGCGGGTGCGCACCGTGCGGCGCCGGATCCCTCGTGGTGTTCCCGGGCCCGCCGGTCCGGGGCCGTAGCGGCGCGCCTCGACGCAGCCGCCGGCGTCCACCTCGTCGAGCAGGTGGCGGAAACCCGTGCGCGCCTCATCGCTCTTCACGATCGTTCGCCTCATGCCGCCAGACCCCCACGTGTCATACGACACCGGCAACACGAGAGCCCCGACCGGGGAACGGCCGGGGCTCTGCGGGGGCGGGGGTCACTCGACGGTGGCGGTGACCGGGTCCTCCAGGCCGAACAGCTCTTCCATCGTCACGGCGGCCACGTCGACCTCACCGACGAGGGCGATCTGGCCGGACGCCTTCTGGCCGGGCTGGAGGGTGACGGCGTCCAGCGGGTTGTCCAGGTCGGCGAAGATCGCATCCGACCAG
This sequence comes from Nocardiopsis sp. NPDC057823, assembly GCF_042797335.1. Classification (NCBI taxonomy): domain Bacteria; kingdom Bacillati; phylum Actinomycetota; class Actinomycetes; order Streptosporangiales; family Nocardiopsidaceae; genus Nocardiopsis; species Nocardiopsis sp. NPDC057823. The sequence goes on along the minus strand of NZ_JBHVLR010000001.1, from coordinate 330,918 downwards.
TCGCTGACCACGGTGCCGTCGGCCAGCTCGGCGGAGAAGTAGATGGGGTTGACCTCGATCGAGTCCTCGCTGTCGTTGACGATCTCGACGTTGACCACCGTGTAGACGGTGTCGTCCAGGGTGTCCCCGGTGGTGCCCCCGTGGGTGGCGGTCATGGTGACCGCGGGCTCCTCCTCGGCGGGCTGCTCGGGCTCCTCCTCCGCGGCGGAGCGCCCCGGCCCCGGTCGGCCGTTCGCCAGGTGCCGGCACGGACTTCTCCCCGGAACGCCGTGTCGTGGTGACAACGCAGAGTGACCGACCGATGATGGCTGCGGGAGCAGCAGCACCATCCGGGGGGCCACGGGATGAAGGATGCGGGCGGAGCGCGCCGCGACGACCACGACGACGAGCCGAGGTCGCAGACCCGGTCCAGCCGGCGCGGCGGCTCGCCGTCGGCCATCGCCGGGGCCCTGCGCCGCACCCCGCACCCCGGTCCGCAGCACTGGGGCGGCCCGCGCCCGCGCAAGGCCGACCCGGACCCGTTCTTCTCCAGCAAGCTGGTCCCGCCCCCGGGCGAGCGCCCGCGCCGCCGCTGAGCGGCCGGCCAGACGCAGATGGGCGCCGTGGGGGACCCCACGGTCACCGGGCGGGGGCTTCCCCGCCCGCAGGCGCCGCGTCAGGGGCGGCGGGGGCGCAGCACGTAGCCGACGTAGCCGTACTCGCCGCCGTGCGCCCGGTACAGCTCCGCCTCGCGGCGCACGTCCTCGGCGGCCGCGGCCGCGTGCGCGTCGCCGGGGTCGGACCGCGCGGCGCGGGCCTCCAGCGGCGCGTAGTACGACTCCAGCCAGTCGGCGGCGGGCAGCAGGTAGGTCGCCAGCACCGTGTACCCGGCCGCGGTCGCCGCCGCCACGTTCTCCGCGGTGGTGTGCAGCGGGTACGCGGCGTCCCAGTACGCCCGGGCCGCCGCGGAGGGCTCGTCGGTGGTCCACCCGCACTCGGTGACCACCAGGGCGCCCCCGGGCGAGAGCAGCCGCCGCCAGGAGCGCAGCGCCTCGCCGAACCCGATGTTGTAGGCGGCGCCCTCGCTCCACACCAGGTCCACCGACCCGTCGGGCAGGTCGTCCAGCGACTCCATGGACCCCTGGCGGGCGGTGATCCGGTCGGCGGCGCCCGCCGCCGCGGCCGCCTCCTCCAGCCGGCGCAGGAACGGCGGGTAGATGTCCACCGCCGTGATCCGCGCGCCGGGCAGGCGCTCGGCGAGCACCAGGGAGGCCGCGCCGGTCCCGCTGCCCAGGTCCAGCACCCGCGGGTGCCCCGGGAGCGGGCCCGCCAGCGACAGCAGCAGCTCCGTGGTGGCCCGCGAGCCGGGACCCTGGCGCTCCTGGTCCTCGTGCAGGGCCAGCGCGGCCCTCAGGGACGGGTCGTCGAAGTCGAACTCGAACGCCATTGCTCGCGGGGCCCTTCCAGCCGGGTGCCGAAAGCACCGAACCTACCAGCGCGAACGCCCCCGCACCCGCCGGTGACGCATCCGCCGGTGGCGGTGCCCGCCGGCGCCCGTCCTCAGAGGAAGGGCCGCCAGGGGGCGAGGACGATCTCGCTGAACTTCGCGGCGAACGGCCGGCGGCTCCACTCCTCCTCGGTGAGCTCCCGGGCGTTGGTGAGGTCGTTGGCGAACACGTCCTCCAGGTGCCGGGCCACCCCCTCGTCGAAGATCTCGGCGTTGATCTCGTAGTTGCCGGTCAGGCTCAGCCGGTCGACGTTGGCCGTGCCGATGGTGCTCCACCGCCCGTCCACCGTCGCGGTCTTGGCATGCACCATGGCGTCCTGGTACAGCCACAGCCGCACCCCGCCGCGCAGCAGCACGGAGTACTGGCCGCGGGCCATCCAGTCGGCCAGGACGTGGTTGGAGTTCTCCGGGATGAGGATGTTGACGTCCACCCCCCGCCCGGCCGCGTCCACCAGCGCCCGCTGCAGCTCCCGGTCCGGGATGAAGTAGGCCTGGGTGATGAGGATCCGGTCCTTGGCTCGGTCGATGGCCTCCAGGAACATCGCCCGGATCGGGTAGATGAGCTGCTCGGGCACGTTGCGGTGGACCCGGAACCGGGCGTCCCACTGCGGGTCGCCCAGCATGCCGGGTTCGGGCAGGCGCGCCCCCCGGTTCGCGTTCCAGAAGTCGACGAACGCGTTCTCCAGCTCCCACACCGCCGGGCCGTCCACCCGCAGGTGGGTGTCGCGCCACTCGGTGGCGTACAGGGAGCCCACGTTGTAGCCGCCGACGAACCCGATCTCCCCGTCGACGGTGAGGATCTTGCGGTGGTCGCGGCCGGACTTGCGGATGTTGAACAGCAGCACCCCGGGCCGGAACGCCGGGTAGCGCAGCACGTGGACCTCGGGCGGGAAGTCGAAGAACGACCGGGGCACCACCAGGTTCGCGAACCCGTCGTAGATGACGTACACCTCGACGCCGCGCTCCGCGGCGTCGATGAGCGCCTGCTTGAACTCGTTCCCGGCCCGGTCGTCCTTGACGATGTAGGACTCGAAGAGGACCCGGCGCCGGGCCCCCCGGATCGCCGCGAGCATGTCCTCGTACAGGTCCTCGCCGTAGGTGTACACCGTGGCGGTGGTGTCGCCGACGGGGAGCGCCTCCGGGGCGGTGCGCGGGAAGTACGCCCGGTGCGGGCGCACCTTCCGCCGCCAGTGGTTGACGCCCATGAGCGTCGCCGCCACCGCGATCTGGGTCGCCAGGAGGCCGAGCAGCCCCCATTTGACCGCGGACTTGATGGTGGAGCGTCGCAAAGTCGCCTCCCGAGCAGGACGTCCGCCGCGCCGGGCGTCCGGTCCCCGTGACCGCCGTTTCCGGCACAAGGTGGACCCCCACCGTAACGCGCGGCCACCCGCCCGGGACGGCACACCCTGCCATGTCCGGATTCGTGTCAGCCGCGCCGGCGGCAGACCAGCAGCTCGGTGGTGGGGCTCTCCCTGCGTTCGCGCACCAGGCGGCGCTCCAGCGGGTAGAGGGCGGCCCCGGCCAGCCACCCGGTGGGGGCGGTGAGGGTGGCGGCGCGCAGCGCCCCGCCCCAGGCCTTGCGCCAGGGTGCGGCCGCGTCCACCTGGGCGTTCATGAGCACCAGCATGGGCACCCGCAGGCGCAGGTCGAACCCGGCCTTGTCGAGGGTCCCGGCGATCCACTCCAGGGTGCGGTTGACCTGGTGCTCCCCGCGCTGCTCGGGGCGCTGGAGGCAGTTCTCGGAGATGACGAGCGTCCCGCCGGGGCGCAGCACCCGGGCGAACTCTCCGATCGCCGAGGTGTAGCGGTCGTCGTCGGTGATGTGGAAGAGGACGTCCATGCAGGACACGGCGTCGAAGGAGGCGTCCTCGAACGCCTCGAGGTGGGAGGCGTCCTGGCGGACGAACCGGTGGTCGGGGAAGCGCTCGCGCAGCCGCGCCACGGCGGCGTCGGTCATGTCGCAGCCGGTGACGTCGGCGGCGCCCAGCCGGTCCCAGAGCCGGACGTAGAAGCCGGTGCCGCTGCCCACGTCCAGGACGCTCGGGTCGATGAGGCCCAGGCGCCCCACCCGGCGCAGGAACACCTCCTCGCGGACCTTGTACATCCAGGTGTTGAAGGGACGCCCCAGGGCGCGGTAGCCGACACCGCTCTCGGTCCAGTCGCCCTCGAGGCGGCGCTCCCAGAAATCGCGCAGTTCACTGTGTGTGGCCATGGCACCACTCTCACACCGGGGAGGCGCGGATGTCCCGCCACGACACCGCGTGTCATCCGGCGATCGGCCCCTCCCCCGCCGAGCCGGGGCGGTGGGCGACGACCCTCTCCAGGAATCCCAGGACGGTCCGGTCGTACCGGTCCACCTCGAACCCGACCTCCAGCGCCACCGCGCGGGGCAGCCGCCGCGGCCGCTCCTTGCGGGCCTCGCGCCGGCGCCAGGGGGCCTTGGTGTACTCGATGTGGTCGACGAGCAGCAGCCGCCCGCCGGGGCGCAGCACCCTGTACATCTCGGCCAGCGCCCGGCGCTGGTCGGGGATGGCGCACAGGGACAGCGCGCACAGGACGGTGTCGAACGCCCCGTCGTCGAACCGCATCTCCTGGGCGTCGCCCTCCACCAGCGTGACCGGGCGGCCGAGTGCGGCGGCCCGGCGGCGGGCCCGGGCGAGCATGGCGGGGCTCAGGTCCAGGCCGGTGAGCTCGATCCCGTCGGGGTAGTACGGCAGGTCGTGGCCGGTGCCGACGGCCACCTCCAGGGTCCGGCCGCGGGCCAGGCCGCACAGCCGGGCCCGGGTGCCTCCGAGGACCAGCCGCTGCACGCGCTCGCCCCGGTCGTATCCGGCCGCCATCCGGTTCCAGTCGCCGCGGACCCGTTCCGTGTGCTCGTCCATGGTCGTCTCCCCTTTTCTCCGGGATACCCGTCCCGTTCTCCGGGATGCCTGTCCCGCGCCCCTTGACACGGGGCCCCAGTGTGGAACTTCATGTGGACATGAGGTCAAGCACCGGGAAGCGGAACGGCGGGGAACTGTCCATCGGGGACCTGGCCGCGGAGTTCGGGCTGGGTCCGCACGTGCTGCGGCACTGGGAGGCGATGGGGGTGCTGGTGCCCGTCCGCCGGGTGGGCGGACAGCGCCGGTACGCCCCGGAGCAGCGGTTGCAGGTGGCGCTGGTGCTGAGCGCGCAGGACGCCGGGATGAGCCTGGAGCGGATCCGGGAGTTGGGCGGGGCCGACGCCGAACGGCGCGGGGCCGCGCTGGCCGAGCACCTGGCCGAACTGGACCAGCGCCTGGAGCGGCTGCGGGCGGCCCGGGAGATGGTGGCGCACGCGGTGGCGTGCGAGTCCGGGGACGTGCTGGAGTGCCCGAACCTGCGGCGGATGCTGGAGGAGGCGGTGGAGTCCGGCTGCCACGCCCGGGCGGGGAGGACCGGGCATGCGGTGAAGGCGGTGGGGCGGTGAGGGAGACGGGCACGGTGAGGGCGGTGGGGGCCGGGCACACGGTGGGGCGGTAGGCACGCGGTGAGGGCGGCGGGGACCGGACACACGGCGGCACGGGACCGACCGGCCGGTCCGCGTTCGTCACCCGGCTCTGCTATTCCTGGGTTCCCTGCTCCCCCCTACTCCGAGGAACCCCCTCATGTTCAACTCCTATCTGACCGAGTTCGCGGGGCTTCCCGTGTTCGAGTACCGCCCGCAGGACACGGCGGCCGACCCGCTGGCGGTGCTCGCCGCCCTGCGCACCCCGGGGGCGTACGCCTGGCGGCTCGCCGACGACGACGGCTCCGAGACGTCGAAGGACCGGGGCGGTGTCGGGGCGTACTTCGAGCGGTTCGCCGCCGAGTCGGCCGCGCCGGAGGTCACGGCCCTGGTCATCGGGAACATCCAGGACACGATCAACGTGAACGACTCCGCGACGGTGCGCGACGCGCTGGTCGCGCACGCGCCCCGGCTCACAGGGCTGCGCTCGCTGTTCTTCGCCGACCTCACCTACAGCGACAGCGAGGTGTCCTGGCTGAACCACGGCGACCTCGGCCCGGTCCTGGACGCTCTGCCCGGCCTGGAGCGGTTCGCCGTGCGCGGCACCGGCGGGATGGCCCTGGCTGTGGACGGACACCCCGCGCTGCGCTCCCTGGTCCTCCAGGGCGGCGGCCTCCCGGCAGAGCTGACCCGGCGGGTGGTCGCGGGCCACTACCCGAACCTGGAGCACCTGGAGCTGTGGATCGGCGTACCGGACTACGGCGGCGACACCACTCCCGAGGACCTCGCCCCGCTGCTGAACGGCGAGGTCCACACCGGGGTCCGGTCGCTGGGGCTGCGCAACGCCCAGTACACGGACCGGTGGGTCCGCGCGCTCGCCGACTCCGCGATCCTGGAGCGTCTGGAGGAGCTGGACCTGTCCAAGGGCACCCTCACCGACGCGGGCGCCCGCGTCCTGCTCGACGTCCCGGGTTTCCGCGAACTGCGCCGCCTCGACCTGCATCACCACTACATGTCCGAGGACATGGAGCGGCTCGTCCTGGAGACCTTCACCGCCGCCGGCGTCGAGACCGACGTGTCCGAGCGGGAGGAACCCGACGACGACTACGACGAGGACGACGAAGACGAGGAGTACGACCCCGAGGACGACGAGGACGAGGACTGGACCCTCCGGTACTACCCCGCCGTCGGCGAGTGAGAGGACTCCTCCCCCGCCCCGCGCCACCCTGAGCCTCCCCGAAGCACCCTGAGCCTCTCCGAGCCCCGAACCCCCGAACCGCGCACCCGAAAGGCGCCGACCTTGGCCTTCAACGAACACGTGACCGAGTACGGCGGACTGCCGGTGTTCGAGTACCGCTCCCCCGAGGGAATGGCCGCGCAGCGCGCCTGGACCGAGAAGTACCCCCGGGGGCACCGCGAGATGACGGACCCGCTGTCGATGCTCGTCGCCCTGCGCACCCCCGAGGCGTACGCCTGGCGGCTGCGCGACTCCGAGGGCTGGGAGCCCCGGGAGGGCGAGTTCGTGACCCGGTACTACGAGCGCTTCTGCTCCGAGGTCCCCCCGGAGAAGGTGTCGGCCCTGGTGGTCGGCAACTACGAGGAGACCATGGACATGGACGAGCCCGAGCTCATCCGGGACGCCCTGCTGGCGTGCGCGCCCCGCTGGACCGGCCTGCGCTCCCTGTTCTACGCCGACCTCACGTACGAGGAGTACGAGGCCTCCTGGTTCACCCACGGCGACCTGTCCGCCATCCCGGCCGCCTTCCCGCGTCTTGAGCGCCTGACCATCCGCGGGACCGGCGAGCTCTCCCTGCCGGTGGAGGAGCACCGCTCCCTGCGCTCCCTCGGCCTCCAGGGCGGCGGGCTCCCGGCGGCGCTGGTGGAACAGGTGCTGGCCTCCCGCTACCCGGCCCTGGAGCACCTCGACCTGTGGCTGGGGATCGAGAACTACGGCGGCGACACCACTCCCCGGGTCCTCGCCCCGCTGCTGAACGGCGAGGTGCACGCCGGCGTGCGGTCCCTGGGCCTGCGCAACGCCGAGGACACCGACCTCTGGGTCCGGACCATGGCCGACGCCCCGGTCCTGGAGCGGTTGGAGGCCCTGGACTTCTCCATGGGCACGCTCACCGACGAGGGCGGACAGATCCTCCTCGACGTGCCCGGATTCCGCGGGCTGAGCCGCCTCGACCTGCACCACCACTACATGTCCGAGGAGATGGAGGCCCGCGTCGTCGAGGTCTTCACCGCCGCGGGCGTCCGGGTCGACGCCTCCGAACGCTTCAAGGGGAGCAAGGACGACATCTACCCCTCGGTCACCGAGTGAACCCGTCCCGGGGGCAGGCCCGGGAGCGGGACCGCCCCCGCGCCCGCTCCGGCGTCCGCGTTCGCCTCCGCCCGGGCGTCCGGTCCTGTATCCGAGCCTGTATCCGGCTTCGTCCCCGGAACCTCCCCTGTGACCACCCCCGACGACCTGGAAAGGCCCGGCCTTGAGTTTCGGCTCCCATCTGACGGAGTACGCGGGGCTGCCCGTGTTCGAGTACCGCTCCCAGGAGGCCATGGCCGCCGGGGGCGCCAGGGCCGGGGACCCACTGGCGATGCTCGCGGCCGCACGGACCCCGGGCGCGTACGCCTGGCGGCTGGCCGACGCCGGGCGCCTGGAGTCCAAGGAGGGCGAGTACGTGACCCGGTACTACGAGCGGTTCTGCGCCGCCGTGGACCCGGCCGCGGTGACGGCTCTCGTCCTCGGCAGCCTCGAGGACACGATGAACGCCGCCGACCCGGTGCCGGTCCGGAACGCCGTGCTGGCCTGCGCGCCGCGCTGGACCGGCCTGCGCTCGCTGTTCTACGGCGACGTCACCTCGGAGGAGTACGAGGTCTCCTGGCTGGACCACGGTGACCTGTCCGGTGTCCTGAACGCCCTGCCGGGCCTGGAGCGCCTGGACGTCCGCGGGACCGGCGAGCTCTCCCTGCCGGTGGAGGAGCACCGCTCCCTGCGCTCGCTGACCCTCCAGGGCGGCGGGCTCCCGGCGGCGCTGATGAGGCAGGTGCTGGCCTCCCGCTACCCGGCCCTGGAACACCTGGAGCTGTGGCTGGGCATGGAGAACTACGAGGGCGACGCCACCCCGGCGGACCTCGCCCCGCTGCTGAGCGGGGAGGTCCACGCCGGCGTACGGTCCCTCGGCCTGCGCAACGCCGAGGAGACCGACCCCTGGGTTCGGGCGCTCGCCGACTCCCCGGTCCTGGAGCGCCTGGAGGTCCTGGACCTGTCCCTGGGCACGCTCACCGACGAGGGCGGACAGATCCTCCTCGACGCCCCCGGATTCCGCGAGCTGAGCCGCCTCGACCTGCACCACCACTACATGAGCGAGGAGATGGAGACCCGCGTCGTCGAGGCCTTCACCGCCGCGGGCGTCCGGGTCGACGTGTCCGAGCGCGTGGACGCCCGCAACGGCTACCCCTACCCGGCCGTCGGCGAGTGACCTGAGGGCGGAGCGGGCGCAGCAGGAGGAGCAGGAAGAACAGGAGGAGGACGAGGACATGGTCGATTTCTGGGACTACACCCCCGTGTTCGCCGGGCTGCCCGTGGTGGCGTTCGACGAACTGCGGCACCGTCCCGACGAGCCGCGCTTCGCCGCGGCCCTCGCCGACCCCGCGTCGGTCGCCTGGCGGCTGGGCCCGCCGCACGACCCCGGCTGTGCCGAGCACGGCCCCTGGTGCCGGTGCCGGGAGGAGGACTTCGACGAACACCTGGAGGCGTTCTTCGGCCGGGTGGACCCGGCGAGGGTGCGGGCGCTCATCGCGGGCGGGTTCGGGCTGGAGGTGTCCGAGAGCACCGCGGAGTACCGGGACCTGTTCGTCGACCACGCCGACCGGCTCACCGGGCTGCGGTCGCTGTTCTTCACGGAGTACACCACCGGGGACAGCGAGATCTCGTGGATCGTCCAGTGCGACATGGTGCCGCTGCTGGACGCCTACCCGGGGCTGACCGACCTGACGGTGCGCGGCGGCGGGGACGAACTGAACCTGGGCGTGGCCGAGCACCCTTCACTGCGGTCGCTGACGCTCCAGAACGGCGGCATGCCCGGCGCCACGGCCCGCAGCGTGATGGGGGCGGGCCTGCCCGCCCTGGAGCACCTGGAGCTGTGGCCGGGCGTGGAGGAGTACGGCGGGTCCGTCACGGTCGACGACCTCGCCCCGCTGCTCGACGGGCGGGTCCTCGGCGGAGTCCGGTCCCTGGGCCTGCGCAACGCCGAGCGGACGGACGAGTGGGTGCGGGCGCTCGCGGGCTCCCCGGTCCTGGAGCGCCTGGAGGTCCTGGACCTGTCCCTGGGGACCCTCACCGACGAGGGCGCGCGGGTGCTCATGGAGACCCCGGGGTTCCGGGGGCTGCGCCGCCTCGACCTGCACCACAACTACATGACGGAGGAGACGGCGGCCCGGGTCCGCGAGGTCTTCGCCGCCGCGGGGACGGAGGTCGACGTGGAGGAGCGCATGGAGGGGGCGCCGTGGCGGCTCTACCCGGCGGTCTCCGAGTAGGTGGAGGGGGTGGGGCAGGCGCGGTGAGTCTGGTGGAGGCGGGTTGGGAGTGACGGATCGGATGGCGGCGGGGTGGGGGTCGGGTAGGCGGCGGGTCGGCGCCCCGATCCGTCACCGCAGGCTGCTACACATGACTCACCCGATACCCCTGTACCAGGAGCGACCCTGATGATCGGCGATCACCTCAGCGAATTCGGCGGACTGCCGGTGTTCGAGTACATCTCCCCGGCGGGGATGGCCGCGGAGCCGGATCGGTACGGCCGGCGCCCGGCCCCCGACGCCCTGGCGCGGCTCGCCGCGCTGCGCACCGTGCGCGACTACGCCTGGTGGCTGGGGGTCGACAGCTACGAGCCGGAGGAGGAGTTCCGTGAGTACTTCGCCTCCTTTGTGGAGGAGGCGGACACGGCCCTGGTCCGGGCCATGGTGATCGGCGCCTCGGGCTCCTCCGAATCGCCGGAGCCCGGCGCCCCGGCCCGCGACGCCCTCGTGGAGCACGCCGCGGCGTTCACCGGCCTGGAGTCCCTGTTCATCGGAGACCTCACCGCCGAGGAGCAGGAGATCTCCTGGATCCACCAGCCCGACCTGGCCCCGGTCCTGGCCGCCCTGCCGTGGCTCACCGAGTTCGCGGTGCGCGGCACCGGCGACCCCTACATGCACGAGAAGAGCCAGTTGGGCCTGGACATCGGGCGGCACGACGCGCTGCGCTCCCTGACGGTGGAGAGCGGTGGCCTGCCGGCCAGGGTCGCTCGAAGCATCGACTCCGCCGAGCTGCCCGCGCTGGAGAACCTGGAGCTGTGGCTGGGCGTCGACGACTACCGCGGCGACACCACCCCGGCCGACCTGGCCCGCACCCTGTCGGGCGAGGCGTTCCCGCAGCTGAACCACCTGGGGTTGCGCAACGCCGAGGACACCGACCTGTGGGTGCGCGCCCTGGCCGAGGCGCCCGTGGTGGGGCGGGTGCGCTCCCTGGACCTGTCGATGGGCACCCTCACCGACGAGGGCGCGCAGGTGCTGCTGGACACCCCCGTCTTCCGGGAGCTGGGGAAGCTGGATCTGGAGCACCACTACATGTCGGAGGAGATGGAGGCCCGTGTCGGCGCCGCCTTCGCCGAGGCGGGTGTGGAGATCAGCGTCGGCGACCGGCAGGAGCAGGACGGGGACTGGCGCTTCCCGGCGGTGACGGAGTGACCGTGCTCGGGCCGCGGTCGCACCTGAGCCGGGTGGCCGAGTTCGGCGGGCTGCCGGTCGTGGAGTTCACGGACCCGCTGTCGGTGCCGGACGAGGAGGAGGGTGTCGTCCACCCGCGCCAGGCGGGCGAGGCGGAGCTCGCCGACCCGGGCGGTTTCGCGTGGCGGCTGACCGTCTCCGAGCCGTGGCGGGACGATCCCGAGGGGGAGGGCGACCCGCTCGGGGAGGCGGACGAGGCGGAGGAGGCGGACGAGGCCGGCGAGGAGGAGGGCGACGAGGACGGATACGCCCGCGAGCACATCGTCCGTTACCTCGACCGGTTCACGGAACAAGTGCCCCTGGAAGCGCTGCGGGCGCTCATCGTGGGCTACCTGTCCGAGTACGACGACTCCTACGGCATGCTCGCCGAACCGGCCGTCGAGGCGCTGGTCGGAGCTGCCCCGAGGCTGGCCGGGCTGCGGTCGCTGTTCTTCGGCGAGGTCACGTCGGAGGAGCAGGAGCTCTCCTGGATCCGGCTGTGCGACCTGGCCCCGCTGGTGGCCGCGCTGCCCGGGCTGAGCGAACTGGTGGTGCGCGGCGGTTCGGAGGAGCTGGGGCTGCGGCTGGAGAGCCGGTCGCTGGAACGCCTCACCGTGCACAGCGCGGGGCTGCGCCCGGAGGTGGTCGAGGATGTGTGCGCCTCGGAGCTGCCCGCGCTGCACCGGTTGGAGTTGTGGTTCGGGAGCGAGTGGCACGCGGGCGGGCGGGTCACGCCGGAGGGTCTGGAGCCGCTGCTGTCGGGTGGGGCGTTCCCCCGGCTGCGGCACCTGGGTCTGCGCAACGTCCCGGGGCTCGATGAGTGGATCCCGGTGCTGACGGGGTCACCGGTGGTCCGGGACCTGGACGTCCTCGACCTGTCCCTGGGGGACCTGTCCGACGAGGGCGCGCGGGCGTTGGTCGACGGTGCGTCCGCTTTTCGGCGGCTTCGGTACCTCGACCTGAACCACCATTACCTGTCGGAAGAGGTGGAGAAGCAGGTGGCCGGGGTGTTCCGGCGGCGGGGCACGGTGGTGGACGTATCGGCGCGACGCGAGCCCGCGCAGTGGAAGGACGGGCCGCACCGGTACACGGCCGTCACCGAGTAGGTGGGGTGGTGGGGGAACTCCGGGAGGGAGTGGACGGCTCCCGGGGGTACCTGGCTGCGTGCCCGGCGGCGTTCGCCCAGTGGGCGGAGCCGGACCGCCGTTACGTCTCCGACGTGGATATAGCTGATGCCGCGTGTACGCGCGGCCTTCACCCCGTGGGTGGAGGTGTGCGGTCCTTCCTCCGGGCTGGGGCTGAGGTCGCGGGAACGTGCGGCCACAACCCCTGGGGCAAAGGCAGCGGTTCTTCTTCCAACCCCCCACTGGCTGAGGTCGCGGAAGCGCGCGGCTCTCACCCCCTACGGCCAGGGTCGCGGTCCTGTGCCCGGTCTGGGGCCAAGGCCCGTGGGAGCGTGCGGCTTTCACCCCCGCTCCCGTCCGTACCGCGGTCACGCGCGGGAGTAGGCGGCAGCGTGGAGCGCCCGCACCGCCGCCGGCGCCCACAACCTTTCCAGGCGGTGCGGGTGCGCGCGCCTCGCACGGACCCGTCCCCGGAAAGCGCACCCCCACCACCCCGCACGCCCGTCGAACGCACTTGCCCGGCACTCTGCCGAAGGCCGACTGCGCGGGGACGGATCCACGCTCCGCGGCTGTACCTTCCCAAGCGATCGGGCTCTTGGAAACCAGTCACCCGTGGCTGCGACCACAGACCGCCGTTCCCAGGCGGTGCACGTCTTGGAAACCTCACAGTCCCTTTCACCCCCTGAAGCCCGGGCCGAGTACCGCCCTACCCGAACCCCCTGGGGTCGGGGTGAGAGGTCACGTGCGGTCCTCACCCCCTGCGGTGGGGGCCCAGCGACGCCCTCCGGCAGTGGCTGAGGGCTCCAGGCGGGTGAGCACCCCCTCCGGCCAGGCCCCACAGGTACGTGCCGCCTTCATCCCCTGCGATGGAGGCCGAACGATTCCCTCCAGGGGTGGTTGAGGGTCCCGGTCGGGTGGACGAACGGCTGGGGGGCGGTCAGAACGATCGGTGGAGCAAATGCGCATATCGCCTAGGGTGCTGGGGTGAGCAGACGTCGGGAGTTGAATCTGGCCGTGGTCGTGCAGACCGCGGCTGCGGCCGCGGTGGTGCTGGCGGTGGGCGCGTTCCTGATCGTATTCTGGCTCGGGCCAGGGGTGGGGGCCGCTCTGGTCACGGCCGGTGCCGTGGTGGTCGCCGTCGTTGTGGCGGCGGTGGGGTTCGTGCTGTTCAAGCTTCGTGAGGGGCCGAAGGACGCGGAGGTCGTCACGGCTTATCTTCCGGTGCTGACCGCCGAATGGTCGCAGGCCGCCGAGGAGGCGAAGCGTCTGTCCGGGGCGGGGGATGTCGTTGACCGCGATGTGTTGACCGGGCACCTCTGGGCCGCTGAACAGGTGCTTTTCAACCAGGAAGCTCCCGTGCGGACCGCTGACGGGATCACCAGGGCGAGCGGTCACATCGCCGAGGCGCGGTACCTCCTTGCGGTCGCCGAAGCACTCGGCCGGGGCGGGCCCAGGCCGCACCGGGGTGCGCCCTGTTTCTTCGATCCCGCGCACGGGCCGCTCACGGACAAGGTCCGGTTCAACCCGGAGGGCGGGGCGGACCGTACCGTCTCGGCATGCCGTTCGTGTCGTGCCTTGGTCGAGGCCGGGGAGGTTCCGCCGAGCAAGCAGGTGGCGGTGGGTGGGATACCGACCGACTACTGGCGCGCGGGGTGGGTGTCGGTTCCTTACGTTGATGGGTATTGGCAGCAGCGCCGGTTTCCGGACCATGAGCTGCATCGGCTTCGCCGTGGCCTCAAGCTGACCTGGGACCCTGCCGAGACGGAGCTTCCCGCGCACCTGGACCGCGAGCCGCCCTGGTACGCGGGATAGGGGTTTCCCGAACACGAGCCGGAGCGCTTCAGGTCTGGTCCGGAGCCATCCCCGCGTGCGCGGGGAGCAGCCCCCCGGGCCGCCGCTCCTGCACCGGCCCCGGGAGCCATCCCCGCGTGCGCAGGGAGCAGACTTGTTGACCTGCGCGGATTGCGACGCCAACCGACCGAATTCATGACTTCTCAAGAAACGGACATTCCACCCGGGAACGTGTTGCTCACTGTAGCGGCCAAGCACAGCGCCAGCAGCTGATTCACCTATCCGCTTTCGGGTCCGGGGCGGGGCGGCCGGGCGGTGTTCTTCCTCCGGGGTGCGAGCGGATGCGGCCCTTGGTGGGGTGGGGGCTTTCTTGCATCCACCCCTCCGGGGGACGGAACGTCGCCGGGGGCTGCTAAACCTGGAACCCCCCGAAACCCCAGCTGGCGGAGTGCGTTCCGCCGTGCTCCCTCCACCGTCCCGGCCCCGAGGTCCCCATGCCCATCCATCACCACATCACCGAGTTCGGCGGGCTTCCCGTCGTCGACTTCCCCTCCTGGGAGGTTCTGCGCGGGTCCGAGTACCCGGTCCGGGACGATTGGGCTCCCCCCTCCCCCGCGCCCGCGCTGCCCGCCGCCGGGTCGGTCGCGTGGCGGCTGCGCACCGCCTCCTCCCCCCAGGTGTGGCGCGGCGACGAGGCCGGCCGGGTGCGCCTGCCGCACCTGGAGACCGTCGCCGGCTACCTGGACCGGTTCTTCGCGGAGGTCGCCGTCGAGGAGGTGACCGCCCTCATCCTGGCCGACCTGCCCGGCCACGACTACGACACCCACATGGACGAGACCGTCGACGTCCTCCTGGAGCGCACCGGCCGGCTGGCCGGGCTGCGCTCGCTGTTCGTCGGCGAGATCCTCCCCGCGGAGCGGTCCGTCTCCTGGATCAGGAAGTACGACATCGCGGAGCTGGTCGCCGCCCTGCCCCGGCTGCGGCACCTGACGGTGCGCGGCGGCGCCGACGGCTTCGGCATCGGGTTCGGGCGGCACGAGCACCTGGAGGAGCTGGTCGTGCAGAGCGGGGGCCTGGACCCGGACCTCCTGCGGCGGATCGTCGGCCTGGACCTGCCCGCCCTGCGGAACCTGGAACTGTGGCTGGGCGACGAGGACTACGGCGGCGGCGCGACCCCCGACGACCTCGCCCCCCTGCTGTCCGGGAAGGCCTTCCCCCGCCTGGAGCGCCTGGGCGTGCGCAACGTCCGGGGCCTGGACGACTGGGTCCACGCGCTGGCCGACGCCCCCGTGCTCTCCGGCGTCCGCGAACTCGACCTCTCCCTGGGCACCCTCACCGACGACGGGGCGCAGGGGATCGTCGACCGGGCCGCCGCCTTCGCCCACCTGGAGCGCCTGGACCTGCACCACCACTTCCTCTCCGAGGAGATGTGCGCCCTGGTCGCCGACGCCCTGCCCGGGGTGGCCGTCGACCTGTCCGACCCCAGGGAGCCCGAGGACGAGGACGAGGACGAGCTCTTCTACTACTGCGCCGTCTCGGAGTGATCCGCATGCCCAACAGCCACCACATCGAGGAGTTCGCGGGGCTGCCCGTCGCGGAGTTCGCCTCCTGGGAGGGCATCCGCGACGACTTCGACACCGCCATGCGCTGGGCGCACAACCGGGGGGAACTCCACGAGGAGCTGCCGCCGTCCTACGAGCCCCTCTTCCGGGCGCTGGCCGATCCCGGCTCGTACGCCTGGCGGCTGCGCACGGTCTCGCCGCGCTACCGCAGGCCCTTCGAGACGCTGCCCGAGTACCTCGACCGCTTCACCTCGCTCGTCCCCGGGAAGAAGCTCCGCGCCCTGGTGGTCGGCAACCTGGTCGAGGACGAGGACGACATGGACGCGGAGCGGGTCGCCGGGGAGCTCGTGCGGCGCGCCGGGGGGTGGCCCGAGGTCCGGTCGCTGTTCTTCGGGGAGGTCCTCCAGCAGGAGAACGAGATCTCCTGGATCGACCTGTGCGACCTCGCGCCGCTGGTCGCCGCCTTCCCCAAGCTGCGCCGCCTGGTGGTGCGCGGGGGCTCCCGGGAGCTGGGCCTGCGCCTGCCCGAGCACCGGTGGCTGCGCGAGCTGACGGTGGAGAGCGGCGGCCTGCGCCCGGAGGTGGTGCGGGACGTGTGCGCCTCGGACCTGCCCGGGCTGCGGAGCCTGGAGCTGTGGCTGGGCGACGAGGACTACGGTGGCGGCGCCACCCCCGACGACCTCGCGCCGCTGCTGTCCGGCGGTGCCTTTCCCAAGTTGGAGCACCTGGGCCTGCTCAACACCCGCGGTGTGGACTCCTGGGTCGCGCCGCTGGCGGGCTCGGAGGTCCTGGCCCGGGTGCGCTCGCTCGGCCTGGACCTGGGCGACCTCACCGACGAGGGCGGCCGCGCGATCATCGAGCACGCCGGCGCCTTCGCCCACCTGGAGCGCCTGGGTCTGCACCACCACTTCCTCTCCGAGGAGGTGCAGGCGGGCATCCGCGCCGCCCTGCCCGGGGTGGACGTGAACCTGTCCGCGCCCCAGGAGCCCGAGGTGTACGACCACGGCGACACGACCGAGCTCCACTACTACACGGTGGTGTCCGAATGATCCGCGAACGCCCCCTCGTGGTGGTCGGCGTCCCCGGCAACCGGCGCCTGGACCTGTTCCGGGCCGCCGCCGCGGCCTCCGGGTGGCCCGAGCCGGCCGTCCTGCCCTGGTACGACCTGGCGGCGGGCCCCGTGGAGATCCCGGCCGGCGCGCTGGTCCGGGTGGACTCCCCCGGCGGCGACGTCGCCACCGAGCGCCTGCTGCGCGGCTGGGACCACGACCCCGACCTCTACCGCGCCGAGGGCACCGGCGACCACCACGCCGGGTTCCGGGCCGCCCTGGCCCGCCTCGCCGACGCGGTCGCGGCGGCCCCCGGCGCGCACCTGCTCCAGAACGTGGACGACCTGGTCGTCATGTGCGACAAGCGCCGCTGCCACGCCCGCCTGGAGGCCGCCGGGGTCCCGGTCCCGCCCGCTCCGGACGCCCCGGTCCGCGACTACCGGGAGCTGCGCGCCGCCATGGAGCGGCACCGCTGGCCCCGGGTGTTCGTCAAGCCCGCGCACGGCTCCTCGGCCTCCGGGGTGATCGCCCTGGCCACCGCCCCGGGAGGCCGCGTCCGCGCCATCACCTCCGCGCACCTGACCCGGGACGGGGACGGCCGCCCCGCCCTGTTCAACAGCCTGAAGCCGTGCACCTACACCCGGGAGGAGGACGTCGCCGCCGTGGTGGACGCCCTGGCCCCGGACGGGCTGCACGTGGAGCGGTGGGTGCCCAAGGCCGGGTTCGCCGGGAAGACCATCGACCTGCGGGTCGTGGTCACCGCCGGGAAGGCGCACCACGTGGTGGTGCGCTCCTCCGCCACCCCCATGACCAACCTGCACCTGGGCAACGCCCGCGGCGACCTGGAGGCCCTCAAGGCCCGGGTCGGCCCGGCCGCGTGGGACGCGGCGATGGCCGTGGCCGAGGCCGCCGCCGGGTGCTTCGACACCCTGCACGCCGGGGTGGACCTGATGGCCACCCCCGGCTGGCGGTCGTTCGCGGTGTGCGAGGTCAACGCGTTCGGCGACCTCATCCCCGGGGTCCTGCACGAGGGCCGCGACACCTACGCCGAGCAGCTGCACGCCCTGGACACCGGCCGCCGCCCCGTCCCGCCCGCACCGGTCGGCAGCGCATCCTGAGAGAGAACATGGACACCACCCTTCCGGACATGAACGCCGTGGTGGGCACGCACGACATCCTGCTGCTCACCCTGGACACCCTGCGCTACGACGTCGCCGTCGAGCTGGCCGAGGCCGGGCGCATCCCCAACCTGGCCCGGCTCCTGCCGGGCGGCCGGTGGGAGGAGCGGCACGCCCCGGGCAGCTTCACCTACGCCTCGCACCTGGCGATGCTCGCCGGGTTCCTGCCGACGCCCGCCGCGCCGGGACCGCACCCGCGGCTGTTCGCCGCCGCCTTCCCGGGGAGCGTGTCCACCGCCCCGCGCACGTGGACGTTCGACACCCCCGACCTGGCCTCGGGGCTGGCGGCCGCCGGGTACCGCACGGCCTGTGTGGGCGGCACCGGGTTCTTCAACCGCAGGTCGGCCGTGGGCTCGGTCATCCCGGACATGTTCCAGGAGAGCCACTGGGAGGAGTCGTTCGGCGTCGCCGACCCGCACTCCTTCGAGAACCAGGCGGCGCGGGCCGTGCAGGTCGCCCGGTCCGGGGAGCGGCCGCTGTTCCTGCTGCTCAACGTGGCGGCCCTGCACCAGCCCAACTGGTTCCACCTGCCGGGGGCGACCCGCGAGGCCGGGGACACCCGGGAGAGCCACGCCGCCGCCCTGGAGTACGTCGACCGGCACCTGCCCCCGGTGCTGGAGGCGATGGCGGCCCGCCGACCCTGCTTCGCGATCGTGTGCTCCGACCACGGCACCGCCTACGGCGAGGACGGGCACACCGGGCACCGGATCGGCCACGAGGTCGTGTGGACGGTGCCCTACGCCCATTTCTTCCTGCCGCACGGATACACCACCGCCGAGGAGGCCACCGCGTGACGACCCTGCCCCTGGCCACCGATTCCCCGTACCGCTCCTACGTGTACGCCTACCCGCACAAGAGCGCCTACCGCCCCTTCGCCGACCGACCCCTGCTGGCCGACCTGTGGCGGGACGAGGACGTGCGGGCGCTGTCGCTGTACCTGCACATCCCGTTCTGCGAGATGCGCTGCGGGTTCTGCAACCTGTTCACCCGCTCCACCCCGCCCGCCGAACAGGTCTCCGCCTACCTGGACGCGTTCGAGCGCCAGGCGGGGACCGTGGCCGCCACCCTGCCCGACGGCGCCGGGTTCGCCCGCGCCGCCCTGGGCGGCGGCACCCCCACCTACCTGGAGGCCGACGAGCTGACCCGGGTGTACGACGTGCTGGAGTCGGCCTTCGGGGTGGACCTCACGGCCGTCCCGATGTCGGTGGAGACCTCCCCGGCCACCGCCACCGCCGACCGCCTCGCGGTGCTCCAGGAGCGCGGGGTCACCCGGATCAGCATGGGCGTGCAGAGCTTCATCGACTCCGAGGCGCACGCCGCCGGGCGCCCGCAGAAGCGCGCCGAGGTCGACCGGGCGCTCGAACTGATCCGCGCGCGCACCACGGCCGACCTCAACGTGGACCTCATCTACGGGATCGACCGCCAGGACGAGCGCACCTGGGCCTACTCCCTGGACACGGCGCTGGAGCACGCACCGGAGGAGGTCTACCTCTACCCGCTCTACGTGCGCCCGCTCACCGGGCTGGGCCGCCGGGGCCGCTCCTGGGACGACCACCGGCTGGGCCTGTACCGGCAGGGCCGCGACCACCTGCGCGAACGCGGCTACGAACAGGTGTCGATGCGCATGTTCAGACGCGCCGACGCCCCCCGGGCCCAGGGCCCCGACTACTGCTGCCAGACCGACGGCATGGTGGGCCTGGGCTGCGGCGCCCGCTCCTACACCACCGCCGCGCACTACTCCTTCGACTACGCCGTCGGCATCGGCCAGGTGCGCTCGATCATCGCCGACTACATCGGGCGCGACGCCGCCGACTTCGCCCGCGCCGAGGTGGGCTTCCTGCTGGACGACGACGAACGGCGCCGCCGCCACCTGCTCCAGTCGCTGCTGCGCACCGAGGGCATGGCCGCCGCCGACTACACGTCCCGGTTCGGCTCCCACCCGCGGGAGGACTTCCCGGACCTGTTCGCCGCCCTGGACCGGCGCGGCTGGCTCGCCGAGGGCGACCGCCTGCTGCTCACCGAGGAGGGCCTCGCGCACTCCGACGCCGTCGGACCGCTGTTCTTCTCCGACCGGGTGAACGCCCTCATGACCGAATACGAGGCCCGCTGATGCTGACCCTTCTGTACCGGGGGCCGCTGGCCAGCTGCGACTACGACTGCCCGTACTGCCCGTTCGCCAAGCGCCGCGACAACCCGGAGACGCTGCGCGCCGACCGCGCCGCCCTGGAGCGGTTCGAGGACTGGGTGGCGGCCGCCGACACCCGTATCTCGGTGCTGTTCACCCCCTGGGGCGAGGGGCTGGTGCGGTCCTGGTACCGCAGGGCCCTGGTCCGGCTGAGCGCCCTGGAGCACGTGGAAAGGGTGGCCATCCAGACCAACCTGAGCGGCCGCCTCGAATGGCTGGCCGACTGCGACCTCTCCTCGACGGCGCTGTGGACCACCTACCACCCCGGCCAGGTCACCCACGAGCGCTTCGCCGCCAAGGCCCGCCGCCTGGTCGAACTCGGGGTGCGGTTCAGCGTGGGCGTCGTGGGCGAGCCCGAGCACCTCGAAGCGGCCCGGCGCATGCGCGCCGACCTGCCCGAGGACGTGTACCTGTGGGTCAACGCCGCCGAGGGCCGGACCTACACCGACGACGAGGCCGCCCGATGGCAGGCGCTCGACCCGCACTTCCACTACAGCCGCCACCCGCACCCCAGCCTGGGCGTGCCCTGCCGGACGGGCGACAGCGTGCTCTCCGTGGACGGCGACGGCAACGTGCGGCGCTGCCACTTCGTGGACATCCCCATGGGCAACCTCTACGACGGCTCGTTCCGGGAGAAGCTGGGCCGCAGCGGCTGCCCGCTCGCCACCTGCGACTGCCATATCGGCTACGTGCACCTGGAGTCGCTCGACCTCTACGACGTGTTCCGCGGCGGCGTACTGGAACGCATCCCGATACCGGAGCGTCACCGGATCCGGACATAATCCGGAACATGGTCTTTCCCCGGGTCATCGCGACCGACCTCGACGGCACCCTCCTCGGCCTCGACGGCCGTGTCTCCGAACGCAACCGCCGAGCCCTGACCGCGGCCGTGGCCGCCGGCGTGAAGCTGGTCCTGTCCACTGCGCGCCCGCCGCGCACCACCCACCACATCGCCTCCCTCTTCACCTGCTCCGCGGTGCTCTGCGGCAACGGAGCGGTGGCCCAACTGCCCGGGGCCGACCCCCTCATCCGGGCGCTGGACACCGCCACCGCCGGAACCGTCATCGGCGAACTGCGCGGCGCCCTGCCGGGCGTGGGCTTCGGTGTGGAGACGGGAACGGACTTCTACCACGACCCCCACTACGACCTGGAGCCCTGGGTGCCGCGCGACTGGGTGCGCGAGGTGGTCGACTCCACCGACACCCTCCTGGAGCGGGCGCGCCCCATCACCAAGCTCCTCGTCCGCTCCCAGGGGGTCCCGGTGCACATCCTGCACGAGACGGCCGCCCAGGCCGTGGGCACCATGGTCGAGGTCACCTACTCGGGCGGCTTCGGCCTGCTGGAGATGAGCGCCTCGGGCGTGGACAAGGGCAGCACCCTGGCGATGGTGTGCGAGCGCTGGGGGGTGTCGGCGGACGAGGTCGTGGCCTTCGGGGACATGCCCAACGACCTGCCCGCCCTCTCCTGGGCCGGCGCCGGCTACGCCATGGCGAGCGGCCACCCCGCCCTCCTCGACCCCGCCCTGGGCCTGCGCACCGCACCCCCCGCCCACGAGGACGGCGTAGGCCGCATCGTCGAACAACTCCTCACCTGACACCACCCCCGACCGGCCCCCGCCACAACCGCAGGGCATCACAGCACCCCCGCCCCAGGGGGTGAAGGCCGCGCGTACCCACGGCCCCAGGGGGTGGGGGAAGGAAGAACCGCGCCCCGCTCCAGGAGGCGTTGCCTTCCGTGACCGCCGTGCCACCGGCCCCACGGGGTGAAAGCCGCACGCACCCGCCCCCGGGAACACCTTTGCCCGTGTCTGCGCCGAAGGCGCACACACGGGCAAAGGACGAGAACAAGGCTCCGGACCCGAACGATCCCCCGAGCCGATGGACCGGCACGCACCGACACGGACCGACAACGGGCCGGTCCGGCCGCCCCACCGGTTCAGCGCTCCCGCCCGGCGAACCGGGTCAGTGCAGAAGCTTGAGGCCGATCACACCGGAGACGATGAGCAGCAGGCACAGCGCCTTGGGCAGGCTGAACCCCTCACCCAGGAAGAACATGCCCACCAGCGCGGTGCCGACGGCGCCGATGGCCACCCACACCGCGTACCCCGTGCCCACCGGAATGGTGCGCAGGGCATAGGCCAGGCCGCCCATACTGGCGACCAGGGTGACACCGAAGCTCACGGTCGGCCACAGGCGGGTGAATCCCTTCGACGCGCTGAGCGAGATGGCCCAGGCGGTCTCCAACAGTCCGGATACGATCAGCACGATCCAGGCGATCATCGGTTCCAACCCTCCACGACGAGAACGGTCATTCCGACGCCGTCTTGTCCTGACCGGGTACGGCGCACCTCGTCCGGGGTCCTCTGGGAACCGGGGCCGCGCCTTGGCGCGGTGTTGGTCATGTACAAGCTACAACGGCCCCTCCGCCCGCGCCCTTCCACCCCCCGTGGAGATCCCCCTCACCGGCGCCCCGCCGCCCCCACCACCGACGCCTCCCTCCGATCCCCCGGCAGCCGGGCCCCAAGCCCCGGTCTCCCCGCCGCGCCCCCGCCCCGACCACGCGCCCTCGACCGCTGGCCGACCGTTCGTCCCGTATCACGACCGTTCACCGCACGGTCGGCGACCGCTCGCCGCGCCGCTCCCGCGTTCGGCGCGCACGCCCGCGCGCCCCCTCCTGGTCGGGCAGTGCGACTCCTTACAGTGCCGAGTAATACAGGTCACATTCGAGAAATCGGACGTCAACACCCGAGAAATCGAATGCCGCCCCCCGTACCACCGCGATCACACCCGCACCGTCCAGCCCATCCCCCCGGAGGTTCCACGCCATGACGATCGAGCGGTCCCCGAAGGACCCCTCACCGCCGCCGAACGGCGACGGCTCCGAACTGAGCGCTGAGGCCGCAGTCGCCATGCACTCCGACCCGCGCTTCCAGCTGCTCAAGAAGCGCCTGTACCGCTTCATCTTCCCGGCGAGCCTGGCGTTCCTCGCCTGGTACCTCCTGTACGTCCTGATGTCGGCCTTCGGCCGGGACGTCATGGGCACGGTGCTCTTCGGCAACGTGAACGTGGCCCTGGTCTTCGGCGTGCTCCAGTTCGTGTCGACCTTCGGCATCGCGATCTGGTACACGCTGTACGCCCGCCGCAACCTGGACCCCGCCGCCGCCGACGTGCGCGAAGCCCTCCAGAAGAACCTCCGGAAGAACCAGGGGGACGCCTCGTGATCGAGCTCGCCCAGGAGGCGACGACGAGCGAGAGCTCCCGCCTCGTCACCATCATCCTTTTCTCCCTCATGGTCGCGGCCACCCTCGGGATCACCGTGTGGGCGGGCCGCCAGACCAAGTCCGCCACCGACTTCCACTCCGGCGGCCGGAGCTTCTCCCCGCTCCAGAACGGCCTGGCCATCGGCAGCGACTACATGTCCGCCGCGTCCTTCCTCGGCATCGCGGGCATGATCGCCCTGTTCGGCTACGACGGCTTCCTGTACTCCATCGGCTTCCTCGTCGCCTGGCTCGTGGCCCTGCTGCTCGTCGCCGAGCTGCTGCGCAACTCCGGCCGCTACACCATGGGGGACGTCCTCTCCTTCCGGATGCAGCAGCGCCCGGTGCGCACCGCGGCGTCGGTCTCCACCCTGGTGGTGTCGATCTTCTACCTGCTGGCCCAGATGGTCGGCGCCGGCGCCCTCATCGCCCTGCTCCTGGGCATCCAGGAGGGCCAGACCTTCCTCGGCATGGACGCCGCCACCGCCAAGATCGTCGGCATCGTGGTCGTCGGCCTGCTGATGACCATCTACGTCACCTTCGGCGGCATGAAGGGCACCACCTGGGTGCAGATCGTCAAGGCGATCATCCTCATGGCGGGCGCCGCCCTGCTGACGGTGCTCACCCTGAGCCTGTACGGCTTCAACCTGGGCGCGCTCATGGGCGACGCCGCGCAGGCCAGCGGCCAGTCCGGGTTCCTGGAGCCGGGCCTGCGCTACGGCGTCGAGGTCGAGGGCGACCCGCTCCAGACCATGTGGAACAAGCTCGACCTGATCAGCCTGGGCCTGGCCCTGGTACTGGGCACGGCGGGCCTGCCCCACATCCTCATCCGGTTCTACACCGTTCCGGACTCCCAGAGCGCCCGCAAGTCGGTGAACTGGGGCATCGGCCTCATCGGCGCCTTCTACCTGATGACCCTGGTGCTGGGCTTCGGCGCCGCCGCCCTGGTCGGCCACGAGGCGATCCGCGCGCAGGACGCGGCGGGCAACACCGCCGCCCCGCAGTTGGCGCAGACGGTCGGCGAGAGCATCGGCGGGGAGATGGCCGGGGCGGTACTGCTGGCGATCATCGCCTCCGCCGCGTTCGCCGCGATCCTGTCGACGGTCGCGGGCCTGGTCATCGCCTCCTCCTCGTCCCTGGCGCACGACTTCTACAACTCGGTCCTGCGCCGCGGAAAGGCGTCCGGCACCGAGGAGGTGCGGGTCGCCAAGCTCGCCGCCCTGGGCGTCGGCGTGGTGTCCATCGTGCTGGCGGTGTTCGCCCAGAGCCTCAACGTGGCCTTCCTGGTCTCGCTGGCCTTCGCGATCGCGGCCTCCGCCAACCTGCCCACCCTCCTGCTGAGCCTGTTCTGGAAGCGCTTCAACACGCGCGGCGCCCTGGCCGGCATCTACGGCGGCCTCATCAGCGCCGTCGGCCTGGTCTTCTTCTCCCCGGTCGTCTCCGGGTCGGAGACCGCGCTCATCCCGGGTGCCGACTTCTCCTGGTTCCCGCTGCCCAACCCGGCCCTGGTGTCGGTGCCGATCAGCATCCTGTGCGCCGTCATCGGCACGCTCACCTCCAAGGAGCAGGACTTCGAGAAGTTCGCCCTGCTCCAGGTCCGCGCCCTGTCCGGCGCGGGCGCCGAGAAGGCCTCGGACCACTAGCCCGCCCAGGGCCGGAGCCCCTCACCGGGGTTCCGGCCCCATGACCCCGCCCCATGGACCCACAGAGGATCCGGGACGCCATCGGTGGCCGCACTCCCGTCCGGGGGTGCACCCTGCCTCCGGGTCACCGGCCACCGCCCCGGCTCCCCTTCCCACCGGGCCCGTCACCCCCACGGGTGGCGGGCCCGCTCCATGCCACCCCGCCCTCCCGTGCTCTTCCCCACCCGCCCCTCCACCCGACATCCCCACAGCGACCGAAAGGTGACCCGGACAACGTGAGCGCCGACACACTTTGCTGGGATATCGTCGTCATGTGTCGTACCGGTGGCCGTCGTGGTTGTCCCCCTCCCGACGTCGCCGTCCCGAGTCGTCGGAGACTCTGGCGAGCGTCGAATTGATGCGCCAGGTCCACGCTCTGGGCGTCGACCTCCGGGACGGGCTGCACGGCAGGAGCGTGCCCGCCGCGGCCAAGCGGCTGCGGCGGCTCCTCGGCGCCGAGGGCGTCGTCCTGGCCGACCTGGACGGCCCGGTGGCCGGCCACGGGAGGCGTCCGGAGCCGGAGGAGGTGGACTCCCTGCTCTCCCAGGTGTTCGAATACGGCAGCAACGTCCGGACCCGGCTCAAGGACGGGACCACGGTCTGCGCCGTCCCCCTCAACGTCGCCGACGAGATCTCCGGGGCCCTGCTCGCCTCCGGCGACCCGGTCGAGGCCGACGTGGAGGCGGCGGCCGCCCTCGTCTCCGACTCTCTGGACCACGCGGCGCTGCGCCGGGCCCGGGCCCGGATCGCCGCCGCCGACCTGCGCACCCTGCGCGCCCAGATCTCCCCGCACTTCGTGCACAACGCGCTGGCCGTCATCGCGGCGCTGGTGCGCACCGACCCGGACCGGGCCCGGCACCTGCTGTCGGACTTCGCCGACTACCTGCGGTACGGCTTCTCCGAGAAGGGCGACTACGCCACGGTCGCCGACGAACTGGAGGCGGTGCAGACCTACCTCGAACTCCAGCGGGCCCGGTTCCACGACCGGCTGGACATCACCGTGCGGATGGCCCCGGAGGTGCTGCCGGTGGCGATCCCCTTCCTGGTGGTGCAGCCGATCGTGGAGAACGCGATCCGGCACGGCCTGGAGCGCAAGGAGGGGCGCGGGCACATCAGCGTCTCGGGGTTCGGCGAGGGGCCGCTGTGCGTCATCGAGATCGAGGACGACGGCGTGGGCATGCACCCGGACCTGGCCCGCGCCCTGCTGGCGGGGACCGGCCCGGAGTCGCGCAGCATCGGCCTGGCCAACGTGGACCAGCGGCTGCGCGCCGTCTACGGACCCGAGTACGGTCTGGTGATCGAGACCGCGTTGGGGGAAGGGACCAAGGTGACCGTGCGCGTTCCGAGGTTCACCAGGGGGGTGGTGGCGCAGTGAAGTCCGCGCTCCGCGTCCTGGTGGTGGAGGACGAGGCGTCCACCCGCCAGGAGATGGCGGCGCTGCTCGGCGACATGCCCGAGGTGGCGCAGGTGCTGGTGGCCGAGAACGGCGCCGCGGCCGTGCGCCTGCTCGGGGTGGAGAGCATCGACGCGGCGTTCCTGGACATCCTCATGCCGGGGCTGGACGGCATGGACGTGGCCCGGGTGCTGAGCGTCATGTCCGAGCCGCCGTCGATCGTGTTCGTGACGGCGTCGGAGGCGCACGCGGTGGAGGCGTTCGGCATCGGCGCCGTGGACTACCTGCTCAAGCCGATCCGTCCGGAGCGGCTGGCCGAGGCGGTGGGGCGGATCGCTCAGCTGCGCCGCCCCGAGGCGGCCGCTCCCCCGGCGGAGGACCTGCACGTGGTGCAGATCGACACGGGCCGCCGGACGGTGTTCGTCAAGCGCGACGACGTGCAGTTCGTCGAGGCGCAGGGCGACTACGTGCGGCTGCACACCGCCGAGGGCGGCCACCTCATCCGGCTGTCGCTGTCCTACCTGGAGGAGGTGTGGGCGTCGGCCGGATTCGTCCGGGTGCACCGGGGCTTCCTCATCGCCATCCCGTGGGTGCGCGACCTGCGGGTGACGTCCTCCTCCGGGCTGGTGGCGGGCACCCCGGCCGGGGACGTACCGGTGAGCCGCAGGCACGGCCGGCACCTGCGCGCCCGGCTGCTGGAGGCGGCCCGCCGGGACCAGCTGGGGCGCGCCGCCAACGCCCAGACCACCGCCCCCGCCCCCCGGCCGCGGGACGGTGAACCCGACGGTTCGGCGCGGCGGACGCCATGAGCCCGCGGCGGGAGAAGCTGACCAGCCCGCAGACCCGGATCGCGCTGGCCCGGGGCAACCGCCCGGCCCAGCACCTGTTGCCGATCCCCGGGCCGGTGGACACCGAGGCGGCGCGGCGGCTCTTCCACCGCCAGCGCCGGACGGCGGTGCGCACGGTGGGGCTGCTGTCGCTGCTGCTGTTCGGGATGAGCGGGGCGTTCGCGCTGTGGCCGCAGCTGACGCAGTCGCGGGTGGCGGGTGTCCCGCTGTCGTGGGCGCTGGTCGTGGCGGCGGTGTACCCGCTGCTGTTCCTGTTGGCGCTGTGGCACGTGCGGTCCGCCGAACGGGCCGAGGCGCGGTCCGCGCGGGCGGCCGCGCGGCAGACCCCCCGACAGCCCGCCCAGCACCCCCCGGAGCACACGGCCGCAGAACACGAGACCACGGAGCCCGAGACCACAGGGCCCACCACCACGAAGCACCCCACCGCCCCGCCCTCCCCCCGCTCCCCGGAGCACACCGCCACGGAGCACCCGCCCGCCGACGGGAAGGGCCCCGACGGGAAGGACCCCGACAGAAAGGCCCCCGACGAGCCGTGATCTCCGTCCTGGCCATCGGCCTGGTGCTGGTCACCAGCCTCGTCATCGGCATCTACGGGGTCCGCGCGGCCCGCTCCACCTCCGACTTCCTGGTGGCCTCGCGCCGGGTGTCGCCGAACTGGAACGCCCTGGCGATCGCCGGCGAGTACCTCTCGGCCGCCTCGGTGCTGGGCCTGTCCGGGCTGCTGCTCAAGAACGGCCTGGGCACCATGTGGTACGCGGTGGGGTTCTGCGCGGGCTACGTGGCGGTGGTGGCCCTGGTGGCGGGGCCGATGCGCCGGTCGGGCGCGTTCACGGTGCCGGACTTCGCCGAGTACCGGCTGGGCGCGCCCCGGCTGCGCAAGCTGTGCGGCTGCGTCGTGCTGGTGATCATGCTGCTGTACCTGGTGCCGCAGTTCAAGGGCGCCGGGGTGGTGCTGGCGCTGGTCAGCGGCACTCCGTACTGGGTGGGCGTGGTGCTGGCCGGGATGGTGGTCAGCGGGTCGATCGCGGCCGGGGGGATGCGCTCGGCGACGTACGTGCAGGCGTTCCACTACGTGGTCAAGCTGCTGTTCATCGCGATCCCGGCGGTTTACCTGGTGGCGCACGCGGGCGCCGACCTGCGGGCGCAGGCGCTGCACCCGGAGTGGGGGACGCACTTCGCGCAGACGACGCCGGTGGAGTTCACGGTGGACACCACCTTCGGCCTGGACGAGCCGGTGACGGTGACCGCCCCGGACGGCGCGCGGGTGGACCTGGAGGCCGGCGACCACACGGTGGCCGAGGGGACACGGCTCGTGTTCCCGGCGGGGGCGGCGGTGCCGCACCCGGAGGGCCTGCCGGACCTGGGCGGGGAGCGCTGGAGCACGCCGCTGCTGGACTCGGGCGGGTACCCGCTGTTCGAGACGTGGTCGACGCTGCTGGCGATCACGCTGGGCTGCATGGGGCTGCCGCACGTCATCATGCGCTTCCACACCAGTCCGTCGGCGCGGATCGCGCGCCGGGTGGCGGTGGGGGTGATCGCCCTGCTGGGCCTGTTCTACCTGTTCCCGGTGGTGTACGGGCTACTGGGCCGGGTGCTGACCCCGCATCTGGTGCTGTTGCAGGGGACGGACACGGTGGCGGTGGTGCTGCCCGCGCAGGCGGTGCCGGGTGCGGCGGGGACGATCCTGACGGCGCTGGTGGCGGCGGGGGCGTTCGGGGCGTTCCTGTCCACGTCGTCGGGGCTGCTGCTGGCGCTGGCGGGCGGGCTGTCGCACGACCTGTTCCAGGGGAGCGTGCCGCGGCTGCGGCTGGCGGTGGCGGTGGGCGCGTGCGTGGCGGTGCTGCTGGCCCTGCCCGCCGAGAAGATCGACATCAACGTGCTGGTGGTGTGGGCGTTCACGGTGGCGGCGTCGACGTTCTGCCCGCTGCTGGTGCTGGGGATCTGGTGGCGCAGGCTCACCCTGCCCGGCGCGGCGGCGGGGCTGGCCGTGGGCGGGGTGACGGCCACCGGGGCGGTGGGGTGGTCGCTCCTGCTGCCGACCCCGCCGGGGTGGGCGACGGTGCTGCTGGCCCAGCCGGCGGCGTGGACCATCCCGTTGGCGTTCGCGACGATGGCGGTGGTGTCCTGGCTGACCCGGCCGCCGGACTGGGCCGAGCACGCGGTCCTGCGCCTGCACTCCCCCTGAGCCCGCCCCTCGCCCCCGGCCGCAGCCGACTCCACCCGTTCTCGTCCGCATCCGTCCCGGATTCCCCTACGCCCTCCCGCCCCTTCCGCTCGCCCCCCGGTTCCACCCGACGCCCACCCGCCCGGACCCCTCTGTCTCCTCGGCCTCCTCGGCCTTCCCGGGCCCTTCGACCCCCTCGCCCCCCGCCGTGGTGTTCCGGCCCCGTCGGCCGCCGTGAACCCGTACGATCTCCGAGTGTCATACAACGAGCACGAGGAGTGATATGAGGTCCCCCCGCCGCACCCTTGCCGCCCTGGTGACGGGCCTACTGCTGATCGGCGGCGCCCCTGCGGCCCGGGCCGCCGTCCCCGACCCCGGGACCGCGGTCTCCCAGGGTCCCGTGTCGGTCTCCGCCGGGGAGGACGGGGTGCGGGTGGACGCCCCGGGCGTGAACGTGGTGAGCGGCCCCGACCGCGTCGAGGTGGAGGTCGGCCGGACCCCCGTGTCCCATGTCCTGATCTGCGCCGACGGGACCCGGGTGGTGGTCCACTCGGGCCGGGCCCCGGACTGCCCGCCGCGTGGGCCGCGGCCCGTCCCGCCGGAGCCCGTGCCGCCGAAGCCGGTGCCGCCCTCTCCCGAGGAGCCCCCCGCGGAGGAGCCCCCGGGCGTTCCGGAGCCGCAGCCCCGCCTGCCGCGCACGCCCGAGAGCCCGCAGGAGCGGCCCGCTCCGCCGCGGGAGACGCCCGCCCCCGGCGCGGAGCCCGCCGTCTCCCCGAGCCCCGGCGCCGCGGCCCCCGCCTCCCCCGAGGAGGAGCCCCCGGTGTCCGCCCGGCGCGAGGTGCCCGTGGAGGCGGCCGCCGCCCTGCCGGTGGCGGACATGACCGGAGGTGGGGCGACCGTCTCTCCGGCCTTCGGCTCGATGCGCACGTCGGCGGTCCTGCTG
Source organism: Nocardiopsis sp. NPDC057823 (assembly GCF_042797335.1). Classification (NCBI taxonomy): domain Bacteria; kingdom Bacillati; phylum Actinomycetota; class Actinomycetes; order Streptosporangiales; family Nocardiopsidaceae; genus Nocardiopsis; species Nocardiopsis sp. NPDC057823. The sequence goes on along the minus strand of NZ_JBHVLR010000001.1, from coordinate 301,049 downwards.
GTCGTGGTGGCCGTGGCCGCGGGCGCGTCCGCGGGGGCGGCCGCCCGCGCGAGCCGGCAGTAGCCGGCGCTGACCGGTGGCCGCCGACAGCGGTCGGCGGCCACCGACTGCGTTACGGCGGCGGTCAGTGGGCGGACACCGGGGTGGCCAGGGCCTGGTCGATGGCGTCGAGGCCGGCCAGGGCCTCCTCGAACCCGCCCGGGTCGTGGGCCAGGAGCCCGCTGAACGGGTGGCCCATGTAGAACAGCAGCACCACCGTGGCGAACACGAACGCCAGGTTGGCCGCGGCCCAGAAGTAGGCGATCCGGGAGCCGCGCCGGAGCATGGCGAAGGGCAGCACCGCGACGGCGATCGCCGAGAGCGCGGCGATGCCGGTGAGCAGCGGGGGCATGCCCTCGGTGGCCGCGTCAGCGCGCTCCAGACGGGCCTCCCCCAGGGCGTTCAGCTCCTGGCGGGCGGTGAGCCGGTCCAGCCCGTCGCCGGTGTCGGAGACCGACAGGGACCGCACCGACGCCGCCAGGGCGGCGTAGGCGGCGTCGCCCTCCGCGCTGAGCCCCTCGGCCGCCTCCATGGCGGGCCAGTCGTCCTCGATCACGGCGCCCAGGTAGGCGCGCAGCCGATCGCGGACCTCCTCGGACTCGTCCTCGGGCAGGGCGACGGTGCTCCAGTACAGGGACTGGGCGGAGCCGACCTCCGCCATCACCCCGTCCTCGGCGCCCTTGTAGCCCTCCCATCCGATGACCACGCCCATGGCGGCCGAGCCGAGGTAGAGGGCCAGGACACAGGGCGCCACGACGATGCCGACGGCACCGCCCGATTCCCCGTCGTCGACCCGGAAGCGGCCGGCGGCCAGGACGGCCCCCGCGACCATGACGGCCAGGACGGCGAGGATGAGGAGCAGGGTGAGCATTTGGGGTTCCCGAGGGCAGATTTCGTCACTGTCGGTCACATGATTAGCACGTACCGGAATCCCCTTGTGGGAGTTCGTGGAAACACCCGCAAATGTTCGGTTGGCGTTGCGGCCCGAACGCACGGGCCCTGCCACCAGGACCGGAACCCCGCACGCCGCACCCGTCACCGGAACACCCCACCGCCGGAACACGCCCGCCGAAACCCGGGCGGGGCGGCCCCGCCCCCCCGCCTCCCCGGCTCGGCCCGTTGCCCGTCGCCCACCGGCCCTCGAACCCCGGCCACCGCCCCCCGAACTCAGGGCACGAGGGCGACCGCCCCCGACGGGCACGTGTCCACCGCACGGCGGACCGCCGGGTCCCCGGGGTCGGGGGCGTCCCCGCCCACCGGCTCCACCAGCCCTTCTTCGGGGTCCTGGTCGAACACGCCGGGCGCGCCGAGGACGCACATCCCGGCCCCGATGCAGAGCGAACGATCGAGCGCGACCCTCACCGGATCACCCGCCCGTCCAGTTCGACGTCCTCCAGCGCGACGCGCACCGTGGTGTGCGCGATGGTCAGGTACCGCAGCAGTTCCTCGACGGCCCGGAGCCGCCGACGAGCTGCGGCCCCTGCTCGTACCCGGGGCCGCCGGAGCGGCGGAGATCCCGGAGTCCCCGACACCCCCGGAACCCTCGAAGCCCCAGGGCCCCTCAGAGTCCTCGGAGACCTCGAAGTCCGCAGACCCGGCCGAAAGGACGGACCCGGCGGACCCCTGACCCTCCCCCCCCGGAAAGCGCCGGGGGGGGGGGGGCCGGGGGGGGGCCCCGCGCCCCGTGCCGACACCGGCCCCGCGCGCGGAAGAAGCGGGGCCGGCGGGATGCCGCTACCGGCCGAGCCGGTCCAGCAGGGCGTGGTACTCGTCCCAGAGCTCGCCCGGGAGGTGGTCGCCGAAGGTCTTGAAGAACTCGGGGACCAGGGCGGCCTCCTGCTTCCAGATCTCGGGGTCGACGGAGAGCAGGAACTCCAGGTCCTCGGCGGACAGGTCCAGGCCCTCGGTGTCGATGCCGCCCTTGGCGGGCAGCAGGCCGATCGGGGTCTCGACGGCGTCGGCGGTGCCCTCCAGGCGCTCCACGATCCACTTGATGACGCGGCTGTTCTCACCGAAGCCGGGCCACACGAAGCGGCCCTCGGCGTCCTTGCGGAACCAGTTCACGTAGAAGATCTTGGGCAGCTTCGCCTGGTCGGCGCCGGCGCCCACCTTGATCCAGTGGGCGAAGTAGTCGCCCATGTTGTAGCCGCAGAAGGGCAGCATCGCGAACGGGTCGCGGCGCAGCTCGCCCACGGTGCCCTCGGCGGCGGCGGTCTTCTCGGAGGAGACGTTGGCGCCCAGGTAGACGCCGTGCTGCCAGCTGAGGGACTCGGTGACCAGCGGGACCGCGGTGGCGCGGCGGCCGCCGAAGAGGATGGCGGAGATCGGCACGCCGGCCGGGTCCTCCCACTCGTCGGCGATGGTCGGGGCCTGCCCGGCCGGGGTGGTGAAGCGGGAGTTGGGGTGCGCCGCGGGCTCGGCGGACGCCGGGGTCCAGGGGCGGCCCTTCCAGTCCGTCAGGTTCGCCGGGGGCTCCTCGGTGAGGCCCTCCCACCACACGTCGCCGTCCTCGGTGAGGGCGACGTTGGTGAAGATGCTGTTGCCCCACAGGGTGTCGATGGCGTTGGCGTTGGTCTTCTCGCCGGTGCCGGGGGCGACGCCGAAGAACCCGGCCTCGGGGTTGATGGCGCGCAGGCGGCCCTGGGCGTCGAAGCGCATCCAGGCGATGTCGTCGCCGACGGTCTCGACCTTCCAGCCCGGGATGGTCGGCTGGAGCATGGCGAGGTTGGTCTTGCCGCAGGCGCTCGGGAAGGCGGCCGCGATGTAGTGGGTCCTGCCCTCCGGCGAGGTGACCTTGAGGATCAGCATGTGCTCGGCGAGCCAGCCCTCGTCGCGGGCCATCACCGAGGCGATGCGCAGCGCGTAGCACTTCTTGCCCAGCAGGGCGTTGCCGCCGTAGCCGGAGCCGTAGGACCAGATCTCACGGGTCTCGGGGAAGTGCGAGATGTACTTGGTGGGGTTGCAGGGCCAGGGCACGTCCTCCTGGCCGGGCTCCAGCGGGGCGCCGACGGAGTGGACGGCCTTGACGAAGTCGCCGCGCTCCTCGATCAGGCGCAGGGCGGCGTCGCCCATGCGGGCCATGATGCGCATGGAGACGACGACGTACGGGGAGTCGGTGATCTCGACGCCGAGCTGGGAGATCTCGCCGCCCAGCGGGCCCATGCAGAAGGGCACGACGTACATGGTGCGGCCGCGCATGGAGCCCTGGAAGACCTCGCCGAAGGTGGCGCGCATCTCGTCGGGGGCGATCCAGTTGTTGGTGGGGCCGGCGTCCTCTTCGCGCTCGGAGCAGATGTAGGTGCGGTCCTCGACGCGGGCCACGTCCGTGGGGTCGGAGGTGCAGTAGAAGCTGTTGGGGCGCTTCTCCGGGTTGAGGCGTTTGAAGGTGCCCTGCTCGACGAGCAGGTCGGTGAGACGGGTCCACTCCTCCTCGGAGCCGTCGCACCAGACGACGTTGTCGGGCCGGGTCAGCTCCGCGACCTCGTGAACCCAGGACACCAGTTCTTCGTGGGAGGTCGGGGCCACGCCCAGATCAATACCGACAGTCACAGCGGCTCCTTCGTGAATCGAGATCCCTCGCATCATGAACGACGCCCCCCTGCGGTGACCAATTGGTATAGGCCAATGGTCTAAAGCTATACGGCTTGAAAGCCGGAAATCCCTGTGCTGCAAGGCTTTTCGGAACGGCACTCATGCGCCGGAAGAGGCCGTGGTGGCGGGTGTTCCATTCCCGGTGGAACCCGATTCCCCCGCAGGCAAGGGGGAGGCACGCCCCTGCGACGACACGCCGTGTCGTTCGTCACACAGGTCCGCGGCCCTGCGCCGGTCCAGCCGTGGGACGCCGGGTGGACCGGTCTCCGGGGGTCCCGGCTCCGGCCTGCGGAGATCCCGGAACGCCCGCGCACGGCCGCGTCGGCGCCGCGACGGACCGCGCCGTCCGCGTGCGCTCCCCTAGCGGAGTATGGCGACCGGGCCGCGGGCGCCGTGCAGGACCGAGTGGCTGACCGAGCCCAGCAGCAGGCCCCGGAAGCCTCCGCGGCCGCGCGAGCCCACCACGATGAGATCGGCGGGGGTGGCCTCCTCCAGCAGGGCGACCACGGGGTGGGCCCGCACCACCCGGGTGCTCACCGGGACCTGCGGGTGGCGCAGCCGCGCCTGGGCCAGCTCCTCGTCCAGCGACTGGCGGGCGGCCTCGGCGGCGGTGGTGTCGTCGAACAGCTCCGGCGGGATCGGCCCGGTGGCGGCGGCGAACGCCACCAGCGGCTGCCAGGCGCTCACCGCGACCAGCTCGGTGTCGGCGAACTCGGCCTGGGTGAAAGCGAAGTCGACGGCCCGGCGGCTGGGCTCGGACCCGTCGATGCCGACGATGACCCGGCCGCGGACGCCGTGCGCGGCGGCGTGCTCGTGCGGGAGCACCACCACCGGCACCGGGGAGCGGGCGGCCAGTTCGATGCCGACGGAGCCCACGAAGGCGGCCACGATCCCCCGCAGCCCGCGCGAGCCCACCACCACTGCGACGGCCCCCTCGGCGGCGGCCTCGGCCAGCAGCGCGTCCACGGGGCGGGCGTAGGACAGGCGGGTCTGCACCCGGAGTTCGGGGAAGAGCCGCGATATCCAGTCGGCGGCGTAGGACAGCAGGCGCTCGGCGTCGCCGGTGTCGGCCTCGTCCGGGGGGACGTCGAGCCGGGTGTGCGCCCCGAACACCCCGACGGAGGTCAGGGCGCCGGCCGCGGCCACGATCCGCACGCCGAGCCCGCGCAGCACCGCCTGCTGCGCCGCCCACTCCAGGGCGTGGCGGCTGGAGTCGGTGCCGTCGACCCCCACGATCACCCACCGTGTCGTGGTCGGATCGTCCATCGTGCGCACTCCCTCTCCGGCCGGGTCCGTCCGTACGTGCCCGTCTGCTCCGTTCTCTGCATGATGCCGCGCCCAGGCGCACCCGTGGATAACGGTGACGCCGCGAGTTGGCCGAGGCGGGGTCACCCGAGGGGTGACGGAGCGGTCCCCGGGGCATAAGTCCCCCTGACCGACCGGTGTGACCGGGAGCACCCGGGGGTCCTCCGTCCGAGAGACGTGGAGAGGGCTTCGGGTGAGAACGGAGGGCACGCGCGATGTCTTACTCGGGACATTGGCACTGGGACTACCGGGACGGCCGGGTCGCGGCCGTGGCCGCCGCCATCGTGTACAGCCTGTGGGCGCTGGAGGTCATGCTGCCCGGCGGGAGTCTCGTCCAGGGCGCGTCGGCCGACCCGGAGTCGGGGTTCGGCAGATTCCTGGACAGCGCCCACCGCGCGGGGTCGATCCTGGTGGTGCTCGCCGCCGCGCTCGGCCTGACGCTGGGCGCCCGCCGGACCGGCTTCTGGCTGACCGCGTCCTGGTGGTCGATGGCCGTGTTCGGCGCGGCCTCCTTCGTCGCCTCGCTGCTGCCGGGCCGCTGTGTGGTCTCCACGGACGTGGCCTGCGCGTCGGAGGCGCTGGCCGAGGGGGTGGGCGGGGCCACCGCCGCGCAGCCCGTCCTGGCGACCGTCGCGATCGTGGCAGCGCTGGCCGGCGCGGTGACCCTCGCCGTGGACCGGCGCCGGGCCGCCGACCCGGCCTGGATCTGGGCCGCGGCGGTGGCCGCGCTCCAGGCGCTGGCCGCGGTCGCCGTCCTGGTCCTGGCCGTCCGGGTCTCCGGCGGCGACGGCGACCCGGGGGTCGCCCTGGGCCTCCTGGAGCGGGCCCACCTGGTCACGGTCGCCCTGTGGCTGCTGACCGCCGGGATCCTCTCCGGCCCCTGGAAGCGCTCCGGCGTCCGCCGCCCCACCCCCGTCAGCCGCTGACCGGGGCCTCGGCGAGGGGGCCGGGGAGCGGGCGGGAGTGGACGACGTGGAGGGTGCTGACGGCGCGGGTGAGGACGACGTAGAGGCGGTTGAGGCCGCGCTCCTCGGCCTCGGCGATGGCGGCCGGCTCGGCGACGACGACCGCGTCGAACTCCAGGCCCTTGGCCAGGCCCGCCGGGACGGCGACCAGGCGGGCGGCGTCCAGGCCGGTGTCGTCGTCCAGGACCGGGACGTCCAGGCCCTCCGCGGCCAGCTCCTCCAGCAGGGCGGGCAGGTGGGCGTCGGCGGCGATGAGGCCCACCGACCCCTCCCCCTCCAGGGCGGCGCGGCAGGCCCGGGCCACCTGGGCGGCCAGGCCGTCGGCGGCCGGGGTGACCCGCAGTGATCCCGGGGCGCGGCGGACCGCGACCGGGGCGCCCAGCCCCTTGGCGATGGTCGGCAGCAGCCGGGCGGCGAAGTCGATGATCTGCGCGGGCACCCGGTAGCCCCGGTCCAGGACGCTCAGGTGCCCGGTGGGCTTGCCCAGGTGCTCCAGCAGCGTGGACCAGGTGCGGACCGCCGACGGGCTGGTCCCCTGGGCGATGTCGCCCAGGACGGTGAGCGACCCCGACTCGCAGCGGCGCCCGATGGCCCGGCACTGCATGGGGCTGAGGTCCTGGGCCTCGTCCACGACGATGTGGCCCAGTCCCACGGGCCGGTCGATGAGCGCGGCGGCCTCGTCGATGAGCGCCAGGTCCTCCGCCGACCAGCGGGCCGACTTGGGTCCGCGCGGCCTCCCCGGCAGCAGGACGGCGGCCTGCTCCCGCTCGTCGAGGATCCCGTCGGCGGCCCGGGCCAGCCGCTCGGGGTCGGTGAGCAGCCCCAGCACCTGGGCCGTCGGCTCCACCTTGGGCCACAGGGCGGTCACCGCGGAGCGCACCGCCGGGTCGCGGCGGACCTGCTCGTGGGTGCGGTCGTCGCAGACCTCCCCCTCGGACTCCATGAGGGTGAGCACGGTGTGCGCGATGCGGTGGGACAGCAGCTCGCGGCCCGAGCCGTAGGCGACGCCGCGGCCCGCCAACTCGTCCAGCAGGGGCCGCAGGTCCTCCGGGTAGAGCCGCCAGCGGCGCGAGCCGCGGCGCACCATCAGCGCCTCCTCGGGTTCGCGCAGGTGCGACCAGAGGTCGCGGCGGATCACCTCGGCCATGCGGGCGTCGCCCTTGACCCGGGCGGCGAAGGGCTCCTCCGTCCGGCGCACCCACCCGGCGGCGGGCCGGAACCGTTCGGGCAGGCCGCGGGTGAGCAGGTCCCCGACGGTGGTCTGGGTGACGTCGACCTCGCCCAGGGCGGGCAGCACGTCGCGGATGTAGGACAGGAACGACCGGTTGGGCCCGATGATCGCCACACCCGCCCGGGACAGGCGTTCGCGCTCGGTGTAGAGCAGGAACGCGATGCGGTGCAGGCCCACCGCGGTCTTGCCGGTGCCCGGTGCCCCCTGCACGCACAGGGTGGTGCCCAGCGGTGCGCGGACCAGGTCGTCCTGCTCGGGCTGGATGGTGGCGACGATGTCGCGCATCGGCCCGGTGCGGGGCCGCTCGATCTCGGCGGCCAGCAGCTCCCCGGGCCGCTCGTCGGGTGCGGGGGCGCCGGTCAGGTGCTCGTCCTCGAACGCGGTGAGCACCACCTCGGGGTCCCGGCGCGGCCCGTGGTCGAGGGTGGTGAACCCGTACCGCCGGCGCACCAGGACGCGCATCCGGTCGGTGGGCGAGGCGCGGTAGTAGGCGACGCTGATCGGCGCGCGCCAGTCCAGGACCATGGGGCGGCCCTGCGGGTCGTGGACGTGCCGGCGTCCGATGTGGACCCGGTCGGGCCCCCGGCCGGCGTCCTCGTCGAGGAACACGGTGCCGGGGTCGAAGTCGAGGCGGCCGAAGAACAGCGGCGCCCCGGGCAGGTCGGCGAGGGCGGCCAGGCGGCGCTGCCGTCCGCGCTGGAGCGCCGCGTTGGTGACCTTGTCGTTGACGACGTCGCCGAGCATCAGTTCGGTGCCCTCGACCTCCTCGCGCATCGCCCGCAGGGCGGCGCGGGCGGCGGCGAGGGAGTCTCGTTCGGCGACCAGTTCGGGGTCGGCGGGCGTGGTCGTGGGATCGGTCGTGGTCATGCGGACCTCGGGAGGGATCGACGGGACACGGCACGGCCTCGCGCGTGCGCGGGTCCCGCCCCGGTCGCCCTCAGGGCCCGGTTCGTTCCGATCCTCGTGAAGCGCACGGCGTCCCATCCGGGGTGGGCCGTGGAGAGAAAGAAGGACCAGCCTACCCCCGCCCGGGCGTGTCCCGGACCGCTCTCAGGTCTTGCGCAGGCGGACCCGGCTGACCCGGTGGTCGTCCCCCTTGAACAGGACGAGGGTGGCCCGCCCCCGGGTGGTGCGGATGTTCTCGACGAGGTTGACCTCGTTGATGGTGCGCCAGGTGTTGGCCGCGAACTCCAGGGCCTCCTCCTCGCGCAGGGTGGTGGCCATGTGGTGGAAGTAGGACCGCGGATCGGAGAAGGCCGTGCGGCGCAGCTCCCGGAACCGGTCCAGGTACCAGTTGCGGATGTTGTCGACCCGGGCGTCGACGTAGATCGAGAAGTCGAAGAAGTCGGACACGGCCAGCCGTCCGGCCGTGGCGGGCTGGAGCACGTTGATGCCCTCGACGATGAGGATGTCGGGGCGGTGCACGGTCTGCCGCTCGCCGGGGACGATGTCGTAGTGCAGGTGCGAGTAGACGGGGATGTCGATGCGGTCGGCCCCCGCCTTCATCTCCGAGACGAACCGGACCAGCGCCCGCCGGTCGTAGCTCTCGGGGAAGCCCTTGCGGCGCATGAGGCCGCGCGCTTCGAGCACCGCGTTGGGGTACAGGAAGTTGTCGGTGCTGACCAGTTCCACGTCGGGGTGGTTGGGCCACTGGGCCAGCAGGGACCGCAGCAGGCGCGCGGTGGTGGACTTGCCGACCGCGACGCTCCCGGCCACACCGATGATGAACGGGGAGGGCCGGTCGGCCTCCCCGAGGAAGCCCCGGACGGCGGCGTGCCGCTGCTGGGTGGCGCCGACGTACAGGTTGAGCAGCCGGGACAGGGGCAGGTAGACGTCCCGCACGTCCTCCAGGGACGTCGGGTCGGTGGTACCGCGCAGCCGTGCGAGCTCGGCCTCGGTCAGGGAGAGCGGAGTGGCGGCCCGCAGAGCCGCCCAGGCCTCCCGGTCCAGCTCCACGTACGGCGTGGAGACGCCGTTCTTCGTCGGGTGGGACACGAGTGACCACCCTAGACGAGGGCCTCGACCGGTCCGGGCGCCCGGGTCCCGGGTAAGCCCGAAGCAGGGACGTAACGTGGTCGAAACCACACGTTCCCCGGCAGGTCCACCAAGGTTTTTTTGGCCGGGTACGGCCTGGTGGAACCGGTTCCACTCGGACGCCCCGCACGGCCCCCACCTGCGCGGTCTACCCGTGGTACACCAAATGGTCTATACCGTTACCTGGGAAAACGACCATTGGTATCAACGGGTGGTTGGTCGATTCGGCGTCCTTTTTGGCCTACGCTGGCGGCCATGTGCGGAATCGTTGGCTACGTCGGGCCGCAATCGGCGCTCCAGGTCGTCGTGGACGGCCTCGCGAGGTTGGAGTACCGCGGATATGACTCCGCGGGTGTCGCTGTGCTGGGCGGGGGCGCCCTGCACACGGAGAAGCGGGCCGGCAAGCTCGCGAACCTGCGCGGTGCCCTGGAGGAGCACCCGATCACCGGAGAGGGCGCGGGCATCGGCCACACCCGCTGGGCCACCCACGGCGCCCCCAATGACGTCAACGCCCACCCCCACGTCGACAACGACAACCGGGTGGCGGTCGTCCACAACGGCATCATCGAGAACTTCGCCGCCCTGCGGCTGGAGCTCGAGGACGCGGGCTGCAAGTTCACCTCCGAGACCGACACCGAGGTGGCCGCCCACCTGCTCAGCACCGAGCTGGCGGCGCGCGGCGACGGGGACCTGGCCGCCGCCATGCGCGCGGTGTGCAAGCGCCTGGAGGGCGCCTTCACCCTGGTCGCCGTCTCCGTGGACGACCCCGACCTCGTGGTCGCCGCCCGCCGCAACTCGCCGCTGGTCGTCGGCCGCGGCCAGGGGGAGAACTTCCTGGCCAGCGACGTGGCGGCGTTCATCGCCCACACCCGCGACGCGGTCGAGCTGGGCCAGGACCAGGTCGTGGAGCTGCGCCCGGACTCGGTGCGCGTCACCGACTACGACGGCGCCCCCGTCGAGGTCAACGAGTACCACGTGGACTGGGACGCCTCCGCCGCCGAGAAGGGCGGCTACGACTACTTCATGCTCAAGGAGATCGTCGAGCAGCCGCGTGCGATCGCCGACACCCTCCTGGGCCGCCTGTCCGTGGGCGGCGAGCTGACCCTGGACGAGATGCGGCTGTCCCCGCAGGACCTGCGCTCGGTCGAGAAGATCGTCATCATCGCCTGCGGCACCTCCTACCACGCGGGCCTGATCGCCAAGTACGCCATCGAGCACTGGTGCCGCATTCCGTGCGAGGTCGAGGTGGCCAGCGAGTTCCGCTACCGGGACCCGATCCTGGACCGGCAGACCCTGGTGATCGCGATCTCCCAGTCGGGCGAGAGCATGGACACCCTGATGGCGGTGCGCTACGCCCGCGAGCAGCGCGCCAAGGTGCTGGCGATCTGCAACGTCAACGGCTCCACCATCCCGCGCGAGTCCGACGGCGTGCTGTACACGCACGCGGGCCCGGAGGTCGGGGTGGCCGCCACCAAGACCTTCCTCACCCAGCTGGCCGCCTGCTACCTCATCGGCCTGTACCTGGCGCAGGTGCGCGGGCTGAAGTTCGGCGACGAGATCGACGCGGTGATCGCCCAGCTGGCCACGATGCCCCAGCACGTGGAGAAGGTTCTGGACACCGTCGGCCCGGTGCGCGAGCTGGCCCGGTCGCTGTCGGACGCCGACACCGTCCTGTTCCTGGGCCGCCACGTCGGCTATCCGGTGGCGATGGAGGGCGCGCTCAAGCTCAAGGAGCTCGCCTACATGCACGCCGAGGCGTTCGCGGCGGGCGAGCTCAAGCACGGGCCGATCGCGCTGATCGAGGAGGGGCTGCCGGTCGTCGTGGTGGTGCCCTCGCCGCAGGGCCGCAGTGTGCTGCACGACAAGATCGTGTCGAACATCCAGGAGGTGCGCGCCCGCGGCGCCCGCACCATCGTCATCGCGGAGGAGGGCGACGAGTCGGTGCGCCCGTACTCGGACGTCCTCATCGAGATCCCGGCGGTGCCGACTTTGCTCCAGCCGATCGTGGCGACCGTGCCGATGCAGGTGTTCGCCTGCGAGCTGGCGCTGGCCAAGGGCAACGACGTGGACCAGCCGCGCAACCTGGCCAAGAGCGTGACCGTGGAGTAGTCCCCGCCGGGGGGTGTTCCCAGGGCGCGTCCGACCCCGTCGGGCGCGCCCTCCGCGTTGTCCGGGTCATCCGGGGGCGGCCTGCCGCGCGGGTGCGGTCAGCGGGCGGCGGCGCGGGTCCCGGCGTGCGCGGCGACGGCGGAGGCCAGGTCGCCGTGGGTGGGCAGCAGGGTGCGCAGGTTCAGGACGTCGAGGATGCGCGAGAGCTGGCGGGGCGGGCAGGCCAGGGCCAGGTGGCGGCGCTCGCGGGTGGTGACGCGCATCGCGTTGATGAAGGCGTTGACCCCGGAGGCGTCGATGAACTCCACCGCGGCCAGGTCGACGACCACACAGCCCCGGGCGGAGGCGGCCGCGATGGCGGCGTACGCGGACTCGGCGGTGGCGATGTCCAGCTCGCCGCCGAGCGCGACGACGGTGGCGCCGTCGCAGATGAACCTGTCCCGTTCCGTGTCCAGCACGTCCACGCCCCGTTCCCCGCGTCGGAAAACTTCCCCTGTCGGACGCGATCGGTCGAATACCGACATGCGCTGACAGCCTACTCTGCTCCGGGACTCGGCAGAGTGGGCCGAAGGCGGGATGTGGACGGCGGGGCGGCCGTGCCGGGCGGGTCCTGCGTTCGGGTGCGGGTCAGTCCCGCCCGCCGCAGACGGCCCAGACGACCTTGCCGCCGCGGATCGGGTTCCAGCCCCACTCGCCGCTGAACGCGGCGACCAGGCTCAGGCCGCGGCCGGACTCGGCGAAGTGGTGGGCGTCGACCTTGTGGGGGGCGCGGTCGCTGGTGTCGGCGACCAGGCAGGCCACCCGTCCGAAGCCGTCGGCCCGGCTCAGCCGGACCACGACCGGGGTGGTCCCGGGGTCGCGGTCGGGGGTCAGCGCGTGGCGGCAGGCGTTGCCGACGAGCTCGGAGAGCACGAGGCGGACGTCGTCGGCGACCTCGGCCAGGTCCCATTCGGCCAGGACGAGGCCGGCGAGCCGGCGGACCGCGCCCACGGAGTCGGGGACCGAGGCGAAGGAGCCCACGACGTGCTCGGAGGTGCGCTCGGTGCGGCCCAGGGGGGTGCCGCCCAGCGGGTCCGCCCACCGTCCTCCCGGGAGCCGGGGGACTTCGGTCAGGGAGGGACGGCGCCAGGATGCCCCGGAGTGCCGCTCCGAGGACATCAGCTCTGCGTTCATCACGATCCTCACGAGTGGTGAAGCGGGTTCGCTCGGCCTTGTCTGCGTGTGGCACCGTGTCTTACCGATGTAAGACACAGATGCACGTGCAGATCAACGCCCGGCAAGCCTATAGGACGAACAACCCTTATTGGTAGATGTCCTTCGAAGAATTCACACACGGGCATCCGGGTTTACTGTCGACACAGAAGGCCTCGGAACGCCCACCCCGAACCCCTGTTCCCAGCGGAATGGGCTCGGTATACTGGGCGGTCGCTCGCGCCAAAGCCGCTACAGGGAGGCGATGTGGTCGCCGATCACGCAGAGAACTTCCAGGTCACCCGGGATTTCCTGGCGAATTCCAGCGGTGGTCCGACCGTGCTGCGCATTCTTCTCGGAACGCAGCTCCGCAAGCTGCGCCAGGAGAAGGGGATTTCCCGGGAGGACGCCGGATACGCCATCCGCGCCTCCCACGCCAAGATCAGCCGCATGGAGCTGGGCCAGGTCAGCTTCAAGCACCGCGACGTGGAGGACCTGCTCAAGCTGTACGGCGTGACCCACGCCGGCGAGCGCGAGGCCCTGCTCGGCCTCATCACCAGCGCCAACGCCCAGGGCTGGTGGCACAAGTACAGTGACGTGCTGCCGAACTGGTTCGGCGTCTACGTGGGCCTGGAGGAGGCCGCCTCCGTCATCCGGACCTTCGAGGTGCAGTTCGTCCCCGGTCTGCTCCAGAGCGAGGGCTACGCCCGCTCGGTGATCCGGCTGTCGCGTACCGCCACCTCCGAGGAGGACATCGACAGTCGCGTGCAGATGCGCATGCACAGACAGCGCAGATTCACCGAGGACGAGGGCCCCCGCCTGTGGGCGGTCATCGACGAGGCCGTGCTGCACCGGCCCTTCGGCGACGCCGCCGTGATGCGCGGGCAGATCGAGCACCTCATCGAGATGTCCCGTCGGCCCAACATCACCGTCCAGGTCGCGACCTTCGCCATGGGCGGGCACCCGGCGGCCGGGGGGCCGTTCAGCATCCTGCGCTTCCCCACTCCGCAGCTGCCCGACGTGGTCTACCTGGAGCAGTTGGGCAGCTCCCTGTACTTCGACAAGTTCGAGGACACCAGCCTCTACGCCCAGACGATGGACCACCTGGCCACCCAGGCGCCGCAGCCCTCGGCCACCGAGGGGATCCTGCGCTCGTTCCTGGAACGCTACAGCGACTGAGCCCCGGGGAACCCGCCTCCCGAACCGTCCCCGCGACCGCGCCGCCCCACCCCGCAACAGCCACCCCACAGCCGCCCACGACCCCCGCGGGGCCTCCCGCGACACACATCCCCCGGCCCCTTCCCAACGCCCGGTACCGCTCCGCGTCCGGGCGTTCGCCGTGCGCGCACACCTGTGCGGCCCGGCTGACCGGCTTCGGCCACGACTGGGAAACGATCGGGGGTCCGCGGAACCTCTCCCCGGAGCCCCCACGTTAGCGGTGACATGCGCGTCCTCACCCTGGGATCTTGCATATGTGCTTACCGACGTAATCACGTATGCACGTGCATAAGCTACTCTCTGGGTGCGCACCGGGGACGGAACGGCACATTGGGGAAGATCTCTCCTCAGAAACCCCGACCGGTCCGGTGACTCCGGCACGAGCGCCCCCGACGTGTCGGCGGCAGCGCGTGGACACCCGCTCACACGTCCCCCGAAGTTCCAGGAGGTCGAGATGTCGCCCATCTACAACGGCGTTCCGGCAAGCCGTCTGCCCAAGGTCGAGTGGACCAAGAGCAGCTGGAGCAATCCGGATGGGAACTGCGTCGAGGTGGCGACCCTGCCCGGCGGGGAGTTCGCGGTCCGCAATTCGCGCGACCCCCAGGGGCCGGTGCTGGTCTACACCCACGCCGAGCTGGAGGCCTTCGTCCGCGGCGCCAAGACCGGCGACTTCGACGCCCTGCTGGGCCAGGCGGGCTGCCGGGTCTGACCCCGGCGCGCGCAGGTCCGCGGCACCGACGGGCACCGTCGCCCGCGGACCCCACAGAACCCCCTTGGAGAAGCCGTCCGCGCCGATGGCCACCGCGCCGGACCCCGGCCGCGCGGTGACCGCCTTCCGTCCACGGTGCGGACGCACGAGGAGCCCGGTACCCCTCGACGGGTACCGGGCTCCTCCGTACCTGCACGGCCGCCGGGGCCGGAGGCGGTGGAGGCGCGGGCGGGGCCCCGTGTTCAATGCCCTGCGCGGGCGCGGACGGGCCCCGCCGGGGCCCCTACAGGCGGGTGGGGTCCACGCCGCCGTCGCCCGCGGCCATCGGGGGCGTCTCCCACGGGAAGTGGGTGGCGCCCAGGGCGGGCTTGAGGTCGAACAGCCAGGCGGCCTTCTCGTCGTACTTGGCGAAGAACGGCCTGCCCACCAGCTCGGGGTCGCGCGCCTGGATGAAGTGCAGCGCGAACACCTTCTCGCCGGCGATCTCGGTGACGCCGTCCACGCACACCTTGCCCGGGGTCGCCGACATGGACGGACCGCGGACGGTGCGGGCCAGCCCGGACACGTTCTTGTAGGCGCCGCGGAAGATCTCGTAGGCCTCCGCCAGCGGCACCGCGAAGTAGTCCTGCGGGCCGGTGTCGCGCTCGACGAACATGTAGTAGGGGACCATCCCGTGGCGCAGGTGGGTGCGCCACATGCTCTCCCACACGGCCGGGTCGTCGTTGATCGTGCGGATCAGCGGAGCCTGGGTGCGGATGACCGCCCCGGTCGAGCGGATGCGCCGCACGGCCTCCTGGACGATCTCCGGCCGCATCTCGGCCGGGTGCGAGAAGTGCGCCATGAACGCCAGGTTCTTGCCCGAGGCGACGACCTTCTCGAAGAGCCGGAGCGTGTCGTCGGCGTCCGGGTCGGTGACGAAGCGCTGCGGCCAGTAGGCCAGCGCCTTCGTGCCGATCCGGATGGCCTCCAGGTGCTCGATCTCCAGCAGCGGCTCGATGTACTTGGAGATCACTCCCTCGCCCATGATCATCGGGTCGCCGCCCGTGAACAGGACGCTGGTGACCTCCGGGTGCGAGCGCACGTAGTCGACCAGCTGGTCGATCTCGCTGGAGGCGAACTTCAGGTCGGCGTCGCCGACGAACTGGGCCCAGCGGAAGCAGTACGTGCAGTACGCGTGACAGGTCTGCCCCTGCTTGGGGAAGAAGAGCACGGTCTCCTGGTACTTGTGCTGGATGCCCGGGATGGGCTCTTCGTTCACCTTGGGAACGTTGAGGTCCATCTGCCCGGCCGGGTGCGGGTTGAGCCGCGCGCGGACGGCGTTGGCCGCCTCGTTGAGCTCCTTGCGGGGCGCCCCGGCCTTGATCAGGTCGGCGATCCGCGCCACGTCGCTCTGCGGCAGCATGTCCGCCTGCGGGAACACCAGCCGGTAGATCGGGTCGTTCGGCGCGGCGTCCCAGTCGATCAGCTCGTCCAGGACGTAGCTGTTGACACGGAAGGGCAGGACGGTCGCCACCGCCTGCACCGCGAGCCGCTCATCGGCGGCGAGGCCGGCTCGCGCTGTGAGCTCGTCGATGTGCTTCGTCGTGTAGGCACGAAACCGACGTCCGGTGGACGGGGACAGTGCCGCCTCTGGCGTAACGCTCACGCCTCTCCTCTCCTGGATGCGATTCAGGGCCGCCCGCGCGGGGTCGTGAGGGCAGCCCTGATCCGGGGGTTCCGGTGTGCGGGCACCCGGGGAACCTCCGGAAACGGAATTCGTGTTCGGTTGTCACATGCACCCGGAGCGTCATGAACACCCGGGCCAGCGAGCGGATATACCCCTACTTGGGGCTTTGTACCCAGATGGAGCAAAATACAGCCCTGACCTGGACATACGGGAAGTATCCTCGCATGAGTGGATGAATGTCCCGAACCGCAGGGCTTCCCACTCCACCCGGTACGGTGTTTGCACACCACCCGCGCACCCGTCGGCGTGTGCCCGCATCGGCGCGGGGACCTGCACCGACGGCGTGCCTCCACCGATTCACCTCACCGTGAAGGACGCCACGTGACCGGCACCTCCGACGCGGACGCGCCCGTCGCACTCCGCCGCACCTCGCCGCCGATCATCGCCGTCGACGCGATGGGCGGCGACAACGCCCCCGGGGCGGTCGTCGAGGGCGCCGTCCTGGCCGTACGCGAGCTGGGCCTGCGGGTCGTCCTCGTGGGCCGCCGCACCGAGATCGCCGGCCTCCTCGCCGAGCACGACGCCCTGCGCGACATCCCGGTCGTGCACGCCGAGGACAGCCTCGCCATGCACGAGGGCGCGCTGGCCAGCTGGCGGCGCCCCCGCTCCAGCGCCGCCGTCGCCTGCCGCCTGATCCGGCGCGGGGACGCCGACGCGCTGGTCTCGGCCGGCTCCACCGGCGGCGTCGTGGCCACCTCCACCGTGCGCCTGCGGACCCAGCACGGGGTGCTGCGGCCCGCCCTGGCGGTCACCCTGCCCACCGGCGAGACGCCGACGATCATGGTGGACGCGGGGGCCAACGCCGACGCCAAGCCGGAGATGCTGGTGCAGTTCGCGCACCTGGGGTGCGCCTACGCCCAGACGGCGTTCAGGGTGCAGCGGCCCCGGGTGGGGCTGCTCACCATCGGCTCCGAGCCCGGCAAGGGCAACAGGCTGGTCCGCCGCACCGCCGAGCTGCTGGCGGCCGCCGCCGAGGACTCCACGGTCATGGACTACCGCGGCAACATCGAGGGCCACGACCTGCTCGCCCGCAAGGTCGACGTGATCGTCACCGACGGGCACACCGGGAACGTGGCGCTCAAGGCCGTGGAGGGGACCGCCGCGTTCGCCATGGACGCCGTCCGCACCGCGCTGACCTCGTCGGTGGCGGCCAAGGCCGGGGCCATGCTCCAGCGCAAGGCCCTGCGCGGGCTGCGCGAGCGCCTGGACAGCGAGACCTACGGCGGCGCCGCGCTGCTGGGGCTCAACGGCACCGTGGTGATCGCCCACGGCGACAGCCGGGCCCGGGGCATCGCCCACGCCTGCCGCCTCGCCCACGACCTGGCCGCCGGGGACATCGGCGAGCACGTCCGCCGCCGTCTGCACACCCGCCCGGCCGGGTGGCTGCACCGCCTGGCCCAGTCCGAGGGCCCCGCCGAAGGGCGCTGAGGGGCGGCGGGGCGGGCGGAAAAGCGCCGAGAACACCCCCGCGGGCTCGGTACGCTTGGGGCATGGCCGACCCGCAGGAAGTACTCTCGCGACGGGTCCAGTCCGCCCTCGGGGCCGCCTTCGGCCCCGAGTACGCCGACACCGACCCCGTCATCCGCCCGTCACAGTTCGCCGACTACCAGGCGAACGCCGCGCTCGCACTCGCCAAGCGCCTGGGCCGAAAGCCGCGCGAGGTGTCCGCGGCGATCATGGAACACCTCGACGTCGCCGACGTCTGCTCGGCCGTGGAGGTCAGCGGGCCCGGCTTCATCAACCTGACCCTGCGCGACGACTGGATCTCCGGGCGGACCCGCGAGCTGCTCGACGACGAGCGCCTGGGCGTGCCCGTGCAGGAGCGGCGCAACATCCCGCTCGACTACTCCGCGCCCAACGTGGCCAAGGAGATGCACGTCGGCCACCTGCGCACCACCGTGGTCGGCGACTCGCTGGCGCGGACCCTGGAGCTGCTGGGCCACAACGTCATCCGGCAGAACCACATCGGCGACTGGGGCACCCCTTTCGGCATGCTCATCGAGCACCTGCTGGAGGTCGGCGAGGACTCGCCCGAGGCGGACCTGCTCACCACCGACCCCAACGCCTTCTACCAGGCGGCGCGCACCAAGTTCGACTCCTCGGGCCCCGGGCCGGAGGAGTTCGCGGCCCGCGCCCGGCGCCGGGTGGTCGCCCTCCAGGGCGGCGACGAGGAGACGCTGCGCCTGTGGCGCGAGCTGGTGGGCCTGTCCAAGGTGTACTTCAACAAGGTGTACGCCAAGCTGGGCGTCACCCTCACCGACGACGACCTCGCCGGCGAGAGCACCTACAACGACATGCTCGCCGCCGTGTGCGACGAGCTGGAGGCCAAGGGGATCGCCGAGATCAGCGACGGCGCCCTGTGCGTCTTCCTGGACGGCTTCACCGGCCGCGAGGGCAAGCCGGTCCCGCTGATCGTCCGCAAGAGCGACGGCGGCTACGGCTACGCCACCACCGACCTGGCCACCGTCCGGCACCGGGTGGAGGACCTCAAGGCCGACCGCATCCTGTACGTGGTGGGCGCCCCGCAGGCGATGCACTTCAAGATGGTGTGGGCGGCCGCGCGCGAGGCGGGCTGGCTGCCGGACTCCGTCGAGACCACCCACGTCCAGATCGGCAACGTACTGGGCTCGGACGGGAAGATCCTGCGGACCCGCAGCGGTGCCCCGGTGCGGCTGATGGCCCTGCTGGACGAGGCGATCGACCGGGCCGCCGCGGTGGTCCGGGAGAACCGGCCCGACCTGCCCGCCGAGGAGCAGGCCGAGATCGCCCGCCAGGTGGGCATCGGCGCGGTCAAGTACGCGGACCTGTCGGTGGCGCACGACACCGAGTACACCTTCGACTTCGACCGCATGCTGGCGCTGACCGGCAACACCGGTCCGTACCTGCAGTACGCGCAGGCCCGGATCCGCTCGATCTTCCGCAAGGGCGGGCTGTCGCCGGAGCAGGCGCGGGCGGACATCACCGTCGGCCACGCCGCCGAGCGGGCGCTGGCGCTGAAGCTGCTGGAGTTCGGCCCGGTGGTGGCGCAGGTCGGCGACCTGCTCCAGCCGCACCGGCTGTCGACCTACCTGTTCGAGCTGGCCCAGTCGCTGACGGCGTTCTACGAGCACTGCCCGGTGCTGGCCGCCGGCACCGAGGCCGAGCGCGAGTCGCGGCTGACGCTGATCGCGGTGGCGCTGCGCGTGCTGGTCCAGGGCCTGGACCTGCTCGGCGTGGAGGCGCCCGAGCACATGTAGGGCGCGGCACCCGCAGGTGCCCCGAGGGCACCGGAAAGGGCCGGAACGCGGTGGCGCGTTCCGGCCCTTCGCCGTGTGCCGGATCCCGGCCGGCAGGGGCCGGGTCCCGGAACGGTCATCGTCCGAGAGAACTCTCATAGCGGACGAATTCCCTTGCATCCCAGGCTTCTCCGCTTCCCGGGACGGAGCGAGTCCCATCTCTCGCCTTTCCCCGCGTCCGAAACCCGGGTCCGGGTGGTACACCGGACCTAGGCTGAACGGACAAAAGACCTTTTACGGACAAAAGGGAGAAGTAGGTATGGAATCCACTCCGGTCGGCCCGGCGCCGGGTCTCTGGCACCTGGACCCCCTGCACTCCAGCCTCATCTTCGTCGCCCACTACCTGCGCTTCGGCCGGGTCCAGGGCACGTTCGGCCGTGCGCGGGGCCGGGTTCTGGTCGCCGAGGACCCCGGCGCCTCGAAGGTCGAAGTGGTCATGGACGCCTCCAGCATCAACACCGGCGTCGGCGCCCGCGACGCGCACCTGCGCTCCGCCGACTTCCTGGACGTGGAGAACCACCCGGAGCTGCGGTTCGCCTCCACCGGCGTGGAGCCCGGCGGCCGCGGCCGCAACGCCTTCCGCCTGCACGGCGACCTCACCGTGCACGGCACGGCCGCCCCCGTCACCCTGGACGCCCAGTGGGTGGGCGAAGCCCCCGACTACGCGTTCCCCGACGATGTGTACGGCCACTTCTTCTCCGCCACCACCCGCATCCGCCTGTCCGACCACGGCGTGGGCGACGGCGGCGAGGTGCCCTGGGGCGGCCGCCTGGTCGGGGACGAGGTCGACATCGTCCTGGAGGTGCGGCTCCAGGACCAGGACCCCGCGCCGTTCCTGGCGCAGATCGGCCACGAGTCCTAGGAGACTCCCGACGAGGGGGCACCGAACCGGCGCCGGGGGCGTCTGAGCGACCGAACGCCCCAACGACCCCTCGAAGGACACGATGACCGACAGGATCGTCACCCTGACCTACGGCGCCGAGGCGTACGCCTACGCCTTCACCGAGCGCGCGGCCGAGAGCGGTGCACCCGTCCGGCACACCGCCCGGTTCTCCACACGGGACGGGGCCACCGGCCACGCCGTCTCCCCGGCGCTGGACCGCGTCGCCTACGCCGCCGGCGGGGAACTGGTGTGCGCCGACCGCGACGGCACCGAGCTCTGGCGGTACCCCCTCAGGACCGGCGACCAGGACGGCACGTACCTGTCCGGCGGGCCCTCGTGCGCCTTCTCGCCCGATGGGCGGACCCTCTGGCTCTACCGGCAGGGCCCGATGGTCCCGGTCCCCCGGGGCGAGTCGCCCGAGATGGACCGCAGGCTCGACCGCAACCCGCACCTCAAGCGCGGCACCGACCGGCTCCTGGCCCTCGACGCGGCCGACGGCACCGTTCTGGCCGAGGCCGTGCTGGGGAGTTCGGGGCACGGGGCCCTCGTCCGGCCCCACCCGGACGGGGAGCACGTCCTGGTGGGCGTGATGGAGGGCCAGGACGGGGGCCGCAACTTCCGCGCCCGCCTGGAGGACGGGGGGCTCGACCTCCACACGTACGGGACGTACGGCTACCTGGACGACCTGTCACCGAGCGGCCGGGTGTTCCTGGTCGGCGACGAATCGGGGATCACCCTCCACTCCTTCCCGGACGGGGAGGAGCTGGGCGGCTTCGGGCTGGACGCCTTCGACCACGACGGGGACGACTTCGAGACGCTCTTCCTCGGCATGCACCTGGCGGCCTTCCTCGACGAGGACCGCGTCGTCGTCTCCGTCCACGGCGAGCGCGCCGTGCCGGAGCCGGAGGAGGACGATGAGGACGAGGACGACGAGGACGACGAGGACGACGGCCAGGACCTGGACTTCCGCGAGAACCACGTCGTGGAGGCGGCCACCGGGCGGGTGCTGGGCCCGCTCCCCGGGCAGTCCCGGCACCACGAGCGCCTGGTCGTGATCGGGGACGGCTCCTGGCTGAGCATCGACGGCGCCGAGCGGCCGCGCCGCCACACCCTCTGAGGACGCGCGGCGGGGGCGGCACCGGCCGGTGCCGCCCCCGCCGTCCGCCGGATCAGCCCCTGAGCAGGGCCTCGACCTCCGCGCGGGTCGGCATCGAGGAGCTGGCGCCGTGCCGCTGGACCGACAGCGCGGCCGCGGCGGCGGCGAACCGCATGGCCTCGGCCGGTTCGGCGCCCTCCGCCCGGGCCACCGCGAAGGAGCCGCAGAACGTGTCGCCGGCCGCGGTGGTGTCCACGGCCTCGACCTTCAGGGCCGGGACGTGCACCGGCTCGGCGCCGCGCGCCCCGTACAGGGAGCCCTCGCCGCCCAGCGTGACGAGCACCTCCGGGACCCGCTCCAGCAGCGCCGCGAGCGCCTCGCGGGGGTCGGTGCGCCCGGTGATCGCGGCCGCCTCGTGCTCGTTGGGGACGAGCACGTCCACCGACTCCAGCAGCTCGTCGGGCAGCTCCCGCGCCGGGGCCGGGGTGAGGTGCACCCGAACGCCCTGTTCGCGGCCGGTGCGCGCGGCCGCCACGACCGCCTCCATCGGCAGCTCCAGCTGGAGCAGGAGGGCGTCGGCCCCGCCGATGAGCTCCCGGTCGCCGGGCACGGTGCCGGTGACCTCGCCGTTGGCACCGGGCACGACGATGATCGAGTTCCCGCCGCGGCCGTCCACGACGATGTGGGCGATGCCCGAGGGGCCCGGAACGGTGCGCAGGCCGGTGGTGTCGATGCCGGAGGCGACCAGGTTGCCCCGTAGCTCGGCGCCGAAGGCGTCGTCGCCCACCGCGCCCAGGAACACGGTGTCGGCGCCGGCACGGGCGGCGGAGACCGCCTGGTTGGCGCCCTTGCCGCCGGGCACCTGCCGGAAGGCCGTACCGGTGACGGTCTCACCGGTGGCCGGAGCGGTGCCCACGTAGGCCACCAGGTCCATGTTGACGCTGCCGAAGACGGCGATGCGCGGGCCGCTCACGCCCCGTCCTCCTTCTTCTTGTCGCGGGGCAGGCCCTCTTCCCCGTCCAGGCCGACGATGACGGGCGCGTGGTCGGAGGCGCCCTTGCCCTTGCGCTCCTCACGGTCGACGCTCGCACCGCTCACGCGGGCGCGCAGCGCCGGGGAGGCCAGCACGAAGTCGATGCGCATGCCGCGCCGCTTGGGGAAGGCCAGTCCCTTGTAGTCCCAGTAGGTGTAGACGCCGGGGCCGGGGGTGTACGCGCGGGCGACGTCCTCGAAGCCCGCCTTGCCCAGGGCCCGGAAGGCCTCCCGCTCGGGCTCGGTCACGTGGGTGAGGCCGTCGAAGGCGGCCACGTCCCACACGTCGTCGTCCTGGGGGGCGATGTTGAAGTCGCCGACGTAGGCGATCTGCGCGTCGGGGTCGGCGGCCAGGGCGGCCGTGCCCGCCTCGCGCAGGGCCTCCAGCCAGCGCAGCTTGTAGGCGTAGTGGGGGTGGTCGATCTCGCGGCCGTTGGGCACGTACAGGCTCCACACCCGGACGCCGCCGCAGGTGGCGCCGATGGCGCGGGCCTCGGCCTCCTCCGGGTCGCCGTAGCCGGGCTGGCCGGGGAAGCCGACCTGCACCTCCTCCAGGCCGACCCGGGAGGCGATCGCGACGCCGTTCCACTGGGAGATCCCGTGGTGGGCGACCTCGTAGCCGCGGTCGGTGAAGACGGCGGCGGGGAACTGGTCGCCCCTGGCCTTGGTCTCCTGGATGGCGAGGACGTCAACGTCGCTCCGGTCGAGCCAGGCCCCGATCCGTTCGACCCGGGCCCGGGCACTGTTCACATTCCAAGTCGCGATACGCACAGCGCCAGCCTAGGGCTTCGCGGCGACAGCGGAGAAGGAAGCGGGGGCGGTGGGCCCGAAAGGCGGGCCGGCCGGAGGCCGGGAGGGCCCGGGCGGCCGTTGACCGGGGGCGGTGGGAGCGGACGGGCGGGAAGGGAAACCCGGCCGCAGGCCGTCGATTGAGGGTGGTGGAGGGAGACGGGCAGGGAGAAAAGCCCGGCCGCAGGCCGTCCTTTGAGGGTGGTGGAGGGTGACGGGCAAGGAGGGGAAGTCGGCCGCAGGCCGTCCTTTGAGGGTGGTGGAGGGTGACGGGCGGGCCCGGTGCGGCCGTCCTCCGCACCGGGCCCAGGACGGGACTCCCAGCACATGCCCGGTTGTTTCCGTCGCGCCCCGTAGGACGGCCGAGCGGGCTCCGAGGTTCGCATTTCGCCCAAGGTTTTTGCCCGGCCGCCGCGCCCCGGCACCGGGTCCGGTCCGCCGTGCGTCGGCGCGCCCGCCTCCGGGTAGTGCTGTGATACAGGCCACACCCAGACCCCTTCCAGGACGAGGTGACGACCATGTCCGCGGCCGATCCCGAAGCCCGAGCGCAGACCCCCGACCCCACCGCACCCGAGATCGACGAGCGCCGCGCCAGAGCGGTGGCCGAGCAGGCCCGCGAGGGCGCCTCGGACCTGCCCGGCTTCGCCAAGGAGCTGTACCTGGGCCGCCTGCGCCTGGACCTGATCCACCCGATGCCCGTCCCCGACCGGGAGGACGACGAGCGCGGCGACGCCTTCCTGGCCCGGCTGCGCGACTTCTGCGAGGGGATCGACGCCCAGCGCATCGAACGCGAGGAGCGCATCCCCGACGAGGTCGTGGCCGGACTGCGCGAGCTGGGCGCGCTGGGCATGAAGATCCCCGTCGAGTACGGCGGCCTGGGGCTGAGCCAGGTGCACTACAACCGCGCCCTCACCCTGGTCGGCTCGGTGTCCCCGGCGATCGGCGCCCTGCTGTCCGCCCACCAGTCGATCGGCGTGCCCCAGCCGGTGTCCATGTTCGGCACCCCGGCCCAGAAACGGGAGTTCCTGCCGCGCTGCGCCCGCGACGCCATCAGCGCTTTCCTGCTCACCGAGCCCGACGTGGGCAGCGACCCCGCCCGGCTGCGGACCACCGCCGTGCCCACCGAGGACGGGACCGGCTACCGGATCGACGGGGTGAAGCTGTGGACCACCAACGGCGTCGTCGCCGACCTGCTGGTGGTCATGGCGCGGGTGCCGGAGGGGCCCGGGCACCGGGGCGGCATCACCGCGTTCGTGGTCGAGGGGGACTCCCCCGGGATCACCGTGGAGCGGCGCAACCGGTTCATGGGCCTGCGCGGGCTGGAGAACGGCGTCACCCGGCTGCACGACGTGCGGGTGCCGGCCGCCAACCGGATCGGCGAGGAAGGGCAGGGGCTGCGCATCGCCCTGTCCACACTCAACACGGGCCGGCTGTCCCTGCCCGCCCTGTGCGTGGGGGCCGGCAAGTGGGCGGTCGGGATCGCGCGCGAGTGGTCGCGCGAACGGGTCCAGTGGGGGCGGCCGGTCGGCCGGCACGAGGAGATCGCCAAGAAGATCTCCTACATCGCCGCCACCACCTACGCCATGGAGGCCATGCTCGACCTGGCGAGCAGGATGGCCGACGAGAAGCGCAAGGACATCCGCATCGAGGCGGCCATCGCCAAGCTGTGGGCGTCCGAGCACGCCTACCGGATCGCCGACGAACTGGTCCAGATCCGCGGCGGGCGCGGGTTCGAGACCGCCGAGTCGCTGGCCGCCCGCGGCGAGCGGGGGATCCCGGCCGAGCAGCTGCTGCGGGACCTGCGCATCAACCGGATCTTCGAGGGCAGCACGGAGATCATGCACCTGCTCATCGCCCGCGAGGCGGTGGACGCCCACCTGGCGGTGGCCGGGGACATCATCGACCCGGACGCGGACCGCGCGGCCAAGGCGCGGGCGCTGACCAGGGCGACCGGGTTCTACGTGGCCTGGCTGCCGACGCTGGCCGTGGGCCGGGGCCAGCTGCCGTCGGCGTACGTGGAGTTCGGACCGCTGGCCGGGCACCTGCGGTACGTGGAGCGCGCCGCCCGCAGGCTGGCGCGGTCGACGTTCTACGGGATGACGCGCTGGCAGGGGAGGATGGAGGTCAAGCAGGGGTTCCTGGGCCGGGTGGTGGACATCGGCGCGGAACTGTTCGCGATGAGCGCGGCGGTGGTGCGGGCCCGGCACGACGCCGACACCCGGCCCGAGCGCGGCACGACGCCGCTGGAGCTCGCCGACGCCTTCTGCCGCCAGTCGCGGCTGCGGGTCGAGGCGCTGTTCGAGGGGCTGTGGTCCAACACCGACGACATCGACGGCAAGGTGGCCCGCCGGGTCATGGACGACTCCTACACCTGGCTGGAGGAGGGCGTGCTCGACCCGTCGCTGCCCGGACCGCTGATCGCCCCGGCCGGGCCGGGACCCTCCCGGGAGAAGGACCTGCACCGGCGGATGGGCTGAGGCGCGGATTGTCGGCGGCGGGGGCTACCGTGTTCGGCATGCCCGAACCGCACCCCCGCCGCGACGCGGAACTGTCCCTGTCCCAGGCCCGCCGGATCGCGATCGCCGCCCAGGGGCTGGCAGGCCCCCGGCCCGCGGGCACCCCGAACCTGGGCCACCTGGGCCGGGTGGTGGGCCGCCTGGGGATCATCCAGATCGACAGCGTGAACGTGCTGGCCCGCAGCCAGTACCTGCCGGTGTTCGCCCGGCTGGGCGGCTACGACACCGCGCTGCTGGACCGGGCGGCCACCACCGCGGCCAAGGCGAGCCCGGCCCGCCTGGTCGAGTGCTGGGCGCACGAGGCGAGCCTGGTCCCCCCGGCCACCCGGCAGCTCATGCGGTACCGCATGGAGCGCAACCGGGCCCGGGCCGACGTGGGCTGGATGAACAACATCCATCTGGAGAAGCCGCAACTGATCAAGGCGGTGCACGAGGAGGTCGCGCGGATCGGCCCGGCCACCGCCCGCGAGGTGGAGGCCGCCCTCGCCCACGACGTGCCGCGCGCCAAGGACCACTGGGGCTGGAACTGGTCGGAGGTGAAGAAGTGCCTGGAGTACCTGTTCTGGGTCGGTGACCTCACCTCCAACGGCCGCAACTCCCAGTTCGAGCGCCGCTACGACCTGCCCGAGCGGGTGCTGCCGCCCGAGGTGCACGCCGCGCCCCTGGCGGACGACGCGGACGTCCACCGGCAGCTGGTGGCCATCGCCGCCCGCGCGCACGGGATCGCCACCGAGCCCTGCCTGCGCGACTACTTCCGGCTCAAGAGCGCGGAGTCGCGCCCGGCCGTCGCCGACCTGGTGGAGTCCGGCGAGCTGGTCCCGGTCCGGGTCCGGGGCTGGGACCGCACCGCCTACCTGCACCGGGACGCCCGGGTGCCGCGCAGGGTGGAGGCGCGGGCGCTGCTGAGCCCGTTCGACTCCCTGGTGTGGACCCGCGACCGGGCCGAGGAGCTGTTCGGCTTCCGGTACCGCATCGAGATCTACACCCCGGCCGCCAAGCGGGTGCACGGCTACTACGTGCTGCCGTTCCTGCTCGGCGAGGACCTGGTGGCCCGCGTCGACCTCAAGGCCGACCGCGCCTCGGGCACCCTGCTCGCCCAGCGGATCACGCTGGAGGACGGCGCCCCGGACGACACCCTGCCGCAGCTGGTGGAGCACCTGGCCGAGATGGCCGCCTGGCTCGGCCTCCCCAACGGCCCCGGCGGCCCGGCCCTGGCCCGCCGCTGAAACGGGAGGGCCGCGCGGCCCCGGAGGGGCGGCGCGGCCCGGAGGCGCGGGTCAGACGCGTTCGATGATGGTGACGTTGGCCTGGCCGCCGCCCTCGCACATGGTCTGGAGGCCGTAGCGGCCGCCGGTGCGGTGCAGCTCGTTGACGAGCTTGGTCATGAGGACGGCGCCGGTGGCGCCCAGCGGGTGGCCCAGGGCGATGGCACCGCCGTTGGGGTTGACCTTGGCCGGGTCGGCGCCCAGCTCCTCGATCCAGGACAGCGGGACCGGGGCGAAGGCCTCGTTGATCTCGGTGACGTCGATGTCGTCGATGCCCAGGCCCGCCTTCTCCAGGGCGATCCGCGTGGCCGGGATCGGGGCGGTGAGCATGTAGACCGGGTCGTCGCCGACCAGGGAGAGCTGGACGATGCGGGCCAGCGGGGTGAGCCCGTGCTGCGCCACGGCGCGCTCGGAGGCGATGAGCACGGCGCCGGCGCCCACGGAGATCTGGCTGGCCACGGCGGCGGTGAGCTCCCAGCCCTCGCGCAGCGGCTTCAGGCCGGCCATCTTCTCCAGGGTGGTGTCGGGGCGCACGCCCTCGTCCCGGGTGACGCCCGCCAGCGGGGCGGTCTGGGCGTCGAAGTAGCCCTCGTCCAGGGCCTTGGCGGCGCGCCGGTGGCTCTCCAGGGCGTACTCCTCCAGCTGCTCGCGCTTGAAGCCCCACTTCTCGCACATGAGCTGGGCGCCGCGGAACTGCGAGATCTCCTGGAGGCCGTAGCGCTCGACCCAGCCGTCGCCGTACAGGCCCAGGCCGTTGTCGATGGCGTACTGGACGTTGGAGCCCATGGGGACCATGCCCATGTTCTCGACGCCGGAGGCGACGACCAGGTCCTGGGTGCCGGACATGACGCCCTGGGCGGCGAAGTGGACGGCCTGCTGGGAGGAGCCGCACTGGCGGTCGATGGTGACGCCGGGGACGCTCTCGGGCAGCCCGGCGGACAGCCAGGAGGTGCGGGCCAGGTCCAGGGCCTGCGGGCCGACCTGGCTCACACAGCCCATGATGACGTCCTCGACCGCGGACGGGTCGACGCCCGTGCGCTCGACGAGCTCCTTGAGCACGTGAGCGCCGAGGTCGGCGGGGTGGACGGCGGCCAGCGCGCCCTTCCTCGTACCGACGGGGGTGCGGACGGCGCCGACGATGTATGCCTCGGCCACGGGTCCTCCAAGGGCCTGGGTGACGTTTCCTGTGAACCGAACTGTATTCGGTTTTGTGGATCCGGCAAGACCCCGGCCCCCCTTCACCGCCCGTTTCCCCTTCTGTTCACCCCGGTGTGCTGCCCTGGGACGGACGAGAGGAGACGCCGATGAGCGGGGTCGCCATGGCCCTCGGCGCGGTCGCGGGCACGGTGCTGTTCTTCCTCACCTTCGCCTCCGGGCGCCGCGCCCTGGCCTGGGCCGCGGGCGGCGGCGCGCTCGCCGCAGGGGTCTGGGCCGCCCGCCTTCTGGGGCAGGCGCCGCTGTGGGCCCTGCTGCTCACGGCGGCCGTCCCCGTGCTCCTGTGGAGCTGGCTCCACCTGGCCTCCCGCTGGGCGGACGCCGACGAGGAGGCCGCCCGCTACTACCCCGAGCTCACCGCCCCCGGCACCGACGGCGACTAGGGCGTGTTCGGCGGATCATTCCGGGTCGCGGCCGCGAGGCCGCCTCTCGCCGCGCCGCCCGCGCTCGGACGGCCGAACCCGGACTGACCCGCGCCGGCCGTCCTGCGAGAGATCGCCACGCGGCCGCTCCCGGCATTCGACGCGAGCGCCGGAACGCTCGAAGGCATCCACCGGACACGCCCTAGGACAGGCGGTCCTCGCGGACCACGCGGCCCGCGTCGCCCTCGTCGCCGAGCGTCTCGGCGGTCATCCGCTCCAGCGCGGCCACCACCTCCGGGTGCCGCTCCGCGTCGTAGTCGTCGAGCAGGGAGCGCAGCGCCTCCCGCTGGGCCTCGAAGACGCGGCGGGCGGCCGCCTCCCCCTCGGGGCTCAGCTCCCAGGACTCGCCCTCCCCGGCGAGGTGGCCCGCCTCCAGCAGCTCCCGGTGGACCGCCTCCCAGCGGTCGTCGGGCAGGTGGGACATCTCCACCAGCTCGGACACCCGCAGCGGCCCGGTGACCGCCAGGTGGCTCAGCGTCCAGCAGGCGCGGGGCGAGATCTCCAGCCCCGCGGCGCCGCGCAGCCGGGTGTACATCTCCCGCGCCCCCTCGTGGCCGCAGGCCCGGTAGATCTCCCGCTCGACGGCCTCCAGGGCGGTGCGCCCGCCCGAGGCCACCGGCGGGATGGACTCCCCCAGGTCGGCGGACTGCGACCCGACCGTGGTGCGCAACGGCACCTCGGGCAGGAACACGGCGAGCACCAGCCCGACCAGCGCCACCGGCACCGCCCACAGGAACACGACGTCGATGGCGTCGGCGTAGGCCTGGAGGAACATGGCCTGCGTCTGCGCGGGCAGCGCGTCCAGGGCCCGCGGGTCGCTCTCCAGGGCGGCCGGGTCCACGCCCGCGGGCAGCGTCATCTCCCCGGCGCGGGCCGCCAGGTTCGCGGCCAGCTGCCCGGAGAAGACCGCGCCGAACACCGCCGTGCCGAACGATCCGCCGATGGACCGGAAGAACGTGGCGGCCGAGGTGGCCGCGCCCAGGTCGGCGTAGTCGGCGCCGTTCTGCACGACCACCACCACGACCTGCATGACCAGCCCCAGGCCCACCCCCAGGACGAAGAACGAGCCCCACATCTGCCACTCGGACGTGTCCGGCCCCAGCCGCGACAGCAGGAACAGCCCCACCGAGGTCACCGCCATCCCGGCGATGGGGTAGGGCTTGTACCGGCCGGTGCGGGTGACCAGCCGCCCGGAGGTGATCGAGGTCAGGAACAGCCCGACCACCATCGGCAGCAGGAACAGCCCCGAGGCGGTGGGCGACTGGCCGTGCACGACCTGGAGGAACAGCGGCAGGAACGCCATCGAGCCCATCATCGCGAACCCGACGCACAGGCCGATGCCCATGGCGATCACCACGACGGGGTTGCGGAACAGCCCCAGCGGCATCACCGGCTCGGCCGCGCGGCGGGCCGACAGCCACCAGCCGAACCCGAGCGCGACGCCGGCCAAGGCCAGCACGACGATCTGCGGCGACGCCCAGTCGTAGACGGCGCCGCCCCAGGAGGCGACCAGGGTGAGGCACACGGCGGTGGCGGCCAGCAGCACGATCCCGGCGTAGTCGATGGTCCGCCTGCCGGCGGGCCGGGTGGCGGGGAGCACCGCCAGGACGGCGGCGAACGCCAGCACGCCCAGCGGCAGGTTGACGTAGAACACCCACCGCCAGGACAGGTGGTCGACGAACAGCCCGCCCAGCAGCGGCCCGGCCACGCTGGAGACGCCGAAGACCGCCCCGAACCACCCCTGGTAGCGGCCGCGCTCGCGCGGGGAGACGACGTCGCCCACGATCGCCATGGACAGCACCATCAGCCCGCCGCCGCCGATGCCCTGGAGGCCGCGGAAGAGGATCAGCTGGAGCATGTCCTGGGCCAGGCCGCACAGCGCCGACCCGGCCAGGAACACGGCGATGCACACCAGGAACAGCGTCTTGCGGCCGAACTGGTCGCCGAGCTTGCCCCACAGCGGGGTGCTGGCGGTGACCGCGAGCAGGTAGGAGGTGATCACCCAGGACAGGTGGTTGAGGCCGCCCAGGTCGGAGACGATGGTCGGCAGCGCCGTGGACACGATCGTCTGGTCGAGCGCGGACAGCAGCACCGTGAGCATGAGCGCGGCCATGATCACCGCGATCCGTCCGCCCCGGTGCTCGCGCCGTTCCCTGCGGGTCTGGGCCATCGGCTCCGCCTTCCGTGTGCCGGTGCGGCCACCCTAGGAAGGGACGCAGGGCGCGAAAGGCGCGAAACACCCGGGAGGACGGGAACTTTGCCGCCGCTTGGACCCCCCTCTTCTAAACCGAATTCGATTCGGTTACTGTGGCGGCAACCGTGATCCACGACACCCTCGGAGCTGAAGCATGAAGCGGGAACTCTTCGACGCCGACCACGACCTCTTCCGCGAGGCCGTGGCCGAGTTCCTCAAGCGGGAGGTCGCGCCCTTCCACGACCAGTGGGAGAAGGACGGCATCGTCCCCCGCGAGGTCTGGCTCAGGGCGGGCGAGGTCGGCCTGCTCGGGCACGGCGTCCCCGAGGAGTACGGCGGCACCGGCCTGAAGGACTACCGCTACAACGTCGTCGTCAACGAGGAGGTGTGCCGGGCCCACGCCAGCGGCCTGGGCGTCACCCTCCAGAACGACGTCATCGCCCCCTACCTCGTCGACCTCACCGACGACGAGCAGAAGCGGCGCTGGCTGCCCGGCTTCGCCAGCGGCGAGATCATCACGGCCATCGCCATGACCGAGCCCGGCACCGGCAGCGACCTCCAGGGCATCCGCACCTCCGCGGTCCGCGACGGCGACGAGTGGGTCATCAACGGTTCCAAGACCTTCATCACCAACGGCATCAACGCCGACCTGGTCATCGTGGTCTGCCAGACCGACCCCGGGGCCGGGGCGCAGGGCTTCTCCCTCATCGTGGTCGAGCGCGGCACCCCGGGCTTCGAGCGGGGCCGCAACCTCGACAAGATCGGCATGAAGGCGCAGGACACCGCCGAGCTGTCCTTCCAGGACGTGCGGGTCCCGGCGGCCAACCTCATCGGCCAGGAGGGCCAGGGGTTCATCCACCTGCTCCAGAACCTGCCCCAGGAGCGGCTGTCCATCGCCGTCTGCGCGACGGCCTCCGCCGAGTACATGCTCCGGCACACCATCGAGTACTGCCGGGAGCGCACCGCCTTCGGCCGCCCTATCGGGCGGTTCCAGAACACCCGTTTCGTCCTGGCCGAGTTGGCGACCGAGGTCGACATCGCCCGCACCTACGTGGACCGGGCGGTGACCCTGCTCGACCGGGGCGAACTCACCGTCGAGGACGCCGCCATGGCCAAGTGGTGGACCACGGAGCTGTGCAACAAGGTGATGGACCGTTGCCTGCAGCTTCACGGCGGGTACGGGTACATGATGGAATACCCGGTGGCACGGGCCTGGCAGGACACCCGCGTGCAGACGATCTACGGTGGCACCACCGAGATCATGAAGGAGATCGTGGGGCGCGGCCTGGGCCTGTGACCGGACCACCCCCGTCCAGAAGGGTCGAGTAGGTCATGAGCGGTGCGTGGGACGGCCTCATCGTCATGGGCCTGCTGGTCGTGCTGCTCGTCATCGGCGTGCGCAAGCTGCGGCCCAGGGTCCACATCCCCTGGAAGACCAGCGCGATCGTGGTCTTCTTCGTCTTCATGTGCCTGATGCTGTGGGCCTGGTCCTGGCGCTGAGCGCTCCGGCGGGGTTCCCGGGCCCCGGAAGGGGTGTCTGGCCCGGGCCGGGTCAGTAGTCCTCCTCCTCTTCCTCCTCGCGGCGCCGGGTCGCGGGGTCCGCGGGCCCCGCGCCCGTGGCCCGGCGCAGCAGGGCACCGCCCGCCTGGGGCAGGATCAGGACGCTGAGCATCCCGGCCGCCACGATGGCCGCGGCGTGGGCGCCGTCCAGCGCGCCGTCGCGGGTGCCGATGGTGGTCAGGACCGTGAGCAGCGGCAGGGCGGTGGCCGAGAACAGCACCAGCGCGGGGCGCTGGTCGTCGGGGACGTCCCCGCGCGAGAACACGTATTCGGGCCCGCCCCGGACCAGCAGGAACGCCGCCAGCAGCACCGGCAGGAGCAGCAGCAGGAGCGGCTGGGCCAGCAGCGAGGCCAGGTCGAAGCGCACCCCGGTGATCACGAAGAAGACAGGGATGAGGAACCCGAAGCCGATGGCGTCCATCTTGGCCTCCACCTGCTCCGCCTCCTCCCCGTGGTTGATGGTGATCATGAGCTTGATGACGACCCCCGCCGCGAACGACCCGAGCAGGGCGTCCAGTTGCAGGGCGGACGCCACCCAGACCAGCGCCACGATCACCACCATGCACAGGCGGACCGCCACCTGGGCGCTGGAGCCCAGGGTCGCCCGGATCAGGCGCGCCCACCGCTCCGAACGCGGCCGGGTGGCCGCCCAGGCGCACGCCCCGGCCAGGGCGAAGAAGACGGCCAGCAGCAGGGTGCCCTGCCAGGGCCGGTAACCGCTGAGCAGCAGGGCGATCAGCACGATCGGCCCGAACTCGCCCACCGAGCCCGAGGCCAGGAACCGGGTGCCGAACGCCCCGCCCAGCGCCCCGGAGTCGCGCAGGATCGGCAGGACCGTGCCCAGGGCGGTCGTGGTCAGCGCCAGGCCCACGATCAGCGCGGTCCGGGACGCCCCGAACACCGCCCAGCCCAGGCCCAGCCCCAGGGCGACCGAGCAGGCCCAGGCCAGCAGGGCCCGGTTCAGCGGCCTGCCCTTGATCCGCCGGAAGTCGATCTCGTACCCGGCCATGAACATCAGCAGGGCCAGGCCGAGGTCGGCCAGCAGGGTGATCGTCTCGTTCTCCTCGACCAGGCCCAGCACCGAGGGCCCGAGCACGATCCCGAAGCCGATCTCCAGCACCACCGAGGGCACGATCACCCACCGCGCCAGCCGGTCGCCGAGCAGCGGGGCCAGCAGGGCCGCCACCAGCAGGGCCAGGAGCATGCCCATCGTGCCGAGTTCCACGCCGTCCATGTCCCCCCGATCCCCGGGCCCCCGTGCCCCGGACGTGGGAACACTACGTCCGGGGCGGCCCGGGACGGCGGGGACACGCCCGCTACCCCCAGGGGTCGAAGTCGATGCCCGCGGGTTCGGCCCTGGCCAGCGCGCCCGGGAACGAGCCGTCCCTCAGGTCGAGCTGGGCGCTGCCGAAGTCGGCGGAGGCCAGGATGTCACGGATGCCGGGCGGGAAGTGGTCCCAGCCGACCAGGTCCGGGTACTGCCAGACGCCGTAGTGGTTCTCCGGCGGGTCGTCGTGCCCGGCGGCGAACCGGAAGGCGTGGGTGGACGCGCCGTCCTTGTGGTAGACGATCTTGGGGTGGGTGCCCTCCCAGAGCACGCGGTCGGCCGGGCGGGTGTCGTAGTCGCCGTGGGCCGACGCGGACACGTAGCGGGCCTGGCCGCCGAACACCCACACCACGACGTGCTCCAGGTCGTGCCGGTGGCCGCAGCAGCCCGGCAGCACCTGGTCCTTCTCGAAGTACAGCGCGTACATGTACGCGCACCAGCCGCTGGGATCGCACTTGGACCGGGAGTAGGAGTTGGTGTTGTCCAGGTCGGACCGGTCGCGGCAGTTCCCGTTGAGGGCGCCGGTGGTGTTCAGGCCGCCGTTGAGGGTGCCGTCCGGGCCGATGGCGGGGGTCGGGTAGCAGCCGTCGGTGTCGTAGTCGAAGGCCGGCTGCCACCGGCCCTCCTCCGCGGTGTGGGCGGCGGGCAGCGCCGCCGGGGGCGCGGCCAGGGCGATACCGGGGGTGACGAGGACGAGTGCGGCGGCCAGGGCCAGGGCCCGGCGCGCCATGCGGGAGGGTGCGCGTTGCGGCAAGGGGGTCTCCTCTCGGTGTCCGGCACAGGGGGCGTGCCGACGACCGGAACGCCGCACGGGGGTCACGCGGTCACCCTGGGTGAGCACGCGGGGCGCGGGCCGTGCCGGTCGGAGTCGATGACACCAGGGCCGGCGCTCCCCGCGCAACGGGGGCAACGCGGAGTTCTCCGGGTGTTCGGAACCGGGGCGGAGTGTTCCCCGCGCGTTCGGCGCGGGGAACGTTCACAGGCGGCCGGAGTCGATGATCCGCTGGAGGAACCGCCGCGTGCGCGGCTCGCGCGGGTCGCCCAGCACCTGCTCGGGCGGCCCCTGCTCCAGGACGCGCCCGCCCTCCAGGAAGCACACCGTGTCGGCGACCTGGCGGGCGAACCCCATCTCGTGGGTGGCCAGCAGCATGGTCATGCCGTCCTCGCGCAGCCCCCGCACCAGGTCCAGCACCTCCCCCACCAGCTCGGGGTCCAGGGCGCTGGTGATCTCGTCCAGCAGGAGCAGCCGCGGCCCGTTGACCAGTGCCCGCACGATCGCCGCCCGCTGCTGCTGGCCGCCGGAGAGCCGGTCGGGGTACTCCCCCGCCTTGTCGGCCAGGCCCACCCGGTCCAGCAGCTCCCGCGCCTTCTCCTCGGCCTCCCGGCGCTCGCGCCGGTGCACCCGGCGCGGGGCCAGGGTGACGTTGTCCAGCACGGTCATGTGCGGGAACAGGTTGAACGACTGGAACACCATGCCGATCCGGCGGCGCACCCGGTCCGCGTCCACCCGCGGGTCGGTGATGTGCTCGCCGTCCAGGTGGATGGTCCCGTCGGTGACGGGCTCCAGCAGGTTGGCGCAGCGCAGCAGGGTGGACTTGCCCGAGCCGGAGGCGCCGATGAGCACCACCACGGCGTGCTCGGGCACGTCCAGGTCCAGCCCGTCCAGCACGGTGTCGCC
Source organism: Nocardiopsis sp. NPDC057823 (assembly GCF_042797335.1). Lineage (NCBI taxonomy): Bacteria > Bacillati > Actinomycetota > Actinomycetes > Streptosporangiales > Nocardiopsidaceae > Nocardiopsis > Nocardiopsis sp. NPDC057823. The sequence continues at coordinate 265,679 of NZ_JBHVLR010000001.1, read as the reverse complement.
GCGGAACTCCTTGCGCACCCCGCGCATGCGCAGCACCGGGGCGGGTCCCTCGATCCTGGCCGTCCGGTCCAGTTCGCTCACCGGGCCCCCTCCGCGGACTGGCGCCGCGCCGCCCGCAGCGTCACCTGGTCGGTGACCGCCACCAGCGGGACCGCCATGAGCACGAACAGCACCCCGGCGACGATGTACGGCGTGAAGTTGTAGGTCTGCGCGGTGGCGATCTGCGCGGCGCGGATCGCGTCGATGGGCCCGGCCAGCGAGATCAGGCCCACGTCCTTCTGGAGCGCCACCATGTCGTTGAGCAGCGGCGGCGACACCCGCCGCACCGCCTGGGGCAGCACCACCCAGCGCATCGCCTGCGTGTAGGTCAGGCCCAGGGACCGGGCCGCCGCGATCTGGCTGGGGTGCACCGACTCGATCCCGGCGCGGAACACCTCGGCGATGTAGGCGCCGTAGGTGACCACCAGCGCGATCCCGCCGAGCACCAGCACGCTCGGGGTGTTCTCCAGCCGCAGCCCGGGCACCCCGAACGCCATCAGGTACAGCACGATGATCAGCGGGGCGCCGCGGAAGCCGTAGGTGTAGGCGGTCGCCAGGGCCCGCAGCGGGAAGAACACCGGCCCCCGCAGGGTGCGCAGCACCGCGGCCAGCAGGCCGACGGCCAGCGCGCCCAGGGCGCAGAACACCAGCAGCCGCACGTTGAGCCACAGCCCGGTGAGCACCGCGGGCAGGGCCTCCGCCGCCACCTCGGGGTCGAAGAACGTGTCGCGCACCCTCTCCCAGCCGGGAGAGCCGACCACGACGGTCACCAGGACGGCGCCCAGCACTGCGGTGGAGACCGCGCCGACCAGCACCGAGCGAACGCTCTGGCGGCGGCGCAGCGCGGCCCTCTCCGCTTCCAGGGCACTGGGAACGTGCACGGGGACGTGTGCCGCCACGTCAGGCCAGCTCGGGGGCGTCCGCGGCCTCGGCCAGCCACTCCTGCTCCAGCTCGGCCAGGACCCCGCGCTCGCGCAGGGAGTCCAGGGCCCCGCTGACGCAGTCGGTCAGCGGCGAATCCAGGTCCAGCACCAGGCCGAACTGCTCGGCGGCCTCCTCGGTGCGGGGCAGCTGCCCGACGATGACGGCGTCCTCCAGTTCGGCGGAGGTGATGTAGAACGCCGTGGGCAGGTCGAAGACGACCGCGTCCACCTGGCCGTTCTCCAGCGCCTGCTTGGCGTCGTCGTTGTTGTTGTAGACCAGCGGCTCGGTCCGCGGGTCCACGGTCTCCACCAGGGTGTCGTAGCTGGTGGTGCCGACCTGCGCGCCGATGGCCAGGCCGGCCAGGTCGTCGGTGGACTCCGCCTCGGCGGCCTCGGAGTCGGCCAGCGCCACGACGACCTGGCGGACGTCGTAGTAGGGGCTGGAGAAGTCGACGGCCCGCGCCCGCTCCTCGGTGATCGAGAACTGGTTGATGTCGAAGTCGAATTCCTTGGGGCCGGGCTGGATGGCGCTGTTGAACGCCACCGTCGTCCAGGCGACGTCCTCGGCGCTGTAGCCCAGTTCCAGGGCGACCGCGTAGGCGACGGCCGACTCGAAGCCCTCCCCGTTGGAGGGGTCGTCGTCCACGAACCACGGCGGGTAGGCGGGGCTGTCGGTGCCGATGGTGAGCACTCCCTCGGTGAGGGTGGGCAGGCCGTCGGGGGTGCACTCGACGGCGGCCCCACCGCCGGATCCGGGGTCGGCCTCGTCGGCCGGGGTGCAGGCGGTGGCCAGCAGGACGGCACCGGCGGCGACGGCGCCGAGCGCGGGCAGGTGGCGGGAGGTCATCGGCTCACTCCGCGGGGAGGGGGACGGGGAATGCCGTACAAATTACCTACCTCACCGGGGGTGAATCCAGGTCTTTTGCGTCACGGAACGCAGAGCGTCCGACCGGTCACCCGTCCGGGGGTCAGGCGAGGGGTTCGGCGTCCCCGTCCTCCACCGGCGCGTGCATGGGCATCTCGAACCAGACCGCCTTGCCGTCCGGGGTCGGCCGCGATCCCCAGCGGGTCGCCAGCTGCTCCACCAGGTACAGGCCCCGGCCGCCCTCGTCGTCCGCGGCGGCGCTGCGGATGCGCGGCAGGCGCAGGTCGTGGTCGAAGACCTCCACCCACACCCGGGAGGCGCCCTTGCGCAGGCGGAGCAGGAACTCCTTGTCGTCGTCCTGGGCGTCCGCCTCGTCGGCCTCGGCGACCTCGTCCAGCAGGTCGCTCCAGTCCTCGTCGAACTCGTCGAAGGCGGGAGTGCCGTCGAACGGCGTCTCGGAGTCGCGCACCCCGGTGTCGGTGAACTCGCGGTGCACCGGGTGCGGGGTGGCGTGGATGACGACGTTGGTGACGATCTCCGAGACCAGCAGGCAGGCCAGCTCCGACTGGTCCCGGTCCATCCCCCACTCCTTGAAGGTGTTGGCCGCCAGGTGGCGGGCCTCGCCCACGGTGGAGGCCTCGGAGGGGAACCAGCCCTCGCGCAGCGCCAGTTCGTCGGAGTCGGTGCGCACGACCAGCAGCGCGGTGTCGTCGTCCAGCTCGCCCGGAACGCTGTGCACCGCCGCCTCGGCGATCTGCTCCACGTCCTTGTCCGCGACCTCGGAGACCCGATCGGTGAGCCTGCGGAACGCCCGCTCGGGGTCCCGGGCGCCGCCGACGGGGGTCCGGTCGACCAGGCCGTCGGTGTACAGCAGCAGCGTGGCGCCGGTGGGCAGCCGCAGCTCCGCCTGGTGGTAGACGACGTCCTCGCCCGCGCCGGCCTTGGCCCGGGTGCCGAGCATGCGGTCGTTGACCTCCAGCTCCAGGGCCTCGACGGACTCGGAGGTGATCAGCAGCGGGGGCGCGTGCCCGGCGTTGGCGTAGGAGAGCTCGCGCGACCAGGCGTCGTAGACCATGTACAGGCAGCTGACGCTGGGGATCCAGGTGCCGCCGTCGACCGGGCGGCCCAGGCGGCGCACCCACTCGTCGAGCTCGCGCAGGATGTCGGCGGGTTCGCGGTCGGCCTGGGCGAAGGCCCGCAGGGCGGCGCGCAGCTGCCCCATGACGGCGGCGGCGTGCGGGCCGCGGCCCTCGACGTCGCCGATGACCAGGCCCACCCGGCCGGCCGAGAGCGGGATGACGTCGTAGAAGTCGCCGCCCACCTGTGTCTGGATGCCGTGGCCGTACGCCTGTGTGGGCCCGGCGGGCAGGTAGCGGGAGGCGATGGTGAGCCCGTCCTGGGGCGGGAAGTCGCTGGGCAGCAGGCTGTTCTGGAAGGCCAGGGCGGTGGTGCGCTCCTCCTCGAAGAGGCGGGCGTTGTCGATGGCCAGCGCGACGCGGGAGGCGATGGCGCCCACGAGGTCGCGGTCGAAGCCGCCGTAGGTGTTCTTCTGGCGCGGGGACAGTCCGGACAGGGCCAGGGTGAGCACTCCCAGGACCTCGCCGCGGGCGCGCAGCGGGGCGGCGATCGCGGAGGTGACGCCGACCTGCCGGGAGACCATGTCGGAGCGGCTGCTGGGGGAGTTCTCGAAGAGGTAGTCGCTGCTGACGACCGTCTCCAGCCGGCGCAGCGCCTGGGTCACGAAGTGGCGTTCGGGGTAGCGGACCTCGTCCCCGACGTCGAACCAGGTGTGGGGCGGCGGCGTCCACCCCTCGGCGTGCACCGAGACCCGTCTGACCAGCCGGTCCTGCTCGTAGAGGTCGATGAAGCAGTGGTCGGCGAACTGGGGCACCAGGATGCCCGCGACCCCGCGCACGGTGGAGTCGAACTCCAGGGAGCCGGCCAGCCGGCTGCCGATCCGCTCCAGCAGGCCGTACTGCTCCTCGACCCGGCCGCTGCGCAGCGCCTCGCGGGCGATGAGCGTGATGCCGTCGATCTCGCCGTCCTCGTTGCGCATCGGCACGGCCTGGGCGCGGACGTGGATCCAGGTGGAGTCGCCCTTGAGGACCGCGAACGTGCCCTCCCAGGGCTCGCCGCGCAGGACGCGGCGGGCCAGCTGGGAGGCGTGCTCGCGGTCGGACTCGTGGATGCCGATGTCCAGCAGGGAGAGCCCGACGTAGTCGCGGCCGCCGACGAAGCCGAAGAGCTCGCGTGCGAAGGGGTTCCAGTAGCGCAGCAGGCTGAACCGGTCGATGACGACGATGGCGATCTGCGCGCGGTCCACGACGGCGGCCGTGGCGAGCGCGTCGCCTTCGCGGAAGGGCTCACCCCACCGTGTCATCTAGCCGCCACCTCGCCGTCATGAACTGCAAGCATGCCCGCCCCGGATCACCCGAACGACCGCACCTTGCAGCGAGCGTAGCAACACCGTCAACGTTCTCGCAGCGCAATGTGACAATCCTGATGAGCAACGGGTCCCCGTCGTCACGGCTTGGCGACGAAGATGTGCCCGGCGATCGCCGACGTGAGGTCGGTGCCCCCGCCGTCCTCGGCGAGCACCCGTACCCCGTCGTCGGTGGCGCGCAGCACGACCTCGCGCTCGGGCTGCACCCCCGCCTCGCGCAGGGTGCGCATGACGTCGGCGTCGGACTGGATCTGCTCGCTGATCCGGCGGACGGTGACGGTGGTCTCGGGCCCCGAGGCGACGTCGACCATCGGCACGATGGACTCGTCGGTGAAGGGCTCGGGCGAGTAGTCGTCCAGGCCCAGCTCGTCCAGCGCCGGGATCGGGTTGCCGTGGGGGCACACCGAGGGCGCGTTGAGCAGCGTCACCAGGCGCTCCTCCACGGCCTCGGAGATGACGTGCTCCCAGCGGCAGGCCTCGATGTGGACGTCCTCCCAGGGCAGTCCGATGACGTCGACCAGCAGCCGCTCGGCGAGCCGGTGCTTGCGCATGACGTGGGTGGCCAGCCTGCGGCCCTCGGCGGTCATGACCAGGTGCCGGTCGTTCTCGACCCGCAGCAGGCCGTCGCGCTCCATGCGGGCCACGGTCTGGCTGACGGTGGGGCCGCTCTGGTGCAGGCGCTCGGCGATCCGTGCCCGGAGGGGGACGATGCCCTCCTCCTCGAGCTCGAATACCGTCCGGAGGTACATCTCCGTGGTGTCGATCAGCCCGTGTGCGGTCAAGACTCCCCTCCCATGACTCTGCGCCCGGCGCACGGTCACGGCGGGCACGGCGGGTCTCTCACAACACAGGTCGGGGCGATGCGATTCCCGGGAGCCGAGTGGGGACCGGGGTGTCCGCGCGACCGCGGGAGCGACCACCGAATACCGCAAGCATATCGTGACGGCAAGGACCCGAAATTCCGTACGGACCCGGCCGTAGGGCCCGGTTCCGCGTCAGCCCCGGGCCAGGTGCTCCGCGGTCTGCGCGCTCGCCTTCGCGAACAGCGCCGCGGTGTCGGTCCCGTCCAGGGCCAGGCCGAACCGCTCGGACAGGACCTCGGCGAGCGCCGCGGCGTCGGGGAGCAGGACCGTGTTCTTCCCCACCGGCGCCAGTTCGGTCAGGGCGTTGCCGCGCAGGGTGAGGGAGCCGTCCGGGAACGGGCGCTGGACGACGAGGGTGCGCACGAACACGGACTCGGGCGAGGTCGCCTTGGCCCGGTGGTACGGCTCGAAGTAGGCGGCCGGCCGCGGCTCGGTGTCCAGCAGGTAGCCGGGCACCGCGGCCCTCCCGTGGTGGCCGATCCACCAGGTGGTCCCGTCGCCCCCGGGTTCGACGGTGTACGTGAACGGCCCCTGCCGGTACCGGCCCGGCTCCAGCGGCAGCGGTTCGAGGAAGCCGTCGCCGAGCCCCGCGTCCACCACCCACAGGCGCCCGTCCGCGCGCACGAGCAGGGCCAGGTGGTTGGCCCACTCGGGCGGCTCGGCGTCGCGCGGGCCGACGGCGCCGCGCACCCGGGTCACCTCGAGGCCGATGTCCTCCAGCACCAGGGCCAGCAGGGAGTTGAGCTCGTAGCAGTAGCCGCCGCGCCGACGGCGGACGATCTTGTCGAACAGGTCGTCCGGGTGCAGCGAGGGGACCAGCCCCGCCTGGATGTCGAGGTTCTCGTAGGGCACGGCGCCCAGCTGCGCCCGGTGCACCGCGGCCAGGGTGGCCGCGTCCGCCCGGACCGGCCCGGTGTGGCCGATCCGCTCCAGGTAGGCCCCGATGTCCATGTGCTCCCCCGCTCCGTGCCGGTGCCGACGCGGCAGGCTATCCGGGGGCGGCGACGTCCCGGAAGCGCTTTTCCGGTCCGGGTCAGGGGGCGAGGCGGTCGATGTCCCAGGTGTCGTCGCCGGTGCGCAGGTAGCGGAAGCGGTCGTGCATGCGGTCGGCGCCGCCCTGCCAGAACTCGACCTCCCGCGGGACCAGGCGGAAGCCGCCCCAGTAGGCGGGGCGGGGGATCTCGGTGTCGCCCGGCCAGACCGTCTCGAACTCGCGGTAGAGGCGGTCCAGCTCCTCGCGGTCGGCGACCGGCTGGGACTGGCGCTCGCTGGCCCAGGCGCCCAGGCGGGAGCCGCGCGGGCGGGACGCGAAGTAGCGGTCGTTCTCGGCGTCGCCCAGGCGCTCCACCCGGCCCGCGACGAGGACCTGGCGGCGGATGGGGTGCCAGGGGAAGACGACGCTCGCCCGGGGGTCGGCCTCCAGGGCGACGCCCTTGCGCGAGGTGTAGTTGGTGAAGAAGCGCAGGCCCCTGCGGTCGTAGCCCTTCATCAGCACCGTACGGGCCCGGGGCATGCCGTCGGGCTCCACGGAGGCCAACACCATCGCGTTGGGCTCGGCCAGGCCCGACTCGTGGGCCTCCTCGAACCACAGGTGGAACTGGGTCATGGGGTGCTCGGCGAGGTCGGCGCGGCGCAGGGGCGCCCCCAGGTAGGGTTTGCGCAGCTCGGCGGGGTCTGTGCGGTCCACAGGGGGCATCTTCTCTCGCCGGGGCCCGCCCGCGCCACCCGGCCGCGGCGACGTGCGCGTCACACGCAGTGGGGGCCGGGGTCGACCGTGGACGGGCTGATCCGCCCGCAGGCCGCCACCACGTGCTGGCGGGAGTCGTCCGTGCCGCGCGGACCCACGACCACGAGCTGCACCATCCGCGCGTCGTACCAGTTGCCCCGGGCGGGCTCGCCGAACGCGATGTGCCCCGAGACGGCGGACAGCCCCGCCGTGTTCTGGATGCGCTCCACGAGGGCGTCGCGCTCGGCGTCGTAGGCCGCGTCGTCGCCCAGGAACGGCGGCCCGTCGCCGCCGGGCACCGGGTGGTCGACGCCGCGCAGCGCCCGGGAGAACACGGTGACGGCGTCGGCCGCGACGGCGGCGTGGGCCATCGAGGGCAGACCCCCGTCCGCGGCGTCGGCGCCGGCCTCGGCCTCCTCCTCGTCCCGGTCGTCGTAGACCTCCTCCGTCAGGGCCTCGGCCTCGGCGTAGAACGAGCGCTCGCTGCCCTCGGTGTAGCGCCCCCAGGCGCCGCTGGCGGCCAGCGGCGTGTAGAAGACGGGGTACCCGTCGGCCCGGCCGATGGTCTCGGCGTGGTCGGTGACGAACTTGGCGATGTCGTCGCCGCCCAGCACGTCGATCCCGGCCTCCACGCACATCCCCTCCTCCTGGAGGAGGCGGTGGAAGTCGGCGAAGTCGGTGGAGCGACCCGCGAAGTAGATGAGGTCGGGCGGGTCCTGGGCGCACACCCGTGCCAGGTGGTCGGCCTGCGACACCTCCCCCTGCCGGTAGGGCAGCACGCCGGGGACGACCGCGCTGGAGCCGTCGGCCAGGCCCACCGCGGGCGGGAGGCCGCCCTCGGGGTCCTGCCAGGGCCGCCCGCCCAGGGCGCGGAAGGCGGACATGAACCGCACCGCCAGGTGGGGCCCGTAGCTCTCCCCGCTCTGGTTGTCGGCGATCGCCACGGCGGTGCGCGCCGGCCCCAGGGCCGGGGGGTCCTCCCCCTCGGCCAGGCCCGCCCCGTCCCATGCGACCCCCTCGTAGACCCAGGAGGCGGCCTGCTCGGCGATACGGGAGTTGGCCGGGGCCAGCGGGAAGAAGTACTGGCCGTACTTGCCCGACGCCTCCAGGGCGATGTCGTCGAAGGTCGCGGTGGTGCCGATCATCGGGATGCGCGCGGCGCCCAGCACCCGGATCGCCTCGGTGGTCCCCTGGAGGCTCTGTCCGAACCCGAGGGCGGCGATCGGCCGGTCCATCCGGTCGCGGGTGCGCTCGGACCGCTCGACGACCATGCGCGCGGCGTCGGCGGCGTGCGACCAGCCCTGGCCGGTGCTGACCAGCAGGATCTTGATGCGGGGCAGGGAGGCGTCGGCGGACTCGTTGTGCTCGGCCTGCCGGTGGGCGATCCCGAGCAGCTCCCCCTGGACCCCGGCCAGGGTGAGGTCGGAGGCGGAGGTGGTGCTGAGCGCGCCGAAGTAGGCGACGGTGACGTGGGGGGTGCCGCGCCCGGCGGCGTCCACGGCCGCGTTCTGGTCGCGGATGAGCTCGGTGACCTCCTTCAGCCGCTCGTGGAAGACGAAGCCGCCGAAGGTGACGCCGTAGCAGTCCTTGCCGTCCTGCTCGATGCCGACCGGCTCCCACAGCCAGTTCTGGACGCACGGGTTGAAGGGGGCCATGGCGGTGGGTCCGAGCCCCCAGGCCAGGGAGAGGGCGAGTACCAGGGACAGGGAGGTCCCCCCGGTCCAGCGCCGGGCGAGGGCCGCGGCCGTGGGCACCGTCCGGTCGGCGGGGGTGCCGGCGGTGGGGTCGGCGGGCACCCCGGGGACGGCGAGCCGCAGGGTGCGGGTGACGCCCAGGACACCGGCGGCGTGGCGGGCGCGCCGCCACAGGGACACCTCCTCCTGGCGGACGGTGGTCTCGGTGCCCGGCAGCGAGGGGTAGCGGGCCGCGTCGACCGCCGGGGAGACCAGGGAGGCGGTGCCGGGACCGCGGACCTGGACGATGAGCAGGGGGTCGGGCAGGGTGCGGCGCACCCGCTCGTCCTCGATGAGGCGGACGAGGTAGTGGCCGACCCGGTCGAGGCGGTCCTGGTCGATCAGGAGGACGGGGCGCAACACCCGGCCGCGCCGCGGCCGCAGCGGCCGGTGGACGCCGCCGTGGGTCTCGGCGAGGTCGTCCAGCAGGGCGTTGACGGCCAGCCGGTGGACGGCGGGCAGCGGCTCGTACTCGCGCGGCGCCTCGGGGGACACCGGGTGCGGAGCGGTGGCGGCGGCCGGGGGCTGCTGCGGCTCCCGCGCGGGCAGCCGCAGCAGCAGCTCCCACCACAGGCGTGTCTCCGCGGGCGCGGGGGCGGGGGCCGCCTCCGGGTCGGCGGCCTCGGTCTGGTGCAGGCGGCCCTCCCGGTCGGCCTCGCCCTTGAGGAGGTTGAGGACGTGGATGCCGCGGTCGCGGTGCCCGCGCAGGCCCGTCTTCTCCTCGTAGTCGGCGTGCTCGTCGAGCCACCGGTAGGCGCGCCAGGGCAGGACGAGGAAGGGCGCCAGGGAGCCGTAGACGATGAGCAGCAGGACCGCGGCGGATCCGGCGATCCAGTTGTTCACACCCTGGAGGGTCTGGCCGAACAGGGTGTCCGGCCCCAGCCCGCCCAGGGCGGTGGCCAGGCCGAAGGCGCCCAGCAGGGGCGGGGCGAAGGCGCCGAGCACGCCCATGATGAAGGAGACCGGGGTGAGCAGCACGGCGTCGAGGCGGCCGAAGGTGATGCGGGTGCTCAGCCCGGCGAGCCGGATGGCGCTCTCCCGGGCTATGCGCAGGTAGGCGGCGAGCCAGCGCGGGACGGACCGCCTGCGGCCCTCGCGGCGGGAGGCCGAGCGCAGCCGGCCCAGGGCGGCCACCACGTGGATCTGGGTGCGGCGGTCGGTGTCCAGTTCGAGATCGCCGCGCCCGGTGATGCTGCCGCTCATGCCCTCGTGGATGGAGGCGCGGTCGCAGGCGCGCAGCCGGAGCAGGGAGCGCAGGCGGGCGAACCGGGGCGGCGGCGGCGCTGTGCGGGACCCCTCCGGTTCGGGGAACCCCTGGTCCGCGGCGTCGAGGAGCCGCTCCACGAGGTCGTAGAGCTCGTCGGTGGTGGCCCAGGGCTCGGGGTCCCCCGCATCCGGAGGAGCGGGCGCGCCCGGGACGGGCAGCCGCAGCGGCGGCTGGTTGCCGCAGCGTTCGACGAGGGCGTCCAGCAGGGCGCCGCGGTCGGCGGCGTCGTCCAGGACGAGGTCGAGGGCGGGCGGGGGTTCGGCGAGGTCGCCGCGCTGCACGTCGCTATGCGCGCGGACCCTGCGGCGGCGGGCGGCCCGCCGCTCCATCCGGGCCAGCCGCCCGGCGTACCCCCGGTCGGGGCGCTCGCGCAGGGCGTCGAAGACGGCGAGCAGGCGGCGCGCCCCGTCCCCGTCCGCGGCCGCGGTGTGTTCGGGGGCCGCGGGGGAAGCCGGGGATCCGGTCGTCTCGGACACGCGCGGGCACCTCGTCATGGTCGTGGTCTCTGGCGGCTGCTCCCCCCGAAGCGCCCTCATTAGACAACAAAGGGTGCCCGTATTCCACGCTTTCAGACCCGATTGCCACTGGCCCATACCGGCCGCGCCGACGGGAACCGCCAGGGATTGTGACGCGCCGATCCCTTCTCACGTATTTTCACGTGCGCGAATAACACCCCTGACCGGCCGCGTCACCGCCCCCGCCACTACTCTGGGGACCGTGACCGAGATTCAGATTCCCGCGAACCTCCTGCCCTCCGACGGCCGATTCGGCAGCGGCCCCTCCAAAGTCCGCCCGGCCCAGCTGGAGGCGCTGGCCTCCTCCGGCTCCCGCTACCTGGGGACCTCGCACCGGCAGAAGCCCGTGAAGTCCCTGGTCTCTCGGGTGCGCGCCGGGATCTCCGACCTGTTCTCCCTGCCCGAGGGGTACGAGGTCGTCCTCGGCAACGGCGGCACCACCGCCTTCTGGGACATCGCCGCCCACGGCCTGCTGCGCGAGAAGTCCCAGCACCTGTCGTTCGGCGAGTTCTCGAGCAAGTTCGCGAAGGTCGCCAAGGGCGCCCCGTGGCTGGCCGAGCCGACCGTGATCGCCACCGACCCCGGGACCCACGGCGAGGCCGTCGCCGAGGCCGAGGTGGACGTCTACGCCCTCACCCACAACGAGACCTCCACCGGTGTGGCCGCGCCCATCGCGCGGGTGGCCGGGGCCGACGAGGACGCCCTGGTGCTGGTCGACGCCACCAGCGGCGCCGGCGGCCTGCCGGTCGACATCTCCCAGACGGACGTCTACTACTTCGCCCCGCAGAAGAGCTTCGCGGCCGACGGCGGCCTGTGGCTGGCCGTCATGTCGCCCAGGGCGCTGGCCCGGGTCGAGGAGATCGCGGCGAGCGGCCGGTACATCCCCGAGTTCTTCTCGCTCACCACCGCCGTCGACAACTCCCGCAAGGACCAGACCTACAACACCCCGGCCGTGGCCACCCTGCTGCTCCTGGCCGAGCAGCTGGAGTGGATCAACGGGCAGGGCGGCCTGGACTGGTCGGTGGCGCGCACCGCCGAGTCCTCCTCGATCCTGTACACCTGGGCCGAGAAGTCCGCGGTCGCGACGCCGTTCGTCACCGACCCGGCCAAGCGCTCCCAGGTCGTGGCGACGATCGACTTCAGCGACGACGTGGACGCCGCCGCCGTCGCCAAGGTGCTGCGCGCCAACGGCGTCGTGGACACCGAGCCGTACCGCAAGCTGGGCCGCAACCAGCTGCGCGTCGCGACGTTCCCTGCGGTCGAGCCCGCCGACGTGCAGGCCCTGACCGAGTGCATCGACCACGTGCTCACGCGGCTCTCCTGAGGCCCCCGGGCACCGTCCCGCGCCCGGCCGCACCCCGGTCGCGCGAAGGGGCAGAATGGAGGTCGGTCCGTTTCCCGCGGGCCGACCTCCTCTTTTTCTCCTTTTCCGGACTTCCAGGACGGGTCGACTGTGCGCAGGAACAAGTTGGATTCCCCCATCAAGATCATCTCCCACCGGGGTGCGTCGGGGCACCGGCCCGAGCACACGCTGGCCTCCTACGAGCTGGGCGCCCGGCACGGCGGCGACTTCATCGAGATGGACCTGGTCGCGACCCGGGACGGCCGGCTGATCTGCCGGCACGAGGCCGAGATCGGCGAGACCACCGACGTCGCCGACCGCCCGGAGTTCGCCGACCGGCGCACCACCCGGACCATCGACGGCCGGGAGGTCACCGGGTTCTTCGCCCAGGACTTCACCCTGGAGGAGATCAAGACGCTGCGCGCCAGGGAGCGCCTCCAGGACGTGCGCACGATGAACGCGCTGATGGACGGGACCTACGGGATCCCGACCCTGGAGGAGGTCATCGACCTGGCCCTCTCCCTCACCGCGGAGCTGAAGCGGCCGATCGGGATCTACCCCGAGACCAAGCACCCCTCCTACCACGTGTCCCAGGGCCTGGACCTGGAGCCGCCGCTGATCGCGGCGCTCAAGGAGGCCGGGCTGACCGGGCCGGAGCCGCGGGTGCCGGTGTTCCTCCAGTCGTTCGAGGCCGAGAGCCTGCGCAAGCTCGCCGAGACGGAGCTGCCGCTGGTGTTCCTGATGGGCACCGAGGAGCACTGGCGGCACTACACCACTCCGGACGGGCTGGCCGAGGTGGCGGCGTTCGCGCACGCGATCGGACCGGCCAAGGCGCTGATCGCGCCGGTCGGCGAGGACGGGGACTTCACCGAGCCGACCTCGCTGGTGGACGACGCGCACGAGGCGGGGCTGCTGGTGCACCCGTACACGTTCCGCAGCGAGAACCACTTCCTGCCCCCGGCGCTGCGCTCGGACGGCGACGCGGGCGACTACGGCTCGTTCGCCGCGGAGTACGAGCTGTTCTTCGAGCTGGGCGTGGACGGGGTGTTCACGGACTTCTCCCGGCACGCGTTCCTGGTGCGCGAGCACTTCCTGGAGGCCGGGCAGGCCGCCCAGAACGGCCAGGGCGGCCAGAAGAAGGGCGGCTGACCCGCCGAGGCACCGCCCGAGGGGCCCGGACGCGAAGCCGTCCGGGCCCCTCGCGGCGTTCCCCGGCGACATCCGGCCTGCGGCCCCACCCTTTCGCGGCCCCTCCCGGGTGGCTCCCGTTCTCCGCGGCGCCACCACACCCACCGCCACCACCGGGGAGTGCGGGCACGCCGGGGCCCGCGGCGGCGCCGGCACCAACGCCCCGGCCGGGCGGGCTGCGCCAGGGCCGACCGATCCCGTGGAGTCATCGACCGACCACGGCCCTCCCCGTGCCCACCGTGCCGTATCGCCGGGGGAACGCCTCCGGCCGGTCCACCGACGCCCGTGAAGCGGGCCGTGCGGGCGACAACGCGTGAGGCGGCCCGGAAACCGCACGACCGGGAGGTCCATGGGGGGCGTCGGGGGAAGAGCGCGCCACGAGGCGGACGGTCCCGCAGGGCCCCGGGAGGATGTCCGCGCCGTGGCGGATCCGGAAGAGGGCCCCTCCGCTCCGGCGCTCGGGACGTTCGCCGGCACCGGAAGACCGCCCCGGATCACGGCCCGCGTCCGCAGCGCGAACGCACGCCCCCTGCCGGGACATCGGCCGCACGGCTCGAAAAGCACACCGGGTTTCCCGTACCCCCTTCACCGGGGATGACTGGTCGCACGAGTCCGACCAGAACAACCGGGGGAACGGGAGTGGAATACCCGACAAGATCCCGATGCCTTTTTCGAGTTCTTCCGATTCACCTCATGCGGCCGGGGCCGGCCGCGAGGTGGATGTGGTCGACATGGTCCTGGGTGAGATCCCCGGTGTTCTGATGGAAACGCCGGACAGCGTTCCAGTCCCCCACACTGTCCCTCTGCGCGTTCCAAATGTGCCGATCGTAGATCAAACCCTTGACCCCGAGAATTTCATGGTTCTTGATGACATAGTTGATCACCTGGATGGCCATGGCGTGGTTCTCCATCGAGGGGATACCGCCGTACGGTCCCATCATGTAGTCGATGGCCATCCCGTAACCATGGTCGCTGGTGCTCTCATTCCGGTACCCGCCGGCGGAGAGGTAGAAGGCGCCGAACTTCTCGTTCAGGTGTTCGTGGACCGAGCACATGGTCGGGTGCAGTTGACCGAGGTTGGCACAGGAGACCATCTCACCTCCGCCGACCTGGCCGCCGTCCGGCCTGACGTGCAGGGAGTCGTAGTGCGCCTTGCGTTCCATGACGTCGTTAACGTATTCGCCGGAATTGTTGTATCCCCGAATCGCCTGGCGCATCTTCTCGTCGGTCGTGAGGTCGTTCCCACCACTCCTGCACAGGTGTGCCACGGTCGCCGCAGCGGCATCGAAGATATTGTTCGGATCCTTCTCGCCGTTGCCGTCTCCGTCCTGCCCGTATATATTCCACGAGCCGGGAATGAACTGCATGGGCCCGACGGCTCGATCGAATTCCTCGTCCCCGTCCATCTCCCCGTCGTCCGTGTCCTCGATTCGGGCCGTATCGTTGGTGCCGTCGAGCGGGATGCCTATGATCGGGGGGCGGACATTCCCTTCTTCGTCGGCTTCGGCTCCGTCATGCGTTCCGTGCTTGCTCTCCTCATAACCGATACCCGCGACCAGGGACCAGCTCATCCCCTCGCACCCTGGAGCGTACTCGTCGACACCGGAAGCAGCCGCGACGTAGGCGAACAGGACGACGTCCGGGATGCCCGGCACGGAATCCGGGAACTCCTGGAATGAACCATCGGCCTCTTCGGCGATCACGCCGACCAAAAGCAGAACGAAGACCAGGATGAAGGCGATCAGCGCCAGGGGGAGATAGAGAAGCTGCTTCACCTGGGCAGACCCTCCACGAGATCGCTCGTAACCGACTTTCCGTGTTTCTCTTCACGGCGCACGGGCGATCCTTTCGTGATTGCATAGGAGCCCTGAATGTAGTATCTGTAGGCGCCGTAACCCAGGATCACGCCCGTCGAGGAAAGCGGTCCCGCCTTGTCCGAACCCTATAACCCCTGGACAACGCCTGATCAGGACGATGCGGAAGCAGCACGGAAAGCCGCTGCCCACGAATCCGACCAGGCGGATGATACTCATACCACGACCACCGGACCATCTTTCCCCCACCCCGGCGTCCGCGCCCCGGAAGGAGTGGGCCTCCCGCTCCGCGTGTTTCCGCAAAGCGCCAGCGTGTGGTGGGTGGGAGCGCATGGAGGGTCGGGCGAGAGCACCTTCGCCAAACTTCTCCCGGGGTCGGTCGAGAGCCAGCACACATGGCCACAATCGGCCACACCCCTCCCCGGTGGAATTCCGGTGGTGCTAATGGCCAGAACCAACCTCTCAGGTTTGGAGTCCGCCCGGAACGCCCTTACACAATGGGCCTCCGGCACCGTTCCCGGAATCCAGCTGCTGGGACTTGCCCTGGTGTCCGACGCGCCCGGTAAGCTTCCGAAACCCCTGAAGGACTTCGCGCATCTAGTAGGAGGGGGAGCTCCCCGAGTCTGGCGAGTCCCCTGGATGGAACAATGGCGGACCGACCCGCCCACCGCCCCGGATCCACGTGGCATGCCCGCTGAGCTGCGGAAACTCATAAAAAGCGTGCAAGTCCTGATCCAGAAAAGCTAGAGAAAAGATCCGAGACCCGATGAACGAAGCAGTTGTCCTCGCAGCTGACGCAACGTCCCTTCTCCACCCCCTCGCGCTCGGCATCGATGAGGTCACCAGCCAGGCCCCTCCCGGCCTGGACGGCGGCTTCCTCACCATCCTGGGATGGGCCAAGTGGGTCGCCCTGGCGGTCTGCGTCCTCGGCCTCATCGTCGCCGGCGCCGTCATGGCCATCCAGTCCCGCCGGGGCGAGGGCGGCGAGCACATGAGCAAGATCGGCATGGTCCTCGCCGGTGTCATCGTCATCTCGGGCGCGACGAGCCTCGTCTCGTTCCTGGTGAGCTGATCACGGAGAAAAACCGACGATGAGCGACGAGAACCCTTTCAGCCGCCC
The DNA here is from genome assembly GCF_042797335.1 of Nocardiopsis sp. NPDC057823. Lineage (NCBI taxonomy): Bacteria > Bacillati > Actinomycetota > Actinomycetes > Streptosporangiales > Nocardiopsidaceae > Nocardiopsis > Nocardiopsis sp. NPDC057823. The sequence goes on along the minus strand of NZ_JBHVLR010000001.1, from coordinate 249,841 downwards.
CTCCTTCATCTTCTCAGCAGGTTTTCTCGCCGCCCTCGTGGTGTCCGGTGTCCTGGTCGCCGTGTGGCCCGACGACGAAGACGAGGCGGGGGCGGACCCGGGAAGCGCGTCCGCCCCCGCCGGTCCCGAGGCGACCTCCTCCCCGGAGGAGGCTCCGGCCACCCCGGACGGGCAGGACAGCGTGTGCGGGCTGGAGGCGCACACGGTCGAGTTCGACATGCTCCTCCCCCTCCTCGACACCACCTGGACCTCGATCGGCGGTATGCGTGCCCCGCAGACGGCCGAGCACGGCCCGGGGGTCGTCGAGGACGGCGGGGCCCGTTACTGCTACGCCCGCACACCGGAGGGGGCGGTGCTCGCCACCGGGAACTTCCTCGCCCTGGCCAACGCCGGGGGCGACCGGATGGACTCCCAGTGGGAGCGGATCGTGGCACCGGGGCCGGGACGGCAGGTGTTCATCGCGGAGATGGAGTCGTCGCAGGCGCCGGAGGGAGGCGGCGGCGGACAGATCGTCGCCGCCAAGGTCGTCTCCTACACCGAGGACGAGGCCCGTATCAGCCTCGCCCTGATGGCTCCCGACGCCGTGTACGCGAGCATGACCTTCGACCTCATCTGGGTGGAGGGGGACTGGAAGATCGTGGTCGACGAGAGCGGGGAGAGCGATCCCCTCTTCACCGTCCTCGAGGATCTGAGCGGTTACACACCCTGGGCGGCGATCTGACGTGTGCGGAATCGATATCGGGTGTCACTTCGACAGGGCAGTGACCAGCATCATGGACGAGATCAAGCAGCAGTTCGCCGACGAGGTCGGAAGCGTCGTCGAGACGATGCTGACCTTCTGGATCGACAGTCCGACCAGGGAACTGGACGCCGGTGACGGCTCCGCCGCCGGCGGGATCACCTCCCCCAGCGGAACCCCGGGGCAGGTGAGCGACATCCTCGGCTACGTCACCTGGATCGGGTTGGGCGTCGCCGTCCTGTCCCTCATCATCCTCGGGGCGACACTGGCCCTGGCCAGGTCGAGGGGCGAAGGCGGCCAGTACCTCAACAAGATGACCCTGGTCATCGGGGCCGTCGCCCTCATCGGCGGTGCGTCCTCGGCCGTCTCGGCACTGATCGGGGCCATGGGCGGCACCTCGGCCGGCGGCGCCGCCGGATTCCTCCAGAGCCGCCTGATGTTCTACGTCGGGGTCGCGGCGATCCTCTCGGTGATCGTGGGCGGCGTGAAGATGGCCTGGGAGCAGCGCGCCCAGCCCGGCAAGGAGCTGCTCAAGTCCCTGCTGACCCTGGTCGTGGTCTCGGCGACCTGCGTGACCTTCGTCAACATCCTCATCGGCCTCGGGGACGAGTTCTCGACGTGGATCCTGAAGGAGGGCTACGGCCAGTCCGACCTCGGCGGGCTCGCCACGGAGTTCCTCGTCATCATGGGCGTCAATTCCTACTTCGGCGGCGGCGGACTCATCATGGTCCTCGTCCTCGGCCTGGTCATCATCGTCATCGGCCTGATCCAGATGGTGCTGATGATGATCCGCGACGGCATGCTCATCCTGCTCACCGGCGTGCTCCCCCTCACTGCCGCGTTCACCAACACGGAGATGGGCCGGTCCTGGTTCCAGAAGGCCATCTCCTGGCTCGTCGCCTTCCTGCTCTACAAGCCCGTGGCGGCGATCATCTACGCCCTCGCCTTCGTCCTGCTACAGGAGCCCGAGGGAGAGGCGGGCCTGGAGGACCTGATGCTGGGCGTCACCATGCTCGCCCTGGCCCTGTTCGCCCTTCCCGCCCTGATGAAGTTCGTGACCCCCATGGTCGGCGCGACCGCGGGCAGCGGCGGCGGGGCAGCCGACGCCGCGACCTCGGCGCTCCCCACCGGCTCCGCGAGCGGCGGAGGCGGCGGGGGCGGATCCGGCGGCGGAGGAGGCGGAGGCCCTTCCGGCGGCAGGTCCGGCGGAGGCGCGACGGGCGCCTCCAACACCAGCGGCGCCAAGCCCGGAGGTATCACGGGCGGCGGCGGAGGCGGCCCGACCACGGGTGGAGGCGGAGGCGGCGCGGGCGCCGCCGCGATGAAGAGCAACCCCAAGACCGCCGCCATCTACGCGGCCGCCAAGGCCGTCAAGGCCGTCGGCGAGGCCAGCAAGAAGGCGGTCGACGAAACCGCTTCCGGAGGCGATGGGCCCAGTGGCAGCCGTAAATGACGACATGACCCGTACCGTGCGCACGTACGGGAACTGGCGGGTCCCCGCGTCGGCGGGCCTCATGGGGCTGGGAACGCTCGGCACGGTCTTCCTCCTCGGGAGCCTGGTGATCATCGTCTTCGTGGTGATGGTCGCCGGGCTCCTCCGGGGCGCCATCGCCGGCGCGGTCCTGGGCATCGTCCTCCTCGCCGTGCTCACCAAGGACAAGCACGGCAAAAGCACCATGTCGAAGATGGGAGTACGGATGCTCTGGTGGAAGGCGCGCTCCCTTGGCGCCCACCTCTACCGTTCCGGTCCGCTGGGCCGTGTGCCCTGGGGCCGCTACCAGCTTCCGGGAATCGCCGCCCCACTGCGGCTGAGCGAGCACCAGGACTCCTACGGCCGCCCGTTCGCCCTGCTGCACCTGCCCTCCAACGGCAACCACTTCTCCGTCGTCGTCGCGACCGAGCCGGACGGCGCCGCCCTGGTGGACGTCGAGCAGGTCGACTCCTGGGTGGCGGAGTGGGGCCACTGGCTGGCCAACCTGGGGGACGAGCCGGACCTGGTCGCCGCCTCGGTGACCGTCGAGACCTCCCCGGACACCGGGACCCGGCTGCACCGCGAGGTCGTCGGGCAGATCGACGAGCAGTCCCCCCTGTTCGCCCGGCAGGTCCTCCTGGAGACCGTGGACGCCTACCCGCACGGCTCCTCCCTGGTCCGGGCGTACGTGGCACTGACCTTCTCACCCGGACGCGACAAGAAGATCACCCCCGAGGAGATGGGCCGGGACCTCGCCGCCCGGCTCCCCGGCCTCACCCAGGCCCTGACCTCGACGGGGGCCGGCGCCGCCCGGCCGCTGCCCGCACAGGAACTGTGCGAGGTGATCCGCGTCGCCTACGACCCGGCCGCCGCCGTCCTCATCGACGAGGCGCACTCGGCGGGCGAGGTGCCCGAGATCGAGTGGACGGACGTGGGTCCCACCGCCCACCAGGCCGGCTGGGACAAGATCAGGCACGACAGCGCGCTGTCCATCTCGTGGACCATGACCGCCGCACCGCGAGGCAACGTGCAGTCGAGCATCCTGACCCGGCTGCTCGCCCCCCACCCCGACATCGCGCGCAAGCGCGTCACCCTGCTGTACCGGCCGCTGGACCCGGCGAAGGCGGCAGGTGTGGTGGAGGCGGACCTGCGGGCCGCCGAGTTCCGGGCCACATCGAGTGCCAAGCCGACGGCGCGCGACATGCTCGCGACCCGCTCGGCCCGGGCGACGGCAGCGGAGGAGGCCGCGGGGGCGGGCCTGGTGAACTTCGGGATGGTCGTCACCGCCACCGTCGAGGACCTGGACAAGGAGGCGGACGCCCGGGCCGCGATCGCCAACCTGTCGGCGGCGTCGCGGCTGCGGCTGCGTCCCGCCTACGGAGCGCAGGACTCCACCTTCGCCGCAGGCCTTCCCCTGGGCATCGTCCTGCCCATGCACCTGAGGATTCCCGTGGAGATCAGGGAGCAGATGTGAGCCGGAAACGACGCAAGGGGGGCACGGACCGCTTCCGCAGCCGCCCTGAGGCCGTCGAAGCGCCCAAGGTACAGCCCAAGCGACCCGGACCGCGCGGCTGGACCTCCTACGGCGCGGGCGAGTCCACCATCGTGGAGATGGCCCCGGAGTGGCGCGGGACGACCGTGCAGGTGTGCGGGCTGTGGCCGTTCGCGGTCGGCAGCGGCACACCGATGGTCGGTGTGCCGATCGGGCGCAACATCATGACGGGGGCGACGCTGTGCTGCGATCCCATCTCGTGGTTCCAGCGGGCCAACCTGATCTCGAACCCGTCGATGTTCGTGCTGGGCAAGCCCGGTCTGGGCAAGTCGACCATCACCCGGCGCATGGCGACCGGCCTGTCCGGCTACGGCGTGCAGCCGTTCATCCTGGGCGACCTCAAGCCCGACTACGTCGACCTGGTGGAGGCCCTGGGCGGCCAGGTCATCAGCCTGGGCCGCGGACAGGGCCACCTCAACGTGCTCGACCCGGGCCAGGCGAGCGAGGAGCTCCACCGGCTGCCCGCCGATGCCCGGACCAAGCTCATGGCGGACGTGCACGGCCGTCGGCTGACGATGGTCACCGCTCTGCTCACCATCATGCGGTCGGCCCCCGTGAGCGACCGCGAGGAGACGATCCTCGACCGCGCGCTGAAGGTGCTGGACGAGCGCCACCAGGGCACCCCGGTGCTGAACGACCTCCTCAAATGCATCCAGGACGCGCCCGACGCCGTCCGACAGGTCGCCCTGGACCGCGGGAGCCTGACCCGTTACCAGGAGGTCACCGACCACCTGGAGGCATCGCTGATCGGGCTGGTGGGCGGCGGGCGGCTGGGAGAGACCTTCTCCCGGCCGACCACCACCCCGATGAAGCGCGACCGGCCCGTCGTCTTCGACGTGTCCGGCATCGACGACACCGAGATGGACCTGCAGGCGGCCGTGCTACTGGCCTGCTGGTCCACCGGGTTCGCGACCATCAACCTCTCCCACGCCCTGGCGGACGCGGGCCTGGAACCGCGGCGGCACTACTTCGTCATCCTGGACGAGCTCTGGCGGGCCCTGCGCGCCGGCCACGGGATGGTCGACCGGGTCGACGCCCTGACCCGCCTCAACCGCCAGCGGGGTGTGGGCATGGCGATGATCTCGCACACCATGAGCGACCTCATGTCACTGCCGAGCGAAGAGGACCGCAACAAGGCCAAGGGGTTCGTGGAGCGCTCGGGCATGGTGGTGTGCGGCGGCCTGCCCCGCGCCGAGATGCCGATGCTGTCCTCCGTCGTCCCCTTCTCCCTGGCGGAGCAGGAGATGCTCGGCTCCTGGCAGGACCCCCCGGCCTGGGACTCCCACGCGGGAGCCGAGAGCGCGCCCCCCGGACGCGGCAAGTTCCTCGTCAAGGTCGGCGGCCGTCCCGGTATCCCCGTGCAGGTGCAGCTGACCGAGGCGGAGAAGTCCATCAACGACACCAACAAGCTCTGGCACACCGTCTCCCGGACCGGCGCGGTCACGGAGGACGGGGAGGCCGGTGAGCGCTCCGGGGCCGAGGACCCGGTCGAGGAGAGCACAGGATGAGCAGAGCCCGTAAGACCCCGACCGGGATGAACACCGAAGCGGTGCTCATCTGGGTCCTCATCGCCACCGTGGTGCTGGTGCTGGGCACCGTCTGGGTGGCGGTGCGCGTCGGCGGAGGCGAGGCCCCCGCCAATCCGTTCGACGTCCTGTTCGGCGTACTGGGCGGCAGGATCGCCTGGGGGATGCCCCAGACGGTGGTCCTGGGCGGGCAGTGGATCCTGATCGTCCTGGTCTTCACCCTCGTCCTGCTCATGCGCCGCGGCTCGCGGGCGCGGGTGGACTCCTCCGCCGCCCACATGGGCCGCGGGGACGACCTGGAGCGATTGTCGGAGAAGGGCGCCCGCGCCAAGGCCGAGCGGCTCGGCGTGCGGGGCTCCCCCGGGGTGCCCATCGGGCGCTCCGTACGGGACGGCCGCATGCTGTACGGCTCCTGGGAGGACATGCACGTCGACATCTGGGGCCCCCGCACGGGCAAGACGACCTCGCGGGCGATCCCGGCCATCCTGGAGGCGCCCGGCGCCGTCCTCGTCACCAGCAACAAGCGGGACGTGGTCGACGCCACCCGCGGAGTGCGCCAGGGCTCGGGCCCCGTGTGGGTCTTCGACCCCCAGGGCATCGCCCTGGAGAGGCCCGAGTGGTGGTGGAACCCCCTGTCCTACGTCACCGACGAGGTGAAGGCCGCCCGGCTCGCGGGCCACTTCGTGGCGGGGTCACGGGACGCCGACGCCAAGACCGACGCCTTCTTCGACGGGGCGGCCCAGGACCTGCTCGCGGGTCTGCTGCTCGCCGCAGCCCTGGACGGCCGGTCGATCCTCCAGGTGTACACGTGGCTCACCCGCCCGCACGACGACGAGGCCGTGGGCATCCTCTCGGCTCACGGGTACAACCTGGTGGCGGACAACGTCTCCGGAGTGGTCAACTCCCCCGAGAAGCAGCGCGGGGGCGTGTACGGGACCGCCATGCAGATGGTCTCGTGCCTGACGAGCCGACAGATCGCACCGTGGATCTCCGCGCAGGAGGGCGAGGGCGGAGAGACCCGGCCGCCCTTCGACCCGCACGAGTTCGTGGCCGGGGGCGGCACGCTGTACTCCCTGTCCAAGGAGGGCAAGGGGAGTGCGGGGCCGCTGGTGACGGCCCTGACGGTCGCGGTGGTGGAGGCGGCGGAGGAACTGGCCACCACCCAGCGGGGCGGACGCCTGAGCACACCCCTGCTGGGGGTGCTCGACGAGGCGGCGAACGTGTGCCGCTGGAACGACCTCCCGTCCCTGTACTCCCACTACGGCTCCCGCGGGATCATCCTGATGACGATCCTCCAGTCCTGGTCCCAGGGCGTGGACGTGTGGGGGCAGAGCGGCATGCGCAAGCTCTGGTCGGCCTCCAACATCAAGATGTACGGCGGCGGTGTCTCCGAGGTGGAGTTCCTCAACGAGCTCTCCCAGCTCATCGGCGACCACGAGGTCGACAGGGCCTCGGTCTCCGGTGGCAGGCAGGGGCGGTCCGTCTCCTGGCAGGTGGACAGGCAGCGGACCATGGAGGTCTCCGACCTCGGCTCGATGCCGCCGGGCAGGGCCGTGGTGATCGCCTCCGGCACCCCGCCGACGCTGGTGGAGACGGTGCCGTGGATGTCCGGCAAGCACAAGGAGAAAGTGCTCTCCTCCCTGAAGACCTACGAGCCCTGATCTCCCCCATCCCGACCTTCAGAAGAACGAGGACCGGTCATGCCCGAAGAACGCTCACACCCCTCCCTCTGGAAACACGGGGCCGCTCTGGCCGCCGTGATCATGTTCGCCACCGGCTGCGGCGGTGGCGGCGAGGGCGGGGACGGCGGAGGCGGTGAGGCCCCCGGGGAGGCCGCGGCCCAGGAGCCCCTCGCCGGAGAGGGCTTCCTCGCCATGGACTGCGCAGACGGGGCAATCAACGCCTACCGCTTCTCCGATCAGGACGGAAGCCTCCTGGCACAGCACTCCTACAACCCCCTCGGTGCCACCGCCGCCGCAGAGCCCCGGCAGGGCAGCGGGCGGACGCCCGAAGGTGAGTTCACCACCGCCCTCCCCGACTGCGACATCAACTACGAGGACGGCCAGGACGGGTCCGATTCGTGGTGGCCGCTGAGCCGCAATCAGGCTCACGAGCTGGCCGGGCTGTTCATCCCCGAGACCTCACAGTTGCTCGTCACCCTCGACGAGCAGGTCGACAGCGCCCTGATCACCACCATCGGCGCCATGTCCTCCGACGGCACGGTGGAAGCCCTCCTGCCAGGCAACGAGGGTTCCGGATTCAGCGACACCGTCGGCCAGTTCTCCCCCCGTTACAACCACAACGACGGTCGCGTCTACTACCTGGAAAAGGTCCCCGACGGTGAAGAGGGCACCGTGAAAAGCGTCGACCCCGCGAGCGGAGACGTCCAGGAGGTCGGCTCCTGCACCGATTGCGACCGCATCATCCTCGACCCCTACAGCGGCCACATCTACGCGACGAACTTCCTTCCGGTCGATTCGCCGGAGTACGAGGGTTCCTGGGAGCGAAGCGTCACAGGGGGCCGGGAGTACGTCAGGCATTTCTCCAACCGTGAAGGCACTCTCGTCGGGCACCTCTACGTGGAGACTTCCACGGGCTTCCTGTGGACCCGGGCAAGGGATTCCGCGACCGAGGCCCCGGTGTCCACTGAGCTGCCGGCGGCCACCTTCGATCCGCCGGAGGGTTGGGTGAAAACCCTTGAAGACTACGAGGACTCCGAATCGGCCCTGAACGGGCAGCGGCCCGTCTTCATGGTCGGCGAGCACGAACTGCTGGTGGAAGGCGACAACCTCACCATCGTGGGCTTCGATCCCCAGACCCTTGAGCTGAAGCCGGAACCGGTCCGCCACCTCATCCAGGGCGGCGACCGGACCAACACCACCCCGGTCCTCTCCTCCGACGGTACGCAAATCCTGTTCCGCTCCACCGCCCCGGACGGCTCCAGCGGCTGGTACTCCGTGCCCGTCGACGGCAGTGCCGAGCCCACCGAGATCGGTGCCGTCGCCCCCGAGCACAGCGAGACCTTCCCGATCCACTGGTGAAGGCGACCGGCCCCGGAACAAGGAAAGGATCGGAGGCATGGCCGGCAATGAGGACTGGCTGAACGAATTGAACGAATACGCCAACAGCGGTGGCGAAGCCGACGACGCCGAAGGCCTCCACTACAGGAACGCGGTCGACTTCTTCGAGAACTACTTCCGCCACGTCTACAAACGGCGGGTGGGGGTCCGCAACCAGTACCGCTGGTCCGCGCGCTGGTGGGAGAACGCCGAGGCGCTCATCCGCGTCGACGCCGTCTGGCGGTCGTGGGAGAGCCTGCGCAACGACCCCTCCACCGGTATCAGCACCTGGCTGCGCGACCACGCGGACTACCACATGGGCATCCTGCTCTCCCCGGACGGCCCCATGGCCACGGCAGAGGACGGCAACGGACACGGCGAGCCCCTGCCCCATGACCCACCGCCGCCGGGGTACTTCCCCGAATACTGACGCACACGGGCCCACGTCTGAGGCCGCATGAGCGGAACGCCCGGTCGGAGTCCCCGACCGGGCGTTCCGCTCATGCGGGGGCGTCAGCGACCGCCCATGCCGTTGTCCTTCCCGGGACCGCGGTCCAGATGGCTTCCGGCCCCGCCCCGGGCCGGGGCGGGGTCCTGAGGTCCGGCGGCCGCCGCCGGTCGCGTCGCCCCCGTGGTCCGGGTGAGCAGATGGCGGCTGTCCGTCCCCGGTGCCGTCGGCGCCGGTCGCCCGTGGCCCGTTTCCGCGGCGGTGGAGGACTCGTCCACCCGGCCTTCTCCACCGGTGACCGCCTCGGAGGCGGCCTGGGGGCGGTCCTCCGCCGGAGCGGTCCCGTTCACCTCGGGTGCGGAAGCCTCCGTTCCGGTGTGTTCCGCCGTCTCCCGGTGGCCGAACTCCTGGTCCGTTTCGGAGATCGCCGGCGCCCCGTCCGCGGGCCCCTCGGCCCCCCTGTCCCCCTCGGTCTCCGCGCCGGGGCGGTCCGCCGCCTCCTCCCGGGCGTTCTCAGCGGGTTCGCGATCCTCTCCGGCCTCGGTCTCGGGACTCTCCTCCGCCCGCTCCTCCTCAGCCCCCGGCTCGGACCGCTCGGCGGTCCCGTCCCGCTCTGGCCCGGTCTCTGCCTCCGCTTCGGGACGCCCGACGGCCTCCTGCTCGGCCTCCTGGTCCTGTCCGGCCTCCGCTTCGGGACGTTCGGCGGCCTCCTCCCGCTCCTCCTCAACGTCCCGACCGGACTCGGTCTCCGCCTCGGGGGCCTCGGCGGCGGCCTCGCGGTCGGACTCCTCCTCCGCCTCGCGGTGGGGGGTAACGCCCTCCTGCTCGGCCGCGGTTCCGTTCTGCTGCCGCTCCTCCGGGCTCAGCGGGGGAAGCCCCAACCGCTCACGGAGGTAGTCGATCTCGCGCGACATGCGCTCGAGTTCGCGCCGCAGCTCCTCCAGGCCGCGCTGCTCCTCGAAGGTGCGCGGAACCAGTTCGGCGAACCCCTGGGCCATGCCCTGGTTCCCCACCGCCTGGTGCGGGGACTGCGGGCCGAAGACCTGCACGGTCTCGTCCAGGTTCACACCGGTGAGCCGCCGGTATCCCCGGTTCAGCAGCCAACCGGCCAGCCGCGCCCGCAGGCTGTTGCCCCGTTGGCGCCGGACCGCCGCCGACGCGTCCGCGATCTTGGCGGGGGTGGCGTCGCGCCACCAGGATGCCCGACCGACCCCGGCGAACTTCCCGCGGTCCTCGCGCCACTGGGCACGCCGCTCCCTGCGGGTCTGGGGGCGCACCCGGGTGGGGGCCTCGTTCACCCGTGGAAGATCACGGAACCTGTCCATGACATGGCGGTTCGCCGCCCGGCCGAAGGTCTGGGCGATACGCATCTGGAGGTGGACGGCCTGGAGGAGGGCCTCCTGGGCTCCGTCCGATCTCTGGTCTATCTCCACCCTGGACCTCTACTCTTCCTCGTGGCGGATTGGCGGGGGCGGGGCATCCCCTGGGACGCCCCGGTCACCGGGAGCGCTCCGCGGCCTCGAACGGGGTTCGCCCGGGCGGCGGTTCACACACCCGACCTCTGCATGTTCGCGAGCCCCTCCACGCTCAGCAGCGCCAGATGGGAACACGCGTTGCGCGTGGACTCGTGCAGTTCCTGGAACCGGATGACCCTCCCCCACGCGAGGTGTTCGTCGAAGGGGATCCGGACGGCGGCCCTCACCGCCCCGCTGAAACGGGCTTCGAGGGTGTCGATGTCAGGGGACGACGCGGATCTCCGGTCGACCTTGGAAATGACGACGATGGCTCCGGAGACGAGATCCGCGTAGCCGTTCCTGCCCAGCCAGTCGAAGGTCGCCTCCGCGGCCCGGACCGCGTCGGAGGCGGGTTCGAGAACGACCACGACCTGGTCTGCGAGATCCAGCACCCGCTGCATCCCCGGGTTGCCCATACCGGTGCCGCAGTCGTTGAGGACGATGTCGTAGTACCGCTCCAGGACATCGGCGACCACACCGTAGCCGTTCCGTCCCTCGACCTCCCGGAAACCGAAGACCTGGTCGCCGACCAGGGCGTGCATCCTCTCCTCGTTCGCGGAGACGTAACCCCGCAGCTCGGTGAAACCCCTGATGGATGCGGCGTCCCGGAAGAGGTCGCGGACGGTGAGTCCGGTCTGCAGGGGTACCCGGTCACGCAGGGTCCCCATGTCCCGGTTGACGTCGACCGCCACCACCCTGCTCTCCCGCTGGGACGCCATGAGGGATCCGAGGAGGACGCTGGTGGTGGTCTTGCCCACACCGCCCTTCAGGCTCAGGACGGCGATACGGCGGTGTCCCGCGATGGGCACCTGCATACGGGCGTGGAAGTTCTCCGGAGGGGCGGACCACTCCGGCACACGGGGACCCAGGAGCCCGCCGAGGCCGAACCTGCGGCGCCGCGAGGGCGGTGCGGAGATGGGCGGGCCGACCGCCTCCTGAGCGGGGATGGGATGCACGGGCGGCACCGTCCCCGGGTGGGCGCCGCGTTCGCTGTTGATCTCCTGGATGACCGTGTTCCACAACTCGGCCGCTTCCGAGGGACCCGTGAGTGCGGCGGGGGCGCCGCCCTGGCCGGGCCCGCCCCCGAGGTCCGCCGGGAGGGGTTCCGCCTCGGGGCCCGGACCGGGCCGGGGGGCGGGCGGAACGGGGACACCCGGAGGCGGACCCGCGGGAACACCGTGGGAAGGGGTGCCGTGCCCATACCCCGGCGCAGGCTGCGGAGCGGGGGCAGGAGGTGTCGGCTGCCCCGCGGGGACACCGTGGAGAGGGGTCGTCCGGGGGCCTCCCTGGGCGGGCCGGGGGGCGTGGGGGCCCGGCGGGGGCCCCGACACCGGAGGCGTGGAATCGGGTGCGGGCTCCCCCGTGGGACCGCTGTGGGAAGGAACGCCGTGCGCGTATCCCGACGGGGGCTGCGGAGCGGGTACGGAAGGCGCGGGCGGCATCGCCCCGGCCCCTTCCCGGGGGGCGGGTTCCGGAGAAAACCGCCCGGACGGCGCGAAGGCCGCCGGAGTCGGCGCGGACGGTCCGTGGGGCTCCGGGCCCGGGGCATCGTCGCTTCCGGCCGTCACCGGCCCCGGCCCGGGGAAGCGGGAACCCGGCGCGGAGAGGGGCGCAGGGGCGGAGGCGTCCGCCGAAGAGCGCACGGCCCCGCCCTGCGGGACGACCGGAGGGGGTTCCGGGGCCGGGTTCCGGTTCTGCTCGGCGGACAGGGCCCGGTCACGTTCCTCCAGGCTCTGTACGACCATCTCGAAAAGCGAAGGGGTGGCGGGGCGCGGCCGGACCGGCTCCGCCTCGGTGTTCTCGTCCACGCGCACCTCGGGCGCGGGGGGCCGCTCTCCGGGGACCGCTGTGGCATGGGGGACCCCGCCCGAGACGAACGCGTCGGCCGCCGAGGGGCCGCTCGGCGCGGGGGTCTCGTCAGGGGTCCGCGGCGCGGTACCGCCCTTGGCCTTCGACCCCCGGCCCGCCTGCTTCTTCCTCCCCTTGCGCTTGCCGGGGTCGGCGGTCGTGTCGCTCTCGACGACTCCGTCCGGGTAGATGACGAGAGGCCATTCCTCTCCGCCTTCGACGGTGAGTGCGCGGACCGGGCGGCCGAGTCGTTTCGCGGTGAGCGAGATCAGCCGGACGACCTCGGCACGCGTCGCGTTGAGGTCGGTACCGGTCACCGAGCTGACGATTCCGCTCACGGTGACCTTGGCCGTCACCTCGTCGAGGATCTCCGCGGAGATCTTCGGAAACGAGGGGACCGTACTGTGGTCTCTGCGCATGTCCTCTTTTCCTTGGTGTCGACGACCCCGTTCACCTGTTGAAAAAGGTCAATTCGGACAGGTGTTGCCACCGGAGGTACAGTACTCCATCCCTGAGACAGGGATTGTGAGTGTTCTTCCTGTGTGATTCACACGGGGGCGTTCCGGTTCGTTTCCATTTCCGGATCAGAACGGCACGCCATCACTGCAGGTGGCAGCCCCGGAGTTCAAAAAATCGGAGGGAACGGCGCCTCGGAGAGGACTCCGGTGGGATGCGGCGCGCGAAGGACGCCTCGCCGTCGGCCGTGCGGGGAGCCGGAGGCGTTCCGGTCCGTGGGGCGGAGCCGGGCGTCCGCCGCCGGAGGCCTCGGACCCGTGTCGGCGCGGTCCCGGCATCCATCTGTCCGTGGAACCGCGCCGCCCCGGCCGGACCGGACGCCCTGGAGGGCGCGGGGCTCCGTGCCGCGGCTCGGACCGCGCCTGCGGCGTGTTCCCCGGGAAGGGGTCAGTGCACCGGACCGGCGTCGGGGAGATAGCGCTGCATCAGGTTCAGGAGGTCCTGGATCTCGTACTCGATCCGGTCGCGGACGAACCGGTCGGGGTTCCTCTCGTAGGACGCCCTGCCGATCTCCGAAACGATCAGCTCCGGGGGGACCCGGTCCTCGGACGGCGGGATGAACTTCGGGACTTCGGCGAGCGCGTAGACCGAACGCCGGAGAAGGGTCGCGACTTTTTCATAATCTCCGGGATTCGCCTGCTCAACGGCGTCACGGGCAAGGGCGAAGTACACGTCCGAGGCGGCGTGGAACTCTCCGGGGTCCATGATCTCGGACGGCTCGTTCCCGCCCAGGGGGCCGGGCGGGAGGGGTTCGCGCGGCATCAGGAACTCCAACTGATCCCGGGCACCGCAGGAAGAGCACGAAAGCGAGTAGACGGCCACGGGGCGGTCCTCGAGGGTTCTCAAAGCGTGCCGCACCCCGTCCCACCTGAGATTGCACGTCCGGCAGACCTGAATCTCCAGGTAGAGGTGGGCTTCGGCAATCGAGCGCGCTTCGAGCATGGTCCGGACTATAGCAATGCTCCACGGAGAAGGGCGCACCCGGACTATATGCTCCTATCGTATTCACGATCCTGAATGCCACGCCCCCGGCTTAGGAGACCGCAGACGTGACCGACCTGTTCCCCGACCCCCTCAGCAGCGGACGCAGGGAATCGACCCCCGACCGGGAAAGGGTGTTGCAGGAGGCCACTGCCGCCCTTCCGGTGATCCTCCGCGACTTCCACGGGTGCACACCGGCTCCGGTGCCCCCCGTTGCTCGTAGACCAACGGCCGACATCCTTCTCGCGTTCCAGGACAGGAACGGCATCCCCTTCACCCTGCGAACGGAGGCGGTACCGCTTCCTTCCGGAGAGGTGGGACGTGTACACGTCAACTCCTCCTCCCAGAACCATGTGCTACAGATCGCCCAGGACGTGCGGCCGAACGATGTGGGCATGGCACTCGCCTACGAGTCCGGTGAGCTTTTCCAGGTCAGGGAGGACACGGCGGCGGATCTGTCGGCCCGCCGCGATTCCTTCTTCCTCGCCCTCGACCGGTCCCGGGACACCCGGCTGTCACCGGAGGACGCAGGGCGCGTCGGCGAGCTGAACTGGCTCGCCCACATCGCACACCTGCCCGACGCATCCCCCGACCTGCGCCGGGCGGCGCGGGACGGCTTCTCGAACCGGCTCGACGTACTGGCCCTGCGCGAGGACTCCCCCTCGTGGAACGGAGCCCCCTTCCCCGGGTGGGAGCGGATCGCGAACGGCCACGCGCTGTCCTCCCAGGCCCACGCGATGTACCGGGAACTGGGTGTCCCTCTGCGCGGTCTTCCCGAGCGCGACGCCGCGGCCCTGCGGGCCTTCCGGGAGAGCCGGGAGCAGGACACCGGTCGACTGCTCACCCCCTCCACGTCGTCAGCGGCCCTCCTCGACCCCACCGGTTCGCGGCCGGACAAACGGGACCTGGCGGAAATGGCCCGGCGATCGGGTGAGGTGCGCGCCCGGAAGAGCGACCAGACCGTGGAGGCCCTGCGCAGGAACGCCGAGGCCCTGCCGGAGGGCTCGTACCCGAAGGTGTCGCTCATGATCGGCGGCGGTGCCGCACTGGCCGGCCGTTCCCCGGACCAACTGGTCGTCGACGGGAAGGGACGCTGGCACGTGGACCCCATCAGGGGCATCGTCCAGTCCGCAGAGCAGGTGAGGCACCTGCCCAAGAGCGGTTTGGGCGATCCGGCGGCATTCGTCGGCCCGAACGACCGCGTTCCGCTGGACGCGATCCGGCTCTGGGAGAACGAGGCGGCGGTGAAGGGACCGGTCGTCGACGGACACGCCGCGCTCTCCGTGGACGACCAGGGAAGACTCCTCGCCACCATCACCCCGGCAGGCGACCGGGGCGACCCCGTCACCGTCGAGGTCAAGGGAACACCCGTGGTGGCGACCGGGGTGCCCCCTGAGATCATCCCCGGCGCTTCGCGCAGCATCCCGACCCTCCCCGAAGCCACACAGGTGTTGGCGGACGAGATCCGCAGGAGCGGAATCCCGGAGTCCTTGACCGCGGCGGAACGCCTCAAGAAACTCCCCGACACCCCGGGCAGCGCCCAGGAGGCCCTCGAAACGGCGGAACGGTTCGGAGTGGGGTCTCACTCCAGCAAGGACATGTCAGAGGCCATGAAGACCTTGAAAGCCGTGGACACCTGGGACCGCGCCTCCCAGGACGCCCCGGGACGCCTCCTCATCGGTGACGATGTGGGAGATGGCCGATATGACCCGAACATCACCGATGAGTGGCTAATCGCTGGGGCGGGAGGAGCAGCGATCGCCAATGCGGAGATCATCCTAGAGGCGAACCCCAACGCTCGGGTCACCATGGTCGGCGGTCAGGCTCCCTGGGTGTTGTCGAACGACGCGCAGTACCTGACGCTACGTCAGAAGCACGACCGGGAACACGGCGGAGACGGCAGACTCTCGGTCCACGACGCTCGGCTTGAAGCGGTGGAAACGTCTCACGCCCCTGATGGTTCTCTACGTTTTCACGCAGCGGGTCACACCGGTGGCGCCTACGTCGCCTGTCTAGGGCGTGTGGCGCGGGCGCCCAAGGTCCTGGACCCGGTACGCGACTGGTGCCGTGAGAACGGCGGTGAAGTCACCGGGCGGCTCATCACGAACAACACTGGCCAATACCTCGGCTACGAACTTAATTACCGGACCGAGGAGCGCGAAATAAAAACCCTGGTCACCGGAGCCGCATCGCGCATGCTCCCTTCTGATATATTCTCGGCAAAACAGGGACAAGAGATCGAACGCATGGGGGCGATAGAGGCCCCATCGGAAAGCGGGAACGTGGCGGCCGGGTTCATGGCGACCGCGATCCAGGGATCCCACCTGAAACAAAACCGACAGAACACCAACAGCCCGCACCAGTCGCCCCCCACCTCACCTCGACGAACGCCAAATAACAGTTCGAAGCCCTCCATCGAGAGAGATTGAGCACTAAGGGCCCGACGCCCAGAAGATGAGCCCGGGCCCGGTAAAGCTATATCTCTCCGCGCTTCCGCTTGACCCTCCATACCGCATCGGAGGACTCAGAGCCGAGCTGATACTGCCCCCCGTACTCACTGACCAGGTTCTTCTCCACCAGAGTGACCAGCGCATCGCGAACCGCGTCGACATCGGTTGTCAGATCCGGATAACCAGCTATATCTCCAGGACCGAAGAAGTTCGTCATCGGCTTATTCTCATACTCCAGGGCGTCCAAGGAGAGCAGAACGTCCTCTTCCACCTTTGTCAAAGACACTTCGGCATCGCTCATGCCCCTATCCTGCACCAGAACCCCGCGGCATGGACAGCCCGGCCACCGGCACAAAACAGGGCCCCCGAGGCGCTACGACCGGTTGCGGCCACCCCGGAGCACCACGAGACCGCAGAACGGCCGAGGCAGGACACAGAAGAGCGGCTGAGCGGCCGCGGCACCGCCCCGAGGGGGCCGAACGAGGATCACCCGGACCCTGCGCGGCGTCCGGACTCTTCCCCTGTTCACCGGCCCCGCTCCGACCGGATCCGCGAGTGCGGCGCCGAGGACTGCCGATGGGTGTTCGTGGACAGCTCCCGGCCCGGGCGGCGCCGCTGGTGCGCCATGGGGCGCTGCGGCAACCGACACAAGATCCGGGAACTGCGCTCCCGGCGCGAGTCCCGCCGACACGAGGAGGAGACGCCATGACCGATCGACCAGTCGGTCTCACCCGGGTCGGCGTCTCCCGCACTCTGCTCACCTTCCACCAAGAGAAGCCGAGCCCCCCGGAGGAGCGCGCCGCCCGGCGCGGGCACTGGTAGGCCGTCACGGCCGCCGTGGAGGCGGCTCTGCTCCCCGCCTGAGGCGTACCCCCTCACCGGCCCTCGTCCACACCCGCGCCGGAAGGCGTGCGCCCGCCGGGCGGTCTCCCGCGGGGCGCACGGCCGGGGCGGCCCGGACCCGACCGTCCCGGCGCGGCGGGAGGCGGCCCGGCGACCGCGGTCGCCGGCCGTGCCCGCCCTAGGAGCGGCGGGCGAGCAGGACGATGCCGCCGATGAGCAGGACGGCCACGGCGGCACCGCCCACGAGGAAGGGAACCGCGCTCCCCCGCCCGCCGGTGTCCTCGGCGGATTCCCCGGCGGACTCCGACGGGGAGGGGAACGCGCTCTCCTCCTCCGCCTCGGCCTGCCCGGACCGGTAGCGCTCCTCCAGCGGGATGCGCCAGACCGGGGCGTTCAGGCCCTCGGTCCCGGCCATGAGCTCCGTACCGTCGGGGGTGAAGGCGATGGACTCGCCCTGGTCGGACTCGGGCAGGTCGAACCCGCCCAGCGACCTGCCCGGCACCCCGTCGGTGGAGTCGTAGACCGTCACACCCCAGTAGGTGCGGATCACGTAGCGGGTGCCGTCCGGGCCGAACGCGGCGTCGGTGGCGAACAGCGGCGCCGAGTCGATCCGCTCCAGGGTGTTGACCCCCTCGGGGTCGATCTCCTCCGGCGCGGCGTACAGCCCGCCCGAGAACTCCTTGGACACCACGTACAGCCGCCCGTCGCGCGGGTCGATCATCATCGACTCGGCGTCGCGGCCCCCGTCCGCGTAGGAGAAGGTCAGCACCGTCGGCTCGACGACGGCGTCCGCCAGCACCTCCGGCTCGGCGAACCGGTACACCCGCACCTCGGTCCAGCCCCCGCCGAAGTTGTCGCCGATGTCGCCGATGTGGACGGCGGGCTCCCCGTCGGGCCCGGGGGCGACGGAGACGGCCTCCCAGTCGCGCCGCTCCAGGGCCAGGGTGAGGGTGGCGAGCGTGTTCCCCTCCTCGTCCACCGCGTACACCTCGCTGAGGTGCTCCCCGCTGTCGTTGTGGGTCCACCACACGCCCTCGTGCCGCAGCGAGGGGGCCAGGCCGCTGGACTCCGAGATCCGCGGGTCCTGGAAGGTGAAGGCGACCTCCGACCCCTCCGGCCCCTCGCCGCCGCGCGGGTAGTCGGGCCCGGTGCCCCCGTCGGGGACCGTCGGCTCCGCCAGGGCGGGCGCCGGGAGGAACACGGACAGCGCGGCCAGGGCGCACACGAGCGGTCGTCTCATGACGGACATCCTGCCAGGGGGCGCGGATTCGGGCGCGCAGCCGGGACGGCTTTTGCGGACCGGGATGAACGGGCACATTCGGCTTACGGAGTGCCGTGAGGAGTACCCATGAGGATCGTCGCCTGTCTGAACGGGGACCGCCGTCCCGGAGCGCACCCCGCCCTTCCCGTCTCCGTGGACCAACTGCTGGCCGACGCCCACGCCGCGGTGGCCGCGGGGGCGACCGACCTGCACGTCCACCCGCGCGACCGGAGCGGCGCCGAATCGCTGGAGCCGCAGGTGGTCGGCCCGCTCATGGAGCGGTTGCGCGCCGAGGGACCCGGCGTCCCGGTGTCGCTCACCACGGCCCTGTCCGCCGAGTCCGACCCCTGGCGGCGCTACGACCTGGTGCAGCGCTGGGCGTCGTCGGCGCTGCCCGACGCGGTGACGGTGAACCTGCACGAGGCGGGGTCGGTGGACCTGATCCACCTGCTGGAGGACCGCCGCGTGGCCGTGGAGGCGGGGGTGTGGACGGTGGACGCCGCCCGCATCTTGGTCGCCACGCGGGTTCCGGTGGCGGCGGTGCTGGTGGAACCCACCCAGGTGGCGGTGGAGGACGCCCGGCGCAACGCGCGGTCGATCCTGTCGCTGCTGGAGCGGGCCGGGGTGGAGGCGCCGCGGCTGCTGCACGGCTCGGACGCGACCGCCTGGCCGATGCTGGAGGACGCCCTGGACGCCGGGCTGGACATCCGGATCGGCCTGGAGGACACCATGCGGATGCCGGACGGGTCGGAGGCGGAGGACAACGCGGCGCTGGTCGCGCACGCGGTGCGGCTGGCGTCCGCCGCCGCCTGAGGTGGGCCGCGCGGCGGCCCGGCGGCCGGTCCGGCCGGCTCAGTCCAGGAGGGCGCCGACCAGCACGATCAGCATGATGGCGCCGAGCACCACGGGCAGCAGCCACCGCTGTTTGTGGTTGTTGGTGAGCATGCTCATGCCGTGCTCCGCTCTGGCGGTCGTCCGGGGTCGGTTTTCCAGCCTAACGCCCAGGTCCGGGCGGTTCGGTAGCGGTCCTCCCGTCCGGGGCGGCTCTCCACGAGGTGCACGTCGCGGGCGGGCCAGGGCGCTCGCGGGCCGCTCCCCAGCTCGGAGAGCAGGCCGGTGAGGTCCCGGGGCGGGCGGCTGCGGGCGACGGTGAGATGCGGCACGTAGACGCGGTCCTCGCCGGGCAGGCCGGCGGCGGACGCCGCGGCGCGCAGGTCGGCGCTCAGGGCGGCGAGGGCGCCGGTGTCGCCGCCGATTCCGGCCCACAGAACGGCGGCGCGGTCGCGGTGGGGGTGGGGGAAGACGCCCCAGCCGTCGACGGTGAGGTCGAAGGGGTCGTGTTCACCGACCGCCGCGCCCAGGGCTGCGGTGAGGCCGGGCAGCAGGTCGTCGGGGACCTCGCCGAAGAAGGCGAGGGTGAGGTGCCACCCGTCCGGCCGGGTCCAGCGCAGGTCGGGGGTGTGGCGCAGTCCCGGTTCGCGGGCGCCGAGGACGGCGTCGGCGACCGCGGCGGGCGGTGTCAGTGCGACGAACAGTCTCATGCGGGCATCCTCGCATCCGCGCCGGGCGGCCGGGCGCCGGGGAGAACGGGGCCGCCCCGGCGTCCGGACCGTTCGCGGGGTCAGCCGGAGCGGTGGGCGGTGAGCCCCTCGCGGTGTCCGGGTGCGGCCGGGGCGCCGGCCGCGCCTTCCTCGACGGCGGCGACGGCGGTGGCGGCGGACACCGGCCCGCCGGCGTCCGGTTCCTCCGAGGCGGATTCCGCCGCGACCGGTGCCCCGCGGCGGCGCGGCAGCAGGTCGCGCACGCGCACGCCCTTGACCCGGAAGAGCGGCACGGCGAGCACCGCGACCACGAGCATCGTGAACGTGCCGCCGATGACCATGCTGGTCTGCGGCCCGAAGGCGTCGGCGAGGAAGCCCACCACCGGGGCGCCGATCGGGGCCACGCCCATGAACACCAGCAGGAACATGCTCATGACGCGCCCCCGCATGTGCGGTTCCACGGTGAGCTGGAAGGTGGCGTTGAGCGTCGTCACGTAGGTCATGAAGGCGATGCCCATGGGCACCAGCACCACCACGAACGCCGCGTAGGCCGGCATCAGCCCGGCGGCGACCTGGCCGGCGCCGAACACCATCGACCCGACCAGGATGAGGCGCAGCCGCGGGCGCTCGCGGCGCGCCGCCAGCAGCGCGCCGATGAGGGCGCCCACGGCCAGGCAGGCGGCGGCCACGCCGAACGCGGCGGCCCCCGTCTCGAAGACGTTGTTGACCATCAGGGCGATCTGCGTCTGCCCGTTGGCGCCGAAGAACTGCGTGCACGCGGCCAGCAGGAGCAGCAGCACGAGGTCCCGGCGCCCGCTCACGTAGGCGAGGCCCTCGCGGATCTGCCCCTTGCCCCGCGGCACCGGCTCGGTGGGGTTGAGCTCGGCGGTGCGGATGAGCAGCAGCGCCACGATGGTGAACCCGAACGAGGCCCCGTTGATGAGGAAGACCGGCCCGCTGCCGATCCAGGCGATGAGCAGCCCGGCGACGGCCGGCCCGGTGACCCGGCCGAGCTGGAAGCTGGCGCTGTTGAGGGCGATCGCGTTGGTCAGCAGGTCGCGGTCGACCATCTCGGGGACGAAGGCCTGGCGTCCGGGGTTGTCGAGCACCGTGACCAGCCCGAGCCCGAAGGCGAACAGGTACACGTGCCAGACCTGGGCGGCCCCCAGGGTGGCCAGCACGCCGAGGGCGACGGCGAGCAGGCCCATGGTGCTCTGGGTGAACACCAGCAGGCGGCGCTTGTCCAGCCGGTCCACCAGGGCCCCGCCCCACAGCCCGAGGAACAGCATGGGCAGGAACTGGAGCGCCGTGGTCATCCCGAGTGCGATGCCGCTGCCGCCGCTGAGCTGGAGGACCAGCCAGTCCTGGGCGATGCGCTGCATCCAGGTGCCGGGGTTGGAGAGCAGTTGGCCGAGCGCGTACAGGCGGTAGTTGCGCACGGACAGTGAGCGGAACATGGCGATACGCCGCATCAGTCCCTCCCCTGGGAGAGGAGAAGGACTGATGCGGTCATCGGAGCGTTCCGGGCGAGAAAAGGTAAACGGCGTTGACTCATCATTCGGGTCAACGCCGTTCACGGTGGCGGGAATTCCCGCCGTACAGGGGCTAGCCGATCAGCGCGTAGATGGGCGCCTCGGCGAAGTGGATGAGGAACACCACGGAGATCAGCCACAGCAGCGGGTGGACCTGGCGGCCCTTGCCCGTGACCAGGCTGACGAACGCGAACGTGAGCAGGCCGAACCCGATGCCGTTGGCGATCGAGTACGTGAAGGGCATCATGATGATGGCCATGAAGGAGCCCAGGCCGATGGCCGGGTCCTTGAAGTCGATGTTCACGACCTGGGTCATCATCATGAAGCCCACGATGACCAGGACCGGGGTGGCCGCCTCGAAGGGGACGAGGGTCACCAGCGGGGTGAAGAACGTCGCGAGGAGCATCATCAGGCCGGTGACCATCGGGGCGATGCCGGTCCGCGCGCCCTCACCGACGCCGGCGGCCGACTCGGCGTAGAGGGTGGCCACCGAGGCCGAGCCCAGACCGCCGAAGACGGTGCCCAGGGAGTCGGCGACCAGGACCTCGCGGGTGCCCGCGATGTTGCCGTCCTCGTCGGCCAGGCCGCCCTGGTGGGCGACACCGACCATGGTGCCCATGGTGTCGAAGAAGTCGGCCAGCAGCAGGGTGAAGATCAGCATCAGCACCGTGGCGAAGCCGATCTCCGACCAGCGGGCGAACACGTTGAAGCCGCCGTCGGCGAACAGGCCGATGAGCGAGAAGTCGGGCAGCGCGACCAGGCCGTCCACACCGGTGGGCAGCGCGGGGACGGTCAGGCCCCAGCCGAGGCCCTCGCCGCCGTCGCCCAGGGCCGTCTCCACGGCGATGGCGAGCACGGTGGCGACGACGATGCTCAGGAGCATCGCCCCGCGGACCTTGCGGACGTACAGGGCGATGGCGATGAGCAGGCCGACGACGAAGATCAGGATCGGCCAGCCCTGGAGGCCGCCGTTGCCGAGCTGGACCGGGGTGCCCTCGCCCGCCTGGACGAAGCCGGCGTTGACCAGGCCGATGAGGGCCAGGAACAGGCCCACGCCGACCGCGATCGCCATCTTCAGGCCGGGCGGGATCGCGGCGAAGACCGCGGTGCGGAAGCCGGTCAGCACCAGGACCAGCAGGAGCAGGCCCTCGACGATGATCAGCAGGAAGACATCGGACCACGGCATCAGCGGTGCGACACCGTAGGCGACCACGGCGTTGAGGCCCATGCCCGCGGCGATGGCGAACGGGTAGCGGCTCACCACGCCCATGAGGATGGAGGAGATCGCCGCGACCAGGGCGGTCACGGCCGCGACCTGGGGGATGCCCAGGGTCTCGCCGTTGACGTCCTCGGCGGTGCCGATGATCAGCGGGTTGAGGACGACGATGTAGGCCATGGCGAAGAAGGTCGCCAGACCGCCGCGGATCTCGGTGCCGAGCGTGGAACCGCGCTCGGAGATGCGGAAGTAGCGATCGAGGGGTCCGCTGGGACCCTTCGTAACGGGGGATTTGCTTGTAGCGCTCACGATGTCAGCCTGACCTGGTCGTGTTACCGGACAACTAGGATTCTGGGCCAGATTAGTTGCATCTTCATACAACGTCCGACACGTCTTCCACACGGGTTTCGTAGAAAACACCATCTCCCCGGATGATCCGGTGGTCGGATGTGACGAAGGTTTCCCTGATCAGCGTGCTCACCGCCACCGGTCCGTGGAGCGGCCGGGGGTGTGCGGCTAGCCTGGAGGCGTGCGCAAACCCCGACAGCCGGATCCCGAAGTCCACGAGAGCGACTACCGCGTCCCCGCGGCGCTCGGCACCCTCGCCTGGGCGGTCGCGCTGGTCGTCCTGCTGTTCATGGGCGACGCGCTCCCCGAGTCCGAGCGCTGGTGGATCTGGGTGTGCGCGACCGGCATGGGCCTGGGGGTCTTCGGGTTCCTGTACATCCCCCGCCTGCTGCGCAAGCGGTCCGAGGCCTCCGAACGGGGCGCGGACCGCGACCGGCCCGCCGCCTGACCCGGCACCGCGCACGGCCCGCCCCGAACGCCCTGGTGGGTCGGGTGGCCGATAATGAACGGGTGCCAGAGACAGCCTTCCCGCGCGGACTCGCCGAACGACTGCGCGCCATCCTCATCGACGCCGACTACACGGTGTCCGGCGTCCGCGACCGGTTGGGCGACGCCGCGGCCCGCGCGCTGGCCCGCGAGGAGCTCGTCCCCGCCCTGCGCGCCACCGGCGGCGAGGAGCGCCTCGGGCTGCTGCTGCGCCTGTGGTGGCTGCGCACCCCCATCCCCGCCCGCGCGGCCCGCGCCATCCTCCCCGTGGACGAGCTCGCCGAGGCGGGCCTGGTCGCCGTGGACGAACGCGCCGACGGGGCCGTCGTGCGCTCCCTGGTCCACCTGGGCCCCTGGGAGCTGGAGGAGGGCCGCCCCGGCTTCGTCGTCTCCGACCCCAAGGTGCGCCCAGGCGGCGGGGAGGTGCCCCGGCCCGACCACGTGGTGGGCGCGGGCGGCGCCTCCGCCACCCTGTCCCGGCTGATCGTGGACGGCCCGGTCGAGCGCGCCCTCGACGTGGGCACCGGCTGCGGCGTGCAGGCCCTGCACCTGGCCTCGCGCTCCCGGGAGATCACCGCCACCGACCTCAACCCGCGAGCCCTGCGGATGGCCGCGATCAGCCTGGCCCTGTCCGGGGTCCACGACGTCCGCCTGCTCCCGGGGTCGCTGTACGAGCCGGTCGCGGGCGAGCGGTTCGACCTGATCGTGTCCAACCCGCCGTTCGTCATCACGCCCGACGCCTCCCGCTACACCTACCGGGAGTCCGACCTGCCGGGCGACACGGTCTGCGCGGAGCTGGTGCGCCGGGCGCCCGCCCACCTCACCGAGGGCGGCTGGTGCCAGATCCTGGCCAACTGGGTGCACTCCGACGGCGACGACTGGGAGGACCGCGTCGGCGGCTGGGTCACCGGGACCGGCTGCTCGGGCTGGGTGGTCCAGCGCGACGTGCAGGACCCCGCGGAGTACGTGGAGCTGTGGCTGCGCGACTCCTGCGAGCACGGCACCCCCGAGTACACCCGCCGCTACGACGCCTGGCTGGACTACTTCGAGCGCGAGGGCATCAAGGGCATCGGGTTCGGGTGGATCAGCCTGCGCAACGACGTCGCCCAGGACGCGACCGTGCGCGTGGAGGAGTTGCGCCACGACATCGAGCAGCCGGTGGGCCCCTACCTCCCGTCCGTGGTGGACGGGGCGATGACGGCGCACCGGCTGACCGACGCCGCGCTGCTGTCGGCGCACGTGGCGCTGGCCCCGGGCGTGGTGGAGGAGCGCATCGGCGTCCCCGGCGCCCCGGACCCGGAGAAGATCGTGCTGCGCCAGCGCGGCGGGCTCCACCGGGTGGCCCGGGTGGGCACCGTGGAGGCCGCGCTGGCCGGGGTCTGCGACGGGACGATGCCGGTGGGCCCGCTGCTGGACGCCATCGCCCAGCTCATCAACGAGGACCCCGTGCAGGTGCGCGAACGGGTGCCCGAAGCCCTGAGGACGCTCATCTCGGAGGGCTTCTTCACCGTCACGCGCTGACCGGACACCGCCCGCCCGTCACCGCCCCGGAGCCCGGGCGCCCGCCCGGGTCCTACTCGGGGGCGTCCCCGGGCGCCTCGTCCGGCGCCTGGGTGTAGAACCCGATGGTCCGCTCCGCCGAGGCTCGCACCGCCTCCGGGTCCGCCCCGGCGGCCAGGTGCGCGGCCTCCCAGGCGCGGGCGCTCGACTCCATGAAGCGGATCGCCTCGGGCGAGGTGCCCCACTCCTCGAGCTCCGCGGGGATGTCGGACCCGGTCTCCAGGTGCAGGCTCAGGCCCAGGACGGACAGGTCCCAGCCCACGCCCACCGCGCCCGGGCCGAACCGCTCCCAGAACTCGCTCAGCGGGGCCACGTGCGCCAACTCGAACCGGGTGCGCTCCCTGCCGCCCTCCGCGGGCAGCGGGGTCAGCGTGACGTGGACGTCGCTGCGCGCGCCGCCGAACTCCCAGCTGATGTGGAACGACTTGGGCGGGTCGCAGGCCAGCACGGTACCGCTCGCGTTGCCCTCCACCTGGTACGCGCCGCCGAGTTCCAGGTCCCCGCTGACCGGGGCGAACCAGCGCGGGAGGCGTTCGGGGTTGGTGCAGGCGTCCCAGAGGTCGTCGACGCCGGTGGTGTAGTCGCGGGAGATGGTGACGGTGCTCTCGTCCCCTTCCCCGCTGATGGTGACCGTGCGCCCGACCTCGTCGATCCGCCGCTGAACATCCATGGTCCACTCCCCTGTCGGGTCGGTTGCCGGTCCGGCGTCGTCCGGACCGGGTCACCGCGAACGCCGTCCGTCCTCCTCGTCCGCGGAGGCGCGGCGCTCGCGGGCGCCTCTGGCGAGTTCGGTCTCCAGCGCCATCAGGTGCGGCTCCCAGCGTGCGGCGAAGCGCCGCAGCCAGGCGTCGACGTCGCGCAGGGGCGCGGCGTCCACGGCGTACAGCCGCCGGTTGCCGTCCCTGCGCACGGTGGCGAAGCCGTTCTCACGCAGCACCCGCAGGTGCTGGGAGACGGCCGGCTGCGAGATGCCGAACTCGGCCCGGACGACCTCCGTCAGCTCGCCGGAGGCGCGCTCACCCTCGTTGAGCAGCTCCAGCAGACGCCGCCGCACGGGGTCGCCCAGGACGTCGAAGGCGTGCATGGGACCACCATATAAGCATCAGGCTATATAAGCCAAGGCTGATCTAGTTGTGTCGTGGAACTCCCGGAGGTCAGCCGCTGAAGACGATCTCGCCCGTCCCGACCTCGGCGTCGCCCTCGACGAGCCGGAAGCCCGGCGTGTCCGGGTGGGCGGCGACCTCGTCGTCGCACTCCAGGCCGATGCGGTGCGTCTCCCCCGGCGGGAACTCGCGCAGCTCCACCGGGAGCTGCGCGTAGCACGTCGTGGACTGCTCCTGGTACTCGAACTCGACGGTGGGGCGGTAGCCCGAGAAGAACGAGGTGCTCCGGCCGCCGTCCTCGGAGGTGGCCATGGTGAGCTCCACCGTGATCTGCCGGCCGGGCTCGAAGGTCTGCTCACTGCCCGCGGGCGGGGCGCCTTCCTCGACTCCGCCGTTGCCCGAGGAGGAGCCCGGGTCGTCGGAGGAGCAGCCCGCCACCGCGACGAGGGCGGCGGCCGCGAACAGGGCGATGGGGATCGTGCGCATGGAGGGGTCCTGTCGGTTCGGATGTCGGCGGGGTTCGTTACGCCAGGGAGGACGCACCGGATCGTGCCCCGGTTCCTTCCAGGCCTCGATGAGAAGTACAGCGGGTACGGCGCCCGGGGGCAAACCGGGGGCTCCCCTTCCATGCGCTAACGTGCTCGGCATGGCCCGAATCTCCGAACTCGTCCATTACCCGGTCAAGGGGTGCGCGGGGATCTCCCTGGACACCGCGGAACTCACCCCGGCCGGGATCCGCCACGACCGCTCCTTCATGGTCGTGGACGACTCGGGCGGCTTCCGCAGCCAGCGCGTGGACCCGCGGATGGCCCGCATCCTCCCCGAGGCGGGCGAGGGCACGCTGCGGCTGTCGTTCGACGGGGTCGAGCCGCTGGAGCTGGAGGTCGACCCCGACGGCCCCCGCCTCGACGTCACCCTGCACAGGCAGCCGTTCGTCGGCGTCGACCAGGGCGCGTCCGCCGCCGCCTGGCTGACCGAGGTGCTCGGCGCCCCCAGCCGCCTGGTCCGGGTGCCCGCGGAGCACGGCCGGGAGACCGGCGGGCTCACCCCGGGTACCAGCGGCTTCGCCGACAGCACCGCCGTGCTCATGGCCTCGGCCTCCTCGCTGGACCTGCTCAACGCGCGCATCCTGGAGCGCGGCGCCGAACCCGTGCCGATCCGCCGGTTCCGCCCCAACATCGTGGTGTCCGGCTGGGCCGAGCCGCACACCGAGGACCTCGTCCGCGCCGTGCGCCTGGGCACGGCCGAGCTGGGCTACGCCAAGGTGTGCATCCGCTGCGCGGTCACCACCGTGGACCAGGAGACGGGGGAGAAGCGCGGCCCGGAGCCGCTGCGCACCCTGGCCGGGTACCGGCGGGCCGACGGGGGCGGCGTCTCCTTCGGCGCCAAGTTCGCCGTCACCCGGCCGGGCGTGCTGGCCGTCGGCGACGAGCTGGAGGTCACCGCCTGGGGCGAGGCCGAACTCGGCCTGGGCGACCGGCTGGCCGCCGTCCTCTAACCGCCCCGTGCGGGCCTACTGCTCCAGGTCGGCCTCGGCGAGCAGGAGCGGGGCCGCCTCCGGCTCGCGCAGCGCGGCCGCGAGCAGGTGGCGGCGGTCCCACTGCTCGGCGCGCCAGCACAGTGCGCGGGCCAGGCCGTCGCTGGTGGAGGCGTGCACGACGCCGTCCCCCGCGTACCACTCCACCTCGACCCCGTCCACGACGAGCTCCGCGTGGTGCAGGTAGGTGCGGTCCGGCTGCTCCCCCTCGGGGTCCAGGAACAGGTCGGCGACCGCCGGCACCTGGCGCAGCGTGCCCCCCGCGGAGACCTCCCCGTCCACCGACTCGCTCGCCAGCTCCAGGTCCAGCACGTCGGCCAGCTCCTCCGGAGCGGCGGTCAGGATCAGCGGCCGCTCCGCGAACAGCGGGAGCAGGTCCGGGGAGTCCACCACCACGGCGTCCTCGGCGTCGGCCACCACGATCGCCCCGCCGAGCACGGCGCGCACCCGCGTGGGCGGGGTGACCAGGTCGGCGTCCACCCCCGCCAGCGCCGTCCAGATCCGCAGCAGCGCCGACCGGTCCACGTGCCGCTCCGGGTCGGCCAGCCGGGCCAGCAGGTCGTCCGGGCCCTCCGGGTCCGCCAGCAGTTCGGCCAGGGTGGTGCGCACGCCCAGCGCCCGGGCGAACTCCGGGTCGACGTCGGCGGGCGCCTCGTCGTAGAGCCCCGTCAGCGCGGCCTCGGCCTCGGCGGCGCGCAGCTCGTTCGGGGCGGCGCCGCCCACCAGCGCGCGGGTGCGCAGCCACCAGGCGGTGTAGGACGGCACGTCCGCCACCCGGCCGTCGGGCAGGAGCACCCGGGCCGGTTCGGTCACGGCCCCGCGCAGCGCGCCCCGGGAGAGCATCTCCAGGGCCTGCGGCCAGCGGTCGTCGGCCACGTAGTCGAGGTCGGCCACACAGACCAGTTCGGGGACCACCGGCGGCAGCTCGGGGTCGCCCACCCGCTCCAGGACCTCGTCGGCCCACTCGTCCAGGGCGTCGGGCGCCTCCTCGAACACGTCGAGGACGTCCTCGCCCAGGGCGGCCTCCTCGGCGCGCACCAGGGTGAACTCCCACAGCGCGCCGACCGCCCGCAGCACGTCGGTGCCGTACCGGTCCACCAGGTCGGCGTGCACGGTGCCGAAGGGGGCGTCGTCGGCCAGCACCTCGCCCAGCGGGGCCCCGGGGACGAGCAGCTCGGCGGCCACCGAGTAGCCGTCCTCGTCGTCGCGCAGCGCCAGCTCGGCCAGCCAGGGCAGATCGGCCGCGGTGGTCCCGGAGGCGGCGACCAGGCCCAGCACTGCCTCGGCCAGCGGCTCGGGGTCGTCGGCGTCCAGGGAGCCGCGCACCGCCGCCTCGGTGCGCGCGTCGGCCAGCACCGCGGCCGGGCCCGCCTCCACCGCGCCCAGGCGCAGCAGCAGCGGGTGGACGGCCTCGGGGTGCACCAGCCGCACCCCCAGCGCGGCCAGGGCCTCGGCGTCGATCGGATCCGGGCCCTCCTGGGGCACCAGCAGGGACCGGGGGCCGCGCACCAGGCGACCGTCGGCCAGCGGCACGGGCAGCGCGCCCAGCTCGTCGGTGTCCGCCCCTGCGGCCAGCGCCGCGTACAGGCCCGCCCACCAGGACGGCGGCCGGTCGGTGTCGGCGAGCAGGTCGGCGATGTCGGCGGCGCCCAGGCGGTGGACGCGCAGCGCCGCCAGCGCGGGGTGGCGGGGGTTGAGGCGGCCGGGCAGCAGCCCGGGGATCAGCTCGGCCAGGACCGCGGACAGCCCCGCCCCCCCGGTGTCCAGCAGCACCGCGTCGCGCGGGGCCACCGGCGCCCCGGTCTCGGTGGTCAGGAACGGGGTGGAGCGCAGGGGCTCGGCGACCCGGGCGCGGAACCCCGCGTCGACGTGCCCGCCGCCCACCCGGGTGCCGGGCACCAGGTCCAGGGCGGCCGCCGCGTCGAACCGGCGCAGCAGGGCGGCGTAGGCCTCGGCGGCCTCGGACAGCAGCAGGTCGGTGGCCGGACCGGGCTGCACCGCGCGGCGGTCGCTACCCAGGGGGAAGGTGCCGATGAGCACGGCGGGCAGGTCCAGCCCGGTGTCGGTGGGGGTGGGCGCGTGCACCACCGGCTCCACGTCCGGCGGCAGCGGGGCCACGCCGCCGCCGTCGTCCACGGGCACCGCCCAGGTGAGCGACCACGCGGTGCGCCCGCGCTCCTCGGTGGGCCGGTCGGCGAGCAGGGCCGGGTCGAACTCCCCGGTGCGGGTGAGGGTGTGCCAGCGGGTGGTGCGGGTGCCCTCGGCGTCGCGCAGGGTCGTGACCGGGTCCCCGCCGCTCGCCTGGCGGGTGGCGACGCGCTCGGCGCCGTCGACCAGGACACGGATCTCGGCCAGCCCGGGCAGGGCCAGCAGCAGGGCCTCGCCGGTCCCGGACAGCAGGTCGCGCACCCGTTCCCGGGCGGTGTCGTCGCGCAGCTCCAGCGAGACGACGGTGTCGTAGTCCCGGGCGTCCGCCGCGCCTTCGGTTGCCGCCTCGGCGGCGAAGGGCAGGCGCAGCATGGGCACGTGCCCGCGGCGGCGCTCGATCTCGGCGGCCAGTCCGTCGGGGCCGGTCCCGGCCAGCAGCTCGGCCACGGCCGCGCGGGCCAGGTCGGCGCTGAAGCGGACGGCGGCGCCGGCCGAGGTCACGGTGACGTCGTCGCTGAGGGCGGCCACGGCGGAGAACCCCACCCCGAACCGGCCGACGGAGTCGTCCCCGCCGCGTTTGGTGGAGGCCCGCAGGGTCGCCAGCGACTCCACGCCCTCCGCGGTGAGCGGGGCCCCGGTGTTGGCGGCGACGAGGCGGCGGCCCTCCAGCGACAGCAGCAGCCGGCCGGGGACGCCCGCGCGGCGGGCGGCGTCGGCGGCGTTCTGGGCCAGTTCGACCACGACCCGGTCCCGGTACCCGCCGAGGGCGAAGTCCTCCTCGGCGTTGGCGTCCTCGCGGAACCGGGCGGGGGCGTCCGCCCACGCCGCGAGTACGCGGCGGCGCAGTTCGGCGGTGTCGTAGGGGTCGATCCCGGTGGCGAGCGGCTCGGCCATTGACGGTCCCTCCTGGCTGCCGGCACGGCCCGGCACGATGCACATCAGACCCTAGCCCACCCTTCGCCGGGCGGGTGTCGGGACGTGCCCGGGCCGGGCCGTCAGGAGTCGGAGGAGACCAGTTCCAGCTCCGCGGTGTCGTCGAAGACGATGTGGTCGTAGCCGACCTCGTCGACGACGGGGGCGACCGGCTCGTTGCGCGACTGCGGCATGCGGACCTCGGAGTGGGCGCCGCAGCCGTGGTCCAGGGAGACCACGCGGCCGTCGTCGGGCGCGAACCCGTTGGTGCACACACCGAACATCTGGCGCAGCTCCCCGGCGAGCGGGGTCATGAAGCCGCAGGTGATGCAGCGGGCGGGCGCGGCCTCGGCGATCGGCGCGCGGGGCCCGGCCTCGCCGTTGTACCAGCGCTCGGCGGCCTGTTCGCGGCCGGCCTCGGAGAGCACGTGCTTACGGCCCAGGCCCAGCTCCCAGACCATCTGCCGGTCCACGCCCTCCTCGTCCAGCTCGCTGTCGGCGACCTGGGCGTAGCCGGGCACGAGGCGCTCGTCGTCCTCGTCGGTGGGCAGCAGGTCGCCGGGGCCGAGGTCGCCGGGGAGCAGCCGCTCCTTCCAGGGCACCCACTCGGGCGCGACGAGGGCCCCCTCGCCGGGGAGCAGCACGACCTCGTTGACCGTGACCTCCTTGGCGCGCGATGCGCGGACCACGGTGACGGCGTAGGTCCAGCCGGGGTACGCCGGGTCGAGGCAGGTGAAGTAGTGGGTGATCAGACGGGTGTCCTCGACCTGGGGAGCGAGGTGCTCACCCACCCACTCGGGTCGCCCGACCTCGGCGGCCACCGAGCGGGCCAGGTCCACCGCCTCGATACACGCCTTGTCGGGTACAGGAGAACGTCGAGAAGGGCTCACGTCCCCCATTCTCACTGATCCACGGCACCGATTTGACCACAACGCGGGTCAAGGTTCGTCCGATACACCCTCTTGGTCGGCCCTTGGGAACGCGGAGCGGCCCCGGCCGGGGGGCCGGGGCCGCTCGCGCACCGGGGGATCAGGCCTCCAGGTCGTCGGCGACGACCCGCAGCACGGCCGCGACACGGGCGGCCTCGCGGCGGTCGGGGTGGCGGTCGCGCCGGTACCCGTTGGAGAGTCCTTCGAGCAGCTTGATGAGGTCCTCGGTGATGACCACCATCTCCTCGGGCTTCTTGCGCCGGGCCTTGACCACCGAGTGCTGGGCGTCCAGCAGCTTGACCTGGAGCGCCTGGGCGCCCTTGCGTCCTTCGGCCACCCCGAACTCGACCCGCTGGCCGGGGCGCAGCGCTTCGGTGCCGGGGGGCAGTGCGGTGGAATGGACGAAGACCTCTCCACCGTCGTCGCGTGTGAGAAAACCGAAACCCTTGCCGCCGTCGTACCACTTGACCTTGCCGGTGGGCACGTAGGACCTCATGCTTTCACTCGTTGCCGTCAGCCTGAATGCCAGGCTAATGCCCGGTGGTGACGGAAGGCGAGGGAAAAAACCGCCCCCGGCGCACGGAACGAGGCCCGGATGCGGCTCATCCGGGCCTCGTGTGTTCCGGCGGCCCCTCCCCGCGGGTGCGGAGTACGGGACGGGACTCGGCGGAGATGCCGGGCCGCCGGGAACGTGGTGTGGAGACCGGGCTGGACGCCGGGCCGACCCACCGACATGGCCGCCGCCGAAGCGAGAACGGCGGTGTACACCCTTGGGTACCCGAGATCACATGCCGGAACGCGCGGTAACGGGCCGACCGGAAAAGGTTATTCCCCTGCTTTTGCCTACCGATGACCGGCGGGCCCCGCGGAGGCGCGCTGCCGTTCGGCCGCCCGCGCCGACCGGGCGGCCCGGGGGTAGAGGTAGGCGACCGACACGAGGGAGGCCAGGCCCAGCCCGATCACGCCGTAGTCGGCCAGGGAGTGCTGGACGTACTGGTCCACGAAGTCGGCCTCTCCGCTCCACAGCGCCATGCCCGCCAGGCAGCCCAGCAGCGGCACCAGCACCGCGATCCACTTGTCCTTCGCGCTCCACACCCGGCTGAGCACGACGAACGCGACACCGAGCACCCACAGGAAGGACAGCCCCCAGCCCCAGGGCACGGTGGCCAGCAGCAGGGCCAGGGCGGCCATCTCGGCGGAGTGGTGGCGCAGGCACAGCACCAGCCCGCGCAGCGCGCCGGCCTCGCGGCCGGCCCCGCCCCGGCGGCCGCCGCTCTCCAGCCGCATCTCGGTGCGGCCGGGCCCCTCCAGCAGGCCCATGATCCCGCGGCTGGGGCCGCCCCGCCAGGGCGGCGGCGGCCGGTCGGCGTGCCGGGGCCTGGGCGGGATGAGCTCCTCGTCCTCGATGTCGAGGTCGCGGCCGGCGAGATCCCGTTCCACCAGGTCCCCGGGGGTCCCCAGGCCCAGCAGGATGTCGCGGACGGCGTCCACGCCGTCGTCGGGGGCCGCGGCCCGGAGCGCGTCGATCCGGGCGCGCACGGAGGTGAGGTAGGCGGTCCTTTCCCTGGCGGTCAGCCGACCGTGCAGGACCAAGCCGACCTCGGACAGATAGTCGAGTACCAATTGTTCCGAGCGCTGGGTCATGCCCTCCATAGTGACGGAGGATGACCTGCCTTTTAAGCCCCCTTTCCTATTTCGGTCGTCTGATTCGGACCGTATACGGCCTGTCACGCGGAAACGGGCGCGCTACCGGGGGCGCGGGAGGAGTCCGTGGCCGGGGTTCCCCGAGCCGTGCCCGTGGCCGCTCCCGGACCGGCCCGCGGAACCGGGACGCTTCTCTCGTTCCCCGGGTCTCCCACCTCGTCACAGGTATCGCCTAGCGTTGACGGTGATGACCGAGAACGCACCTCCCGACCTGCACGGACCGGACACGGGGACCGCCGGGCCGGGCCGCCCCCCGACCTTCACCTCCTGGCTGCGCGAGCGTTCCGACGAGGAGCTCGCCGCCCTGCTGTCCGCCCGGCCCGACCTGGGCCGCCCCGTCCCCGACGGCATCGGCTCGCTGGCCGCCCGGGCCACCACCCGCAACACCGTCCTGCGGGCCCTGGAGGGGCTGGACTCCTTCACCCTCCAGGTCCTGGAGGCCGTCGTCGCCCTGGGCGACGACCGGATGTCCGAGCCCGTGGGCGTCACCGCCGCCGGGCTCACCGCAGCGCTGGCGCCCGCCGGTGACGACGGGGAGGTCCGGGAGGCCGTCGCGGCCGCCCTGGACGTCCTGTTGCGCTCGGCGCTGGTCTGGCCCGACCGGGACCGCCTGCGCCCCGTCCAGGTGCTGCGCGACCTGCTGCCGGCCCCGGCGCGGCTGGGGCCGCCCGCCCGGGTGCTGCTGGCGGCGCTGCCGCACGGCCGCCTCAAGCGGCTGGCCGGGGACCTGGCCCCCGACTCCCCCGCGTCCGCGCCGGTCGAGGCGCTGGCCCGCCTGCTGTCCGACCCCGCCGGGCTCGGCGCCCTGCTGTCCCAGGTCGGCGAACAGGCCCGCCGCCTGCTGGACGGGATGACCTGGGGCCCGCCGCACGGCACCGTCGCCGACGCCCGCCGCGACGTCGGGCTGGCCGACGCCGGGTCGCCGGTGGAGGAGCTGCTGGCCCGCGCCCTGCTGCTGCCCAGCGGCGACGACACGCTCACGCTGCCCCGGGAGGTGGGGGTGCACCTGCGCTCGGGGACGCTGTTCCGCGAGGTCGCGGCCGCTCCCCCGGAGTTCGCGGGCACGTCCCACGACCCCGAGGGGGTGACCCGGTTCGCCGCAGGGCAGGCGTTCACGGTGCTGCGCGCCGTCGAGGAGCTGCTGGAGTCCTGGTCCGGCGAGCCGGCCGCGGTGCTGCGCAACGGCGGCCTGGGCGTGCGGGACCTGCGCCGGGCCGCGCGCACCATGGACACCGACGACACCACCGCCGCGCTGCTCGTCGAGGTCGCCCACGCCGCCGGGCTGCTGGGCGCCGACGACCGCGTGGAGGGCGAGTGGCTGCCCACCCGCGAGTACGACCTGTGGCGGGAGAGCCCGCCCGAGCGCCGCTGGCTGCGCCTGGCGCAGGCGTGGCTGGACACCGACCGGGTGCCCGCGCTGAGCGGCTCCCGGGACTCCGGCGGGCGGGTGCGCAACGTGCTCGGCCCTGGGCTGGCCCGCCCCGCGGCCCCGCAGGCCCGCCGCGACCTGCTCGCCGAGCTGGCCACCGCCGAGCCCGGGTTCTCCCCGGCGGCGGGGTCGCTGTCGGCGCGCCTCTCCTGGCGGCGGCCGCGCCGCCGCTCGCCCGTGTACACCGAACTGGTGGAGACCGCCGGGACGGAGGCCGCCGCGCTGGGGTTCACCGGCCGGGGCGCTCTGGCCGGGTACGTCCGCCCGCTGCTGGAGGGCGACCCCGAGGCGGCCGCCGGACTGCTGGCCGGGTACCTGCCCCGGCCCCTGGACCACGTCCTGGTGCAGGGCGACCTCACCGCCGTCGCCCCCGGCCCGCTGGTCGCCGAGCTGGCCCGGGAGCTGGCGCTGGTCGCGGACGTGGAGTCCACCGGCGGCGCCACCGTGTACCGGTTCACCGAGGACTCGGTGCGGCGCGGACTGGACGCCGGACGCGGCATCGCCGACATCCTCACCCTGCTGGAACGCCATTCGCGCACCCCGCTGCCGCAGGCGCTGCGGTACCTGGTGTCCGACGTGGGGCGGCGGCACGGGCGGCTGCGCGCCGGCACGGCCTCCTCCTACCTGCGCTGCGACGAGCCCGCCCTGCTGGACGAGGTGATGGGCGACCGGCGCACCGAGGCGCTGGGACTGGTGCGGCTGGCGCCGACCGTGGTGGCCGCCGGGGTGGGCCGGGCGGCGCTGGTGGACGGGCTGCGCAGGCTCGGCCACCACCCCGTCGCCGAGGGCGGGGACGGGGCCATGCGGCTCTCCCGCCCCGAGGCGCGCCGCGCCGAACCCGTGGAGGTCCCGCCCGACCCGCCGTCCGCCGCCCCCGACGCCGAGCGGCTGCGCGACATCGTGCGGGCGGTGCGGGCCGGCGACCAGGCCGCCACCGCGGCCCGCCGCGCGGTCCCCCTGCCCGAGGACGGCCCGCCCGGCTCCCGGGCGGCGGCGGTGCTGGAGGCGCTGTCCGGGGCCGCCGCGGCCGGGCGGCGCCTGTGGATCGGCTACACCGACACCGACGGCCGCCAGGGCGGCCGGATCATCGGCCCCTCGTCGGTCGACGGCGGGTTCGTCACCGCCCACGACGAGACCCGGGGCGCGGTGCAGCGTTTCGCGGTCCACCGGATCACCGCCGTGGCCGAGCTGGAGGAGGACGATCGGGGCGGCACGCCGTAGGCTGGGACGCGGTTGCCAGTCGGCCCTCGGACAAGCGAGAGACACCCCCATGAGCAATGCGTCCCTGCCCCCCGGAGCCTCGTCCCCCCGTGAGCACGGCCGCGACGACGGGCGCGACGGCGGGCGCGGCCGGGCGGCGGACGCCGCCCCGGCGCGCGGGGAGGGGGGCGCGTCCGGCCCGTCCGCCTCCGGCGCGGCTAACAGCTCCACGATGGCGCTGATCCTGCACGCGTTCACGCTGCTGTGCTGCGGCAACTGGATCTTCGGCGTCGCGGGCATCGTGTTCGCGATCCGGGCCGCCCACGCCCGCGACCGCGGGCTGCCCGGCCGGGCCGAGATGCTCACCCGGTACTCCTGGTACTGCCTGGGGGCGGCCGGGGTGATGCTGTTCGTCATGCTGGTGCTGACCTTCGTGGTGTTCACGCAGAGCGGGTCCTGGATCCAGGGCATCGTGCCGGTGACCAACTACTGACCCGGCCGCGCGCCGGGACCGCACCGTGACCGCGGGGCGGGGAACCTCCGCCGGGTCCCCCGCGTCCCACCGGGTACGGGCGGGTACACCTGTGGTCGGGAGGGCCGAGGGCCCGCGGGAGGGGGAGCGCATGCCGGGGAGATCCGGGGGTCCCAGGGATTTCTGGGAGCGGGAGCAGGGCGGGGCCCTGCGCCCGGCCGCCCCCGTGCGCGCCGCCGCCCCGGCCGCGCCCGCCGCGTACGCCCCTCCCCCCGCCCACCCTGCCGCCGCCCCGGCCCCGACGGGCCCGCCCGCCCGGGTGGGCGGCACGGTCGCCGCCCTGGTGGTGGCGGTCCTGTCACTGGCCCCGCCGCTGCTGGGCGCCTACCTGGGCCTGTGGTTCCTGCTCCTGGGCGCCAACATCCCGGGGATCGCGCTCGCCATCGTGGCGCTGACCAAGGTCCCCGACGCGCCCGAGGTCGAGCGGTACCTGCGGTACACCTGGGCCTGCAACCTGGCCTACGGCCTGCTGGGCGTGCCCGTGATCATCGTCGTCCTGTTCGTTTTCGTGATGGCCCTGACCCTCGGCTACTGAGCCGGTCCCGCCACCACGGCCCCCTCCCCCTCGAAGGATCCCCATGAGCGACAACCCGTACGACCCCTACAAGGACGCGACCGGGGGCTACTCGGCCCCCGGACACGACCCCTACGGCCGGCCCTCCGGCCACTACGGCGGCGGCCCCTACGGCCCTGCGCCCGGCTA
The DNA here is from genome assembly GCF_042797335.1 of Nocardiopsis sp. NPDC057823. Lineage (NCBI taxonomy): Bacteria > Bacillati > Actinomycetota > Actinomycetes > Streptosporangiales > Nocardiopsidaceae > Nocardiopsis > Nocardiopsis sp. NPDC057823. The sequence goes on along the minus strand of NZ_JBHVLR010000001.1, from coordinate 212,753 downwards.
CGGCTACACGCCCCCGCCGCCCAGGCCCGAGCACGAGGGCCGGGCCATCACGGCGCTGATCCTGTCGTGCGTCCAGCTGGTCCTGTGCTGCGGCGTCACCGCGATCCCCGGCATCGTGTTCGGCGCCCTGGCCCTCGGCGAGAAGTACGACCCCGAGCGCGGGGAGCGGCTGACGAAGAACGCCTGGCTCTCGGTGTGGATCAACTTCGGAATCCTCGGCGTCATCATCGTGGGCTACATCGCCCTGGTGGTGTTCGCCATCGCCTCGTCGGCCTGACCCGGGCATGATCGGGGCCCCCGGGGTGTTGCACCTGGGGCCGCCCCCTCCCGACGCCCGCCTCCCGACGGAAGGTTCCGTGTGTCCTGCCTGATCGTCCAGTCCGACAAGACCCTCCTGCTCGAGGTCGACCACGAGTCCGCGGACGAGTGCCGCCGCACCATCGCCCCCTTCGCGGAGCTGGAGCGCGCCCCCGAGCACGTGCACACCTACCGGATCACCCCGCTGGCGCTGTGGAACGCGCGCGCCGCGGGGCACGACGCCGAGCAGGTCGTGGACGCCCTGATCCGCTTCTCGAAGTTCCCCGTGCCGCACTCGCTGCTGGTGGACATCGCCGAGACCATGGACCGCTACGGGCGGCTGCGGCTGGAGGGCGACCCGGCGCACGGGCTGGTCCTGCGCTCCTCCGACCGGCCGGTGCTGGAGGAGGTGGTCCGCTCCAAGCGGCTCAAGGGCATGCTGGGCGAACGGCTCGGCGACGACTCCGTGGCGGTGCACCCCAGCGAGCGCGGCAACCTCAAGCAGGCTCTGCTCAAGATCGGCTGGCCCGCCGAGGACGCGGCCGGGTACGTCGACGGCGAGGCGCACAGGATCGACCTGGTCCAGGACGGCTGGGAGCTGCGCGACTACCAGCGCGCCGCCGCCGAGGGCTTCCACGCGGGCGGTTCGGGCGTGGTGGTCCTGCCCTGCGGGGCGGGCAAGACCGTGGTGGGCGCCGCCGCGATGGCGATGACCGGCGCGACCACGCTCATCCTGGTCACCAACACCGTGTCGGTGCACCAGTGGAAGGCCGAGCTGCTGCGGCGGACCACGCTCACCGAGGACGAGATCGGCGAGTACTCGGGCACCCGCAAGGAGATCCGGCCGGTCACCATCGCGACCTACCAGGTCATGGCGGCCAAGCGGAAGGGCGTGTACACGCACCTGGAGCTGTTCGACGCCCGCGACTGGGGCCTGGTGGTCTACGACGAGGTGCACCTGCTGCCCGCGCCGATCTTCCGGATGACCGCGGACCTCCAGGCCCGGCGGCGGCTGGGGCTGACCGCGACGCTGGTGCGCGAGGACGGCCGCGAGGGCGACGTGTTCTCCCTCATCGGGCCCAAGCGGTACGACGCCCCGTGGAAGGACATGGAGAACCAGGGCTGGATCGCCCCGGCGGACTGCGTCGAGGTGCGGGTGGACCTGTCGGAGTCCGAGCGGTTGGCGTACGCGACGGCCGAGCCGGAGGACCGCTACCGGTTCTGCGCGTCCTCCGAGGCCAAGACGGCGGTGGTGCGGGAGCTGGTGGAGCGGCACGCCGACGGGCAGGTGCTCGTGATCGGCTCCTACATCGACCAGCTGGACGAACTGGGCGAGGCGCTGGGCGCCCCGGTGATCAAGGGCGAGACCCGCACCGCGGAGCGGGAGCGGCTGTTCGCCGCGTTCCGGTCCGGGGAGCTGCGGACCCTGGTGGTGTCCAAGGTCGCCAACTTCTCGATCGACCTGCCCGAGGCGGGTGTGGCGATCCAGGTGTCGGGGTCGTTCGGGTCCCGGCAGGAGGAGGCGCAGCGGCTGGGCCGGGTGCTGCGGCCCAAGTCCGACGGCCGGTCGGCGCGGTTCTACGCGGTGATCGCGCGCGACACCCTGGACCAGGACTACGCCGCGCACCGGCAGCGGTTCCTGGCCGAGCAGGGGTACGCCTACCGGATCACCGACGCCGCCGACATCCTGGCCGGCGGCGAGGTCTGAGGGGGCGGGGCGGCCCGGGTCCGGGGCCCGTTCCCGGGTGCTCCCCCGCGCCGCGGGGGTTCGCGCGGCGCCGGCGGGGTCCCGGGCCGTCCTCCGAGGGCGGGCCGGAGCGGGGGTCCGCCCGGCGAGGGCTCATCCGGCGGGCCATTCCGCCCCGCGCCCGCCGTCCTGAGAGGGATCCGCCGGAGGCCGTTCGCGTCCTTCGGCGCGGGCGCCGGACCGCACGGGGGCGTCCGCCGAACCCTCCCTAGAAGGAGGGCAGGCCGCCGATGACGTAGGTCCCGGCGGCGATGGCCCAGGCGATGAGGGAGTAGGTCAGGGTCCGGGTGCGCAGCGCGCGGTCGTCGCGCACCCCCGGGGCGGCGAAGGCGGCGACCAGCAGGGCCAGGCCGAGCAGTGCGGGGATCGCGGAGGCCAGCGAGAAGAGCTGGGTCTGGGCGGCACAGGCGGTGTAGCCGGAGGTGCCGGGATCACCACAGAACACGTCGTACCCCGATCGGATCGTTCAGTGCGGACGGGACACCCCGACCGTACCGTTTCGGCGGAGACCCCAGACCGGTCCATGCCGACCGTATCCGGGGTGCGCGATTTTCGTGATCTGGACCACCACCCCTCTTTACACGAACCCGCTTCGTGTCCAATCATGGGCGGGAGAGCCCCCCGGCACCCCCTCGGAGGTCCACCCGTGTCCGACCGCACCGGCTTCCACTCCCTGAGCAACGGCGGCCTGAACTGGGACTCGCTGCCCCTGAAGCTGTTCGTCAAGGGCAACGCCAGGTTCTGGGACCCCGCCTCCATCGACCTGAGCAGGGACGCCGAGGACTGGAAGACCATCGGCGAGGCCGCCCAGAAGCGCATCCTGCGGCTGTGCGCGTTCTTCGCCGCGGGCGAGGAGGCCGTCACCGAGGACCTCCAGCCGTTCCTGCGCGCGATGGCCGCCGAGGGGCGGCTGGGCGACGAGATGTACCTGACCCAGTTCGCGTTCGAGGAGGCCAAGCACGTCCAGGCGTTCCGGCTGTGGCTGGACGCCGTCGGCGTGTACGACGACCTGCACGGGTACGTGGAGGAGAACCCGGGCTACCGGGCGCTGTTCTACGAGGAGCTGCCCTCCTCCCTGGAGGCGCTGCTGGACGACCCGAGCCCGCGCAACCAGGTGCGCGCCTCGGTCACCTACAACCACATCGTCGAGGGCTCCCTGGCGCTCACCGGGTACTACGCCTGGAACCACATCTGCACCGTGCGCGACATCTTCCCCGGGATGCGGGAGATCGTGCGCCGGATCGGCGACGACGAGCGCCGCCACATGGCGTGGGGGACGTTCACCTGCCGCCGGCACGTGGCCGCCGACGACTCCAACTGGGCGGTGGTGAGCGAGCGCCTGGAGGAGCTGCTGCCGCACGTGATGTCCACCGTCGAGCGGGGCGAGAGCGCATCGGAGGCCACCCCCGAGAGCGCGAGGTACGAGCTGCCCCCGGGCGAGCTGGTGCGCTACGCCTCCGACCGGGCGCTGCGACGCCTGGGCGCCATCGAGTCCGCCCGCGGAGTGCCCGTGGCGCGGATCGACCTGGACGCCTCCCCCGAACGCCTGGAGGAGGAGTTCGGCGAGGAGGACCGGGCGGCGATGGAGAGGCTGTGAGGGCGGGGGCCCGGCCCCGCGGTCAGCGCCCCTCCAGCAGCACCAGGTCGATGGCGATGCCCGAGGCGACCACCATGGTGCGCAGCGGTTCGGGCAGCGCCGGGTAGCGGTGGTGCAGGGCGTAGGAGTCGGCCGAGGTGAACAGCTCGCCCAGGTCGGGGACGCGCCGGTCCACCCGGGCCACCTCGTGGCCGCCGGTGTCGTTGATCCGGAAGTCGCGGGCGAAGAAGTCCCCCTCGATCGACCCCAGCGGCCGCTTCCACGGGTCCAGCAGGCCGAACTTGGCCTTGAAGAAGGCCACGTCCTGCTCGATGCTGCCGACCGGCCGCCCGTCCGGCCACTGCACGGTGGTCGTGGCGGTCATCCACGACCACTGCTTCTCGATGACCAGGCGCGGGCCGCGGCCGTCGTGGACGACGACCCGGCGGTTGGAGGAGACCCCGTAGGACGCGGCCAGGTGGCGGGCGATCCGCCTGCCGGTGTCCAGGCCCTCCTCCCGGACGTGCGCCAGCTGCCGGCCGTGCCCGTCGAAGCAGTGGTACTCGGACTCGTCGACGAGGAAGCGTTTCGGCTGCCTCACCAGCAGGGGGTTCGCGGAGAAGAAGTCCATGCGGGCACTTTAGGGCGTACGTTCCGGTCCCGCCCGGTCCGGGCGGGACCGGAACCGGTCAATCCCCCGCCGGGCCCCCGAACGCGGCGGCGTTGTCCCGCGCCCACTCGGCGAAGGCGCGCGGCGCGCGGCCGAGCACCCGCTCCACGTCGGGGCTCACCCTCCGCTCGTCCTGCGAGGGCTCGCCCAGGATGGCGAGCGTGCCGTCGGCGACCACCTCGGGCATGAACTCCAGCAGCGCCGCCCGGGCCTCCTCCCGGGTCTGCTCCACGAAGCGCACCGGTGCGCCGATGGCGTCCGCGATGGCCGCGGCCCGCTCGCGCGGGGTCACCGCCGCCGGGCCGGTCAGCTCCAGGGCCCGCCCGGAGTGGGCGCCGTCCCGCAGCACCCGGGCCGCCACCTCGGCGATGTCCACCGGGTCGACGACCGGCAGCCCCACGTCCCCGAACGGGGAGCGGACCTCGCGGCGTTCGCGGACCGGGCCCGCCCAGGCGAAGGCGTTGGAGGCGAACCCGCCCGGCCGCAGGACCGTCCATTCCAGGCCCGAGCCCCGCAGCGCCTCCTCGAACACCCTGAGGTGGTCGTGTGAGGGCGAGTCCGGCCGGGTCCGGGCGGCCTGGGAGGACTGGAGGACCACCCGGCCGACCCCCGCCCCGGCCGCCGCCTTGAGGATCCGGTCGGGGTCGAGGCCCTCCCCGGCCCCCGAGACCAGCAGGTACAGCGCGTGAGCGCCCTCCAGGGCCGGGGCCAGCCCCTCCGGGTCGGCCAGGTCGGCCGACAGGTACCGCGCGCCCGCCACCCGGTCGGCGCCGGGGAGGCGGCGGGCCACCGCCGTCACCTGCTCGCCCTCACGGACCAGCGCCCGGACCAGCGGACGGCCGACGTTCCCGGTGGCTCCCGTCACAACGATCATGATGTGTCCCCCCTGTTCCGCGGCGGCCGGCCGGTGGCTCCGGCGCAAGTGCGCCGCCGCGGTCGAAGACCATCGTGGTCGCCTAACCGGTCACCTCCTGACCGGTTTCCGGAGGAGAATCGAAGACATGAGAGCCGATCGCCTGGTGGCGACCCTTCTGTTCCTCCAGGAGCGCGGGCGGGTGACCTCCGCCGAGGTGGCCGCCGAACTGGAGGTGTCCGAGCGCACCGCGCGCCGTGACCTGGAGGCGCTCATGGCCGCCGGCGTCCCCGTGTACTCGCGTCAGGGCCGGGGCGGCGGCTGGACGCTGGTCGGCGGGGCCCGGACGAACCTGACCGGGCTGACCGCCGAGGAGATCCGCTCCCTGTTCGTGCTGCTGGGGCCGGTGTCGGACACACCGCGGATGCGTACGGCACTGCGCAAACTGGTCCGGGCGCTGCCCTCGACGCTGCGGACGGACGCCGAGGCCGCGTCCCGGGTGGGCCTGGACGACGGCACGGACTGGGCGCGCGCCGCGGAGGGCGGTCCGCACCTGGCCGACCTGGAGCGGGCGGTGCTGGACCGGGCCCGGCTGCGGCTGGGGTACGCCTCCCCGGGCGGGGCGGCGCGCGTGCGCGCGGTGGACCCGCTGGGGCTGGTGTCCAAGGCGGGCGCCCGCTACCTCGTGGCGGACACCGACGGGGGGCTGCGCACCTTCCGGGTCTCCCGCGTCACCTCGGTCGAGCGGACCGGGGAGGCCTTCGAGCCCCCCGCCGGGTTCGACCTCGCCGCCGCCTGGCGCGGGCTGGCCAGGCCGATGGAGGAGCGCATGGCGGCGGCGACCGTCCGGGGCCGGGCCGCGCCGGGGACGGCCGCCCTGCTGGACCGGCTCCTCGGCGGCCGGCTGCGCCTGGGGGAGCGCGACGGCGACGGGTGGACGCGGTTCGAGGCCGACGGCCCCTCGCCCGAGGTGGTGGCGGCGCAGCTGGCCGGGCTGGGCGCCCGGGTGGAGGTCCTGGCCCCGGAGGCGGCCCGGCGGCGGCTCGCGGAGCTGGCCGCGGAGCTCGCCGGGCTCTACGGGGCTCCCTGAGGCACCGGGTCCTCCTCGTGCCAGAGCTCGCGGCGGCCGCGCTGCGCCTCCAGGGCGATCCGCCCGAAGGGCTCCGCGCGCCAGTCGCCGCCGGCGTCCAGGTGGTTGGCGTAGAGGACCTCTCCCTCGCGGGAGAGGACGTAGAGGGAGTCCACGAGCCGGTGGGTCTCCAGGAACTCGACCGTGTTGGGCACGCCCTGGTAGAAGCGGTCGTGCAGGTGCTCGGGCAGCCAGCGGCCGAACCCCTGCTGTTCGCGGGAGCGGCGGTAGCGGTCCGCGAGCGCGAACCCGCTGGCGGAGGCGTGGACGGCCAGGAACGCGACCTCCACCCGGTAGCCCGCCCCGCGGAAGCCCCGCACCCATTCGGCCGCCCAGTCGGCGCGCCCCAGCGGGTGGCTGCACAGCACGTCCGCCCGCCCGGAGCGGATGTGCTCCATGGCGGGGGCGTGCAGCACCCCGACCTGCGCGGCGACCGTGTGCGAGGCCGCCCGGTCGTCGCGGCGCATCGCCCTCTCGTAGTCCGGGGACAGCCGCATCAGGTCGTCGCCGTCGTAGCTCACGGTGCCCTCGGGCAGCACCGGCAGCAGCAGCCGCTGGAGGGTGGACTTGCCCGATCCCGGCTGGCCGCCGAACAGCAGCAGCCGCGGGTGCTCGCGGGCCTTCCCGGTGAGGCGGTCGCGCAGCCCCAGGTCGAAGAGGTCGGCGGCGTCGGCCCCGGAGAGCGGGCGCACCTCGTCGCCGGTGTCCGGGACCGGGTCGGCGCGCAGCCCGGCCAGGGTCCGGGCGAGCTCGTCGGCGGTGCGTTCGAGCTCGTCCGGGGAGAGGAAGGGCAGCCGGGCCTCCCGCGCCAGCAGGTCGGCGGCCCGGTCGCGCAGGCCCCGGGCCGTGCAGGCGCCGATGGCGGCGCTGAACAGGTTGTAGGCGCGTTCCCGGGCCAGCCGCAGGTCCGCGGTCTGCGGGGGGACGCCTCCCGTGGGGCTCTCCGCGAGGAGGGGAGAGGCCGTGGAGGCCGTGCGGGGCTCCGCGGCCGGGGCCGCCGCCCCGGGTTCGAGCGCCCCGGGGGCCGGGGTCGTGTCCGTCGCCATGTCGTCACCCTTCCGGGGCCCGTGGCGGCCCCGCTACCGCTGACACAGGGTGATCGTAGTGCGTCCCCGCGGAGCCGGTGGGCGGTTTCGGCGGCCGGTACCGGACGCCGTGCGGCCCCGGGAGACCCGTGCGCCTCAGGGGACGCACGGATCCCGGGAACCTCACGGACCCGTGTCCTCGGGATCCGTGTCCTCAGGGGGCCGCGGGCCGGGCGGCGGGGGGTGTCCGCCCGGACCGCGGGATCAGGTCGCCGAGCAGGTCACCTCGGGCACCGTGTTGGCGCCCGTGCGGGATCCGGTGAACCCGAACTCGGCGGTGGCGCCCTGCCCGAGGGCGCCTCCCCACTCCGGGTTCAGCGCGGTGACCGCGCCCCCGGAGGAGGTCACCCGGGCGTTCCACGCCTGGGTGACGGTCTGGCCGTCGGCGAACTCCCACTCGACCCGCCAGCCGTCCACCGGCACGTGCGCGGTGACGGTGACGGTCGCCTGGAACCCGCTGCCCCAGTCGTTGTCGACGCGGTAGGCCGCGGTGCAGTCGCCGTCGGCGGGCGGCTCGGAGGGCTCGCCCGAGGGCACCTCGGTCGGCCCCTCGGTGGGCTCCTCCGAGGGCTCTCCGGCGTTGAGGGCCATCTCGTAGGCGAGGTCGGGGACGAACGACCCGGCGGGCCCGGCGCAGCCGTCGGCCTCGCCGGGGAGCTTGACCCACAGGAACGCGTCGATGGCCGGGTCGCCGGTGTCCGTGGTGCTCGGGGTGCCCAGTGCGCGCCCCGGCGGGTCGCACCACTCGTCGTCGGGGGCGGGGCCGTTGCCGTTGCGGCTGGTGTCGATCACGGCGCCCAGCCCCGGCACCCCGGTGGCGGCGATGACGGACCTGGCGAAGGCGGCCTCGTCCTCGGTGCGCCGGTAGTTGGAGGTGTTGGTGGAGATCCCGTCCGCGCTGCCGGCGACGTCGGCCCCGTTGAGCAGCTCGGCGGCCCGGGACGGGGTGAGCCAGTCCGAGTGGCCGATGTCGAAGTAGACCCGGGCCTGGGAGGACCCGGCCTTGAGCGCCCTGCCGGCGTAGGCCATGGAGTCCAGCAGCGCCTGCGTGTCCTCCGGCTCGCTGCACCCGCTCACCAGGGGCAGGGCGTCGGGTTCGAGGATGATGTAGGCGGGACGGCCGCCGAGCCCGGCGGCGACCTCGTCCACCCACTGGCGGTACGCCTCGTGCGAGGGCGCCCCGCCTCCGCTGTGGTTGCCGCAGTCGCGGCCCGGGATGTTGTAGACGACCATGATGGGCACCTGGCCCACCGCGTCGGCGGCGCCGACCAGCGCGTCCACCTCGCCGCGGACGGTCGCGGGGTTGTGCCGGGTGAACCAGGTCCCCTGGGCGACCGAGGCGATGCGCTCCTCGATGACGGCGGCCCGGGGGTCGGAGGGGTTGTCGGCCGCCCAGCGGGCGGCGGAGGTGTCGGGGTTGACGTAGAAGCCGGTGTCGGCGGCGGCCGGGGCGACGGTTCCGGCCGCGGCGAACGCGACCGCGGCGGCCAGGACCGCGACGGATCCGGCCGCGGCGCCCAGCGCCGCGCGCAAGCGGGTTGTGCGGGACATGTGTGTTCCTCGGACGGCTCGTTCTTCGGATGGTCCCCACCACCTGGGAGCGCTCCCAGTCCGGACGTAACGTAACCCGGGGCCACCGCGCCCGCACAGGGGTGCAACGGCGGCGTTTCCCAATGGTTACCTCGGCCCGCCCCGGCGCCCGCCCGCCCGGCGGCCCGCGGCCCTGGTCCCCGCCCCGTTCCGGCCCGCGCCGCGTCGCCGGCTCCCCGGTCCGCCTACCCTGGGACCCATGTCCGCCTCCACCACACCGCCCGCCGTCATCGACGCCCTGGCCTGGGTCCACGTCCGCGACGGCCGGGTCCTGTGCGTCCGCTCCCGCGGGCGCGACGTCCTCTACTCCCCCGGCGGCAAGCGCGAGCCCGGGGAGACCGACGAGCAGGCCGTGGCCCGCGAGGCCCGCGAGGAGGTCGGCGTCACCCTCGTCCCCGGCACCTTCCGCCTCGTCACCGTCGTCGACGAGGTCGCCCACGACCAGGCGCCCGGCACCCGTGTGCGGATGGCCTGCTACGCCGCCGACCACGAGGGCGAGCCGCGCCCCAGCGCCGAGGTCTCCGAGATCGCCTGGGTCGGCCACGCCGACCGGGGCCGCTGCGCACCCGCGACCCAGCGCCTGATCGAGCGGCTGCACGCCGCCGGGGCGGTGCGCTGAGCAGCGCGTTCGCCGCCGAAAAATGAGTGGCCCCGGCGCCGGGCTCGTGATTACAGTCCGTGTGTGCGCGACCTTCCCCAGCCTCCGGGCGATCCCGACCACCGCTCCGCCGACCGCTTCCTCCTGTGGATGGCGCGGAAGGAGTGGCGGCCACTGCTGTGGGCGGGGGTCCTCGCGAGCGCGTACAGCGCCGGTTCCGTCCTGCTGTCCGCCGTCATCGGCGCGGCACTGGACTCCGGGCTGGACACCCGGTCGGTGCTGTACTGGGCCGGGGTCCTGGCCGCCGTCATCGTCGCCTGCACCGTGTTCATCCCGCTGGGGCACCGGGCCGAATGCTTCAACTGGTACGCCTCCGCCTACCGCACCGTGCAGGTCATCTGCTCGCGGGCGGCCGACCTGGGCCCCACCCTGACGCGGCGGCTGCCCTCCGGCGAGGTCATCGCGGTGGGCACCGAGGACATCGAGCAGATCGGCGACTTCTGGGAGCGGTCGGCGATGCTCGTCGCCTCCCTCGTGTCCATGGTGGTCGTGGCCGTCCTCATGCTCACCTCCCACCTGACCTTCGGGCTCATCGTGCTGGTCGCGGTCCCGCTCATCATGCTCGGCATCGCCCCGGTGCTGCGCCCCCTGGCCCGGCGCCAGGAACACCAGCGCACCCGCAAGGCGGAGCTCACCACCCGGGCCTCCGACCTGGTCGCGGGGCTGCGCGTGCTGCGCGGTGTGGGCGGCGAGCGCACCGTCGGCGAGCGCTACCGGGAGGAGTCCCAGGAGGTGCGGGCCGCCGGGGTGCGGGTGGGCTGGATGGACGCCGCCCTCCAGGCCCTGCGCGAGCTGTACCCGGGACTGCTGCTGGTCGGGATCGTCTGGTACGGCGCACGCCTGGCCCTGAACGGGGAGATCACCGTCGGACAGCTGGTGGCGTTCTACGGGTTCACCACCAACCTGGCGGTGGCCGTCCGCCACCTGATGCAGAGCGTGACCCTGTACATCTCCGCGCGGGTCGCCGCCGGTCGGGTGGCCCGGGTGCTGTCCCTGGCCCACGACCACCCCGACCCGGAGTCGCCCGCCGAGGCGCCGACCGGCCCCTGCGGCCTGCACGACCCGGTCAGCGGGGTACGCGTCCCGGCCGGGCTGCTCACCGCCGTGGTGTGCGCGGACACCGCGGACGCCACCGCGATCTCCGCCCGGCTGGGCCGCTACGCCGAGGGCGGGCACCTGGTGGAGGAGGCCACCGGCCGCTCGGTCCCGCTGTCCGACCTGCCGCTGCGCGAGGTGCGCCGCCGCGTCCTGGTCGCCGCCAACGACGCCCACCTGTTCTCCGGGCCGCTGCGCGACGAGCTTTCGCCCGACGGCGGCCTGTCCGAGGAGCGGCTGGCCGAGGTGGTGCGGGTCGCCGCCGCCGAGGACGTGGTCCGCCAGTCCCCGGACGGATGGGACGCGCTGCTCACCGAGCGCGGCCGCGAGTACTCCGGCGGCCAGCAGCAGCGGCTGCGGCTGGCCCGGGCGCTGGCCCACGACCCCGACGTCCTGGTGCTGGTGGAGCCCGCCTCCGCCGTGGACGCCCACTCCGAGGCCGCCATCGGCGCCCGGCTGGCGGCCGAGCGCTCGGGCCGCACCACGGTGCTGGTCACCACCAGCCCGCTGCTGCTGGACCGCACCGACCACGTACGGTTCGTCCGCGACGGCCGGGTGGTCGCCGAGGGCTCCCACCACGACCTTCTGGCGTCCGAGCCCGGTTACGCCGCCACCGTTCTGCGCACCGTGCTGGAGGAACAGCCGTGATCCCGACCGACGAACGCCGGGGCCTGCTGCCGGTCGCCCCGTCCCCGATGGTGTGGAACCGGCTGTCCGGCCTGCTGCGCAGCCACGGCGGCGTCCTGGCAGCGGTGGTCGGCCTGTACGGGCTGGCGGCGCTGGCGGCGCTGGCCCCGCCGTGGATGCTGGGCCGGATCATCGACGCGGTGCGCGCGTCGGCGGCCCCGGAGCGGATCGACACGATGGCGGTCATCGTGGTCGGCGCCCTGGTCTGCCACGCCGTGCTCACCCTGGTATCGGTGGCGCTGTCCATCCGGTTCGGCGAGGCGGTCCTGGCCGAGCTGCGCGAGGGCTTCGTGCGGGCCGTGCTGCGCCTGCCGCTGGGCACCGTGGAGCGCGCGGGCAGCGGCGACCTGATGGCGCGCACCGGCCGCGACGTCGGCCACCTCAGCCACACGGTGCGCCACTCGATCCCGGTGATGGTGGTGAGCGGGGTGACGGTGGTGGTCATCTTCGGCGCGCTCACCGTGCTGCACCCCGTGCTGCTGCTCGCGTGGCTTCCGTCGGCGGCGATCGTCTGGCTGTCCACCCGCTGGTACGCCCGCCGCGCTCCGGGCGGCTACCTGCGCGAGCTGGACACCTACTCCGAGCTCACCCAGGGGGTGACCGACACCGTCGAGGGGGCGCACACCCTGGAGGCGCTGGGCCGCCAGGACCGCCAGCGGCGGCGCACCGACGAGCGGATCGGTCGCGCCTACCTGGCCGAGCGGTACACGCTGTGGCTGCGCACCGTGTGGTACCCGACCCTGGAGTTCTCCTACCTGCTGCCGACCGCGGTGACGTTCCTGACCGCGGCGTACCTGCACGCCCAGGGGGAGCTGACGGTCGGGCAGATCGCCACGGCGGTGTTCCTGACCGTGCAGGTGGTGCGGCCGGTGGACCTGCTCATCGACCAGGTGGACAGCCTGATGATGGGGTTCACGAGCCTGCGCCGCCTGATCGGCGTGGAGCTGGTCGAGGACTCCGCCGACAGGCCCCCGTCCGACGCCCCGGGGACGCCGGGCACCGTGGAGATCTCCGGGCTGCGCTTCGGCTACACCGGCACCGAGGTCCTGCACGGGGTCGACCTGTCCCTGGCCCCGGGCGAGCGGCTGGCCGTGGTGGGCCCCAGCGGGGCGGGCAAGTCCACGCTGGGCAAGCTCATCGCGGGCATCCACACGCCCGCCTCCGGTGCCGTCCGGGTGGGCGGCGAGGACCTGACGGGGCTCGCCCCGCAGGACCGCCGGGAGAAGGCGATCCTGCTCAGCCAGGAGAGCCACGTGTTCCGCGGGACCGTCGCCGAGAACCTGGCGCTGGCCCTGGACCGCGACGAGGTCGACCACGACGCCCTGTGGCGGGCGCTGGCCGCGGTGGACGCCGACGACTGGGTGCGCTCCCTGCCCGACGGCCTGGACACCAGGGTCGGCTCGGGGCACCTGGCCCTGGACCCGGCCCACGTGCAGCAGCTGGCCCTGGCCCGTGTGGTGCTCGCCGACCCGGAGGTGCTGGTGCTGGACGAGGCGACCTCGCTGATGGACCCGGGCTCGGCCCGCCACCTGGAGCGTTCCCTGGCGGGCGTGCTCGCGGGGCGCACGGTGGTCGCGATCGCCCACCGCCTCCACACCGCCCACGACGCCGACCGCGTCGCGGTGGTCGAGGACGGCCGCATCTCCGAGCTGGGCTCCCACGACGAACTGCTCGCCGCCGGGGGCTCCTACTCCGCCCTCTGGCACGCCTGGCACGGCGACTCCTGACCCGGCCCGGGTCCCGGGAACGGCGGCGGCCGGGCCGCTCCCTGTGGTGCGCCCGGCCGGTCCGGTGCGGGGCGGGCTACTCCTCGAAGTTCTCCAGGGCCTCCAGGGCGGCCTGGGCGATCTCCTCGTCGATGTCGCCGGAGGGCGCGCCGCCCACGCCGATGCCCGCGATCGGGGTCTCGCCCGACAGGACCGGGACGCCGCCCGCGAGGAAGAGGGTGCCCGGCAGGTCCGCGATGGTGGGCCCGTCCCCGGTGGCGTTCTCGGCCAGGGCGCCGGTGGGCTGCCCCATGGCCGCGGAGGTGTAGGCCTTCTGCTCCGCCGACTCCTGGGTCTGCGGGCCGGCGTTGTCGGTCTTGAGGACCAGGCGGGTGGCGCCCGAGCGGTCGACGATCGCGATGGTGACCTGCTGGCCCTGGTCCTGGGCCTCGGCCAGGCCCGCCTCTGCGGCGGCGACCAGGGCGTCGGCGCTCAGGACGTCGCGCTGGGCGACGGCCTGCGGGGCGACCGCCGCGGCGGCGGTGCTCGGCCCGCCCGGGGTGTCGGCGGGCAGCAGGGTGGTGGCGGCGACGCCGCCGACCACGGCCAGGCCCAGCCCGGCGCCGGCGATGGTGGAGATGAGGTGGTTGCGCTTCATGGTGCGACTCCGTTCGTGGATGTCCGTTCCGACGTCCTCCACTCTCGCCGGGAAGGCCCGTCCCGGCGTCGGGCTCCCGGACGAACCGGCGGATGCGAAGGGACGACGCGCCGTGTCATCCGATCGGATGACGGCGGCCGGGGCGCGCGGGGGCACCATGGGAGGGATATGGGGACACGAACGCGCGACGACGGCCTGGGCGGACCGCTGCTCAACGCGGTGATGCACGTCGGCTTCCTGGTACTGCTGGCCGCGTCCGCCGTGCGGCTGCTCATCCGGCACGAACTCGACGAGGGGACCGTGGCCGCCCTGGAGCTGGCCGCCGTGGTCGGCCTGCTGTACTCCGCGGGCGTGCTGCTGTGGAACCGGGCTCCCCGGCCGGTGCTCTTCGGCTGGCTGGCCGGGGTGATCGTGTGCTGGGTCGCGCTGGTGTGGGCCGCCCCGTCGTTCGGGTTCGCCGGAATCCCCCTGCTGTTCGTCGCGCTGCGGCTGCTGCCGGTGGCGGCGGTGGTCGCGGTCGCCGCGGTGCTGACCGCCGCCACCGCGGCGGCCTGGGGCGTGCTGACCGGGTTCGGCGACCCGATGGCGTTCGTGGTGCCGCCCGCGCTGGCGGCGATGGTGGTCGGCACCGTGGTGGAGCTGCGCCGGGAGGGCGACCGCCGCAAGCGGGTCATCGCCGACCTGCTGCGCACCCGGGACGCGCTGGCCGAGTCCCACCGCCGCACCGGGGTGCTGGAGGAGCGGGAGCGGCTGGCGCGGGAGATCCACGACACCGTGGCCCAGGGCCTGTCCAGCACCGGGATGCTGCTGCGCGCCGCCGACCTGTCGTGGGAGTCGGACCCGGAGCGGTCCCGCAACCTGGTGCGCCGGGCCGCCGAGGGGGTGCACGAGAACCTGGCGGAGGCGCGGGCCTTCGTGCAGGGCGGCGCGCCCGCCCCGCTGAGCCGGGGCACGCTGCGCCGGGCGCTGGCGGACCTGTGCCGGTCGCTGTCCGAGGAGACCGGGATCGAGGCCGCCCTGACCTGCGACGGCGAGCTGGACGGCCTGCCGGGCGAGGTGGAGGCCGCGCTGCTGCGGGTCGCCCAGGGGGCTCTGGCCAACGTGCGCGAGCATTCGGGGGCGGACCGGGCGGCGGTGTCCCTGGCCCGGATCGGCGACCGGGTCACCCTGGACGTGCGCGACGACGGGCGCGGGTTCGACCCCGGCGCCCCGGGGCCGGGCGGCGGGCGCGGGTTCGGCCTGGAGGCGGTGCGCGCCCGGGTGGCCGGGCTGGGCGGCGAGGTGACCGTGGAGAGCGCGCCCGGCGAGGGCACCGGGCTGTCGGTCTCGATCCCCGTACGGGAGGACGCGTGAAACTGTTCCTGGTGGACGACCACCCGATCGTGCGGGCGGGGCTGTCCGCCCTGTTCGAGGGCGAGGAGGACATCGAGATCGTCGGCGAGGCCGCCGACGGGACCGACGCGGTGCGCCTGATCGGGCTGCGCTCGCCCGACGTGGTGCTGATGGACCTGCGCCTGGAGGGCGGCCTGGACGGCGTGGCCGTGACCGAGCGGGTGCTGGCGCTGCCCGCCCCTCCGCGGGTGCTGGTGCTCACCACCTACGAGAACGACGGGGACATCATGCGGGCGCTGGACGCGGGCGCCTCCGGGTACCTGCTCAAGGACAGCCCGCCGGAGCGGCTCTTCGAGGCGGTGCGGGCGGCGGCCCGCGGGGAGACGGTGCTGTCGCCGCACGTGGCGGCCCGGCTGGTGCGGCGGGTGCGCGACCCGCGGCCCGCGGTGACCCCGCGCGAGCTGGAGATCCTCCGCCTGCTGGCGAAGGGGGCGGGCAACCGGGAGATCGCCCGGACCCTGTTCGTCACCGAGGCGACGGTCAAGACCCACCTGCAGCGCATCTACGCCAAGCTCGGCGTGGAGACCCGCACCGCGGCGGTGCGCGCGGCGGTCGACCTCTCGCTCATCTCCTGGGACTGACGCCCTCGGGACCGGCTGTTCGGGAACGGGTGCCCGGAAAGCGGAACCGGGCGGCCCCGAGGGGGCCGCCCGGTCGTCGCGGGTTGAGGTCGCGTATCCCGACCCCGAACTCCTGGGGACTAGAAGTCCATGCCGCCCATGCCACCGGTCGGGTCGGCCGCGGGGGCCGCCTTCTCCGGCTTCTCGGCGATGACGGCCTCGGTGGTCAGGAACAGACCGGCGATGGAGGCCGCGTTCTGCAGAGCGGAACGGGTGACCTTGGTCGGGTCGATGACGCCGTCCTTGAACAGGTCGGTGTACTCACCGGTGGCGGCGTTGAGGCCGAACCCGGGCTCCAGGTTGCGGACCTTGTCCGCCACGACGCCGCCCTCGAGGCCGGCGTTCACGGCGATCTGCTTCAGCGGCTCGGCGATGGCGCGGCGGACGATGTCGGCACCGATGGCCTCGTCGCCCTCCAGCTCCAGCTTCTCGAACGCCGGGACGCTGGCCTGCAGCAGCGCCACACCACCGCCGGGGAGGATGCCCTCCTCGACCGCGGCCTTGGCGTTGCGGACGGCGTCCTCGATGCGGTGCTTGCGCTCCTTGAGCTCCACCTCGGTGGCGGCACCGGCCTTGATGACCGCGACGCCGCCGGCCAGGCGGGCGAGGCGCTCCTGGAGCTTCTCGCGGTCGTAGTCGGAGTCGGTGCGCTCGATCTCGTTGCGGATCTCGTTGACGCGACCGGCGATGGCGGTGGCGTCGCCGGCACCGTCGACGATGGTGGTCTCGTCCTTGGTGACGACGATCTTGCGGGCGCGGCCGAGCATGTCGAGCTCGGTGTTCTCCAGCTTGAGGCCGACCTCCTCGGTGATGACCTGGCCGCCGGTCAGCACGGCGATGTCGCCGAGCTGGGCCTTGCGGCGGTCACCGAAGCCCGGGGCCTTGACGGCGACGGACTTGAAGGTGCCGCGGATCTTGTTGACGACCAGGGTCTGCAGCGCGCCCTGCTCGACGTCCTCCGCGATGACGACCAGCGGACGGCCGGCCTGGAGCACCTTCTCCACGATGGGGAGGAACTCGTTGTTGTTGGAGATCTTCTGGTTCGCGATGAGGATGTACGGGTCCTCCAGGACCGTCTCCATGCGCTCCAGGTCGGTGGCGAAGTAGGGCGAGATGTAGCCCTTGTCGAAGCGCATGCCCTCGGCGAGCTCCAGCTCGAGCCCGAAGGTCTGCCCCTCCTCGACGGTGATGACGCCTTCCTTGCCGACCTTGTCCATCGCCTCGGCGATGGTCTCGCCGATCTGGGTGTCGCCGGCGGAGATGGAGGCGGTGGAGGCGATCTGCTCCTTGGTCTCGATCTCCTTGGAGAGGTTGCCCAGCTCCTCGCTGATGCGGGAGACGGCGGCCTCGATGCCCCGCTTGAGGCTGATCGGGTTGGCGCCGGCGGCGACGTTGCGCAGGCCCTCGCGCACGAGCGCCTGGGCCAGGACGGTGGCGGTGGTGGTGCCGTCACCCGCGACGTCGTCGGTCTTCTTGGCGACCTCCTTGACCAGCTCGGCCCCGATCTTCTCCCACGGGTCCTCGAGCTCGATCTCCTTGGCGATGGAGACACCATCGTTGGTGATGGTGGGGGCGCCCCACTTCTTCTCCAGGACGACGTTGCGGCCCTTGGGGCCGAGCGTCACCTTGACGGCGTCCGCAAGCTGGTTCATGCCGCGCTCGAGGCCGCGACGGGCCTCCTCGTCGAACGCGATCAGTTTGGCTGCCATTGAGTTCTTGTCCTCCCGTGACCGGGCTGATACGCGGTGGGACGAGGCGTGCGCCCGCGACGGACGACCGCGGATCCGCCGGCGACCCTGTTGCCGGCGGCCGCGGTCTCGCAGCCTCGATCCGGTTTAGCACTCAGTCGGGGCGAGTGCTAACCAGATCCCTTTTTAGCACTCGGCATGGGAGAGTGCAAACGATGCGGTCACGATTCCACCACCTCTTCGACACGCGTTCACCTGCGCAAACCCCCCATGTGACGGGTTTTTCCGCTCGCGGCAGACGAGACCGGCCGAGCGCGGGCGGGGGTCAGGCGGAGATCCGGCGCATCGCCCGCGACCCCAGTCCCAGGACCAGCAGGGTGGTCGCCAGGGCCACCGCCCAGCCGATGCCCACGGCCGCGTTCCACTCGCCCGCGAACAGCGCCCGCTCCGCGTCCACCACGTAGGCGACGGGGTTGGCCCGGGACAGCGCGTACAGCCAGTCCGGCGCCAGGTCCATCGGCAGCAGCACGCCCGACAGCAGCATCAGCGGCATCACGGCGGTCTGCACGATGGGCGCGAACACGTAGGTCTGCCGGACCTTGAGGGCGACCAGGTACGACAGCGACGACAGGCCGACGCCCAGCACGATGAGCAGCAGCAGGCCGGCGGCGAAGCCGGCCACCGGGAGGCGGAACCCGAACGGCACGACCAGGACGACGATGAGCGCCATCTGCAGCGCCATGACGGCCACGTCGCGCAGCACCCGCCCCAGCAGCAGGGCCACCCGGGAGGCCGGGGTCGCCATCAGGCGCTCGTGCGCCCCCGAGGAGATCTCCGGCAGCAGCCCGAACCCGGCGAAGCCCGCGGTGAACAGGGCGAGCATGACCAGCAGCCCCGGCACGAACCACTGCCAGGGGTTCTCCCCCTGGGCCCCGGCCAGCCCGGTGAGCAGCGGCGCGAACAGCACCAGGTACAGGACCGGCTGGAGCATGCCGAACAGCAGGAAGGCCGGCCGGTGCAGCAGCGGGCGGAACTGGCGGACGAACATCAGCCAGGTGTCCCTGGCCAGGGACGAGGGCCGCGCGGCGGCGGTGCCGTACGTGTCGGCGGCGGTGTCGGCTGTCGTGGTCTCGGTGGTCACGGGTTCTCCTCCCGCAGGCTGCGGCCGGTGAGGGTCAGGAAGACGTCGTCGAGGGTGGGGCGCTGCACCCGCACGGTGGTCAGGGCGATCCCGGAGCCGTCCAGGGAGCGCAGCAGCTCGGGCAGGACGGCGTCGCCGCGCTCGATCCGCAGCCGCACCCCGGCCTCGCGGCCGGGGACGACCTCGACCTCCCGGGCGGTGGGCAGCTTCTCCGCGATCGCGGCGCCGGCGGCCGCGGCCTCCGCGTCGGCGACGGTGAAGGTGACGAGGTCGCCGGAGACCCCGCCCTTGAGCTCGTCGGCGGTGCCGTCGGCGATGACCCGCCCGTGGTCGATGACCAGGACCCGCTCGGCCGCCTCGTCTGCCTCGTCGAGGTAGTGGGTGGTCAGGACGATGGTGGTGCCGAACTCCGCCCGCAGGCGGGCGATGTGGTCCCACAGGTTGGCGCGGCTGTGCGGGTCCAGGCCGGTGGACGGCTCGTCGAGGAACAGCAGCGGCGGCCGGTGGATGAGCCCCATCGCGATGTCGAGGCGGCGCCGCTGCCCGCCGGACAGCTTGGTGACCTCCCGGTCCGCGGCCCCCGACAGTTCGAGCATGTCGAGCAGCTCGGCGGTGCGCGCCCCGGCCGTCGCCCGGTCCAGCCCGTAGAGCAGGCCCTGGGTGTAGAGCTCCTCCCCGGCGCGCTGGTCCTCGCCCGCGCCGTGGCCCTGGCCGACAAACCCGATGCGGCGCCGCACCTCGGCCGGCTCGGCGCGCACGTCGCGCCCGGCGACCACTGCGGTGCCGGAGGTGGGTTCGAGCAGGGTGGTGAGCATGCGCAGGGTGGTGGACTTGCCCGCGCCGTTGGGACCGAGCAGGGCGACGAGTTCGCCTGCGGCGACGTCGATGTCGATGCCCCGGACCGCCTCGACGGTCTCCCTGCCGACGCGGAAGTGCTTGGTGAGATCCCGGGTACGGATCATCCGCGACTCCTTATTCAAAGTTGAATATGGAGAGTCTGCCCCACCTCCGCTTCATATTCAAGTTTTAATACGAGGGCGTGCGGGCACCGGCTCCGCTCCGCGCGCCTACCCGCGCGGGGCCCCCGCGGGCGGCAGGCCGAAGGCCTGCGGTCCGTCGTCGGCCATGGTGTAGCGCCCCTCCTCCAGTTCGCGGATGAGCCTTCGGGTCCACTCGACGGCCGCCCCCACGGTCAGCTCCCACAGGGTGAAGAGCGGGCGCACGTGCTCGGGCTTGTCCCACTCCTCGGTGCTCAGCCGGGCGATCTCCAGCGCCTGGGCGCTGCTCTTCTCCAGGTCGGCGATCCGGCTCCGGAGCAGTTCGACCACCTCGGCCCGCGGCAGCGCCGTCATCAGGGTGACCCCGGCGCACAGCAGCGCGTGGTCGTCGCCGGCGTGGGAGAGCGCCTTGCGCAGCAGCCGGTGGAACTCGGCCTCGCCCTCCCCGGTGATCTCGTAGGAGACGCGCTCCACCACATCGTCGCCCTCGGCCTCCACCTCCCGCAGCCTGCCCTCCGCGGTGAGCTTGCGCAGCGCGTGGTAGATGGACCCCCACTTGACGTTGGCCCACTCCGAGGCGCCCCAGTCCATCAGCTCGCGGCCGACCCGATACCCGTGGGCGCGCCCCGAGATGCGCACCACACCCAGCACCAACAACCGCGTCGCCGACATCGCCGCCTCATCCGGAGCTCCCCGGGGACCGCCCCCGGTGGGACTCCAGGTTACGGCCCGTGTCCGCGCGCCCTCGGCCGCCGCCGGGGGCCGGGTGTCGGGCGCGCGGCACCCGGCCCGGCCGCAGCCGTCACAGGGCCTGGAAGTAGCGGGAGACCGGCAGCTCGGTCAGGCCCGCCTTCTCGTAGGTGCGCCGGGCCGGGGCGTGCCCCTCGTCCCCGCCGGTCTCGACGACGGCCATGCCCATGCCCTGGCCGCGGATCCAGTCCACCGCGTGCCGGGTGAGCGCCTCCCCCACCCCGGCCCGCTGGTGGCCGGGGTGCACGGCCAGCAGAGTGACCTCGCCGGTGTCGTCCTTGGGCCGGATCACCACGGCGTAGAACCCGGCGACCGCGCCGTCCCGGACGGCCACCCGCACGGTGGTGTCCGCGTCGTCGAGCGCGCCGCCGACCTCCGTCCGCTGGCTCTCCCGCCAATCCGGGATCATCCGGTCGTAGATGCGCCCGCCCAGCACCCGCCGCAGCGACGCGTGCACCGGCTCCCAGGCCCGCAGCGACAGCTCCAGCACCGCTTCGCGGTCGCCGTCCCGGAAATCCCTGATCTCGATACCCATACCGGAACCGTACTCAGCCGCTCCGCGCCCGGACAAAGGCTTTACCGCCCCCCGCGGTGGGCCCGGGGCGGCCGCGGCGGCGCGGGAACGAGGGCGGCCCCGCGTCCGGTGGACGCGGGGCCGGGGAGCCGCCGGCCTCGTGGGCCGGCGGGGTTCGGGGGGTCGTGCGGTACGGGGGCCGTCAGCAGCCGCCCGCGACCGCCGGGATGATCGAGACCTGCGCACCCTCGGCGACCTCGGTCTGCAGCCCCTGGGCGAAGCGCACGTCCTCGTCGCCGACGTACACGTTCACGAAGCGCCGCACCTTCCCGTTCTCGTCGAGGATGCGCGCCCGGATGCCCGGGTGGTTGGCCTCCAGGTCGTCGAGGATCTCGGCGAGGGTACCGCCCTGCGCGGTGACCTCCGCGGCGTCGTCGGTGTAGGTGCGCAGGATGGTGGGCACGCGAACGCTGGCGCTCATGGCGTCCTTCTTCCGTGGTGGTGGTCGTGGAGGGAGTGGGCCCCGGGGCGTGGCGCCGCCCCGGGGAGCGGGGTCAGGCCAGTCCGGCCTCGGCGAACGCCTTCAGGGACGGCTTGATGGTGGCCGTCACCCCGGCGCTCACGGCGTTCAGGGTCTTGAGCCCGTCACCGGTGTTGAGGACGACGGTCTCGGCCCCGGGGTCGAGCCGCCCCTCGCGGACCAGCTTGCGCAGCACGCCGGTGGTGACGCCGCCCGCGGTCTCGGCGAAGATCCCCTCGGTCCGGGCCAGCAGCGAGATCGCCTCGACGACCTCGTCGTCCCCCACGTGCTCCACCGAGCCGCCGGTGCGGCGGGCGATGTCGAGCACGTAGGGGCCGTCCGCCGGGTTGCCGATGGCCAGCGACTTGGCGATGGTGTCGGGCTTGACCGGCTGGATGACGTCCAGGCCCTTGTCCCACGCCTGCGCCACCGGGGAGCAGCCGGTGGCCTGCGCGCCGAAGACCTTGTACGGCCGGTCCTCGACCAGCCCCAGCTTGATCAGCTCCTGGAAGCCCTTGTCGATCTTGGTGAGCTGGGAGCCGGAGGCGATCGGGATGACGATCTGCTCGGGCAGCCGCCAGCCGAGCTGCTCGGCGATCTCGTAGGCCAGCGTCTTGGAGCCCTCGCCGTAGTAGGGGCGCAGGTTGACGTTGACGAAGCCCCAGCCCTCGCCCGCCGGGTCCCCGATGAGCTCGGAGCAGAACCGGTTGACGTCGTCGTAGTTGCCGTCGATGGCCACGACCTGGCCGCCGTAGACCGCGGCCATGACGACCTTGGCCTCCTCCAGCCCGGCGGGGATGAACACGCAGGACTGGAACCCCGCGCGGGCCGCCGCGGCGCCGACGGCGCCCGCCAGGTTGCCGGTAGAGGAGCAGGAGAGCGTGGTGAAGCCGAAGTTGCGGGCCGCCTCGACGGCGATGGCCACCACCCGGTCCTTGAAGGAGTGGGTGGGGTTGCCGGAGTCGTCCTTGATGTGCAGGGAGGCCAGGCCCAGTTCGGCGGCGAGGCGGTCGGCCTTGACCAGGGGGGTGAGGCCGGGGTTCATGTTGGGCAGCTCGGCCACGTTCTCCGGGACCGGGAGCAGGTGCCGGTAGCGCCAGATGTTGGCGGGGCCGCTCTCGATGTCGGCCCGGGTGACGGCGCCGAAGTCGTAGGCCACTTCCAGCGGGCCGAAGCAGAACTCGCAGGCGAACCGGGGGGTGAGGTCGTAGCGCTCACCGCATTCGCGACAGGACAGCGCGGCGGCGGGGCCGAAGGCGCGGACGGAGGTGGGTTCGGTGGCGGCAATCGCCATGGCGAGGCGTCTCCCCTCATCTTCCCTGGCGGACACCTTGTCCCCAGGCCGGAGTTGGCACCTGTCCCGGCCGCCTCGCGTGTCCGCGAGCGATGTACGCCGAGATGGTTGCCGGGGCTTCGCAGGGCCGGTCCCTCCACCCCTCTGGATGAGCAATATGAAGTTGTCGTGGTGTGGCCGCCGGCTCCTCCCGGAACCGGCAAGGTCACTGTAACGGACGTGTCGGCCGGTTTTCCACGGGGCGTGATCCGGGTAACACGAACCGACTCACATGGTGAGACGGCACAGGTCGGGGGCGGCCGCGCGCGTGTGCCCTGTTTCCACCGCGTGACATCGTGCGCCCGTGACCTGGGGCGGGTTTGGGGCGTACGCCGACCGGCGAGACCTAGGGTGCGCCCTCCGCCCTCCGTCCCTTCCGCACCGGGTCGGCACCGGCCACGGGGGCCGTTTCCGTATCCTGCGCTCGACCGGATCCCGCGCACCCGAGAGGACGAGACCACGTGGACAAGGCACAGATCCTCATCGCCTCCAACCGAGGACCGGTGTCCTTCTCGATCAACGAGGACGGCTCCCTGGAACACCGCCGCGGCGGCGGCGGCCTGGTCTCCGGCATGATCTCGGTGGCCACCGAGATCGACAGCATCTGGGTGTGCGCCGCCCTGTCCGAGGGGGACCGGCGGGCCGCAGCCGAGGCCCCGGGGGCCCGTCTGGACCGCGACCACGACCTGGGCGGCATGCGTGTGCACATGCTGGACATCCCCGAGGAGACCTTCCAGGGGGCCTACACCGGGGTCGCGAACTCGACGCTGTGGTTCCTCCAGCACATGATGTACGACACCCCGAACAAGCCGTCCTTCGGCTCGGGGTTCCGGCGGCGGTGGGAGGACTACACCGCCTACAACAACGCCTTCGCCGAGGCGCTGGTGGCGGGTGCCGCGGACAACGCCCGGGTGGCGGTGCAGGACTACCACCTGGCGCTGGTGCCGCGCATCCTGCGGGCCCGCCGTCCCGATCTGCGCATCGCGCACTTCTCGCACACCCCGTGGGCCCCGCCGGAGTACTTCCGGATGCTGCCCGACGACATCGCCCGGGAGCTGCTGTCGGGGATGCTCGGCGCCGACCGGCTGGGCTTCCTCAGCCCGCGCTGGGCCGATGCCTTCCTGCGCTGCTGCGCGGAGATCCTGCGCGCGGACGTGGACTTCCGCAACCGGACCGTGGAGTACGGCGGCCGGGTGGTCGGGGTGGGCGTGCACGCGCTGGGCGCCGACGAGGAGGGGCTGCGCGAGAGCGCCGCCGATCCGCTGGTGGCGGTCCGCCGGGAGACCCTGGAGGAGCTGGTCGGGGACACCAGGCTCATCGTCCGGGTGGACCGGACCGAGCTGTCCAAGAACATCGTGCGGGGCCTGGAGGCGTACCGCGAGCTGCTGCACGCGCACCCCGAATGGCGCGGGCGGGTGACCCACCTGGCGTTCGCCTACCCGAGCCGCGGCGACGTGCCCGAGTACCGTGAGTACACCGACACGGTGCTGCGGGTGGCCAAGGAGATCAACGAGGAGTTCGCGACGGCCGACTGGACGCCGCTGGTCCTGGAGGTCAACGACGACTACCCGCGTTCGCTGGCCTCGTTCCAGCTGGCCGACGTGCTGCTGGTGAACCCCATCCGGGACGGCATGAACCTGGTCGCCAAGGAGGGCCCGGTGCTGTCGGAGCGGGACTCGGTGCTGGTGCTGTCGCGGGAGGCGGGGGCCGCCGACGAGCTGGGCGGGGACGCCCTGACCGTCAACCCCTACGACACCGTGGAGACGGCGGAGGCGCTGCACCGGGCGCTGTCGATGCCCGCGGCCGAGCGCCGGGCCCGGCGGGAGCGCCTGGCGGAGGCGGCGGTGGCGCTGCCGCCGCGCCGGTGGTTCCAGGACCAGCTGCGCTCCCTGGGCTGATCCCTGGCCCCGGCCCGGGGCCCGCTCCTCCCCCCGGCGGAACCCCACCGCCGGGGGAGCCGGCTCCCCTGCACGGGGGAGGGGCGCGGCCGCGCCGTGCGCGATGCTGGGCCCATGGACATCCGGACCCCGCACCCCTCCACCGCCCGGCCACCGCACCACACCGCCCGTTGGGCGGTGGCCGCGGCGCTGTGGTCCCTGCTCTACGTCGCTTCCAAGGTCCAGTACGCCCTGGCCGGCCGGCTGGGGGTGACCGGCGGCCCCGCGGTCCCGGCCGACTCCTACGCCGGGTTCGGCCCCGGCGGGGTGGCCGCCGCCCAGTGGGCCAACGCCGGGGTCGGGCTGGCCGTGGCCCTGCTCTTCCTCCTGGCGGCCCTGCCCGTCGCCCGTCGGGTGCCCCGGTGGCTGTCCCTGCCGCCGCTGGGGGCGGTGGCGCTCATGGCGCTGGCGGGAGCGGTCGGCATGGTCTACCGGGACCTGGCCGAGGGGTCCGGCGGTACCGTCTTCGGCCTGTACTGCCTGGTGTGGGCGGCCCTGTCCGCGAAGGTGCTGGTGGGCCTGGCCCGGGCCCGCGGCTGAGCGGCCCCGGTCAGTCCTCGGGCAGCGGCGCCCCGGCCTCCGCGAGGATCTCGCGCACCACCGCGCTCTTGGCGTCGGCGTAGTCCTGGATCCTCTCCCAGGTGCGTTCGGCCAGCTCCCGCTTGACCCTGACGTAGCGTTCGCGGGCCCCGGGGTTCGCGATGAGGTGGTCGCGGAACCGGCGCATCCGCTCGATCTCCTCGCAGCCCTCGCTGAAGACGTGCAGGTTGAGGTTGACGTCGGGGCCCTTGAACACGCGGTGCTCGTACCAGTCGGGTTCGCGGATGACCAGTGTGTACCCCGCCCTGGCGAGGTCGGGGAGGTAGGAGTCCTCGTCCGCGGAGTCCGCGACGACCAGCAGCAGGTCGACGCAGGCCTTGGCGGGCAGGCCGGGGACCGCGGTGGAGCCCACGTGCTCGAAGAGCAGGACGCGGTCGCCGAGGATGCCGCGCACCCGGTCGGCCTCGCGCTCGAACAGGTAGGGCCACTTGGGGTCGTAGTCCAGGATGTGGACCCGACCGTTGATGAGGTTGCGGTGCTGGGGGGCCGGATCGATCCGCGTTTCCCCGCGGGAGGGCAACGGTGATGCTTCGAGGGGAGACATTCCACAAAGATTTCTCCGTTGACCCGCCCGCGTCAAGAGCATCCGGCGTCGCTTACATATGCACGTGTATTCGTAACACCACCAAGGGACGAATCGCCACGGAGAGCAACACCGCAGATACACATGGAGAGAATTCGTGCTCCTTTTTCTTCGGATTCTCCCTTTTGCGCGTATCTTTCCTTCCGAAACCCCTCACTCCGGCGAAGAGACCACCAGGACCAGGGATCCGACCAGCTCGGGCAGTGCGCGCAGCCGCCCGTGCCGCCGGTCCCAGGTGCCGTCGGCGAGGTCGCGGGACAGGTGTTCGACGAAACGCCGCTCGACCTCCTCCCCCACGAAACTCCAGGCCGAGCAGGACAGCCGCGCCCCCTCGTCCAGCAGCCGCTCCGGGCGGCCGTAGTACGCCTCGTTGAATCCGTCGGAGCAGTCCAGGGGAATGGGCACGGGAATGGTCCGCACGTTCCCGCCCAGCCCTTCCGCCAGGGACTTCGGGGACGGGTAGCGGCGGGCCTCGGTGTCCAGGACCTCGGGCGCGTACTCGTACAGCCAGAAGTCGCGCACCAGGCCGGGGTCGCAGGTGAGGACCGCGACCGGTCCGGCGGTCACCCGCCGCAGCTCGGCCAGGCCGGCGGGGAGGTCGCCCCACTGGTGGACGCTGAAGGTCGTCATCGCGGCGTCGAACGCGCCGTCGGCGAACGGCAGGTCCTCGGCGACCGCGTCCACCGCCGCGGGCAGGTGGGCCGGCCGCGCCGCGCGCATCGACGCCGAGGGCTCCACGGGGGTCACCTCGCGGTCGGCGGGCTCGTAGGAGCCCGCCCCGGCGCCGACGTTGAGAACGGTCCGGGCGCCGCCCAGGGCCTCGTGCACGATCCGCGCGATCCGGGGTTCGGGAACCCGGTGGTCGGTGTAGGAGCGGGAGATCACGGCGTAGTCGGCGTCACCGGCACTGCCGTCGGACATGCGTGGCACGGTCCCTCCAGGGGTCGCGGGAATCCGGCCCCCTGTATAGCCCGTCGCGGCCCCGCCCGCCACCGCTCCCCCGGCGCGGCCGCGCCCGCCCGGTGCCGGACGGTTCCCGCCGCCCGGCGCCCGGGCGCGGTCAGCCCTTGCGGCGGCGGCCGCCCTTCTTCCGGCGGGAGGCGGGCGGCGCCTCGGCGGCGCGCTGCTCGGCGATCTCCGCCTCCTCCAGGGCGCGTTCGGCCTTGACCCCGTAGGGGTCGGCGGAGGAGCGGCGCACCCACACCACGACCAGCGCCACACCCAGCACCAGGACCAGGCCGACCAGCGCGAACCACACCCACACCGGCACCGCGGGGCCCTCGTCGGCCCGGTCGGCCAGCTCCTCGTCGAAGAGCGGGACGTCCTGGGCGGTCCCGGAGGCCAGCGCCTCGGCGCCGGTCAGGTGCAGGCTCGGCAGCCCGTCCGGCCCCTGCTGACCGCCCTCCACCAGTGCCTCGCGGATCTGCTCGGGGCGCAGCTGCGGGTGGGCCGAGCGCAGCAGCGCGGCGGCCCCGGCGGCCATCGCCGCCGCGTACTCGGTGCCGGTGACCTGGACCTGCCCCATGTCGGGCCCGGCCGTCTCCAGGTCGGCGCCGGGTGCGACCAGCTCGATCGCCCCGGCGTCGGGCGATCCGGGGATCAGCTCGGCGTTCTCGTCCATCCCGCCGACGGCCAGCACGTTGGGGTCGGCCGGGTTGTCGGCCGGGCCGACCACCAGGACCCCGGCGGCGACGGCGTCGCGGGTGGCCCCGGTGAGGTCGGTCCCGTCGGGGATCTCGGGCAGCAGGACGACCTGCGCCCCGGCGTCGACCGCGTGGCGCACCGCGCCGGCCAGCCGGTCCCCGGTGGGGAGGACCAGCAGCCCGGCGTCGGGGGCCACGCCCAGCACGCCGCCGTCGGCGTCCATCCCGTGCCCGTGGCCCGCCACCAAAGCGGCCGCGGCGGTGCCCGTATCGGCGTCGCCGTCGTTGCCGCCGAACTCCTCGTCGACGGTCAGGTTGTCGACCAGGTCCGGGTGGTCGGCGTGGACGGAGGCCCCGGGCAGGGCCACGGTGATGCCCTGGCCCTGTGTTTCCGGCCACAATTCCTGGGCGTTGATCGACTGGAGTCCCCATTGTTCGGGGCGGAAATCGGGGACCCCGTCGGCCGCCGCGGGGGCGGCGGCCAGACCGAGGACGACGGTCGCGGCGATGGCGACGATCCCGGTGTGTTCCCTGTGACGGCTGATGCCCCCGAGCACGACAGGCTCCCTAATGTTGCTCCCCTGTACCACCGTAATTCTGTCATGAGCACAGGTTTCCGGCGTGGACAAGTGGCCGCGGGGGTAGGAAAGGTAACTGTATCCCCGCTGCCAGTCCTGGGTTTTCCGCTCCGCATCCGGCATGTCGAGTCGCTAGCATGAGTCGGGCCGATCCGGACAAACCAATTTCCCGCCCAGGGGGTGTCCCATGCCGAATATCGGTCGGACCGAAGACGGTCAGTCGGCACTGGCCGAACGCGATCAGCGCATCCTGGCCTTCGAGCGCCAGTGGTGGAAGTTCGAGGGCTCCAAGGAGCAGGCGATCCGCGACGAGTTCGGGTTCTCCGCCACGCGGTACTACCAGTTGCTGAACGGGCTGGTCGACCGCCCCGAGGCGCTGGCCTTCGACCCCATGACGGTCAAGCGGCTGCGCCGGGTGCGCGCCGACCGCCAGCGCCAACGCAACGCGCGGCGGCTGGGCATCCGACTCTGAGGCCCCTTTTCGGTCGCTCTCTGCCCGAAGAACCACGGACGCGACCGCAGGTCCGAAACCAGACAACAAGGCGGGTGCGCACCCTCAGGTGCGCACCCGCCTCTCTCATCCCACACGAATCCCCATCGTGCACCGGCACCGGTGAACGGCGGCCGAACACGGCACGGACATCGGACGCCGGTTCCGCGACGTCCTCGGACTCCCCCTGTCCGTCCCGGGTAGGTTGGAGGCGCCGCCCGTCCGGAAAGGTCCGCCATGCAGCCGCCCGAACCGAGCACGGCCGAGGGGCGCACCGCGCTCGACGCCCTGCTGACCGACCCCGCCAAGGCCCTGGTCGCCTTCGACTTCGACGGGACCCTGGCCCCCATCGTCGACGACCCGCGCACCTCCGCCCCCCAGCCGGGGATCGTGGAACTGCTCGCGGAGCTGGCCGGGCGGCTGGGCACGGTCGCGGTCGTCACCGGGCGCCCGGCCGCCACCGCCGTCGGCCTGGGCGGGCTGGACCGCGTCCCGGGCATCATCGTGCTGGGCCACTACGGCGCCGAACGCTGGGCGGACGGCCGCGTACTGGCCGCCGACCCGCCGCCGGGGGTGGCCCTGGTCCGCGCCGAACTGCCCGGCCTGATCGACTCCCTCCACGCGCCCGAGGGCACCTGGATCGAGGACAAGGGCCGCTCGCTGGCGGTGCACACCCGCCGCACCGCCGAACCGGACGCCGCGCTGGCGCTGCTCGCCCCGCACCTGTCCGCGCTGGCGGAGCGGGCCGGGCTCCGGGTGGAGCCCGGCCGCATGGTCATCGAACTGCGCCCCGCGGGCGTGGACAAGGGCGCGGCCCTGTCCGCGCTGGTGGCCGAGCGTGCCGCCGGCTCCGTCCTGTACGCGGGCGACGACCTGGGCGACCTGCCCGCCTTCGACGCCGTGGCGCGGCTGCGCGCGGACGGGCTCCCCGGGCTGACCGTCTGCGCGGCCTCCAGCGAGGCCGCCAGGGTCGTCGAGGCCGCCGACCTGGTGGTGCCGGGCCCGGCCGGACTGGCGGAGTTCCTCGGGTCGCTCGCCCGGGCCCTGGCCCGGCCCTGAAGCGGGGCCGCACCGCGCACCGGATGGCCGCCCCGGCCTACGGGGTGGAGTCGTGCGCCTGCGGCGACACCGCCGACCGGGCCGCCGAGCGCAGGTCCGCCAGGCCCGTGCGGGCGCGGCCGTAGTAGACCGCGTTGGTCAGCACTCCCACGTACCTGCTGGTCTCGGGGTGCATGAACAGGCTCGTCCCGGTGAACCCGTTGTGGTAGACCACCCCCTCCAGGGTCACCAGCCACCCCAGCCCGCGCCACAGCCGCTGCCCAGCGTCCACGTGGGGCCGCCAGCTCTCCCGCACGAACGGCGAGGGCACCGGCCCGTCCCCGCCCTCGTGGATGCGCAGCAGCTCCCGGGCGAAAGCGCCCAGGTCGATGGCGGTCGTGAACGCGCCCGCGTGACCGGCCACCCCGCCCATCAGCGCCGCCGCCTCGTCGTGCACCACACCCCAGGCGGGGGCGGCGCCGGGCAGCCGGCGCTCGGTGGGCGCCACCCCGGGCGAGCGCGCCAGCGGTCCGAACGCCGTGGACCGCATGCCCAGCTCGTCCCACAGGTCCGCGGCCAGCCGGTCCAGCCCCGTCCCGTACAGCCGCTCCAGCACCAGGCCGAGCAGGATGAACCCCCGGTCGATGTACCGGTACCCGGGCTCCTCCAGCGGATCGGCCAGGATCGCCTCGGCCAGGTCCTGGTCGGTGCCCACGTACCTCTCCAGCCAGGTCACCTGGTTGAGGCGGCTGGTGTGGGTGAGGATCTGCCGGGTGGTGACGGCCGCTCCTGGCAGCCCGTCCGCGAGGAGGTATTCGGACATCGGGGCGTCCAGATCCAGCATTCCCTCGACGACCGCCTGGCCGACCAGCGGCCACGTCGCCATCACCTTCGTCAGGCTCGCGACGTCGTAGGCGACGTCGGGGGCGGTGTCGTTGTCCTCGTCGATCCGGCCGACCGCGACGAACTCCCACATGCCCCCGGTGCCGATGACGGCGGCGCCGCCGGGCAGCCAGCCCGCGTCCACCATCACCTTCAGGACACCGCGTATCCGCGCCCCCGTCTCGGTGAGCCAGTCTCCGTCACGCACCACACGCCTCCCCCCGATGTTCTCCACTCACTCCCGCGGATACCCCGTTATCTGCTCGTTGTCACACCGTTCCGGACTCCGCGCAGGACGAAACCCTCGCAGGTCAGGGCCGTAATCAGGGCCTTGCTCCCGGGCGGAGTAGTCTGGCGCCCACGACCCCGAGGAGGACGATTGAGCAGCAAGACCCCCGTTCCCGCCGGTTTCCGCGGTGTCGCCGGGAACATCGGGATCAAGGACCCCAACGACGACTTCTTCGCGGTGGTGTCCGAGGTGCCCGCGCACGTGTCGGCCGTTTTCACGCGGTCCCGGTTCGCGGGGCCCAGCGTGGTGCTCAGCCGTCGCGCGGCGGCCGACGGGCGGGCGCGGGGCGTCACGGTGATCGCCCGCAACGCCAACGTGGCCACCGGGGGCGTGGGCGAGGAGAACGCGCGCGAGCTCCAGGAGCGGGTGGCGGCGGCGGCCGGGGTGCCGGCCGACGAGATCCTGGTGGCGTCCACCGGCGTGATCGGCCGCCCGTACCCGATGGAGAAGGTCCGCGCCCACCTGGACGGGCTGCCCGAGGAGTTCCCGCCCGCCGACCTGGACCGGGCGGCGGCGGCGATGATGACCACCGACACCCACCCCAAGATCGCCTCGGCGCGGGTGGGGAACGCGACCCTGACCGGGATCGCCAAGGGCGTGGGCATGATCGAGCCGGACATGGCGACGATGCTGGCGTGGTTCTTCACCGACGCCGAGATCGAGCGGCCGGTGCTGGACGAGGTGTTCCGCCGGGTGGTGGACCGCACCTTCAACGCCCTGAGCATCGACAGCGACACCTCCACCAGCGACTCCGCGGCGCTGTTCGCCAACGGCCTGGCGGGGCCGGTGGACCTCGCCGACTTCGAGGCGGCGCTGTTCGAGGTGGCCCTGCGGCTGGTCCGGATGATCGCCTCCGACGGCGAGGGGGCGAGCAAGCTGTTGGAGGTGCGGGTGACCGGGGCCCGCGACGACGCGCAGGCCAAGCGGGTCGCCAAGGCGGTCGTCAACTCGCCCCTGGTCAAGACGGCCGTGCACGGCGCCGACCCCAACTGGGGCCGGGTGGCGATGGCCGTCGGCAAGTGCTCGGACGAGACCGACATCCTGCCGGAGAACACCCGCATCCTCTTCGGCGACGTGGAGACCTACCCCGCGGAGTCGACCGACGAGGTGCTGGCGCGGGCGGCCGAGCACATGAAGGGCGACGAGGTGGTGATCTCGGTGGACCTGGGGATCGCCGGGGGCGGGTTCACCGCCTACGGCTGCGACCTGACGGAGGGGTACATCCGCATCAACGCGGACTACACCACCTGATCAGGCCCGGGAAAGGGGAGGGGCGGGGGCGGGGGGGCCCCCCCCCCCCCCCCCCCCCCCGGGGGGCCCGGCCCGGGCGGGCACACGTGGTCGACGGGGGGCCCCAGGGGGGACAACCAACGCCCCGCCCGCCAGAA
>NZ_JBHVLR010000001.1:114799-180608 GCF_042797335.1 Nocardiopsis sp. NPDC057823 | reverse complement strand
GGTTCACCCCCTCGGGCTGGGACCTTCGGGTGGGTAACAACCGCACCACCGGGCACTCCACCACCTCATCTGCCCGGGCACCGGGCTGGGGCGGGGCCGTGCGGCCCCGCCCCTCCCCCTTCCCGCAGGGGTCTCCCGCCCGGCGCGCTCACACGTGGACGACGGGGGCCTCCTGGTCGTCCTCCATCCGCCCGGCGCGCATGAACAGCGACAGGATCGCACCGGCCATGAGCAGTCCGGACGCGATGAGGAAGGCCAGCTGGAGCCCGTCCAGGAAGGCCAGGTTGCTGGCGCGGGTGACCGCCTCGGCGACCTCCGCGGCGGCCCCCTCGGGGACCACCGCCCCGCCCTGGGCGACGGTGCTCTGCACGGCGGCGAGCCCGGCCGCCGAGGGGACGTCCTGCCCGGCCGCCGCGAGGTGCCCGGGCAGGGTGGCCAGGATCGTCCCGGACATGACCGCGCCCAGGACGGCCGTGCCCAGCGAGCCGCCCAGCTGCATGGCGGCCTGCTGGAGCGCCGAGGCCACCCCGGCCAGCCGCACGGGCGCGTTGCCGATGATCGCGGCGGTCGCACCGGTCATGACCAGGCTCAGGCCCGCGCCCAGCAGCAGGAAGGCGGCGGAGGTGTACAGGACGCCGGTGTCGGCGTCCATGCCCGAGAGCAGGAACATGCCGACCGACCCGGACAGCAGGCCCGCCGTGGTGGGCGGCTTCGCGCCGACCCGGTCCAGCAGGCGTCCCGCCAGCGGCGAGGTGACGGCCATGGTGGCGGTCATCGCGATGAGCTGCATCCCGGTCTGCGCGGGGGTCAGACCGCGCACGCCCTGGAGGTAGAAGGTCACGAAGAACAGCGAGCCCATGAGGCTCACGGCCATCACGACGGTGAGCACGACGCCGATGGACACCGACCGGTCGGCGAACAGGGACAGCGGCAGCAGCGGCTGTTCGGGGCGGCGCTCCCACAGCACGAAGGCCAGGCCCAGGAGCAGGGCGGCACCGAGCGAGACCAGGGTCACCGGGTGCGTCCAGCCCACCACCGGCGCCTCGACCAGCGCCCACACCAGGGCGAACACGGCGACGCTGACCAGGACGATGCCGGGGAGGTCCAGGCGGCCGCCGGCGTCGGTGGGGCGGTTGGCGGCGAGCAGCCACAGGCCCAGGCCCAGCGCGACCGCGCCGACCGGGACGTTGATGTAGAAGACCGCCTCCCAGCCGAACGAGCCCACCAGCAGGCCGCCGACGATCGGCCCGGCGGCGGTGGAGGCGCCGATGAGGCTGCCGAACACGCCGAAGGCCCGGCCGAGCCTGCTGGGCGGGAACACCGAGCGCAGCAGGCCCATGGCCGAGGGCAGCAGCAGCGCGCCGAAAACGCCTTGTGCGATGCGGAAGGCCACCAGCATGATGACGCCGGAGGACAGCGCGATCGCCACCGACGAGGCGACGAACCCGACCACGCCCACCAGGTAGACGCGGCGGTGGCCGAACCTGTCGGCGAGCTTGCCCGCGGTGATGAGGAAGACGGCCAGGCCCAAGAGGTAGCCGTGGGTGACCCATTGGAGTTCGGCCAGGGAGGCGCCCAGCGAGGCGCCGATGGCGGGGTTGGCGACCGCCACGATCGTGCCGTCCAGCGCCACCATCATCACGCCGAACGCGATGGCGACCAGCGTCGCCCAGGGGCTGCGCGTCCAGGCGGACGCCGGCCGGCCGGGCGGCGCGGCGGTCGCGGGCGGTGTGGTCTGCGCGGTCATGTGATCCCCCTGAACGGTCTTCCGGATGCCCCGGTCCACTGTGCTCCGAGATTATGACAGCCACTGACACTTGTCAGCCACTGACTTTTTACAGTGACTGA
Source organism: Nocardiopsis sp. NPDC057823 (assembly GCF_042797335.1). Classification (NCBI taxonomy): domain Bacteria; kingdom Bacillati; phylum Actinomycetota; class Actinomycetes; order Streptosporangiales; family Nocardiopsidaceae; genus Nocardiopsis; species Nocardiopsis sp. NPDC057823. The sequence continues at coordinate 178,760 of NZ_JBHVLR010000001.1, read as the reverse complement.
CACCACATGGGCGCAGAGGTATCCTCCAGGTAAGGGCCTCCGGGGGGACACCGGGGGGAAACCGTGGCGACACCATGGGGACAGGAGGCGCGTCCATGAGCACGACGAGCCCCGACGCCGTCGGGGAGGTCACCGGGGACTGCCGCCCGGGGCTGCGCGAGGCCAAGAAGGCGCGCACGCGCAGAGCGCTCATCGAGACGGGGCTGCGCCTGTTCCACGAACAGGGCTACGGGAACACCACCACCGAGGAGATCGCCGCCAGGGCGGGCGTCTCCCAGCGCACGTTCTTCCGGTACTTCCCCACCAAGGAGGACGTGGTCCTGGAGGCGATGGAGAGCGTCGACGACGTCCTCATCGAGCACCTGCTGGCCCGCCCCGCCGACGAGGCGCCCTTCGAGGCGCTGCGCAACGCCATGCGCGACCACTGGGAGACGCTGAGCCGGACGGCGATGCACCACTTCAAGGGCGGTGCGGCCGAGATCATCGCGGAGAGCCCCGAGCTGGTGCGCACCGGCATGACCTACTGCCGGCGCCGCCAGTCCCGGCTCGCGGAGGCGATCGCGCTGCGCACCGGCGCCGAGCCCGGCGACCCCCGGCCCGAGCTGGTGTCGGCGGTCTTCTTCGCGGCGCTCTCCAACGGGCACGAGGAGTGGGAGAGGGCGGGGGCCGCCGGCCTCTCCGGCCTGCTGGGCTGCTTCATGCGCCAGCTGGAGCTGGTCCCCGAGGCCATCGGGTCCGGCTGGGGCACCCCGGCCGCGGGCTGAGGCGTCAGACGGTGCCGCGCTCCCCCGCGGGCAGGTAGCGCTCGAAGGGGAACTCCGGTCCCGTCTCGGCGATGCCGTTCCCGCCGGTGAAGAGCGAGATCACCTTGCTCGCCAGCAGCTCCGCGCGCAGGGCCGTGCGCATCACCCGCAGGCCGCTCGACCCGCCGGAGGGCGCCGCCCCGTCGACGGTGTCCTCGCCCATCCGCTGGGCGTGCTCCACGTGCGGGCGCATGGCGGCCTCGTAGGCGAAGAAGCCCGCCCGGTGGTCGCCGGCGACCCGGGCGAGCTCGCCGGCCAGCGACATGGCGCCCTTGAGGGCCAGCACCGTGTCCATGCCGGACATGGGGTCGGCGCAGAAGGCGGCGTTGCCGAGCAGCACCACCCGGCCGCGGCTCCAGGTGTCCAGCCGGACCTGCCGGGTCGGGGCGATCTGCACGTCGGCGCGGGACATCTCGTCGAGGATGCGCGGGATCTCCCCGCCGTCGCCGGCGAAGGCCCGGGCCAGGTCCTCGGGGGTCTCCCGCCCGGCGTCGCGCTCGCCGTACGGCCTGCGGCGGAGCAGGACGGCCTCCAGGGCGTCCTCCCCGGGGATGTCGGTGAGCATGGCGCCGCGGCCGGGCTTGACCAGGACGGTGGACAGGGCGTGCTGGCCCGTGAAGTCGGGGACGGTGAACACCGCGACGGTGACGCCGAGGTCGTGGATGTGGTCGGCGGCCGTCCCCTCGAAGGCGAGGTCGCGCACGGTCGAGTGCAGGCCGTCCGCGCCGACGACCAGGTCGAACCGGCGGGGCGGGCCGTTCTCGAACTCCACGTCGACGCCGTCGGGCGTCTCCCGCAGGGCGGTGACGGAGTCCCCGAACAGGAACTCGGCGTCGGAGCCGGTCAGGTCCCGCAGTTCGCGCAGCAGGGGATCGCGGCGGACCACCAGGGAGTGTTCGGCCGGGGGCGCGGGGCAGCGGACGGGGTCGCCGTCCTCGCCGAAGCGGAACTCGACGGCGGGCGGGGGGCCGACCTCGTCGGCGAGGCGGTCGAGCAGGCCCATGCGTTCGAGGACGCCGATGCCGCCGAAGCCGATCTCCAGGCGGGACAGCCGGGAGGAGAGCCGGGGTTCCCGGTCCACGACGGTGGGGGCGAAGCCGTGCCGGGCGGCCCAGTGGGCGAAGGCGGAACCGGCCACGCCTGCGCCGACGACGAGAACGGTCCTGTTCCGGGTGGGCACGCATTACCTCCTGGTGTGGTGGACGCCGGTGCGGCGGACGGGATACGGGCCCGGCAAGGGGACCCTACCCGTCCGCGGGCCCCGTATCTCCTGTTCGGACGCCGTCCCCCGGGTGGTCGGGGGCTCCCCGGCCCCCGGAGAGGGGGACGGTCGGGTTCCGGGTGGACACGGGGGCCTCCTGGTGTCGTGAACCGCCGCGGGCTTGTTGCACGAACCTACATTTTTTCGGGTCATTTGTGACCTGTTTTCAAACGGCCACGACCGAAATCCGGGACGAGCGGGGGTGCCCCCCTAGGGGTTCGCGGTCCGCGGACGCCATAGCAGCACCGCGGCCGCGCCGCACACCGCGACCGCGGCGCCCGCCCCGGCGAACACCGCCGCGGGGTCCAGGCCGCCGGCCCATCCGGCGAGGGGGTAGGTGACCAGGAAGCACGCGTGGGAGAGCGCGAACCGCGCGGCCAGCACCCCGGCCAGGCCGCCCTCCGGGGCGGCGTCCCGCAGCACCCGCCCGGAGGGGGCGGCGATCAGCGAGCACCCCAGGCCCAGGACCGTCCAGCCCGCCGCGAGCACGGCGAAGCCGGGGGCGAGCGCCCAGCCGGCCGCCAGGAAGGCGGACCCGGCGGCCAGCACGGCGGGGCCGGCGACCATGAGCGCCCGGGTCCCGAACCGGTCCACCAGGCGGCCCAGGGCGAAGGCGACCGCCATGGAGCCCGCGCCGAAGAAAGCCAGCGCCACCGCCACCCCCGCGTCGGTGCCGCCCAGGTGCGCGCGGACCAGGACCACGGTGTCGACCAGGACCAGCGCGGTGACCACGGCGGCGGCGAGGTCGAGGAGGACGACGGCGCGCAGCCGGGGATCGGTGGCGAAGACCCGCCAGGAGGCGGCGGCCCGGCGGGGGTCGCCGGTGTCCCGCGGCAGCGCGGTGGTGAGCACCAGGGCGGCGGAGGCGGCGAAGGAGACGGCGGTCAGCGCGAAGAGGCCGTGGAACGGGACGAGGGCGAGCAGCGCGGCGGCGAGCAGGGGCGAGGCGAGGGCCTCCAGGTCGTAGGCCAGGCGGGAGAGGGCGAGGGCGCCTGTGTAGCCGCGGTCGTCGACCAGCTCGGGGATGACGGCCTGGAAGGCGGGGGTGAAGACGGCGGAGGCGCACTGGAGGACGGCGATCAGGACGTACACGTGCCACACCTGGTCGACCCAGGGCAGCGCGGCGACGGCGAGCGCCCGCACCGCGTCGGCGCCCACCAGGACCGCGCGCCGGGGGACCCGCACGAGGGCGGCGGTGAGCAGGGGGCCCGCGCCGACGTAGGCGACCATCTTGATGGTCAGGGCGGTGGCGACGACCGCGGCGGCGCGGTCACCGGCGAGGGCGAAGGCGAGCAGTCCGAGGGCCACGGTGGCCAGGCCCGTTCCGGCGAGGGCGACCACCTGCGCGGCGAACATGCGCCGGTAGGCGGGGAAGTCCACGAGAGCACGCCACACGGGGCACCTCCGAGGGGATCGGGGACGGGGCGGTTTCCCCGAATCATACATGTGCGCAAGTACGCACATGTTGATAGAACGTTCGCCCGCCTAGACTGCGCACATGCGGACCAGCGACGAACGGCGGGCGCCCAGCCTGTCCCACCCGGCCCCACCCGAACCCGAGCGGCTCGCCGTGGCGGCGGGGGTGTTCGCCCTGCTCTCCGACCCGACCCGCCTGCACCTGCTGTGGCTGCTGGCGGAGCAGGAGGCCGACGTCGGCCGCCTCACCGAGGCCTGCGGGGCCTCGCGGACGGCGGTGTCACAGCACCTGGCCAAGCTGCGCCTGGCGGGACTGGTGGAGTCGCGCAGGCGCTCGCGGAACGTGATCTACAGCCTGGCCGACGGCCACCTGCGCAGACTGGTCCTGGAGGCCCTCAGCCACGCGGACCACGTGGTGACCGGCGAGCCCTTCCACGAGTGACGGCGCCGACTTCCGTCGGGGCGGGACGGGGCGGGGGCTGACCTTCGTCGGCGGCGGGAATCGGCCTGTGGACGGACGCGCCCCGCGGCCGCGGAGGCCGGGTCCCGCGTGTGAGGGAGGGCCCCGGGATCGCCTCCCGGAGCCCCACGGCCCCTCACGCGACGGGCGCGGCCGCCCGGCCGGCGTCCGCGCACGCGCGGGACGCGCCGGACCCGGCGGATCCGGCGCGTCCCGGACGGCTATCCGGCCCGTCCGGCGGGGAACACCGCCGTGAAGAGCAGGTCCAGCACGCCGGGGAACACCTGTGCCGGGTCGATGTCGGCGTCGCCCATGGTCAGCGAGGCGGTCAGGGTCGTGCTCCCGTCAGGAGAGGCGACCATCAGCGCCCCGTAGCCCCCGGGCGGGCTGCCGTTGTGGTGGAGGACCGTGCCGCGGTCCGGCCCCAGGTCCTGCACGAACAGTCCCAGCCCGTAGCCGATCTTCGGGTGCGGGTCGCGCATCTGCTCCAGCAGCGGCTCCGGCAGGATCCCGCCGCCCAGCAGCGCGGAGAAGAAGAGGTGCAGGTCCCGGGTGGTGGAGTACATGTCGCCGGCGCCGACCAGCAGCGAGAGGTTCTGGCGGGTGACGTCGACCGTCGTCCGCTCGCCGTCGGCCTCGTAGGAGAGGTAGCCGTGGGCGTGGGGCGCGGGCAGGTCCGGCGAGTCGCCGGGAACCGCGGTGCCCGACAGCCCGAGCGGGTCCAGGATCCGCCGCCGCATCTCCTCGGCGTACGTGCGGCCGGTGACCTCCTCGATCAACAGCACGGCCAGCGTGTAGTTGGTGTTGGAGTAGCTCCAGTCCGCCCCCGGCTCGAACCGCGCCGGGCGCTCCAGGGAGAACCGGACGAGCTCCTCGGGCCGGTAGGAGCGGAACCGGTTGCGCGCCCACACCTCACCGACCGCGTCGATGCCCAGGACCATCGTCCCGTCGGGCTCGAGTTCGCCAGTGTAGTTGTACAGCCCGCTGGTGTGCTGGAGCAGCATGCGCACCGTGATCCGCCCGTCCAGGCCGAACGCGGGCAGTCGGTCCGCCACCGGGTCGTCCAGCCCGATCAGGCCGTCGGCCACCAGGAGCAGGACCAGGGTCGCGACGAAGGTCTTGGTGGTGCTGCCGATCCAGAAGTGGCCGTCGGTCGGCGGCTCCTCGGTCCCGCCCAGCTCGCGCACTCCGGCGCTGCCGGTCCAGGCTCCCTGCTCGTCGTGCACCCGCAGCTGGAATCCGGCGAAGCCGCGGGCGACGACCTCTTCGACGGCCTTACGGAGTTCCGGGCGGTCCGGCCCGGCAGGGTCGGGGGTGGTCGGCGGGGCGGGTTCGGCGTGGACGGTCGGGGTGTCGGTCATGGTGTGCTCCTTCGGTGCCGGGGGGCGGGTCGGGGGGGCGGTCGGGCTAGGGCGTGTTCGGCGGATCATTCCGGGTCGCGGCCGTGAGGCCTCCTCTCGCTGCGCCGCCTGCGCTTGGACAGCCGACCCCGGGCTGACCTGCGCCGGCCGTCTTGCGAGAGATCGCCTCGCGGCCGCTCCCGACATTCGGCGCAAGCGCCGAAACGCTCGAAAGCATCCACCGAACACGCCCTAGAGGCTGCGGGCGGCGATGTCGCCGCGGGTGGTGGTGGCGCGGATGTCGAGGCCGGGGGTGCCGTCGTTCTTGAGGGCGTTGTCGATGCGGCCGTAGGAGGTGCCGGCGTCCAGGGAGGCGGAGACCCCGGCGGCCGCGGCGACCGAGATGTCACCGTCCTGGGTGCTCAGCACGAGCTCGCCGCGCACCGCCTCGTCGACGCGGACGTCGCCCTTGGCGGTGCCGAGCCGGGCGGGGCCGGTGAGGCGGCCGACGGTGATGCCGCCGTCCTGGATGGCGATGTCGGCGCCGGCGGCCTCCTCGATCTCGACCGGCCCCTGGGCGGCCTCGTAGGAGACCTCGCCGAGCCGGCCGGCACCGCGGAACCCGGCGGCGGCCGCCCTGGCCTCGACGCGCGAGCCGGCGGGCAGGTGGACGGTCACCTCGACCGACCCGGAGTCGCCGAAGATCCGGTTCCGGGCCTCGGGGGCCTGGATGCGCAGGACACCGTCGGCGAAGGAGACCGTGATCTGCTCGGCGGCCTTCACGTCGCGGCCCTTGGCGGGGTCGGCGGGCAGGACATCGACCGTGGTGTCGGGGCGGTCGGCGGCGATGAGGCCGATGCGGCCGGCGGGGATGTCGAGGATGACGGAGACGGGGGCGGGGGTGTCGAAGCTCTGCATTGTCCACTCCTTGTCAGTGTGTTTCTGTTGATGGAAACGCTACGTTGCATTCATGGATTGGGCAATATCAATGTTGCGAGCAACTCTTGTTATCGCAGGTAGATTCTCTGAAATCGTTGCAATGGCTCTAAATCTAACGCAACACCGCCATCCCGAACCCTTGCAATGAGAGAAGGATGAACGCTAGCCGCGGGCCGACGGGACCGTCCCCCGGACGCCCCGGGGGTCGACGTCCGATACGGCGGCGTGCTCGACGGCTCCACAAGGAGGACGTCGATCTTCGACGCGTAGGCGGTCGATAAGCGGGCGGAGGCCCGACACAGCAGAACGATCCACCTGTTTGCGCGGGTTTTGTGATCGCTTTGCCGTTACTGAGAGTGGCTATCAGTGACTTTAAGCGATGAATTATCGACGATTCGGACATGGACCATTGCCCGAAGTCGGCCCCGAAGGCCGCCCAGTCCATCAGTGCCCGCAGCCTCGTACGGATGGCCGCCGCCTTCACCGGCGCGGTGTTCGTCGCCCCGTTCCTGTGGAGCACGTCTCCCGTTCTCGCCGAGCCGGAGGCCGGCACAGCGGTGGACATCGAACAGGCGGTGGAGCGCGCGCTGAGCGATCAGCCACAGGTCCTCCTGCCGGAGATCGCTGTGGAGCAGGTGTACAAGTCCGCGGAGCGCGGTGGATACCCGGAGCCCGGCTACCCGGGCCCCGGTGAGCCGGGCGAACCCGGGGAACCCGGTGAGCCCGGGGAACCCGGTGAGCCCGGGGAACCCGGGGAGCCCGGGGAACCCGGAGAGCCCGGGGAACCCGGAGAGCCGGGTGAACCTGGGGAACCCGGTGAGCCCGGGGAACCCGGGGAGCCGGGTGAACCTGGGGAACCCGGTGAGCCCGGGGAACCCGGGGAGCCCGGGGAACCGGGAGAACCCGGAGAGCCGGGCGAGCCGTGTGAACACGGGGAACCCGGGAAGCCGGGAGAGCCGTGCGAACCAGGAGAACCGGGGGAACCCGGTGAGCCGGGAGAACCAGGAGAGCCGTGCGAACCCGGAGAACCCGGGAAGCCGGGAGAGCCGTGCGAACCAGGAGAACCGGGGGAACCCGGTGAGCCGGGAGAACCTGGAGAACCGTGCGAACCCGGAGAACCCGGGAAGCCCGGAGAACCGTGCGAGCCCGGCGAGCCGTGCGAACCGGGTGAACCCACGGAACCGTGTGAACCCGGGGAGCCCACGGAGCCGTGCGAACCGGGTGAGCCCGGGGAGCCCGGAAAGCCGGGGGAACCGTGTGAACCCGGGGGGCCGGGGGTGCCGGAGCACCCGGGCCCGGAGGCGCCCGGACAGCCCGAACTCCCGAAGACCGGCGCCTCGGCCGCCGTCCCGGCCGTGGGCGGCCTCCTGGCCACGCTCGCCGGAGTCGCCGCGCTGATCCTGGGTCGCCGCCGTCCCGGGGACGAGCCCGGCTGAACCCGCCCGTGAAATGACCGTCCCGCTCGGGCCCGCGCCCCTCTCGGCGCGGGCCCGCCCCGTGCGCGCCGGCCCGCAGGCGCGCGGGGAGGGCGCGGGCGCCTCACTCCCCCGGCCGCCCCGGCACGAAGGCGCTCAGGCGGTACCACGTCTCCTGCCGCGTCCGCCCGCACAGGACGTCGATCCTCAGGTCGTCCTCCCGGTACCGCCGCAGCGCCTCCCGCTCGCGCTCCCGGTAGGCCCGCATCTCCGCCTGGTCCGAGGTCTCGAAGAGCACCTCCCACCGCCCCGCCGCGTGCCTCTCCGAGCTCTCGCGCGCACGCCCGCGCTCGCGCTCGCGCCGTGCGCGCCTGCCCGGCATCTCAGTACCCCGTCGGGATCGACAGGTCCGCTCCCGGGACCAGGACGGACGAGGTCCACGAGGCGTCCTCCGTGAAGACGATGCAGGTGACGTGGTCGACGCCGAAGTCCCAGGAGGCGCGGTTGGGGGCGATGAAGCCGAGCTGGTCCGAGGGCGACATCAGGGAGGCGTCGACGTTGCGGTCGGCGATGGGCGAACACTCGGTCTCGCTGGCCGAGGCGAACCCGGCCATGCCCGGCCAGTCCCCCGCGGGCGCGGTGAAGGCGCCGATCGCCTGGGCGTCGTGGGACTCGTCGCAGGAGGTCAGCTCCACCTCCGGGAACTCCTCCTCGAACGAGGGCAGCATGAAGCAGTCCCCCGGCTCCAGCGTGCACGCGTTGGCGTACCCGGGCGGCGGCTCGCAGGTGGCGGCGTAGGTGGGCTCCTCGTAGTTCGCGGCGACGACGGCGACGCCCGTCCACCCCAGCCCCCACACCCCGGAGAGGACGAGGGCGAGGATCGCCAGGACGATCTGGACGACCGCCGTCCCCCCGGCCGCGGCGCCCGCCCCCGCGGCCGCCGGGACGCCCCCGCCGCCGGAGGGGGTGAGGGGGCCGCCCGGCGGCGGCTCCGCCCCGGAGGGTCCGGCCGTCCGGGCGCCCGCTCCCGTCCCGGGATCGGCGGGCGCCGCGTGCGGCTGCGGGGAGGCGGGCGCCGTATGCGACTGCGGGGAGGCGGGCCCCGCCTGCGGCTGCGCACCGGCACCCGGCGAGGCGTCCGCAGGGCTCGGGCCCGCGGCGGCCGGCTCCGTGGCCGGCGGGGCGCCGGCCGTGTGCGCCGCCGGTTCCGCTGGGGCGTCGGCCGGTGCCGGGGAGCCCTGGGCCTCGGCGGAGGCGGACCGGGTCCGGTCCTCGAACGGGGCGTTCGCCGGGGATCCCGGTGAGTCCGCGAGGGGGGCCTCGCCGTGTGCCGGGCCGTCCGCGGACTCGGCGGGGGAGCCGGGCCGGCCGGCGGGCGGTGCCGTACCGCCACCGGGCGATCCGGCCGGCGACGGGGCCGCGCCGGGCGGGGGGACCGCTCCGGCGTCGGACGCCCCGGCCGGGGAGCCGGGCGCTCCGGACGCGGCGGACGACGGCTCGGGGGCGGCCGAGCCCGCCGGTGAGGCGGGGGCCTGCCCGGGGAACACCCCGGCCTCGACCGGCCCGCCCGCGGCACCCGCGGCCGGGCCGTCCCCCGGGGGAGGCGGTCCTCCGGCCGCGGCGGCTCCCGGGAGCTCGCCCGCCGGGGGCGGGCCGCCGACGGGGCCGGCCCCCGGGCCGCCCGGTGCCGCTCCGGTCGGGGGCGCGGCGCCGGAGGGGTCGGCGGCGTCCGCCGCCGGGCGCCGCAGGGCCCGGGTCAGGACGATGGCGGAGAGGACGATCGCGAAGGGGATCGGCACCAGCAGGAACCCGAGTCCGCCCAGGACCGCGGCGCCGATCGCCATTCCCCCCACACGCCCCGACGACGGGGCGGGCCGCGCCGGGGGCCCGGCCGACGGCCCCCACGCCCCCGGCGGGGCGGCGGACGGCGGCGACACGGCAGCGGCCCCGGCCGCCAGCCCGGCGTCCCCGGCCAGGGCTTCGGCGATCCGGGCGTGCAGCACGCTCAGGCGGGCCGGGTCGGCGGGCGCCGCGGCGAGCTCCGCGACGGCACCGCGGATCCCCGGCCCGAACCGGCGGTGGGAGGTGAGGAGGGCGAGGAGCCGCACCCCCGGGTGGTGTGCGGGGTCCGCGTCCGGAGCCCCCGGACCGTAGGTCCGTACGGCGTGCACCACGGGCGGCATGACGTGCGCGGCGAGGGCGGCGGGGTCGGGCATCGGACCTCCATCGTTCGGCTGTTCCGGAACAGCGACCGCGGACGGGGGCGGGGTCCGGTCCGTGCCCGGTACGGAACCGAGGCGCCTCGGCCCGAGCACGCACCGCACCCTAACGGAGACACAGGGTCGCGGACCATACCCGGACGTCCCCGACCCCTGGCCGGTTCCGGCCCCGGTCCGGGGCCGCCGTCCCGCCGCCCGCCCCCGGAGGCGTCAGTCCAGCACCTTCTCCCAGACCGACACGTGCTTCTCGCTCTCGTCCCCGAAGGGCGTGCGGTCCCAGTCCTGCCAGCGCTCCACCAGCCGCATCCCCGCGATCCGCGCCATCAGGTCCAGCTCCGCCGGCCACACGTACCGGAACGGGACGGACCGCAGGCTCCCCCTGCCGCCCGCGACCGACACGTAGTTGGAGCTGAACAGCTGCGTCGCGGGCTCGTACAGGTCGAACGCCCACTCCTCCTCGCCCGCGTGGAACGGCACCATGTTCTGACCCTTGGGGAGCCTGCGCAGCTCCGGCACCCCCACCTCCACCACGAACCGCCCGCCCCGCCCCAGGTGCGCGGCCGCGTTGACGAAGCACTCCACCTGCTCGTCCTGCGTGGTCACGTTGTTGATGGTGTTGAAGACCAGGTAGACCAGCGAGAACTCCCCCGGGACCCGGGTGGTGGCGAAGTCCCCGATGACCACGTCGATGTCCCCGCCGCCCGGCTTGGCGCGCATCTGTTCCACCATGGCCGGGGACAGGTCGATGCCGTGCACCGGAACGCCGCGCGCGGCCAGCGGCAGCGCGATGCGCCCGGTCCCGACGGCGAACTCCAGGGCCCGCCCCTCCCCCGCCAGTCCGGCCAGCAGGTCGACCGCCGGGTCGACCTTGTCGGGGGCGAACATGCCCTCGCCGGGGGTGTCGTAGTGTTCGGCGACATCGGTGTCGAAGTGGTTCGGCTTCGGTCCGGTCCGTGCTCCGTTCGCATCGCTCATGGGCGCGACGCTAACCCGGGCCCGGCCGTCCGCGCACCCGCTTTTCCGTTCCGGCCGAAAAGGCCCCGTGTTCTCAGAACCACCGCCGTCTGCGAGGATTCCGAAGCACTGTGAGGACCGGCAGAGCACCGGAAGGAACAGACCCGTGATCGACCCCCTGCTCCCCGACGACCCCCGCACCGTCGGCCGCTACCGCCTCGAAGGCGTCCTGGGCGGCGGCGGTATGGGACGGGTCTACCTGGGCAGATCCCCCGGCGGCCGGACGGTCGCGGTGAAGGTGGTGCGGCCGGAGCTGGCCGGGGACGAGGGCTTCCGCCGCCGCTTCGCCCGGGAGGTGGAGGCGGCCCGCCGGGTGGGCGGCTTCTACACGGCGCAGGTGGTGGACGCCGACCCCGCCGCCGACCCGCCCTGGCTGGTCACCGCGTACGTTCCCGGGCCGTCGCTGTCGGAGGCGGTGCACGGCGGCGGCCCCTTGCCCGCCGCCGAGGTGCTGTCCCTGGCCGCCGGGCTGGCCGAGGGGCTGGCGGCCGTGCACGAACAGGGGATCGTGCACCGGGACCTCAAGCCCGGCAACGTGATCATGGGCGGGGACGGCCCCCGGCTGATCGACTTCGGCATCGCGCGGGCGCTGGACTCCGGGGACGGCATGACCTCGACGGGGATCATGGGCACCCCCGCGTTCATGGCCCCGGAGCAGATCCGCGGCGAGGTCCCGGGCCCGGCGACGGACGTGTTCGCGTTGGGGTGCGTGCTGGTGTTCGCGGCCACCGGGCGGTCGCCCTTCCGCGGCGGGGAGATCGCCGCCCTGGTGTACCGGATCGTGCACGGGGAGCCGGACCTGTCGGGGGTGCCGGACGAGCTGGTCGGCCTGGTCGCGGATTGCCTGGCCAAGGACCCCGCCGCCCGGCCCTCCATCGCCTCGGTCCTGGAGCGCGCGGCCTCCGCCTCCCCGGAGGCGCCGACGCCGACGCCGGCCCGGGACGCGGAGGCCGCGCGGGTCCCGGAACAGAGGGAGCCGGAGGCGGCCGTGACCGGCGGCACCCGGGCTCCCGACACCGTCGGCACGGCGGACCACGGGGCCGTACAGGCCCCGGAGGCGCTCGGGGCCGACCACACCCCGCCCGTCGGCGGTGTCGCCGAGCCCGCCCCTGCGGAGCCGGAGCCCGCCCCCGCCGCCCTCCTCCCCCCGGACTGGCGCAGGACCTACGACTCCACGCGGTGGGAGCACCTCGTCACGTGCGCCGAAGCGACCCTCCTGCTGTGGCTGCTGGTGCTCGTCCCCGCGGGCCTGCTCTCCCTGCTCTCCCTGTTCTTCGTCTCCCCGGACACCCTGCTGGGGTTCTACACGAACAGGTGGGTCGTGCTGTCCGTCGCCGGGTCCGCGGTCGCGTTCACGCTGCTGTCGTGGTGGGCGAGCGGGCGCGAGGCGCTGACCCTGGACCCCCACGGGATGACCGTCGTCCACTGGAGCGGCTCCTCGATGGGGTCGGCCCACGCCATCCCCTGGAACGCGGTGGAGCGGGTCGGCCTGAAACGCAATGGGGAACTCGAATTCCTGCCCGCCCCCGGCGCGCGGATGCCCGAGGGGCTCCCGGGGAAGGAGCGGGAGGACGGGAGCGTTTCCATCCCCCTCTTCGGCCTGATGACGCACACGGGGACCGTCGCCGCCCGTCGGCTCGCCGAGGCCAGGGAGGGGCTCAGGGCCGCCGCCGGGGAGAAGTACACCGACCTCGCCGGGTGAGCGCGGCCCGCTCCCGGCGGGCGGGCCCGGCCGGGGCCCGCGCTCACACGCCCCCGACCGTCGGCGAGTACGACGAGTGCAGCACCAGCGAGGCCGCCCCGATGGCGCCCGCGTCCTCGCCGATGACCGAGGTCTCCACCCGCACCCGGCGCACGCCCCGGGCCAGGGTGCGCTCGGCGATGGCCCCGGACAGCGCCTCCCGGTAGAGGCCGCCGACGTGCGGGACGCCCCATCCGCCCAGCACCAGCAGCGGCACGTCGATGATGTTGAGCAGCGCCGTCCCCGCGTCGCCCAGCCGCCGCCCCGCCTCGCCGATGACCTCCAGCGCGACCGGGTCGCCCGAGCGGGCCTCACGACACACCCGGCGGTAGGCGGCGACGGTGCGCGCCTGCCCGCGTTCGTAGGCGGCGGCGTCCTCGCCCCGGCGGCGGGCGGCCTCGGCGGCGACGGCGTGCGGGGCCAGGTAGGTCTCCAGGCAGCCGCGGCTCCCGCAGGGGCACTCGGGACCGCGGGGGTCGACCACCAGGTGCCCGATCTCGGCGGCGTTGCCGCTGCCGCCCCGGTACACGCGCCCGCCCAGGACGAACCCGCCGCCCACTCCGGTGCCCACGTACACGAACGCCATGTCGGACGAGCGCCGCTCGGCACCCGCCCAGCGTTCGCCGATGGTGGCGGCGGTGGCGTCGTTGTCCAGGACGGTGGTGAGCCCGGTGCCCTCCTCCAGCACCTCCCGCAGCGGCACCGACCGCCAGCCGGGCAGGTGGGGCGGGGTGACGGCGCCGGAGGTGTCGATGGGCCCGGGGGTGGCCACGCCCAGGCCGAGGATGCGGTCGGGCGCGGGCGCCTCCTCGACGATGGCGCGCACCGAACGGCACAGGGCGTCGATGACCCGGCCGGGCCCCTGGGAGGAGGGGGTCCGCCGCCGGGTGCGGGCGACCACGTGTCCGGCCAGGTCGGTGACGACGAGGGTGGTGGAGGCGGGGTCGATGTGCATACCGACGGCGTAGTAGGCGTCGGCGTTGAGCCGCAGCACGGTGGCGCGCTTGCCGCCGCGCGAGGTGGCCCGGCCGTCCTCGCGGACCAGGCCGTCCTCCAGCAGGCGGCGGACGATGTTGGAGACGGTCTGGGCGGTCAGCCCGGTCTGCGCGGCCAGTTCGACGCGGCTGATCCCGTCGGCGGAGCGCACGGCGTCGAGCACGCGGCTCTGGTTGAGCCCGCCGAGCCAGGCCAGGTTGGTGCCCATGGGCCTCTCCCCTCCGGTTTCGTGGTCCCACATGAGCGTAACCGCCCTGGAAGCACCGACTTACCCCATTGTCTTTATCCAAGCTTTTGAGTAATGATGTGTCATACATCACTCCGCAGCAAGGCACCGCAAGGCAAGGTCGACCGTTCCCCCACCTCATCGCCCCAGGAGCGCACGATGAAAGGAACCGGACCCCACACCACGAGAGCGGCGGCCGCGACGGCCGCCGCCGTCGCGCTGGCGCTCGTCGCCACCGGCTGCGGCGGAGGCGCCGCCGACAGGGACGAGAACACCGTCCGCATCGCCTACCAGAAGTTCGGCACCTTCATCGCGATGGATTCGCTGATGCGCAAGGTGAAGGAGGAGTTCGAGGCGGACAACCCCGGTGTCACCGTCGAACTCCAGGCCGTCGAGGCGCCCGCCGAGGACTACCAGACCCAGGTCAACCTCATGAACGGCTCCGCGAGCGAGGCCCCGGACCTCATCTACCAAGACTCCTTCACCATCAACCAGGACGCCGACGCCGGATACCTGATGCCGCTGGACGAGTACTTCGACTCCTGGGAGGACGCGGGACAGTTCAGCACCCAGGAGGCGCAGGCCGTGACCTCCCTCTCCGGGGAGCGGTACGGCGTCATGCTCGGCACCGACGTCCGCGGGCTCTGGTACAACACCGAACTCCTGGAGCAGGCGGGCGTCGAGACCCCCTGGGAGCCCGCCACCTGGGACGAGGTGCTGGACGCCGCCCGCGCGGTCAAGGCCGAGTTCGGCGACGAGGTCACCCCGCTCAACGTCTACTCCGGCACGCCCGCCGGGGAGGCGGCGTCCCTCCAGGGCTTCCAGATGCTGCTCTCGGGCACCGAGGACGCCCTCTTCGACGACCGGTCGCAGAAGTGGGTCACCGGCAGCCGGGGGTTCACCGACTCCCTGGGGTTCGTGCAGACCGTGTTCGACGAGGGCCTGGGCCTGGACGTGCAGGACGCCCTGGACACCAACGTCGGCACCGTCAACAACGAGGAGCGCTTCCCCGCCGGCGAGCTGGCGATCAGCCTGGAGGGCTCCTGGGCCACCCAGTCGTGGATCCCCGAGGCCAACCGGCCCTGGGACGGCTGGGAGGACGTCATGGCGTTCACCCCCATGCCCACGCAGAACGGGCAGGGCGCCGGGGCGACCAGCATGTCCGGGGGCTGGGCGCTGTCGATGGGCAGCCGGGCCACCGACCCGGAGCTGGCCTGGGAGGTCATGACCTATGCCCTGTCCCAGGAGAACGCGGTCAAGTTCGCGGTCGAGGGCGGCCAGATCCCGGTGCGCACCGACGTCGCCGAGGACCCCGCGTTCCTGGAGAACGCGCCCATGGCCGAGGAGTTCGCGGCGCTGGTGGACATCACCGGGTTCCGCCCGGCCTACAGCGAGTACCCGCGCGTCTCCATCGCGGTCCAGGAGGCGATGGAGGCGGTGATGCTCGGCGAGGCCACGCCCGAGGAGGCCGCCGCGCTCTACGCCCAGGAGGTGGAGGGCATCGTCGGCCCCGACAACGTCACGAGCGGTTCCTGAGCCGTGGGGACCGTGTCGACGACCCGGGCCCCCGGCCGGGCGCCCCTGGTCCCGCCCCCGGCGCGCCGCTCCGGCCGCGCCCGGGGCGGGGCCGCCCGCTGGGTGATCCCGATGGCCCCCGCGCTGTTCCTGCTGCTGGCGTTCTTCGCCGGCCCCATCCTGTGGACGGTGTGGGCCTCGTTCACCAACGAGGCGCTGACGGGGGCGCAGGCCGCGGACACCCGGTTCGTGGGGCTGGACAACTTCGAGCGGCTGCTGCAAGACCCCGGGTTCCGGACGGCGACGGTGCTCACCGCCCTGTTCCTGCTGGGCTCGATCCTGGGCCAGACCGTGCTGGGCCTGGCGCTGGCGCTGCTGCTGCGCAACCGGCACGGGGCCGTGCGCGGCGCCGTGGGCACGGTGGTGGTGGGCGCGTGGGTGGTGCCCGAGGTGGTGGCGGGGTTCGTGTGGTACGCGTTCCTCGAACGCGAGGGCACCCTCAACGCGCTGCTCGGCTCCGTCGGGATCGGTGCGCAGAACTGGCTGTTCACCGCGCCGCTGCTGGCGGTGGTCCTGGCCAACGTCTGGAAGGGCACCGCCTTCTCGATGATGACCTACGGGGCCGGGCTGTCGGAGGTGCCGCGCGACCTGGAGGAGGCGGCCCGCGTGGACGGGGCGTCGGGCCCCCAGGTGCTGTGGTACGTGGTCCTGCCGCTGCTGCGGCGCACGATCGCCACCACACTGCTGCTGATCACCCTCCAGACCGTGCAGGTGTTCACGCTCGTCTACGTGATGACCGCGGGCGGTCCCGGCTCGCGCAGCACGACCCTGCCGCTGCTGATGTACCGGGAGGCCCTGTCCCTGGGCGACCTGGGGTACGGCACGGCGATCGCGCTGGCGCTGCTGGTGGTCGCCGGGCTCTTCTCGGTCGTCTACGTGCGGATGCTCAGCAGGGAGGAACAGGCATGACCGCTCCGAGACCGAGGCCGGACACCCCGGGGCGGCCGCGCCGGCGGGTCGCACCGGTCGCGTCGCCCGGCAGGGCCGCCGGCGCGGTGCTGGTGCACCTGATCCTGGCGGTGCTGGCGCTGCTGTTCCTGCTGCCGCTGCTGTGGATGCTGTTCGCGTCGGTGGACGGGGAGGCCACGCTGCGGGCGGGGCTGCCGGGCGTGCTCACGCTGGACAACTTCCGGGCCGTCCTCACACCCGAGATCGTCTACCGTCCGCTCTGGAACAGCGTGCTGACCTGCGGCGGGGCGGCGGTCATCACCGCGTTCTGCTCGGTGCTGGCGGCGTACCCGCTGTCGCGGTACACGCTGCGGTTCAAGCGGCCGTTCCTGTACACGGTGCTGTTCGCCACCGGCCTGCCGATCACGGCGATCATGGTGCCGGTGTACGGGCTGTTCGTGAACGCGGGGCTGCTGAACTCGCTGCCGGCCACCACCCTGTTCCTGGCCGCCAGTACGCTGCCGTTCGGGATCTGGCTGACCAAGAACTTCATCGACGGCATCCCCATCGCCCTGGAGGAGGCCGCCTGGGTCGACGGGGCGTCCACCTGGCAGTCCATCCGCTACCTGGTGGCGCCGCTGCTCGCCCCGGGACTGGCGGTGGTCGGGATCTTCACGCTGGTGAGCACGTGGGGGAACTTCTTCGTGCCGTTCATCCTGCTGACCAGCCCGGACAAGATGCCCGCGGCGGTGCGGGTGTTCACGTTCTTCGGGCAGTACGGGTCGGTGCGCTACGGCGAGCTGGCGGCGTACTCGCTGCTGTACACGCTGCCGGTGGTGGCGCTGTACGTCGCGGTGTCCCGGGCCATGGGCGGCCGGTTCGCCCTGGGCGGCGCAATGAAGGGCTGAGCCAGCACGGGCGGGGCGCCCCGGCGGTTCCCCGGGGCGCCCCGCGCGCGTGCGGAGGGCTCAGCGGGTGAGCCGCAGGGTGACGATCTGGAAGGGGCGCAGCGGGAACGCCACTCCCCCCTCCCCCGGCTCCAGCTCCGGGGCGCCCTCGTACTCCTCCTCCAGCAGGTTCACCGCGCGCACCCGCGACACGGGGAAGCCGAAGCGCACGTCCGCGCGCGTGCGGGCGCCCAGGGACTCGTACAGGCGGACCACCACGTCGCCGGAGCGGTCGTCGGCGGGCTTGACCGACTCCACGGCCACGCCCCCGCCCTCCACCCGCACCAGCGGCTCCACCGTGCCGGAGCCGCCGACCTCGCGCGGCGGGAGGTTCAGCCGGTACCCCTCGCGGACCGCGTCCGCCACCGTCGCCCCCGGCACCAGGGCGTACCGGAACCGGTGCTCGCCCTGGTCGGTGTCGGGGTCGGGGAAGCGGGGCGCGCGCAGCAGCGACAGCCGGACCGTCGTGGTGGTGCCGCCGTCCCCGCGCACGTCGCGGGTGACGTCGTGGCCGTAGGTGGAGTCGTTGACCAGCGCCGCCCCGTGGCCCGGCTCCGCCACGTGCACCCAGCGGTGGGCGCAGATCTCGAACCGGGCGGCGTCCCAGGACGTGTTGGTGTGGGTGGGCCGGCGCACGTGCCCGAACTGGATCTCCGAGGCGGAGGACTCGGCGCGCACGTCGAGCGGGAAGGCGGCCTTGAGGAATTTCTCCCTCTCGTGCCAGTCCACGACCGTGTCCACGTCCAGCCTCCGGGAGCCGGGGGCCAGGGTGAGGGTCTGCACGACCGAGGAGGCGCCGAAGGAGCGGGAGACCCGCAGGCCCGCGTCGACGGGCTCGATGCCGTCCACGCCGGTGAGGTCGGTGACGGTGTTGCGGTAGAAGGAGTCCACGTCCCAGGCGTCCCACTGGTTGGGCAGGTCCTGGTGGAGCTGGAGCAGGTTGGCCGGTCCCGCCAGCGCCTCCCGGCCGGTCCGCGCGTCCACCACGGAGGTGACCAGGCCGCGGGCGTCCACCCGGACGGCGAGCAGGCCGTTGTCCAGCAGGTACCCGTCGTCGGAGGCCGTGACGGCGGTCCGTCCCGCGGGGGCGACCCGGGGCCCGGCGCCCAGCGCCGGGACGCCGTCGCGGTCGTGCGGGGCGGCGTTGAACTCGATCACGTCGTCGCCCGGGCCGACCAGCAGGCGCTGGGCCCGGTCGATGAGTTCGCCGAGTTCGGCCTCGGCCTCCGCGTAGGTCTCGGCGGCCTCCCGGTGCACCCAGGCGATGGAGCTGCCCGGCAGGATGTCGTGGAACTGGTTGAGCAGCACGGTGCGCCAGATCCGGTCCAGCGCCTCGTGCGGGTAGTCGGCGCCGCGGCGCACCGCCGCGGTGGTCCACCACAGCTCGGCCTCGCGCAGCAGGTGCTCGCAGCGGCGGTTGCCCTGTTTGGTCCGGGCCTGGCTGGTGTAGGTGCCGCGGTGGAACTCCAGGTACAGCTCGCCCCACCACACCGGGGCGTCCGGGTACTCGGCCTCCGCCTCGGCGAAGAACGCGTCCGGGCGCCGGATCTCCACCCGCGCGGAGCCCTCCAGGTCGGCCAGCCGGGCGGCCCGCCCCAGCATCTCGCGGGTGGGGCCGCCGCCGCCGTCGCCGTGCCCGAACGGGACCAGGGAGAGGGTGGCGCGGCCCTTCTCCCGGAAGTTGCGGGCGGCGTGGGCGAGCTCGTGGCCGGTCAGCTCGGAGTTGTAGGTGTCCACCGGCGGGAAGTGGGTGAAGACCCGGGTGCCGTCCAGGCCCTCCCAGCGGAACGTGTGGTGCGGGAAGGTGTTGGTCTGGCTCCAGGAGATCTTCTGGGTGAGGAACCAGCGCGAACCCGACAGGCGGATGAGCTGGGGCAGCGCCGCGGAGTAGCCGAAGGAGTCGGGCAGCCACACCTCCCGGGTGTCGATGCCCAGCTCGTCGCGGAAGAACCGCTTGCCGTACACGAACTGGCGGGCCAGGGCCTCCGAGCCCGGCATGTTGGTGTCGGACTCCACCCACATGCCGCCCACCGGCACGAACCGGCCCTCCTGCGCCGCCTGTGCCGCCCGCGCGAACACGTCGGGGCGGTGCTCCTGGAGCCACGCCCACTGCTGGGCCTGCGACATGGCGAAGACCAGCTCGGGGTGCCCGTCCAGGAGGTCCACGACGTTGGCGGCGGTGCGGACGACCTTGCGCCGGGTCTCGCGCAGCGGCCACAGCCAGGCGGAGTCGATGTGGGCGTGGCCCACCGCGGAGAGCCGGTGGGCGGCGGGCGCGGCCGGGGAGGACAGCACCCCCGCCAGGGCCTCGCGGGCGCGCCCGGCGGTGCCGGGGACGTCCTGGAGGTCGAGCAGGTCGAGGGCGCGTTCGGCGGCCCGCAGCAGCTCCCAGCGGCGGGGGTCGCCGGGGTCGAGTTCGCGCATGACGCCGCCGACGACGTCGAGGTCCATGGCCAGGTCCCACACCTGCTCCTGGAAGACGGCCAGGTCGGCGCGGGCCAGCCGGTACAGGGGCGGGCCGTCGGGTCCGGCGGGGGCGGTGCCCAGGTCGGTGGGCTGGAAGGGCGGGTTCCCCATGATGACGGGGTTGGCGGCGGCCTCCACGTGGAGGTCGACCTCGGTCTCGGCGGCGGGGAGGCGGACCCAGGCGTTGCGGGGGTTGAGGCCCTTGACCACCGTCCCGTCGGGGCGGTGGACCAGGCCCTCGGCCTGGAAGCCGGGCATGGCCGAGTCGAACCCGAGGTCGATGACGGCCTCGACGGTGCGGCCCGCCCACTCCTGCGGTACGCGGCCCCGGAAGCGGAACCAGGTGGTGCCCCAGGCGGGGCCCCAGGCGTCGCCCGCGGCGGCGGGGGTGTGGGGGGCGTTGATGCCCTCGTGGGCGGGGACGGGCTCCCCGGGGGCGTCCCAGCGGGAGACCTCCAGGGGGACGTGCGGGCCGTGGACGGCGGGCCATACGCGTTCGCGCAGGACCCTCTCCAGGCGCGCCTCGGTCAGCTTGCGGTCATCGTGCACGGTGGACCTCCTCGGTCACGTCCCTGGCCGACGTGCTCCACGTTGCCCACGTCACACGACTTCGTCAACACTCTGGATAAAGAGAAATGAGGAATCCGGATCCGCCCGGGGCCCGGGGGCGGGGACCGTCGCGCGTCAGACCCGGTCGTAGGTGAGGAACAGCGCGCCGCTGTCCAGGACGGTGTGGTCCACCAGGTTCCACACGCGCGGGTCGAAGGCGGCGCCCCGGCCGAACAGGGGGATCCCGGCCCCCGTCGTGAGCGGCCCCAGCTTGACCACCAGGCGGTCGATCTCGGGGTACAGGACCCCGGCCAGCTCCCCGCCCCCGATCAGCCAGACGTCCCTGCCCGGCTCGGCCTTGAGCTCGCGCACACGGGCGACCGGATCGGTGGCGACCACCTCGACGGCGGGGTCGGGGCTCTGCCCCAGGGTCCGGGAGAACACCAGGTGGCGCAGGTGCGGATAGGCGTCGGACACACCGGCGTCCAGGCCCACCTGGTAGGAGCGCCGCCCCTCGACGACGGTGTCGAAGAGGGTCCCCTCCGCGGTCACGCCCAGCGCCGCGCGGGCCGGGCCGGGGAGGGTCTCGGGGTACTCGGCGGCGATGTGGCGCACGTAGTCCTCGGGGATGGGCCAGAACCCGCCGGGACCGCTCGGGTCGGCGCCGTCGGGGCCGGCGACGAACCCGTCCAGGGTGACCGCGACGTAGTAGACGAGTTTGCGCACGGGCGATTTCCTATCAGGTGGGAGGATGATCCGCCGACCGGGCGCCGGCGGCCGGGAAAGGCTAGCAGCGCCTTCCGGGGGGCGGCGCGGGCTCCTACGATGAGCGCATGCCCTCCCCCCTGGCCTCCCCCGGCCTCACCTCGGCGCCGCGATGAGGTTCCTGCTGGATGTGACGCCGCTGCGGGAGGCACCGCCCTTCCGCCGGTTCTGGATCGGGTCGTCCCTCGCGTCGCTGACCCTCCAGTTCACGATGTTCGCCGCGACCTTCACACTGTGGGAGCTGACCCGCTCGACGGTGATGGTGGGCGCGCTGGGCCTGGTGGGCGCGGTGGCGTGGTTCGTGGCCGTGCCCGTCGGGATGGCGTTCATCGACACCGTCGACCGCGCCCGGCTGGCCCGGGCCGCGCTCGTCGCGCAGTGCGCGGCGGCGGTGGCCCTGGCGACGGCCGCGTACCTGGGGTCCGCGGCGGCGGTCCTGGCGATGATGGGGTTGAACGCCGTCCTCCTGGCAGTGGGCCGCTCCGCGCGCCAGGCCATGGTCCCCGCCCTGGTCGGCGACCGGCTCATCGCCCCCGCGATCGCCCTGAACGGCCTGGCCCTCCAGCTGGGGATGCTCGCGGGACCCGCCCTGGCCGGGCTGCTCGCCTCGGCGGCGGGGGGCGAAGTGTGCTTCCTGGTCAACATCGCGGGCAGCGCGGCCTCCCTGTACGGGCTGCGCGGGCTGTCGGTCCCTCCCGCGGGCCGCTCGCGGGGGTTCGGGGCGATGGCCGAGGGGCTGCGGTACGCGGTGCGGACACCGCCGGTGCGCGGAGCCCTGTTGACGGACCTGGCCGCCACCGTGCTGGCGATGCCGGTGGCGCTGTTCCCCGCGATCAACCAGGAGAGGTTCGGCGGCGACCCGGCCACCCTGGGCCTGTTCGGCAGCGCCGTCGCGGTGGGCGGGGTGGCGGGGCTGGCGTTCAGCGGGGCCGTCACCCGGTACGGCCGCCCCGGCACGGCGATGGCCGTGAGCGCGTGCGTGTGGGGTCTGGCCCTGGCCTGCGCCGGGCTCAGCGGACACCTGGCGGTGCTGCTGGCCTCACTGGCGGTGGCGGGCGCCGCCGACACCTGGTCGGTGGTGAGCCGTGGCACCCTCGTGCAGGCCTCCGTCCCCGAGAGCGTCCGCGGCCGGGTGAGCGCCCTGGAGCAGGCGGTCGGTGTGGCCGGCCCCGACCTGGGGAACTTCCGCGCCGGGCTGGTCGCCCCGCTGCTGGGCGCGGGGGCCGCGATGGCCGTGGGCGGGCTGGCGTGCGCGGCCGCGTGCGCGGCGGTGTACGCGCTCACGCCGGGCATGCGGAGATGACCGGCTCCGGGGGATCCCACCACCCCGGAACCGGTCCTCGGCCCGGGGGGATCCCACCCGCCCCCGGACCGGCCCCCGGCTCAACGGATGAACGGCTCCAGATAGCCGTCCAGCCCCACCGAGGCGTAGTGGGCGCGGGCCATCTCGATCTTGGTGAAGACGTCCTCGTACCCGGTCTGGGCACCGTTCTCGTCGACGTAGACCATCGCGCCGGTGATGTTGAAGAAGGTGACCATGTGGTCGCAGTCCTCCGGGACCGCCAGGGTGTGGATCTCGCCGGGCGGCTCGTAGACGAAGTGCCCGGCCTCGGCCACCCAGTCGTGCTCGTAGTAGTGCCAGCGGCCCTCGATGACGTACCCGAACACGGCGCCGGGGTGGCGGTGGCGGGAGACGATCCCCGAGGCGGTGACCTTGAGCAGGTTGCACCACTGCCCGGTGACGGTGTTGAGCATCAGCGGCCGGAACCACACGTTGGGCGCCTGCGGCACCCACACGCGCGGGTCCTCCGGGACCGCGGCGACCGCGATCTCGTCGGGGATGCCGACGGACTGGGAGATGACGGGAGAGTTGTCGGGCACGGCTGCGCCTTTCTCGGGAGGGGGTCAGGCGGCCAGGTAGCCGCCGTCGACGGGCAGGACGATGCCGGTGATGAACCCGGCGTCGGGCCCGCACAGGAACTCCACCGCGCCCGCGACCTCGGCGGGTGTTCCCCAGCGGCCCATGGGCGTGCGGTCCAGGATCCGGGCCTCGGCGGCGGGGTCGGTGCGGATGCCGCCGGTCAGGTCGGTGCTGATCCAGCCCGGCGCGACGGCGTTGACCCGGATGCCGTCGGCCGCCCAGGCCACGGCCAGGGAGCGGGTGAGCTGGGCGACGCCGCCCTTGCTGGCGGTGTAGCCGGGCACCAGGGGGCCGCCGAAGAAGCTCAGCATCGAGGCGACGTTGACGACGCTGCCGCCCGCCGCGGCCAGGGCGGGCCGGGCGGCGGTGCAGGCCCGCATGACCGAGACGAGGTTGACCTCGATGACCCTGGCGAACACGGCCGGGTCGAACTCCTCGCGGCGGCGGATCACGCCGACCGCGTTGACCAGCACCGAGACCTCGGCGAAGGCCGCCAGGTACTCCTCGATCGCATCGGGCGCGGTGACGTCGAGCTCGGTGACCTCGGCGTTCTCGCGCAGGTCGGCCGGCGCGTCGGCGGCGCGCAGACCGCAGGCCGCGACCCGGTGGCCGCGGGCGGCGAACCGGGCGGCGACGGCCGCCCCGATGCCGCTGGTCCCGCCGACCACGACGACGGCCGGGGAGGGGTTCTCGGCCATGGGCTCCTCTCGGGGGTGGTGGGGTGCGTCGGGGGTCAACGCTCCTCCTCGGGAATGGCGAGCGCGTCGATCCAGTACTCGCGGGCCAGGGCGTCCACCCCGGCGGGGGACACCCCGCGCAGGTGGACGGTGGTGCCGTCGGTCCCGGCGATCCGGCCGTGGTCCTGCAGCCGCAGGATGTGGTACCGCTCGGGCGGGAAGCCCAGGACCACGTCCACCGGGAAGCGGCCGCGCTCGTCGGGGTTGTCGCCCAGACCGGGCTCTGCCTTGCCGACCGCCTGGAAGGTGAGCCAGCCCTGGTAGAGCAGGACCGCCAGGACGAGGGCGGCGATCCGGCGCAGGGTGGGCGAGGCCGCCGCTCTACTCCACATCGGCCGCCTCGCCCTCGGCCAGCAGGCCGTTGACGTGGGCGACGGTGGCGCGGAACCCCGGGTCGTCCACAGCCGCGTCCCAGGTCCGGGGCCGGGGCAGGTCGACGTCGACGATCTCCCGGACCGTGCTGGGCCGCCCCGACAGGACGACGATCCGGTCCGAGAGGAACACCGCCTCGTCGATGTCGTGGGTCACGAAGAACACCGTGGGGCGGCGGGACTCGAAGATCCGGGTGAGGTCCTCCTGGAGGCGTCGCCGGGTCTGGGCGTCGATGCTGGCGAACGGCTCGTCCATGAGCATCACGGCGGGCTCGGTGGCCAGCACCCGGGCGACCCCGAGGCGCTGGCGCATGCCGCCGGACAGCTCGTGCGGGTAGCGGCGCTCGAAGCCCTCGAGGCCGACCAGGGCCAGGTGCTCGCGGCCGCGCTCCTCGCGCTCGCGCCGGGACATGCCCTTCATGCGCAGGCCGAAGACCACGTTGCCGAGCACGGTCTTCCACGGGAACAGGGCGTGGTTCTGGAAGACGACGCCCCGGTCGGGGCCCGGGCCGGTGACCGGGTTCCCGGCCACGGACACCGTTCCCGAGGTGGGCCGGACGAACCCGGCGACCGTGTTCAGGACGGTGGTCTTGCCGCAGCCGCTGGGGCCCAGGACGGACACGAACTCGCCCTCGGACACCGTGAAGGAGACGTCGCCGATGGCCACGACCTCGTCCCCGGTGTAGGCGTCGGTGTAGGTCTTCTCCAGGTGGTCGATCACCAGGGCGGTCATCCGTCGTCCTCCATGCCGCGCACCAATCCCCACCGTTCCACGGTGGCCTTCTCGAACGGCGCCAGGATGAGGGCGTCGAGCATGTACCAGAGGATCCCCAGCACGACCATGCCGAGGAAGACCTGGCTCACGTCGCCCACCCGGCGGGCGTCGAACATCATGAACCCGATTCCGCTGGTGCCGACGATGATCTCGGCGGCCACCAGCGCCCGCCACCCGTAGCCCAGCCCGGTGCGCACCCCGGTGGCGATGGACGGCAGCGCGCCCGGCACGGTCACCTCCCAGAACACCCGCAGGCGTCCGGCGCCCAGCGAGCGGGCCGCCAGCACCAGCTCCCGGGGCACCTGCTCGACCCCGGAGACCACGGCGAGCATGAGCGGGAACACGACCGTGTAGACGATGACGAACGTGACCGAGGTCAGGCTGAACCCGAACCAGACGATGACGATCGGCAGCCAGGCGATGTCCGCGATCGCCTGGAAGAACAGCAGGACCGGCCACAGCGCCTTGCGCACCCGCAGGGACAGCGCCGTCAGGAACCCCATGGGGATGCCGATGAGCAGGCCGAACCCGGCGCCGTAGGCCAGGCGCTCCAGCGAGTCGGACAGGTAGCCGGGCAGCACGCCCTTGCGGAGCAGCTCGGCGAACTCGGCGACCACCCTGTCGGGGCCGACGAAGAACGCGGGCGGGAACACCTCCAGCTCCGCGATCAGCCACCACAGGGCGACCACGGGGACGAAGGGCCCCAGCGTGCGGAAGACCGGGCTGCGGGTCAGCCGCAGCCACAGCCGCCGCATCGGCGGGGCCGGGGCGCGGGCGGGCCGGCCGGGACCCGGCGGCCGCGTGCGTTCGGCGGAGCGCACCGCCATCACCCCTCCCCGGAGGTCATGCCCCAGCGCCGGACCGTGCGCCGTTCGAGCGGGGCGAGCAGCAGCCGGTCCGTGCAGAGCCACAGGACGCCGATGATCACCATCGCGGCGATGATGACGTCGGTCGAGAACGAGGTCTGGGCCAGGAAGAGCGTGTAGCCCAGGCCGGCGTGGGTCGCGATGATCTCCGCCGCGACCAGGCCGCGCCAGCCGTAGCCCAGGCCGATGCGCAGGCCCGAGATGACGCTGGGCATCGCCCCGGGCAGCAGCACCTCCCAGAAGAGCCGCCACGGACCCGCCCCCAGGGAGCGGGCCGAGCGCAGCAGCGAGGTCGGGATGCGGCGCACGCCCAGCATGGTGTTGTAGGCGAGCGCGAAGAACATCGCGTTCCAGACGATGAAGATCACCGCGCCGTCGCCGTAGCCCAGCCACAGGGTGGCGATGGGGATCCAGGCGATGCCCGCCAGCGCCACCGAGAACCGCAGCAGCGGCGAGAAGAACGCCGACAGGGCGCGGCTTGCACCCAGGGCGATCCCGAAGGGCAGGGCGGTGGCGACGGCGATCACCGAGCCCACCATGACCCGGTAGAGGCTGGCGCCCAGGTGCCGGGCCAGCTCGCCGCTGACGGCCATGTCCCACAGGGCCCGGGCCACATCGGTGACCTGGGGGAAGACCCGTGTGGGGACCCCGGTGGCGGCGACGGCCGCCGCCCACAGGGCCACCAGGACCGCCAGCGGGACCACGAACCAGGCGAGGTCCGCGGCCCACGACCCGGTGCGGCCGCGGCGTGGAACGGCCGCACCGGGACGGGGCGCCGCCGGGGCGGTGCCCCGGACGGGGGTTTCACTCATACCGCGCACGAGTTCTGTGCTACCTCGCGGATGAACGTGTAGTCGGCCTCGATGCGGGCGTCGGTGGGCACCTCGGCCAGGTCGGAGAAGAGCTCCGGGTTCTTCTCCTCCACCGACAGGATCGGGCCCGGGACGAACAGCTCGTTGATGTCGAAGTCGTACTCCAGGGCCTCCTGCTCCTCCAGCAGGAGGGCGACGGTGTCCATCGCCAGGTAGTTGCAGGAGGAGAAGCGGGCGTCGAGCTGCTCGACGTTGTACTCCATGGCGGCCAGGGCGACCTCGGGGTCGGTGCCGGTCAGCCACCGGGAGGCGGAGTCGGCGGCGTCCTCGGGGTTCTCGCGGATCCACTGGTCGGCGGCGGCGCGGCCGGTGAGGAAGGCCTCGACCAGCTCCGGGTTCTCCTCCAGGTACTGCGGGGTGGTGACGATGTACCCGATGAAGGGGATGTAGCCGCCGCCGCGGACCACCTCGTAGGTGCCCTCGACCTGGTCCTGGATGGTGATCGGCCAGGGGTCCCAGATGACCGCGGCGTCCGCGCCGCCGGTCTCCAGGGCGACCGGCATGTCCGGCGGGGCGGTGTTGACCAGTTCCACGTCCTCCACGTCGATCCGCAGGTCCTTGAGGAGGCCCAGCAGGTACAGGTGGTTGATGGAACCGAAGGTGGTGGCGATCGTGGCGCCCTCGAGGGTGCTCAGGTCCTCGGGGTCGATGCCGGAGTCCTCGACGGCGACCATCGCGGCCGTCTCGTCCACGCTGCGCTGGACCGCGGAGCCGGTGTAGTTGCCGACCAGGGCCAGCTCCACGCCCTCCTGGGCGGCGGCCAGGGCGGGGACGCCGACCTGGATGATATCGACCTCTCCCGCGGACAGGGCGTTGATGGCGTCCACACCGGTGGGGAACGGGTCGGCGAGGGTGACGTCGAGGCCCTGCTCCTCGAACAGGCCGAGTTCGGTGCCGACGGGGAGGCCGATCTGGTCGATGGCCGAGACGTAGCCGGCGTTCAGCGAGCCGCTGACGGGCTCGGCCGCGCCCTCCACCGCGTCGTCGACGGTGGATCCTCCGGAGCAGGCCGTGGCCAGTAGGACGAGCGTGCTCGCGAGGGCGAGGGGGGCAAGAAGGGGTCGGGGCATGGGACAACTTCCGGTTCGCTCGACCGAACACCCTCGCGCGGGCGCACGGGGACGACGCGTCCGCGAACGGGCGGGGGACCGGGGAGGTCGCCCGGCTCGGGGAACGCGACAGGGCCGGAACGCAGGGGGTCGGGGAAGGGACGGGGTGGGTTTAGGTGCGGGGGGCGGGTCAGGGTGGTGACCTGGCGAATCCTCCTCGCGCCGTCGCCCACGACCGTACCGAGATATCGGGGGGACCGTTAAGAGCAATTCCCTTATGGGGATATCAGGAAGCCGAATACTGACGGCGCGGACCTGCAGAGAGGGGCTCAGCGGGGCCTGGGGACCTCTCGCCGGACACCCGCTTTATTCGGGATACGAATGGTCCCCTCGGGAACTTTCCTCTCCGAGATCTCCTTCAGGACGATCCGCGCGGCGGGGGTGAGGGGCCGGGTGGAGTCCCAGCACACGGCCACGCCGCGCTCGGGCGCCCCGGCCAGCGACCGCACCCGGACCCCGGTGGTGTCGGCCGTGTGGGCCGCCAGCCAGTTGGTGACGCCGACGCCGATCCCCCGGGCGACCAGGGACACCAGCGTCTGGGGCTGGTTGGTGGCCTGGACCGGCTCTATGGCCAGCCCGTGGTCGCGGAACACCTGGTAGGTCTCGAACTCGGAGGTCTCCGGGGCGTCCAGGCGGCCGATCGAGACGATGGGGTGCGCGGCCACCTCGTCCAGCGGGACGGGGTCGGGGACCAGGTCCAGCGGGTGGCCCTCGGCGTGCACGACCACCAGGGGCTCGCGCCACAGGGGCAGGCAGTTGACGGACTCCGAGGCGGGCCGGGGGAGCATGGGCCGCAGGTAGAGGTCGACGTCGCCGGCGATGAGGGCCTCGTCCAGCTCCAGGGTGGCGCGCTCGGACAGGATCACCCTGATGTCGGGCTCGCGGTCGGCCAGGTCGCGCAGCAGGTCGGGGACGAAGGCGGCGCTGACACTGGGGTAGGAGCCCAGCGAGACGATGCCCAGGGCGCCGCCGCGCCAGGGCGCCATCGCCGACTCCGCCTCCTCCAGGGCGTGGAGGACGTTGCGGGCCTGCACGGCCAGGGCCGCGCCCGCCTCGGTGAGCCGGACCGGGCGCTTCTTGCGGTCGAAGAGGGGTTGCCCGATCTCCCGTTCCAGCGCCGCCACGTGCTGGCTCACCCGGGGCTGGGACCGCCGGGTGGACTCGGCTGCGGCGACGAAACTCCCGGTGTCGATCACGGCCAGGAAGGATACGAACCATTCCAGACGTATGTCCGTGTCGAGCATGCGGATTCGCTCCCGTATAAAGTTGTCGCTGGGGCTGGTGTTACGCAGGATACAAAACGCGTATACACCCAAAAACAGGGTGTAACCCTCGACACAGGGAACCGAGTACCATTTCCCCCCGGACTATTGGTTATCCTGATACTCCCATCCGGCTCGTCGTTCCCCGCCGAACCGCTGATCAGAGGCGGCGGGAGCGGTTTCCAGGCCGCCCCCGCCGCGGGGGCGCCGCCCGGTCAGGCGAACGGCGCCCCGGGTCGCGGCCGGTGCTCCGGGCCGGTCCCACGGCCGGGTCGCACCACCGCGACGATCGGGGTCCACCGCCCCTCGGGGGCGATGGGGGCTCCGCCCCCGGAACGGCGCCCCGGGCGGGTGCGGCGGGCGCGGTCACCGGAACGGTTCGGCGTCCGGGACATGTCCCCGATGGCCCGTTGCCGAAGTCCTCTCCACCACCGCGCGCCATCCCGGGCGGAGGCTGCGGGCACGGCCTCCGGAACGGGCCGTGGTGCCGTCCGGCCCCGGGGCACCGACCCGGGCGGAGGCCGTGGGCACGGCCGCCAGGGCGGTTCCGGACGGGACACGTCCCCGGTGGCCCGTTGCCGAAGCCCTCTTCACCACAGCACGACCAGCCGCCCACCCGCGCGGAGGCAGCGGGCACGGCCTCCGGAACGGTTCGGCGTCCGGGCGCGGAGGTCGGGGCTGCGGCGGGGGCACGGCCGCAGCGTCCGGTCGCTGCGACAGGGCCCGCTCCCCCGCCGCAGCGGCGGTCACGGCGTCTCGGTGCGGGCGGCCGACCGGACGGCCTCACGGGCCTGGCCCGCCCCCGCGGCCGCCAGGGCGAGGTGGGCCAGGCGGCGGCACTCGTCCAGGCTGTGGCCGGCCAGGGCGTGGCGCACCCCCGGCAGGGCGGGGGCCGACATCGACAGGCTCGTCGCCCCCAGGCCCACCAGGACCAGGGCCAGCAGCGGGTCGGCGGCGGCCTCACCGCACACGCCCACCGGGACGCCCAGGTGGTCGCCCGCCTTGCCCACGGTGCCGATCAGGGACAGCAGCGCCGGCTGCCACGGGTCCAGCAGGTCCGGCAGCGCGCCCAGGGTACGGTCGACGGCCATCGTGTACTGGGCGAGGTCGTTGGTGCCGATGGACACGAAGTCCACCTCGTACAGCAGCCGGTCGGCGAGCAGCGCCGCGGCGGGGACCTCGATCATCACCCCCACCCGGGTCACCCCCTGGGCGCGGGCGAGGTCGGCGAACTCCCCCGCCTCCCTGGGCGTGGACACCATCGGCGCCATCACCCGGACGTCGGCCCCGGTCTCCTTGGTGGCCGCCGCGATGGCGGCGAGCTGGTCCACCAGCAGTTCGCGGTGCATCCGGGCGGTGCGGTAGCCGCGCACCCCGAGGGCGGGGTTGTCCTCCGCGCCCATCGGGACGAAGGCCAGCGGCTTGTCCGAGCCCGCGTCCAGGGTGCGCACGGTGATCGGGCGCCCGGAGAAGGCCGAGAACAGCCGGATGTAGGAGGCGGTCTGCTCCTCGCGGGTGGGCGGCTCGGTGCGGTCCAGGAACAGGAACTCGGTGCGCAGCAGCCCCACCCCCTCGCTGTCGTGGGCGGCGGCCGCCTCCGGGTCCCCCTCCCCGATGTTGAGCAGCAGCGGGACGGACACCCCGTCGGCGGTGGCCCCCGGCCCGGTGGCCGACTCCGCCAGGGCGCGCCGCTGCTCGGCGCGCCGGCGCACCCGCTGCACGAGGGCCTCGTCCGGGTCGGCGACCACGGAGCCCGTGTCGCCGTCGACCGCCACCACCGTGCCGTCGGCGAGGGTGTCGGCTCCCCCGCAGCCGACCACCGCCGGGATGCCCAGCGAGCGGGAGAGGATGACGGTGTGGCTGGTGGGTCCGCCGTACCGGGTGACGATCCCCAGGACCCTGGCCGGGTCCAGGTGGACGGTGTCGGCGGGGGCGAGGTCGTCGGCGACCAGAACGTGCGGGACGCCCGGGTCGGGCAGGCCCGGCATGGGCAGCCCCAGCAGCAGGGCCACCGCCCGGTCGCGGATGTCGGCGAGGTCGGCGGCGCGCTCGGCGAGGTAGCCGCCGGCGGCCTTGAGCAGGTCGCGGTAGGTCTCGCAGGCGGCGTGCACCGCCCAGGCGGCCGGATCGCCCGCGGCGGCCCGCTCGCCGACCCGGCGGGCCAGCTCGGGGTCGCGGGCCATCAGGGCCTGGGCGCCGAGCACCGCCGCGGCCTCTCCGCCGAGGCCGGCGGCCTGGGCGTCGAGCCCGGCCGCCACCTCCTCCAGGGACGCGCGGGCGGCCTCCGCCTCGGCGCCGGGGTCCCCCGCCGCGGGGCGGTGGTCGGGCAGGCGCGGCGGGGGCGCCATGCGCGCCACCGGGCCGACCGCCGCGCCCGGCGCCGCCGGGATGCCGCCGAGGGAGGAGAGGGATCGGGTGTGCGCCATGGTCGCTCCGTGGGTCGGTGAGTGGGTGGGCCGGGGCGGGCCGGGAGGGGTCCCCCTATCAGGGAACCCCAGCGGGGCCGATCTCGGTAGCCCCTACTCCCGGCCTGTGGACGGGTCAGGGCTGGATGGTCACCTTGATGGCGGTCCCGGCGGCCACGGTCTCGATGGCCTTGTGCACGTCGGACAGCGCCATCCGCTCGGTGATCAGGTCGGCGACGGGCACGGCGCCGGAGGCGATGAGCTCCAGGGCGCGCTTGTTGTGCTCGGGGCTGGAGCCGTTGGCGCCGAAGATGGAGATCTCCCGGTAGTGGACGAGGTTGGAGTCCAGGGAGATGATCGGGTTGTCCTTGGGCAGCCCGCCGAAGAAGCTGATCCGGCCGCTGCGGGCGACCATCTTCAGGGCGTCCTCCTGGGCGCGGCCGGAGGCGGCGGCGGTGATGACCACGTCGGCGCCGCGGCCGTCGGTCAGGCGCAGCACCTCCTCCACCGCGTCGACCTCCTCGCCGCAGATGGCGGCGTCGGGCCCGACGATCTGCGCGGACATGTCCAGGCGGCCCCGGTTGACGTCCACCAGGTACACCTTCTTCGCGCCCTTGGCGCGGGCCAGGCGGACGTGCAGGCAGCCGATGGGCCCGGCGCCCATGACCACGACGGTGTCGCCCTCGCCGACCCCGGCGATCTCCTGGCCGTTGAGGACGCAGGCGAGCGGTTCGGCGACGGAGGCCTCGGCGTAGTCCAGGCCCTCGGGGATGCGGTTGACGCCGTCGACGGCCAGCACGGCCTCGGGGACGACCATGTACTCGGCGAAGCCGCCGTCGTAGTGGTAGCCCATGGACTGCTGGCGCGAGCACACGGTGAACCGGCCGTCGCCGCACTCGGCGCAGGTGCCGCAGGGGATGGCGGCGATGATCTGGACCCGGTCGCCCTCGGCCCAGCCCTCCACCCCGTCGCCGACCTCGACGACGCGGCCGGCGATCTCGTGGCCGATGACCCGGGGCGGGTCGATGTGGTGGTGCCCGTGGCGGAAGATCTTGACGTCGGTACCGCAGGTGGAGCAGTTGACGACGGCGATCTTGAGCTGCCCGGGTCCTGCGGTGGGCTCGGGTGCCTGTTCGAGGCGGAGGTCACCGGGTGCGTAGAAGCGGGCGACGAGCATGTTCGGCCTTTCAGGATGCGGTCCGGCACGGGGTCGTCCGCGCGGGAACGACCGCACCGGTGGGTTTCGGTGAGCGGGGGACGCCGCGCCGTGGGCGTCCGTTGAGGACGGCGGGCGGCCGGTGGGACGGGCGGTCCCCGCCCGTCCGGGGAGTGGTCGGACGGGCGGGGAGGACGGCCGGGCCCCGGCGGCCCGCCGGGTCAGCCGTCCGCGGCGGGCGGGTCGAGGAGCCCGACGACGTCGGCGGGGTCGGTGGCCCCGCGCAGCCGGGCGGCCTTCTCGGGGTCGGTGAGGACCCCGGCCAGGGCGGTGAGGATGCCCAGGTGCTCCTCACCGGTCGCGGCGATGCCGATGGCGACGTGGACGGTGGACCCGCCCCAGTCGACCCCCTCGGGGAACTGGATCACGGCCAGCCCGGTCCTCTTGACGTGGACCCGGGACGGGTCGGTCCCGTGCGGGATGGCGACCCCCTCCCCGAGGAAGGTGGACACCGACGCCTCGCGCTCGTGCATGGCGGGCAGGTAGCCGGGGTCGACCGCGCCGAGTTCGAGGAGCAGTTCCCCGCACTGGTCGATGACGTCGGCCCGGTCCTTCGCGGTGCGGCCCAGTCGGACGGCGTCCTCGGTCAGGACCAGCCGGGCGGGTTCAGTCGGCAAGGGTGCCACCGTCCCTGATGGCGCTCTCGACCTCGGTGAAGACGGGGTCGCCCAGGAACATCCGGAAACCCTTGACCACGGTGCCCGGCACCCGGGTGCGGGCGCGGGCGGCCAGGCCCTCCTGGGTCAGGACCAGGTCGGCGTCCTCGGGGATGCGGTCCACGGGGGCGTGCTCGACGGTCACCCCGTACTTGCCCAGGCTGCCCTTGAGCTGGGTGGTCAGCAGGACGCTGCTGCCCATCCCGGCGTCGCAGGCCACGACGACCTTCTTGACATCGGAACCCTGGATGCTGCTCATGCGACGTTCTCCTCAGTGCTCGCGGAGTTCTTCTGGGCGGCGGCCTCCTCGCGGGCGGCCTTGCGCTCGGCCCGGCCGAAGCCGAGCAGGAGCGAGGCGACCACGAAGGACACCGCGGTGGCGACGGTGACGCCGGCCAGGACGGACAGGTGCCCGCCGGGCGGGGTGACGGCCATCAGGGCGATGATGCTGCCCGGGGAGGCCGCCGAGATCAGGCCCGCGTCCATCACCATGAAGGTGGCCACACCCGACATCCCGCCGGCGATGGCGGCCAGGATCAGCTTGGGCTGCGCGAGGATGTACGGGAAGTAGATCTCGTGAATTCCACCGAAGAAGTGGATGATGATCGCGCCGGGCGCGGTGGCGCGGCTGATCCGCGGGCCGAAGAGCATGCAGGCGATGAGGATGCCCAGGCCGGGGCCGGGGTTGGTCTCGATGAGGAACTCGATCGCGCTGCCGTCGGCGGCGGAGCGGGCGGTGCCCAGCGGGGTGAACACGCCGTGGTTGATGGCGTTGTTGAGGAACAGCACCTTCGCGGGCTCGACGATCACCGAGACGAGCGGCAGCAGGCTGTTGTCGATGAGGAACTGCACCCCGGCGCCGAGCGCGTCGGCGATGCGGCCCACGACGGGGCCGACGGCGTAGGCGCCCACCACCGCGAGGAGGGCGGCGAGGATGCCCGCGCTGAAGTTGTTGACGAGCATCTCGAAGCCGGCCTTGATGCGCGGCTGGATCAGCTTGTCGGCCTGCTTCATGAGGTACGCGGCGAGCGGGCCCATGATCATCGCGCCCAGGAACATCGGGATGTCCGCGGAGACGATCACGCCCATGGTGGCCGCCGCGCCGACGACACCGCCGCGCTGGCCGTGCACCATGGTGCCGCCGGTGTAGGCGATGAGCAGCGGGAGCAGGAACTTGATCATCGGATCCACCAGCTGGCCCAGGTACTCGTTGGGCCACCAGCCGGTGGGGATGAACAGGGCGGTGATCAGGCCCCAGGCGATGAACGCGCCGATGTTGGGCATGACCATGCCCGAGAGGAACCCGCCGAAGCGCTGGACTCCGGACCGGGCCGAGGCGAGCGCCGTGCTCTGCCGCTGTTCGGTGGACATGTTGGGGGACCTCCTGGGAGGTGCGGCGGGCCTGGGCCGCGCCTGCGGTGGTGTGGTGTGGGCGGGGCGCCCGGCCGGCTGGACGGGGAGGTGCGGCGGGAGGGGCCGCGCACCTCGGTCGGACGGGCGCCGGTCCTGGTCAGACCACCCGGACCGAGGGTCCGGCGGCCTCCAGCTCGTCGGCGAGACCCCCGGCGAGACCCTGGTCGGTGATGACCAGGTCCAGGTCCTCGACGGAGGCGAATCGGGCGAAGTGGTCGTTGCCGACCTTGGTGTGGTCGGCGAGGAGGACGGCACGCCGGGCCGAGGCGATCATGGAGCGCTTCACCTCGGCCTCCGCCGGGTCGGGCGTGGTGAGCCCGCGTTCGACGGAGATGCCGTTGGTGGCCATGAAGGCGACGTCCACGAAGGACTCGGCCAGCGACCTCAGGGCCCACGCGTCGACGGTGGCCTGCGTCCGGGTGCGCAGGCGGCCGCCGAGGAACATCAGGTTGATGTTGGTGCGCGTGGTGAGGGTGAGGGCGATGGAGAGGGAGTTGGTGACGACGGTGAGTTCCCGGTCGGCGGGCAGCTGCTCGGCGAGGCGTCCGATGGTGGACCCCGCGTCGAGGAGGATCGCCCCCTCCTCCGGGAGTTCTTCGATCGCGGCCTTGGCGATCCGCTCCTTCTCCTGGGTCATCACGGAGTCGCGCACGTTGAGCGCGGGCTCGAAGCCCAGGCGCTCGACGGGGATCGCGCCGCCGTGGACCCGCCGCAGGACCCCGTGGCGCTCCAGCGCCGTGAGGTCCCGCCGGATGGTCTCGTAGGTGACGTCGAACTCCGCGGCGAGCCCCGTCACGTCGACCCGGCCGTCCCGGCGGGCGCGTTCGAGGATCGCCTGCTGGCGCTCTTCCGCGTACATGTTGGATCACCTGTGTTTCGGTGTGGTTTTCGGTGAGTTTAATCGTGTTGCCTGGGACACACAAGGGGTACCTTCCTCCAATATCCCAGTAAGGCCCCGCGACCACATCCGGCCACCGCCGATGCGACAGGGAACCCCTATAGCCACTGGCCGCGCGCCTCGCGGGCGCCGACCGGCACACCCCGGGGGCGACACTCGAACCGGAAACCAGAGGACAACCGTGTTGACACACGCAGATGAACACACATAATCAAAGGCAGTCCAACATCCGGACCGGGCCGGGCGCAGCGACCGCGAAAAGAGCTCCCATGATCCTGACCCTCACCCCCAACCCGAGCGTGGACCACACCCTGGAGGTGGACCGCCTCATCCGGGGCGAGGTCCTGCGGGTCGACGCCACGCGCGCCCAGGCGGGCGGCAAGGGCGTCAACGTCGCCCGGGCCCTGCACCTGGCCGGCGTGGAAACGCGTGCGATCCTCCCTGTCGGCGGGGGCGGCGGTGCCGAACTCACCGCCCTGCTCGGCGACCTGCCGCGGCTCGCCGTCCCCATCGAGGGCGAGACCCGCGCCAACATCGCGATCACCGAGGCCGACGGCACCACCACCAAGGTCAACGCCCCGGGCCCCACGCTCTCCCCCTCCGAGGCCGACACCCTGCTGGCCGTCCTGGAGGACGAGCTGGCACAGCGCCCGGAATGGATCGTGGCCAGCGGAAGCCTGCCGGCGGGCGCGGGAGAGGACTTCTACGTGCGGGTGGCCGGGCTGGCCGCCGCCTACGGGGTGCCCCTGGCCCTGGACACCTCCGGCAAACCCCTGGAGGCCGCGGTGCGCGCCGGGTCGATCGGCCTGGCCAAGCCCAACCTGGAAGAGCTGTCGGAGCTGACCGGGCGCACCCCCGCCACCGTCGGCGAGGTCGCCGCCGCCGCCCGGGAGCTCCTCTCCCACGGCAACGGTTCCGCCCTCGTGACCCTGGGCGGGCACGGTGCCATACTCGTGGGGCCCGAACACACGTGGTGGGCGCGCGGCCCCCGGGTCCGCACCCGCAGCACCGTGGGCGCGGGCGACTGCGCCCTCGCCGGGTTCCTCACCCCCGCCGACTCCCCGGTCGACCGCCTGCGCAACGCGGTGGCCTGGGGGACCGCGGCGGTGTCCCTGCCCGGAACGACCATCCCCGCCCCCGACGACGTCGAGCCGGACGCCGTCGAGGTGGTGTCCGAACCCGACCCCTCCCGGCCCCTCGACTCGCTCGTCGACCGGCCCTGACCGGTCCGTCCACCCCTCACAAGGAGCAGCAGATGCCCCAGCGCACCGTAGCCGTCGGTTCCGCCCAAGGACTGCACGCGCGACCCGCCACCCTCTTCGTCCAGGCGGCCACCGCCACCGGCCTGCCCGTGACCGTCGCCGCGGCGGGCAAGGACCCGGTGAACGCGGGCAGCCTGCTCGCCGTGATGACCCTGGGGGTCGGGCACGGAGACGAGGTGACCATCGCCGCCGAGGGCGAGGGCGCCGCCGTGTACGGGGCCGGGTCAGCCCTCCCGCTTCACCCGGTGGACCTTGTGCTGGGCGGCCTGGGCCCGCGGGCGGACCACCATCAGGTCGATGTTGACGTGCGGCGGCCGGGTGACCGCCCACACGATGGTGTCGGCGACGTCCTCGGCGCTGAGCGGGTCGGGCACGCCCTCGTAGACGGCCTCCGCCGCGTCGGCGTCGCCGCGCAGCCGGTTGAGGGAGAACTCCTCGGTCTTGACCATGCCCGGGGCGATCTCCAGGACCCGGACGGGCTGCCCGCACAGCTCCAGGCGCAGGGTGGCGGCCAGGGTGTGGGCGCCGTGCTTGGCGGCGACGTACCCGCCGCCGCCCTCGTAGACGACGTGCCCGGCCACGGAGCTGACCACCAGGACGGTGCCCGCGCCGCTCTCGATGAGCTTCGGCAGCAGGGCCTGGGTCATGTTGAGCACGCCGAGCACGTTGACCTCGTACATGGCGCGCCAGTCGGCGGGGTCGGCGGCGGCGACGGTCTCGGTCCCGATGGCGCCGCCCGCGTTGTTCACCAGGACGTCGCAGGAGGGCAGCCCGGCGGCGAAGGCGTCCACGGCGCCGCGGTCGGTGACGTCGAGGACGTACGCGCGGGCGCTGTGCCCCTCCTTGACGAGTTCGGCGGCCAGCTCCTCGACGCGGTCGGCGCGGCGGGCCACGAGCACCACGTCGTACCCCCGGGCGGCCAGGCCCCGGGCGGTGGCGGCGCCGATACCGCTGCTGGCACCGGTGACGACGGCGGTCGCTGTCATGTGGTCATCCTCCTGCGGTTTCGCTGTCGCGCCGAGCGTATCCGGGCCCGCCGGGCGGAGTCCCGGCCGCCCCCGGTGTCCTCCGGCACATTCGCGCGCCGGGGGCCGCCGTGCCCCCGCGCCGGGCCGTCCGGACGGTCCCCGGCCGCGGTCCCCCGCCGCTGTTCCACGCGCCGTCGCGGACCGGCCGCACGGTACCCGAAAACCCGTGGTCCGGAGAAATTCACGCGTGCTAGCGTGGACGCCCGCCGCGGAATCCAAAGGCCCTTCGACGGCCTTTTCCTTTCCGCGCACACCGCGCCTCCGGAAAGGACCCGTGTGGACTCGGGAGAACCGCCCCCACGCCCGCCCCTGCTCCGCCGTTACGCCCTTTTCTCCCTGGCCGCGACCACCGCGGACTTCGCTTTCGGCGCGGTTTTCATCACCGTTCTGCTCGGCCGCGGCCTCGACCCCGGGATGCTGGGGGCCATGGTCGCCGCGGGCACCCTGTTCGGGCTGGCGGCGGAGGCGCCCAGCGGGGCGCTGGGCGACCGCTACGGCCACCGGCGGCTGCTGGCGCTGGGCCTGGTGGTCTGGGGCGCGGGCTTCGCCCTGTTCGGCTGGGCCGACGAACTGCTCCCGACCATGGTCGGATCGGTGCTGTGGTCGGTGGGCTTCCACCTGCACACCGGCACCCTGACCGCGCTGGTGGTCAACCGGGTCGGCGACCGCGACCGGACCGCCCGGGTCGCCCGGCTGACCCGGTGGGGGCAGGTCTCCTCGCGGCTGGGCGGGGTCGCGGGCGCCGCCTCGGTGCTGGTCGCCGGGACCTGGCTCTCCGCCGACCTGCTCATCCTGGCCGCGGGCGTGCTGCTGGTGGGCCTGGGGGCGGTGGCGCCGCTGGTCTTCCCGCGCTCCCCCGGACGGCCGGACGTCTCGGTCGCCGGGCTGCTCCGGGAGTCGGTGACGGCCCTGGCGGGGCGGCGCTACGTGCCGCTGGTCGCCCTGGTCCTGTGCTCGACCCCGGCCAAGGTGGTGCTGGTCATCTGCTGGCAGCCCCTGGTCGCGCGGGAGTACGGGGGCGACGTCCGGTTCAACGGCCTGGTCCTGCTCGGCATGACCCTGGCCCTGGCGCTGGGGGCGGCCTGCTCCCGTTTCATCGATCCGCGCAACCCGCACCTGTGGGCCCCGGCGTCGGCGGTCGCCACCGCCGTTCCGCTGTTCCTGGTGGCCTGGGGCGCGCTGCCGCTGCTTGTGGGGCTGGTGCTGGCCGAATTCCTGCTCGGGCTGGCCCAGGCGCTGTTCGTGGCGTGGGAGCACCTCATGTACAGCGACGAGGCGCGGAATACGCTTTTCTCGGTGATGTCGTTCCTCGGATTGGCCGTGATCGGTGCGACGTACGCCGTTTTCGGATGGGCGTGGGACGTGTGGGGACTGGAATCCGCGATGGTCGCCGTTCTGGCGGTTTCCACGGTCGGCTCCCTGGCGGTGATACCGCTGGCGTACGCCTTTCCCGAATCGCGCCGTTTCTTCGACCCCCGGGAGGGGGCGCGGGCGCAGGAGTCCGAACCCGCGGAATGACCGTCCGGCCCCGGTCCCCCGCGGTGGCGTCGTCTACCCTGCCCGTGTACGTGGTCGGAAGAGCGGGGGGATCATGAGCCATCTGTCGGATCTGTTGCGGGAACGGCCGCTCGTCCAGGCGCCCATGGCGGGCGGGGCCTCCACTCCGGAGCTGGTGGGCGCGGTGGCCCGGGCCGGGGGCCTGGGGTTCCTGGCCGCCGGGTACCTGGCGCCGGAGCAGGTGGAGGAGCAGGTCGCCCGGGTGCGCGGGCTCGGGGTGTCGGCGTTCGGGGTGAACGTGTTCGTGCCCGGGCCCGCCGGCGACCCCGCCGCGGTGCGGGACTACCGCGAGGAGCTGGGCGCCGAGGCCGAACGCCACGGGACGGCCCCGGGCGAGCCGGTCCACGACGACGACGCCTGGGAGGCCAAGATCGACCTCCTGGAACGGCTGGGCGTCCCGGTCGTGGGCTTCACGTTCGGCTGCCCCGACGGCAACGTGCTGCGCCGCCTCCAGGAGGCCGGGTCCGCGGTGGTCGTCACCGTCACCTCGGTGGACGAGGCGCTGCTGGCGGTGGCCCGCGGCGCCGACGGCCTGTGCGCCCAGGGGGTGGAGGCCGGCGGGCACCGGGCCGCGTTCGACCCGACGCGCGGCGGCGAACTGCCGACCGCGGAGCTGGTGGTGGCGCTGGCCGGGGCCGTCGAGGTCCCGGTGATCGGCGCGGGCGGGATCATGACGGGCGGCGAGGCCGCCGCGGTGCTGGAGGCGGGCGCGGCGGCGGTGCAGCTGGGCACGGCGTTCCTGCGCTGCCCCGAGAGCGGGGCCCAGCCCGCCCACAAGCTGGCGCTGATCGACCCCGACTTCACCGAGACCACCCTGACCTGGGCGTTCACCGGACGTCCCGCGCGCGGCCTGGTCAACCGGTTCATCATCGAGCACCCCAAGGCCCCGTACGCCTACCCGGAGCTGCACCACATGACCCGGCCGCTGCGGGCGGCCGCGGCGCGGGCCTCCGACACGGGCGGCATGGCGCTGTGGGCCGGGACCGGTTTCCGGCGGGCCACCGACGACCCGGCCGCCGAGGTGGTGGCGCGCCTGCGCCGCGAGGCGGCGCAGGCGGGCGCCCGCCTCTGACCGGTCAGCGCTCCCAGTCGCCGGTGGCGAAGGCCAGGGCGGCCGGCAGCCCGGCCCGCCAGCAGGCGCGGTCGTGTCCGCCGTGGTACTCCTCCAGCAGCACGGCGCCCGGGTCGCCGCCCAGGTCCGCGGCGCGGACGGCCAGGGCGTCGCGCAGCCGCCGGTTGGGGTCGAGCAGGGACCACTCGTGGGTGCCCGCGGAGAGGTGGACGCGGTCCGGGAGGCGGTCGGCGACGGCGACCCGGGCGGTGGTGCGTTCGCTCTCCCCTCCGGCCACGGCCACGTTGGGCCACCAGAACGAGCCCGACTGGGAGACCACCCGGCCGAACCGGTCGGGGTCGGTGAGGGCGGCATGCATCGCGGTGAGCCCGCCCAGGCTCTGCCCGGCGACGAGGGTGCGCCGGGGGTCGGCGGTGATCCGGTACCTCTCGCCCAGCCGGGGCAGGAGTTCGCCGCCCAGGGCGCGGACGAACTCGTCCGAGCAGGCCAGCTGCTCGCTGCGGGAGGCGAAGTCCAGGGAGTCCACCATGACGGTGAGCATCGGCGGCAGGGTCCCGGTGTGGACGAGCCCGTCCAGGACCCGGGGCAGGTCCGCGTGCCAGTCCCGGCCGTCCAGCAGCAGGGCGACGGGCCAGGGCCGGCCGCCGGGGGGCCTGCGGTCGGGTTCGTGCACCCACACGGGGCGGCTGTCGCCGAGGACGGCGCTGGCGAACCCCCTCTCCTCCACCCGGCCCGCGGGCGCGCCGGGGTCGCCGGCCGGTGGGACGGGGGCCTCGGGCAGGGACACCACGGAGTGGCCCCCCTCCGACTGCTCGCGGGCCAGCGGGTCGGCGACCGCGTGGGCCAGGGCGGCGAACCAGCGGGCGACGGCCGGCCGGTCCTCCGGGTCGGAGACGGCCAGGGCGCGTTCGCGGCGGATGCGCAGCATCTCGGGCAGGTCGGCGGGATCGCCCGGCCCGGCGCCGGCGGGGATCGGCGCGATGGTGTAGGACGCCCGCCAGTCTCCGCGCATCCGGTAGGTGAGGTGCCGGACATCGGTGCCGGGGATCCGCTCCATGCGGTTGTGGTCGTAGGAGTCGGCGTCGGCGATCTTGTTGGCCACCAGCAGGACGTCGGCGAGTTCGTCGCCGCCCCGCCACAGGAAGGTGACGGTGCGGCGGCCCTCGGCGTCGGCCTCGCCCACCAGCGGGGTGCCGGTGCGCCGGACGGACTCCCAGAACCCCGCGGTGTCCCGGGCGGCCTCCGCCACGCAGGGTGTGGGCACCCGTTCGGGACGGACGGTGCGCTTGAGGCGCGGGGGGATCGTGTGGGTCCGCATGCGGCCCCCTCCTCGGTCGTACTCGGGTTCAGGCTTCGGGAACGCCCTCCACCTCGGACATCAGGTCGAACAGCGCGGCGACCCGGTCCTCGGACAGGGCGCTGAGCGGGGACCGGGCGGTGAGCCCCGCGCCGATGGCCTCGACGATCCGGGTGCCCTCCGCCGTGGGCCGCGCCATCCGCATGCGCCGGTCGCTGATGGAGGCGGTCTTCCTCACCAGGCCGCGCTCCTCCAGCTCCCGGGTGATGACCGAGATCCGCGAGGCGGTGCAGCCCAACTGCCGGGCCAGCGCCCCCTGGGAGGAGGCGTCGTGCAGCGCGCGCAGGGCGCGGGCCTGGAACGCGGTGAGCCCGTGTTCCGCGGCCAGCTCGGACAGCAGTCCCTCCACCCGGTGGGCGACGCGCAGCAGCGCCTCGCCCGCGTCCCGTGTCGAGGGCCTGCGGGGTGCGGTCCCGGCGGGTGCGTTCTGACCGGTCGGCGACGTCGCCGTCATCCGTCCCTCACTTCCCGGAAGTTGACATTTAGGATAGCCATACCTAAATATGCTTGTCATGAAGCAAGTAAAGCTCCTGCACAGCCTAGCCGTCGGCGCCGCCCTGACCATGGCCCTCAGCGCCTGTGGAACCGGGGGCGGCTCCGAAGCCGCCGGGGCGCAGGACACGGACACCGGGGAGACCCGGGCCGTCACCCACATCTACGGCGAGACCGAGATCCCCGTCGACCCCCAGAGCGTGGTCGCCGTCAGCGTCACCGCGGCCCCGGTCCTGCTGAGCCTGGACGTCCCCGTGGTCGCCGCCGGCACCACCACCCCCAGCGCCCTCACCGACGACAACGGCTTCTTCGCCCAGTGGGCCCCGGTGGCCGAGGAGCGCGGTGTCGAACCGCTGCCCGGCCCCGAGATCTCGCTGGAGGCGGTCGCCGCCGCCGGGCCCGACCTCATCGTCGGCAACGGCTTCGGGGCGGACGCCGTCGACGAGGCGACCTACGAGAAGCTCTCCGAGATCGCGCCCACCGTCGTCTACGGCGAGGGCGACGTCTCCTGGGTGGACCTGACCGAGCAGTACGCCCGGGCCCTGGACCGCACCGACCGGTTCGAGGAGATCACCGGGGAGTACGACGCCCTGGTCGAGGAGTCCTCGGCGCGGATCTCCACCGAGCAGCCGGTGGCCGTCCTCAG
This sequence comes from Nocardiopsis sp. NPDC057823, assembly GCF_042797335.1. Classification (NCBI taxonomy): domain Bacteria; kingdom Bacillati; phylum Actinomycetota; class Actinomycetes; order Streptosporangiales; family Nocardiopsidaceae; genus Nocardiopsis; species Nocardiopsis sp. NPDC057823. Next base: position 135,825 of record NZ_JBHVLR010000001.1, on the reverse strand, counting down.
CGTCACCCCCAACGGGTTCAACGTGTTCACCGCCGAGTCCGCCCAGGGGCGCCTGGCCACCGACCTGGGGCTGACCCTCCAGGAGCTGCCCGAGGACGCGGCGGCCGACAGCACCCAGGGCGCGCGCACCGACATCGTCGGCGTGGCCCCCGAGAACGCCGACGCCCTGGGCGACGCGACCCTGCTGTTCGTGAACCCGCAGGGCGACGGGCTCGACTCCTACCTGGAGACGGCCCCCATCCTGGAGAGCCTGCCCGCCTGGGAGGACGAGCGCGCCTTCACCCTGGGCCCGTCGTCGTTCCGGATGGACTACTACAGCGTCCCCCTGCTGGCCGAGCGCCTGACCGAGGTCCTCCCCTCCTGAGGACCGCTCGCACGGGGGCGGGCCGGCCGCCCCCGTGCGCGCCCGGCCGGAGGGCCGGCCGGGGCCCGTTCGCGGCGCCGGCCGACACCGGCGCGCCGCCCGCGGGACCGGATTCTTTTACCCGCAGGTAACAATTGGGTTCTCCGGCCGCTCGGCCCTAGAGCCTGTGACCTGCCACACCCTAAGGTTCCGCCATGGGTGTATTGCGGAAGCGTGTCCTTTTTCGTGTGCTTTTGGGTGTTCTGTCGACTGTTGTGGTACTCGCCCTGGTCGGCGCGCTACTGGGTGTGTGGACCGTGCGCAGGTCGTTCCCGCAGACCTCCGGCGAGATCGCCCTCCCCGGGCTGAACGCCGAGGTCACGGTGCTGCGCGATGAGTACGGCGTCCCCCACGTGTACGCCGGCGACGCGCACGACCTCTTCATGGCCCAGGGCTACGTGCACGCCCAGGACCGGTTCTGGGAGATGGACTTCCGCCGCCACGTGACGTCCGGCCGCACCGCCGAGCTCTTCGGCGAGGCCCAGGTGGAGACCGACGTCTACCTGCGCACCATGGGCTGGCGGCACGTCGCCGAGCAGGAGTACGAGCTGCTGGAGCCCGAGACCAGGGGCTACCTCGACGCCTACGCCGCAGGGGTCAACGCCTGGCTGGCGGAGAACGACGGGGCCGCGGCGAGCCTGGAGTACGCGCTGCTCGGCGTGCTCAACGGCGGCCACACCATCGAGGAGTGGGACCCGGTCGACAGCCTGGCCTGGCTCAAGGCCATGGCCTGGGACCTGGGCGGCAACATGCGCGAGGAGACGGAGCGCGCGCAGCTGCTCGGCCTCGGGTTCACCGAGGAGCAGATCGCCGAGCTGTACCCCGAGTACCCCTACGAGGAGCACCGGCCGATCACCGACACCGACGAGCTGCTGGACACCGCGCCCGAGGGCGACCCCGAGGACGCGCGGCGCGCCCCCGAACTGCCCGGGGAGGCCGTGGCCGCCGTCGGCGCCGTGTACGACGGGGCGCTGGCCCTGCCCGAGATGCTCGGCCCGCGGAGCAGCCCCGACCTGGGCTCCAACTCGTGGGTCGTGGGCGGCGAGCACACCGAGTCGGGCCTGCCCCTGCTGGCCAACGACCCCCACCTGGGCGCGGCCATGCCCTCCACCTGGCACCAGGTGGGCCTGCACTGCACCGAGCTGAGCGAGACCTGCCCGTTCGACGTCGCCGGGTTCGGGTTCTCCGGGCTGCCCGGCGTGGTCATCGGCCAGAACGAGTCGATCGCCTGGGGCTTCACCAACCTCAACCCCGACGTGATGGACCTGTTCGTCGAGCGGATCGAGGGCGACTCCTACATCGTCGACGGCGAGGAGCGCCCCCTGGAGACCCGCACCGAGACGGTGAAGGTCGCCGGGGGCGAGGACGTGGAGATCACCGTCCGCTCCACCCACCACGGCCCGCTGCTGTCCGACACCGCCGCGGGCGCCAACCTGGCCGGGATCGCCGAGGACCCGCAGGTCGAGGGGGCCGAGGAGGGGGCCGGGTACGCGGTGGCCCTCCAGTGGACCGCGCTGTCGCCCGGGACCACCGCCGACGCCCTGTTCGTCATGAACCGCGCCCGCGACTGGGAGGACTTCCGCCGGGCCGCGAGCGGGTTCTCGGTCCCCGCGCAGAACCTCGTCTACGCCGACAACGAGGGCAACATCGGCTACCAGGCGCCGGGAACGGTCCCGGTCCGGGGCGAGGGCGACGGCCGCTACCCGGCGCCCGGCTGGGACTCCGCCTACGACTGGGAGGAGTACATCCCCTTCGAGGACCTGCCCAGCGTGTACAACCCCGAGTCCGGGTTCGTCGTCACCGCCAACCAGTCCGGCGTGGACGCGGACTACCCGCACTTCCTGACCGACGACTGGGACTACGGCTACCGCTCCCAGCGCATCAACGACCTGCTGGAGGAGGCCGTCGCCGAGGGCCCCGTGACCGGCGAGGACATGTCGGAGATCCACATGGACTCCTACCACCTGGGCGCCGAGGCGATCGTCCCCCACCTGCTGGACGCCGAGGTGTCGGGGGTCGCGGCGCAGGGGCAGGACCTGCTGCGCGACTGGGACCTGTACACCGAGCCCGACTCCGCGGGGGCGGCCTTCTACCAGGCGACCTGGCGGCACCTGCTGCCGCTGCTGTTCGACGAGCTGGACCCGGTGCAGATGACCGGCAACTCGCGCGGCATGTACGTGGTGGGCACCCTGCTGGAGGACCCCGACTCCGCCTGGTGGGCGGGAGAGGAGGCCGACGGCCGCGACGCGGTGCTGGCCGCCGCGATGGAGGCCGCCGCCGAGGAGCTGACGGAGCTGCTGGGCGACGACCCCGCCGACTGGCGCTGGGGCGACCTGCACACCCTGACCGCGACGCACCAGTCGTTCGGCACCTCGGGCATCGGGGTGGTCGAGTGGCTGTTCAACCGGGGCCCGGTGGAGAGCTCCGGCGGGTCGGCGATCGTCAACGCCACCGGCTGGGACGACAAGGAGGGGTACGGGATCACCGCGGTGCCGTCGATGCGGATGGTGGTCGACCTGTCGGACCGGGACGCGTCCACCTGGGTGCACCTGACCGGCAACTCCGGGCACGCGTTCCACCCGAACTACGACGACCAGCTGGAGCCGTGGGCCCGCGGGGAGACGATGCCGTTCGTGTTCGGCGAGGACGCGGTGCGCGCCGCGGCGGTGGACGAGCTGACCCTCGTGCCGTAGGCGTCCCGCGGGAGGACGGACGAGGGGCCCGCGCCGACGGCGCGGGCCCCGTTCCGTTCCCGGTCAGGCCTTGAGGGGGAAGGAGACGCCGGTGCGCTCCTCCGACAGCTCCCACAGGCGGCGGGCGGCGGCCCCGTCCCGGGCGGCCGGGCTGCGCCAGGACAGGCCGGGCGCGCCCCGCATGGCTCCCCGCGGCCCGGCGAACCCGGCCGGGGGGATCTCCTGGGTGGCCGCGTAGACCGTGGGCAGGGCCCCGACCGCGGCGCTCTGGGCGAACAGCCGGTTCCCGACGCGGGTGAGGAGCGTCCGGAACAGCACGCCGGCGCCGTGGCTCTGGAGGTTGGTGGCGGCGTAGCCCGGGTGGGCGGCCACCGACAGCACGGGCGAGCCGGCCTCGGTGAGGCGGCGCTGGAGCTCCAGGGTGAACAGGAGGTTGGCCAGCTTGGACTGGCCGTAGGCCCGGTAGGGCGTGTAGCCGCGTTCGAGGTCCACGTCGTCGAAGCGGATCCCCCGGACCGAGGCGTGCAGCCCGGAGGAGAGCGTGACCACCCGCCCGGTGACGTGCTCCAGCAGCAGGTTGGTGAGGGCGAAGTGGCCCAGGTGGTTGGTGCCGAACTGCAGCTCGAACCCGTCGGCGGTGCGGCCCCTGGGGACGGCCATGATCCCGGCGTTGTTGATCAGGAGGTGGATGTCGCCGCTCCATGCCTCGGCGAAGGCGCGCACGGAGGACAGGTCGGCCAGGTCCAGGCGGCGCACCTCGGTCTCGCCGGGGATGTCCGCGGCGGCGGCCCGTCCCCTGTCCTCGTCCCGCACGGCCAGGACGACACGGGAGCCCAGGCGGGCCAGGGCGCGGGCGGTCTCCAGGCCCAGACCGCTGTTGGCGCCTGTGACGACGGCCGTGGTGCCGGTGAGGTCGGGGAGTGCGACCGGTGTGCTGTTCATGTCCCCCACGGTAGGCGCCGAACGACGAAGTTGTCAATGACAACAATGATGTCGCCGACAACATCAGTTTATGCTGGACCCATGACCGATCGTCCCTATCACCACGGCGACCTGCGGGCCGCCCTGCTCGCGGGGGCCGAGCGCGCCCTGGCGGCGCGGGGCCCCGCCGCACTGTCCCTGCGCGAACTCGCGCGGGAGGCCGGGGTGAGCCACGCCGCGCCCGGCCGCCACTTCCGGGACAAGTCGGCCCTGCTCGACGCCCTCGCGCTCAACGGCTTCGAGCGCCTCACCTCGAAGCTGGCCGCGGCGGCCGAGGAGCCGGGCGACACCCGCGACGGCCTGCTCGCCCTGGCCCGGGTGTACGTGTCGTTCGCCCTGCGCAACGCCGCCCTGCTCGACCTCATGTACTCGCGCAAGCACGAACCCGACGCCCCCGAGGAGCTGACGGCGGCGGTCGGGCGCCTGCTGGACACCATGATGCGGTTCATCACCGAGGGCCAGCGGGCCGGGGAGATCACCGCGGGCGACCCGGAGGTCGTCGCGTTCACGGTGGCGGCGGCCCTGCACGGGTTCGCGGCGTTCAACTCCACCACCGCGCCCGAGGAGGCCGACGCCCTGCTGCCCGGGGTCATCGACGTGCTGGCCTCCGGCCTCCTCCCCCGCTGACGGCGGCGGTCCGGGCCGTCAGCGCTCCGGCCGGGCGAAGGGGTCGGCCGGCGGGTCGTACACGACCTCCTCGTTCAGCAGCCACACCCAGTCGGGCCGCCAGCGGGGGTCGCGGCGTTCCATCTCGGCGGCGACGTCGCCGACGGGCACGCCGCCGCCGATCGCGAAGCGCTCGCCGGCCCACTCGGGCCAGTGGTCGTAGGCGCGGTCGACCTCCACCGCCTCCGGAGTGGCCCGGACCCGCAGGAAGAACCAGCGCCCGTGCTCGGGGTGGGCCTCGGCGCGGCGCAGCGTGAAGTCCGGCAGGCCCGGGGGCACGTCCAGCCAGGAGCCGTCGGCGGCGGTCAGGGACGGGGAGGCCGACCACTCCCCCATCGACACCGTGTAGGTGACCGCGCCGCCGTGGTCGGCGGCCAGGGCGCGCAGGGCGTCGGAGAGCTCCCGCAGGGGTCCGGTCTCCGGCGGGGCGGGGCGCTCCCGCTCGCGGCAGGCCCGCATCACGGGTTCGACGAGCAGGCACCACTCCCGGTCGGAGAGCCTGCGGACGCGCAGGCGCTCGGCCGGGACCTCCGTCCCGGCGGGCACCGGGACGGCCTCGGGCGACGTCCCGGCGGCGACCCCGGCCCGGCGGAGCACGGACATCGCGGCGTCGGCGTCGAAGGGGATGTCGGACAGGAACCCCAGGTCCGCGCCGGTCACGGCGCGGTGTCCGACGGCCTCCATGAGCTCCCCGACGCGGGCGCGGAAGGCGTCGAACTCCTCCTGCCCCGCGTCCTCCCACTCCTCCAGCTCCGCGAGGTGGCCGTCCTCCAGCAGGGCGCCGATCCCCTCGGTCGCGCTCGCCGCGTCGCGGTACGGGCCGGTGTGGTAGCCGACGCCGTCCTCCTCCACGTCCCCGGGGTAGTCGGAGCGCGCCCACTCCCGGCCGTCCCACCAGTAGGCGAACCCGAGCGCGCTCCGTTCCTCGGCGCGCCCGATCCACTCCCAGGGCAGCCAGGCCGGAGCGTCGGCGAAGAGGTTCGTCGGCGTCCGGTACGGGTTGGTGGTCTCGCCCGACCGGTCCCAGCCGACCAGCAGGAACCGGCCGCCCTCGACGCGGACCAGTCGGCACCAGTTGCCGCCCCCGTCCTCCAGGACCAGCGAGCCGTCCTCGGCGATGCGGCGCCCCTCGGGCCAGAAGGAGCCCATCCCCGCGGCGACGGCCGCCTTGGCCGCGGCGAAGGACCAGAGGGTCTCGGGGTGGGGCAGGCGGTCTGCGGTGCGGGCCATGTGCGCTCCTGAACATCGTCGGTCCGCCGCAGGCTACCGCCCGCCTAGGACGGAGGCCGGGGTCGGGGCGGTGCGGGCCCCGGGGCGGGCGGTCACCGCGGCGCGGGGGCGGCGCCGTCCGCCCGGTCGGCCTCGCCCAGCAGGGCGAACTCGCGGAAGAGCCCGGCCAGCCAGGCGAAGGTCAGGGCGATGACGGTGAGGTTCTTGGCGGCGACCACGGTCGCGGTCACCCAGGGCCGTTCGGCCGCGGGCACCCACAGGCCGATCGCCGCGTTGGGCACCAGGTCGAAGACCGCGAAGGCCGCGGCCAGGAAGGCGAACTGGCCGAGGAACAGGCCGAGCCGGGGCGTAATGCCGGCCTCGAAGGCGGCCCACGCCCCGGCGGGCGTCCGCCGGTCCGCGGGCAGGACCTCGCGGGCGGCGATCCACAGCAGGGCCGCGAACAGGACCAGCCGGGAGCCCTGGGCGACGACCTCGGAGGCGATCCCCGGGCCGCCGGTGAGCGGGCTGCCGGGGGCGACGAGCGCGAACCGCTGGATCGTGGGCACCAGGGACAGGCCCAGGACGAGCAGGGCGTGGCGGGCGTAGGCGCGCAGGGCCCACAGGAGGGCGGCGCGGGCGACGGCGACCATGATTTCACCTCATTGAATAGTTCACTGTTTTGAACTATACGATGCGGTGAAGGATCGCGGTAGGGTGGGCCCGTGACCGCCGCACCGCAGGAACCCGCGGGCGACCGCGCGGGCTGGGACCTCAGCACCGCCGTCGTCCTCTTCCACGACGCCCTCGGCGCCCGCCTGGGCGTGGGCGCCACCGACCACAAGGCCCTGGGCCTGGTGCGCCGCGACGGGCCGATGACCCTGAGCGCGATCGCCGCCGGGCTGGGGGTGGTCGCCGGGGCCGCCACCGCCGTCGTCGACCGGCTGGAGGCCGCCGGGCTGGTCGAGCGCTTCCGCGACCCCGGCGACCGCCGCCGCGTCCTGGTCCGTCCCCTCTCCGGCGCCGCCCCCGCCGAACGCGACGCCTACGCGCGCCTGGGCCGGGAGACCGCGGCCTTCATGGCCGGCCTCGGAGAGGACGAGCGCCGCGCGGTCCTGGACTACATCGCCCTCACCCGCCGGCTCCTGGAGGAGGAGACCGCCCGCCTGCGCGGGGCCTAGTCCATCCCGGGCACCTCCGTCGCCGGGCTCCCGGGAGTCCGCCCGCCTGCGCGGGGCCTAGTCTCGGAGCCATGAGCACGCCCGCCGACCGCTCCGCCGTCCCGCGCCGGGCCCTGGCCGACCTGGCGCTGTGGGCCGCCCTCGCCGGCCTCACCGTCGCCGAGCTCTCCGGCTCCGACGTCGGGTTCCCGTGGTGGGAGGCGGGGGCCCTGCTCCTCGCCCTGACCGCGGCCGTGGTCCTGTCCCGGCGCCGGCCCGACGCGGCGACGGCGGTCGCCCTGGCGGCCGCCACCGCGGAGGCCGCGGCCCTGCCCGAGTCCCTGCCGCTCTCCCCGTTCGTCTCCCTGGGGGTCCTGGCCCTGCTGGCCGGGCGGCGCTCGGGCCGCCCCGGGCCCTTCGCCTCCATGGCGGTGACGGCGGCCCTGATCGTCCTCACCCTGTACACGGGCGCCGCCGTGATGGCCGGGGTCGGGACCCGCGACCTGCTGTCCGGCCTGGTGGACGTGCTCGGCCTGGTACTCGGCCTGGTCGCGATGCTGCTCGTCCCCTGGCTGCTGGGCCGGTACCTGGAACAGCGCGCCCGGCTGATCCGGGGCGGCTGGGAGATCGCCGAGCACATGGAGCGCACCCGGGCCGCCGAGGCCGAGCGCGCCCGGCTGCGGGAGCGCGCCAGGATCGCCGCCCGCATGCACGACTCCCTCGGCCACGACCTGGCCCTGCTCGCGGTGCGCGCCGCCGCCCTGGAGATGGCCTCGCAGGACTCCCCCGAGCGCGCCGAGGCCGCCGCCGGGCTGCGCGAGGCCGCGCACGCCACCACACTGCGGCTGCGCGAGGCCATCGGCGTGCTGCGGGAGGGGCCGGCCGGCGAGGACGTGGAGACGGTCGCCGAACTGGTCTCCGGGGCGGTCGAGGCGGGCATGCGCGTCCGCCTGCTGCGCGAGGGCCCCGACCCCGACCCCCGCACCCCCGGCGGCCGGGCGGTGGGACGGCTGGTCCGCGAGGCGCTCACCAACGCCGCCCGGTACGCCCCCGGTGCCGAGGTGACCGTGCGGGTCGTCCGGGACGGCGGACCGACCCGGGTGGAGGTGGACGACACCGGCGCCGGCCCGGACGGGGCCCCCGCGGTGCCCGGCGCCGGGACCGGGCTGGCCGCACTGCGCGCCGAGGTGGCCGCCCTGGGCGGGACCCTGGACGCCGCGCCCCGCCCCGGCTCCGGGTTCGCGGTCCGCGCCGAGGTACCCGACGGCGAGCCCGGGGACGGGGGCCCCGAGCCCTCCGTCATCCGGCTGGCCCGGGAGGAGGCCCGCGCCGGGGCCCGCCGGAGCGTGCTCGCCGCGGTCGCGATCCCCGTCGCCATCGCGCTGCCCGCCGTCGGGGCCGGGTTCGCCCTGCTGTGGTGGAACAGCAGCAACTCGGTGCTGCCCCCCGAGGACTACGAGCGGATCCACGTGGGCGACACCCGGGCGCAGGTCGAGGAGCTGCTGCCCCGGTACGCCTACCCCGAGCGGTCCGTGGACGGCGCGCCGCCGGAGCCGCCCGGGGCCGACTGCCGGTACCAGCTGGTGCACCAGGAGAACGGACTGCCGCCGGTGTACCGGCTGTGCTTCGCCGACGGGGTCCTGGTGTCCAAGGAGGAGATCGACCGGGAGGCCGCGGCGGACGAGTAGGGTGTGCGCGTGGAGACGGGCAACGGCACCCGGACGCTGCGCGTCCTGCTGGCCGACGACGAGGCGATGATGCGCGCCGGGCTGCGCGCGATCCTGTCCGCCGCCTCCGGGTTCGAGGTGGTGGGCGAGGCGGCCGACGGCGCCGAGGCGGTGTCCCTGACCGCGGAGCACCGGCCCGACCTGGTGCTCATGGACGTGCGCATGCCGCGGATGAACGGCCTGGACGCGGCGGAGGCCATCGCGGCCGCGCACCCGGCGACGTCGGTGGTCGTGCTGACCACGTTCGGCGAGGACGCCTACATCGAACGGGCGCTGTCCGGCGGCGCCGACGGGTTCGTGCTCAAGACCGGCGACCCGCACCAGCTGGTGGCCGGGCTGCGCGCCGTGGCCGACGGCGGCGCCTACCTGTCCCCCGATGTGGCCCGGCGGGTGGTCGGCCTGCTCGACGCCTCCTCCCCGCGGCGGTCCCGCAGCGCGCGGGCCCGGGAGCGGGTGGACCGGCTCACCGCCCGCGAACGCCAGGTGCTGGTGCTGGTCGGCGAGGGCTGCTCCAACGACGAGATCGCCCGCAGGCTCGACATCGCGGCCGGGACCGTGAAGGTGCACGTGGGGTCGATCCTGACCCGGCTCGGCGTGGACAACCGGGTGCGCGCCGCGATCCTGGCCTACGAGGCCGGGCTGCTCTGACCCCGGGACTCCCCCTACCCCTTTGTGCCTAGGCGGCCGCCGCCGTCCGGGCGATGTGCCCGGGGGCCGGGGCGGCGGAGCATACGGGCATGACACGTTCACAGACACCCCGAGCCGTCCGGACCCGCGCCCTGCTGTGCGCCGCGCTGGTCCTGGCGGCCTCCCTGTCCGCGCCGACCGCGCTGTCCGCCGTCACGGACCCCGAGCCGGTCGTCCTCCAACCCCCTGCGCCCACGGGCTCGCACCCCACCGGCCGCACCACCCTGCACCTGGTCGACCCGGACCGCGGCCACCCCTGGGTCCCGGCCGCCGAGGACCGCGACGTCGTGGTCGACGTCTGGTACCCGGCCCGGGGCGGCGGGGAGCCCGCACCGTACGTCCCGGCGTCCTTCGCCGAGACGATGAAGCGCGATTTCGAGCAGTACGGCATCCCGCGCGACGCCGTCGACGCGGCCGGGGCGCGGACGGCCTCCCGGCTCGACGCCGAGGCCGTGGACGCGCGCCTGCCGGTGCTGCTCTTCTCCCCCGGGATGGGCATGTCCCGGCACCAGTACACCGCCCTGGGCGAGGACCTGGCCTCCCGGGGGTTCGTCGTGGCGGCCATGGACCACCCCTACGAGGCGCTCGTCGTGGAGCTGCCCGACGGGCGCCTGCTGCGCACCGCCCTGCCCACCAACAACACCGGGAACCGGAGGCTGGCCGGCGGGGTGCGCCTGGCCGACGCCCGGTTCGTGCTGGACCGGCTGGAGGGGTTCGCCGCCGGGGAGGACGCCGCCGACGACTCCGGGCACCCGCTGCCCCGGGGGCTGGCCGACGCCCTGGACATGGAGCGGGTGGGCATGTTCGGCCACTCCCTGGGCGGGGTGACGACGGCGGAGACGATGCTCGTGGACGACCGGGTCGACGCCGGCGTGAACATGGACGGCAGCCTGGCCTACCACGTGGGCGACGAGGAGTGGTCCGACGCGACCCTGGCCGGGGCCTCCCGGCCGTTCGCCCTGATGGGGGCCGGGGCGAGCGGTGACGAGGGACTGCCCCACCACTCCGACCACTCCCCGGACTGGCGGCTGTTCGTCGAGGCGTCGAGCGCGCCCGTGCTGGAGGTGTACATGCCCGACGGGGAGCACATGGCGTCCACGGACCTCCAGTGGATCGCCCCGCAGCTGGAGGAGGCCTTCTCCCCGTCCTCGGCGGCCTGGCGGAACGCGGTGCGCGGCGGACTGGGCACCGTGGACCCGGAGGACTCGGTCGCCGCCCAGCGCGCGCACCTGGCGGCGTTCTTCGACCACCACCTGCGCGGCGGGGCGTCCCCGCTGCCGGACCCGGCGCCCGCGGTGACCGAGGTCACCGAGCACTGACGGGAACACGACGGCGCCCGGCCTGTGCGGGCCGGGCGCCGTCGGTCGGTCACACGTCGCGGACCCGGAACTCCGCGCGGGCGACGATCCAGGCGGCGGCCGCCCACCCCGCCACCACGACGATGTTCACCGGCCCGTCGTGCGGCGCGGTGTAGAAGCCGACATCGCCGCCCGCGTAGAACTCGATCCCCGCGGTGCCCGGGGCCAGGGCCGCCAGGTCGTCCAGCACCGGGTTCCCGGACAGCTGGAGGACCAGCGGCAGCCCCAGGAGCAGCAGGAACCCGATCACGAACGTGCCCGGGGCGCTGCGCAGCGCCGTTCCGACCCCGGTGAACAGGACGCCGAACAGCGCCATGCACAGCCCCGCCCCCAGCGCCGTCCCGGCCAGTGCCGCCGGGTCCGGGGCCGCGTACCGGCCGATGAACCCGGCCAGGACCGCCGCCCCCGCAACGGTGGACAGGACGCCGACCACCCCGGCCAGCCCCGCCACCACCAGCGTGCGCGCGGCCAGGACCAGGGAGCGGTCCGGCCGGGCCAGCAGCGTCCCGGTGACGCCCCGGTCCCCGAACTCGCCGGTGGCGGCCAGCGCGGCCAGGGTGAGCACCGTGAACTGCACCAGGTAGAAGTGCCCCTGGGAGAGCAGCCGGGCGTAGGCCAGGGAGTCGGCCTCATCGGGGTTCTCGGCGATCCGCGACAGCTCGGTGAACCCCATGAGCGCGGCGAACACGGCCATCCCGAGCAGGGCCGCGGCCACCGCCCACCATGTGGAGCGCAGGGAGGTCAGGCGGATCCACTCCGCGGCGGACTCTCGGCCCAGTTCGGCCGGGTACCGGCCCCTGGTCCCGCTCATCGGGCTCCTCCCGTCGATCCGTACTCCACGGCCTCGCCGGTGAGTTCCAGGTAGGCCTGCTCCAGGGACGCCTCCCTGGTCAGCAGGCCGTGGACGCGGACGCCGGCCTCGTACGCCAGGTCGCCGACCTCGGCCGCCGGGGCGCCGAACACCCGCAGCAGGCCGGGCCCGTCCTCCACCCGCACCGCGGGGCCGCGCCGCTCCAACCGCTCCCGCAGGGTCCCGGGGTCGGGGGTGCGCACCTCCACGTGGGTGCGCGACCACGCGCCGATGACCTCGGTGAGCGGGGCGTCGACGATCAGCCGCCCCCGCCCGATGACCACGAGGTGGTCGGCGACCGCCTCCATCTCGCTCATCAGGTGGCTGGAGACGAACACGGTGCGGCCCTCGTCGGCCATCCGCCGCACCAGCGCGCGCATCCACCGCACCCCGTCCAGGTCGAGTCCGTTGACGGGCTCGTCGAAGACCAGCACGCCGGGGTCCCCCAGCAGCGCGTCGGCCACCCCCAGCCGCTGCCGCATGCCCAGCGAGTAGCCGCCCACCCGCCGGTCGGCCGCGTCGGACAGCCCGACCTGTTCCAGCACCTCCTCCACCCGGCTCCGCGGGACGCCGGTGCCCACCGCCTTGGCCCGCAGGTGGGCCCGCGCGGTGCGCCCGGGGTGGGCGGAGCCCGTGGACAGCAGGGCGCCCACCCGCAGCGCGGGCCGGTCCAGATCCCGGTAGGGGCGGCCGTCGACCAGCGCCTCGCCGGACGTGGGCGCGGCCAGCCCCAGCAGCACCCGCATGGTGGTGCTCTTGCCGGCCCCATTAGGCCCCAGGAAGCCGGTCACGCGGCCGGGCTCCACCGTGAAGGTGAGCCCGTCCACCACCGTTCTGTCCCCGTAGCGCTTGGTCAGTTCCCGCACCGTCAGCATGTGCGGCCTCCTCGTCTCGTCGGTCCCGTACAGCGTCCGTCCGGCCGGCCCGCCGGCGCATCGGAGGTTCGTCGGGACCCGGCTATCCCTTTGTGCGTAGGGGTCGCCCCGGGGTCCGGTTCGGGCGGGGACGGCGTCGGGTAGACCCCCGGTACGGGCCGGTCGGGGGGACCGGCGGAAACGGGGGAGGACCATGCACGCGAAGGTCGGCGACCACCTGCGCACGCACGGGGTCACCAGCGGCGACGGGCGGCACCTCGGGGAGATCATCGAGGTGCGCGGGGCCGAGGACGGCCCTCCCTACCTGGTGCGCTTCCCGGACGGGGCGGAACGCCTCATCTACCCGGGGCCGGACACGGTGGTGGAGCCCCGGCGCCCGGTCGACTGACGGAGCGTCCACGGGGGCGGCGGACCACGCGGGTCCGCCGCCCTTCGCGTGTCCGAAAACCGGTGGCCCGCCGGGGCCCCCGCGCCTACGCTCCCAACAGGCGGCAGGCCGTACCCACGGCCGCACAGGCATGCGCGCACCGCCCGATGGTCGCCCCGACGGAGCAGAAAGGAACGGACACATGGCCACCACCACAAGGATGGGACGGGCCTCGGTCCGCAACATCGGGATCATGGCCCACATCGACGCGGGCAAGACCACCACCACCGAGCGCATCCTGTACTACACCGGCACCTCCCACAAGGTCGGCGAGGTGCACGACGGCACCACCGCCACCGACTTCCTGCCGGAGGAGCGCGAGCACGGCATCACCATCGCCTCGGCGGCGGTCACCTGCCGGTGGACGGTCGACGGCGCGGTCCACACCGTGAACCTCATCGACACCCCCGGCCACATCGACTTCACCGTCGAGGTGGAGCGGTGCCTGCGCGTCCTGGACGGCGCGGTCGCGGTGTTCGACGCGGTGGCCGGCGTGGAGCCCCAGTCCGAGACGGTGTGGCGCCAGGCCGACCGCTACGGCGTTCCGCGCATCTGCTTCGTCAACAAGATGGACCGGGTCGGCGCGGACATGGCGCGGACGGTGGAGATGATCGGCGACCGGCTGGGCGCGGTCCCGCTGGTGCTGCACCTGCCGGTCGGCGCGGAGGCGGGCTTCCGGGGCGTGGTCGACCTGGTCGGCATGCGCGCCCTGGTGTGGCCGGCCGACGCCGGCCCGGGCGAGGCGTACGAGGTCGCCGCCGTCCCCGACGAGCTGGCCGGGGAGGCGCGGCGCTGGCGCGCCCGCCTGCTGGAGACGGTCGCCGAGCACGACGAAGCGCTGATGGAGCTGTACGTGCGGGGCGAGGAGCCCGCCGAGGCGGAGCTGCACGCGGCGGTCCGGCGGCTGACCGTCGGATCGGTGGACGGCCCGGTGACGGTGACGCCGGTGCTGTGCGGCACCGCGTTCAAGAACAAGGGGGTGCAGCCGCTGCTGGACGCCGTGGTCCGCTACCTGCCCTCCCCGCTCGACGCGGGGGAGGCGGCCGGGGTCCGCCCCGGGGACGCGGGCGCGGCGGTCGCACGCCCTCCGTCCGAGGACGCGCCGCTGGCGGCGCTGGCCTTCAAGATCACGGGCGACCCGCACCTGGGCCGCCTGACGTTCGTCCGGCTGTACTCCGGCCGGCTGGACACCGGCGACCGGGTGTACAACCCGCTCCGGGGAGAGAAGGAGAGGATCGGCAAGATCTACCGCATGCACGCCGCGACCCGGGAGGAGGTCCCCACGGCGGTCGCCGGCGACATCGTCGCCGTCATGGGGCTGCGCCGGACCGGCACCGGGGAGACCCTGTGCGACGCGGCGGACCCGATCGTGCTGGACTCCATGGACTTCCCCGACCCCGTCATCGAGGTCGCGGTGGAGCCGCGGTCCCGGTCCGACCGGGACCGGCTGTCGTCGGCGGTCGTCCGGCTGTCGGAGGAGGACCCGTCCCTGCGGGTGCACACCGACGCCGAGAGCGGCCAGACCATCCTGGGCGGTATGGGCGAGCTGCACCTGGAGATCCAGGTCGCCCGCCTGCTGCGCGAGTTCGGCGTGGAGGCCCGGGTGGGCCGTCCGCGCGTCGCCTACCGGGAGACCATCCGGCGGGCGGTCGCGGCGGTGGACCGCACGCACCGGAAGCAGACCGGTGGCCGGGGCCAGTTCGCCCGGGTGCGGATCGCCGTCGAGCCGTTCGATGGCGGGTACGAGTTCGTGGACGAGGTGACCGGGGGCCGGGTGCCGCGTGAGTTCGTCCCCGCCGTGGACAGGGGCTGCCGGGACGCGCTGCGGCTCGGCGTCCTGGCCGGGTACGAGGTGACCGGGGTGCGGGTGCGCCTGCTGGACGGGGCGTTCCACACCGAGGACTCCTCCGAGCTGGCGTTCCGGACGGTGGGCCTGGACGCCATGCGGGAGGCCCTGGCCCAGGCCGACCCGGCGCTGCTGGAACCGGTGATGGCCGTGGAGGTGACGACGCCCGAGGACTGCATGGGCGACGTCATCGGCGACCTCAACGCCCGGCGCGGCCGGGTGCGGTCGCTGGCGGAGCGGCGCGGGGCCCGCGTGGTCTCGGCGGCGGTGCCGCTGGCGGAGATGTTCGGCTACGTGGGCGACCTGCGCGGCCGGACCTCGGGCCGGGCGTCCTTCGTGATGGAGTTCGACTCCTACGCGCAGGCGCCCGACGCGGTGGCCGCGGCGGTGGTCGGCCGGTAGGCGGGGCCCCGTCCCCTTCCGGGGGGCGGGGCCCGTCCGTGCGCGGGCACGGGGGACGAACGTGCGCGGGCACGGGGGCACGCGTGCGCGGACCGTCAGGACCGGAGGGCGGCGCGCAGCAGGACGAGCTGGTCGTGGGTGTCCAGGACGGACTCGGCCAGGCCGACGTCCACGTCCTCCAGCTCCTTGAACAGGGTCTCCATCAGGGGGATCAGGTCGAGCAGCCAGATCACCACCTGGGGGTGGCGCACGGTCGGCGAGGTGGCCACCACGGTCCCCGCCGTGTCGGCGAACTGGCGCAGGGCCCGGGGGTGGTCGGCCCAGCGCCGCAGCCGGTCCGACCAGGCCTCCAGGAACGGGGACAGGTCGTCGAAGGCGGTGGCCAGCGTGTCCAGGATCAGGACGGCGGGGCGCTCCTCGGGCTCGCGGTCCAGGGTGTGCAGCCACAGGGCGGCGAAGCAGGCGCGGACGGCGGCGCGCTCGTCGGCGGGCCACTGCCACCAGCGGGCCAGGTCGAGTTTGGCGGCCACCGTGTCGATGTCGATGTGCCCGCCGCCGGGGAGGGCGAGGTCGAGGATGCGCGGCAGGAAGTGGCGCAGGTCGTCGACGCCGCCCCAGGTCGTGAGGACCTTGGCCACGAACCGGCGCAGGTCGTCCTCGCCGAGTTCGCGCAGGGGCGAGCGGCGCAGCAGGCGCTGGTCCTCGTCCGTGACGCAGTGCGGGCAGCCGTCGATGCGGGCGGCCAGGCGGTGGCGCGCGAACACGGCGTACAGGCGCTCGACCGCCTCCCTCACCGCTCCCCCTCCCCGGTGGACGGGCCGGCGCAGGCCGGACGGCGTGGGGCGCGGACGGCGGCGCGCGGGTCCGTGACGGCGGGGAGCGGACCGGGTCCGAAGGAGTGGATACCCGCCCGGGTGAGCCCGGCCCGGCCGCGGGCCCCGGCGGAGGACGCCCTGTCGCGGCCGTGCGCCGCGACGGCCCCGCCGGCGATCCGCAGGATCCCCTCACGCCGCCGGCCGCCCTCGCCCCGCGGTGCCCGGCGCCGACCCGGACTCGTTCTGCTCACCCGCAGGAGTCTACGGTCCCGCGGCCGTGGAAAGACCCACAAGCCTTGGTGCTGCGGCTCTTCCGTTACCTGCCGGCCACCCGGCGGACGGATCGGTGGGGACCTTCGGACGCGTTCCCGCGCCCCGTCCCGCCGCCCCCGGACCCGGTGCCCGGGTTCACTCCCGGCGGGAGCGGGCGGCGAACCTCTGGACGGCGAAGAGGACCAGCAGGCCCAGGGCCGCGGCGGTGCCGAAGGAGGCGAGCGACGCGGGGATCCCGGAGCCGAGCAGGTCGGCGTACGGCTCCCGGGTGAGCGCGCGCGCCAGCGCGAAGACGGCGACGAAGAGCACCCAGGACACGATCGAGGCGGCGTTCATCGGCGGGCTCCGAGGGGTGCTGTGCAGGGCATGCCGCGCATCCTAGCCGACGGCCGCGCGGCGTCCGGAGTCCGGAGCCCGCGGCGGGGGTACCTTTCACGCGGGAGGTCCAGCCTCCCCCGACCGAACGCCGGTATCCTCGGCGCGGCCGCCGACGCGGCCCGCGCACACCCCCGGGGAGGCCGGCGCCCGCCCCGCCCCCGAGTCCGCCGCCCGACCCGCTACCGAAGACGCACGGGACCATCCCCCGGTATGACGACACCGTCCGCGCGTCCGCGCAAGGATTACCGATATGGACCCCTACGTATGGCTCGGTGCCCTGCTGGGCACCCTGTCCTGCGTCGCCTACGCCGCGGCCGCGGTGTCCCAGTGGCGGCTGGCCGTCCTGGTGCCCGAGCCGCTGATCGAACGCGGCCCCCTCGCGTCCCTGCTGGCACGGCCCCTGTGGTGGACCTCGATCCTCCTCAACGGCGGCCGTGCCGCTTTCCAGGTGGCGGCCCTGGCCTTCGCCCCGCTCACCGTGGTGCAGCCGCTGGGCGTCCTCGCCCTGGTCTTCGCGATCCCCTGGGCCACCCGCCTCGGCGGGCGGCGGCTGACCCGCCGACAGACCGGGGGCGCGGTCCTGGTCGTGGCCTCGGTCGCGGTCCTGCTCTCCCTGTCGGTGACCGACGGCCGCAGCGACCCCCTCACCGTCGCCGACGGGTGGGCCGTCACCCTGGGCACCCTGGCCCTGCTCACCGCCGGGGCCTGGGCGGCCGGCCGCTGCCCGGCCGCCTGGCGCAGCCACCTGCTCGCCGCCGTGGCGGGGGTCGCCTTCGGCGTCTCCTCCGCCCTGGCCAAGACCACCGTCACCGTCATCGGCACCGACGGGGCCGCCGCGCTCGCCCACCCGGCGGCCATGGGCACAGCGGTCGTCGCCGTCCTGGGGATGTTCCTCGCCCAGGCCGCCTACCAGGGCATGGAGCTCGGATCGCCGCTCGGTGTGACGACGGTCGTCAACCCGGTCGCGGCGTCCTTCGTCGCCATCGCCTTCATGGGCGAGTCCTTCCTCGGCGGCCCGATCGGCCTCGTCCCGGCGGTGCTGGCCGCCGCGGGCTGCGCCTACGGCATCTCCCTGCTCACCGCACGCCTCCCCGCCCCGGCTGCGCACCCCGCCTGAGCGTCCGCGCCCGCACGGGGCCTGGTCGGGGAGGGTCCTCCTCCCCCGCGTACGGCGGCACCGGGGTGCGTCCGCGCCGGGAAGGAGGACCTCTGGAAAAAAAATTCCGGCGCGGTGTCGATCCGCGCGGGGGCCGTTCGACGAGAGGGTGTACGTGCGAACGGAAACGAGGAACACATCATGCGCACCCTGATCGTCACCGCCTTCATCTCCCTCGACGGCGTCATGGAGGCCCCGGGCGGAGAGTCCGGCTACCGCAACAGCGGCTGGACCGTGAACTCCGTCGAGTTCGACGAGGCCGCCTACGCGATCAAGGCCACCGAGCAGGACGAGGCGACCGCCATGCTGATGGGCCGCCGCAGCTACGAGGCCTTCGCCCCGGTGTGGCCCTCGATGACCGAGGAGTTCAAGGGCTACAACGCCATGCCCCGCTACGTCGTCTCCACCACCCTCACCGAGCAGGACGAGCGCTGGCCCGCCACGATCCTGCGCTCGCTGGACGACGTGGCCGCCCTCAAGGAGACCGAGGGCGGGCCGATCATCGTCCACGGCAGCTCCACCCTGGCTCAGGGGCTCGCCGACGCGGGCCTGGTCGACCGCTACCACCTGCTGGTCTTCCCGGTGCTCCTGGGCGCGGGCAAGCGGCTGTTCAGCGACGCCGACAAGGACCTGACCAAGCTCAGGCTCGTGGAGCACGAGGCGTACTCCAACGGCATGCAGAAGCAGGTGTTCGACGTCGTCCGCTGACCCCGGGGCGCACCGCGCGACCCCCGGAGGGCGGGTGCGGCCGGGTGCCCGGCCGCACCCGCCCTCCGGCCGCGCCCGTCGTCCCGGACCGCCACCCGGTCACCGGACCGGCCGAGAGTTGACGTATCCTCCCATGTCAGCGGGGCGTCCTTGCGGCTTTCGCCCCTGATGCCGGTGGTCCGCCACCGCGGACCCCACGCACGCCGGCAGCCCTCGGCCCAACCCCCGGACGCGGATCGGTGCCCCCATGGCGGAACAGGACACGCCCCTCCAGCCCCTCGAACACGACGCCCGCGTGACCCGGTGGGAGCGCAGGGCGGAGATCCCCATGCTGCTGCTGGCGGTGGCCTTCCTCGTCGCCTACGCGTGGCCGGTCATCGACCCGGGATTGGAACCGGACCTGTACAACGTCCTGCAGGCCCTCTCCTGGACGGTCTGGCTCTCCTTCACGGTCGACTTCGCCATCCGGATCCACCTGAGCGACCACCGCCTGCAGTACGCACTGCGCAACTGGTACGACGTGGTCCTGGT
Source organism: Nocardiopsis sp. NPDC057823 (assembly GCF_042797335.1). Lineage (NCBI taxonomy): Bacteria > Bacillati > Actinomycetota > Actinomycetes > Streptosporangiales > Nocardiopsidaceae > Nocardiopsis > Nocardiopsis sp. NPDC057823. The sequence goes on along the minus strand of NZ_JBHVLR010000001.1, from coordinate 116,680 downwards.
CCTGCTCCCCATGTTCCGGATGCTGCGCCTGCTGCGCCTGTTCTCGCTCGTACGCATGCTGAACCGCTCCACGGTCGGCCACTCGATGATCGGGAAGACCTCCGTCTACGTCACCGGCGCGGCGGCCCTCATGGTCTTCCTGAGCGCGGTGACCGTGCTCGACGCGGAGCGGGGCGCCCCCGACGCGAACATCACCGAGTTCGGGGACGCCCTGTGGTGGGCGATCGTGACGGCCGCGACGGTCGGCTACGGGGACTTCTACCCCGTCACCCTCGAAGGGCGGCTGGTGGCGGTCGTGCTGATGATCATGGGCGTGGGCCTGATGGGCGTGGTGACGGCGGCGGTCGCCTCGTGGTTCCTGAAGAGCGCCGCACCCTCCACCGAGTCCACCCCGTGAGGCCCCGCGCCGGTCAGGCGCCGCGCCTGCCCCACTCGATGGCGGGGCAGGTGTCCATCACCATCGGCACACCGGCCTCCGCCGTCCGCCGGAACGCCTCCTCGTCGACCACCCCGAGCTGGAACCACACCCCCCGGGCGCCGATCGCCACGGCCTGGTCGGCGAACTCCCCGGCCGCCTCGGACCGGCGGAAGACGTCCACGACGTCGATGCCGCCGACGGCTTCGGCCGCCTCGGCGAGCGTCGCGTAGGCCTTCTCGCCCAGGACCTCCTCGCCGGCGGCCGCGGCCCCTGGGTGGATCGGGACGATCCGCTTGCCCTTCGCCTGGAGCACCCGGGCGACGCCGTACGCGGTGCGCCCGGTGTCGTTCGACAGGCCCACCACGGCCCAGGTCCCGGTCTCGTCGAGGAGGTGGTCGATGGTCTTCTGGTCCAGCCACGGCTCGGTCATGTCGGTGGACAACAGCCCCGCCGCCCCGCCGATTCCCCGCCCTCCCCCGCGGCCCGGCGCCCGACCGCCGCACCGGGGCCCGGGCGGGACCGCGCTCCTCCTTTGCATCATGCTGCACCGCGCGCGGCAGCCTCGTGCCGACGTTCCGCCTTCACTTCGGCACCGAGCGTTGCGATCGTGAGAACGGCCCCCGCGGAACCCCCGGGGGCCGTTCCCCTTCCGGGCGCGCCCCGGAACACGTCGCACCGCGCTGGCGCGGTGGTGAGGAGCGAGCATGCAGACACAGGTCCGACCGCACTGGGGCATCGTCCCCGGTGCCCTGGAAGAGGACGCCGAGGGCCGGGTGTTCCGGTCCGGCCTCCCCGTCACGGCGACCCCCGTGGTCGTGGGGGCGGCCGGGGCGATCGTCGTCGCCTACGCCGCGGGCGCCCTCGTCAACGCCCTCGGCGGCACCCACCCCACCCTCCCCCACGCCTAGAGACCAGGAGACGCAGTGATCCCCCTGACTCCCCCCGCCTCCCTCGCCGGCGCGGACGCCCTGAGCGAGACCGACGGCGGCAGCATCCGCTTCGGCGCGGCGCCCGTCACGGCGACCCCCCTCGCCGTGACCGCGGGCCTCGCGGCCGGTGTGGCCCTGGGCTACGCCCTCGCCAACAGCACCCACCCGACCCTGCCTCAGAGCTAGTCCGGACCCCTGGAGCCACAGTGAACGACGTTTCCTTCCTCTCGCGCCCGGGCTCGCTGGCCGACATCGACATCCGCGACCCCCGCGGCCGGTCCGTGTCGACGCAGGCCCCGGTCACGGCGACCCCCGCCGTGACCGCGGGGGTCGCCATCGGCTACGCCCTGATCTACGCGTTCAACGCCGGCGTCAACAGCACCCACCCGACCCTGCCCATGTCGTAGCGATCGGGAACCGCGGTCCGGGGGGGCCCGGCGCCCCCGGCCCCGCCCCCCCCCCCCCCCCCCCCCCCCACCCAGGGCCCCCCCCCCCCCCCCCGGCGCACCCCGCGGGGGCCCCCGCGAGCGGGGC
>NZ_JBHVLR010000001.1:0-114789 GCF_042797335.1 Nocardiopsis sp. NPDC057823 | reverse complement strand
CCCTGCCCTTGGTCGTCGCGTGGGGCCCCGGGGGGGGGGGGGGCCCGCCCCCCCCCCCCCGCGCCGCCCCACCGCCCCTCCCCCACAGGAAGGTCCCCCATGCCCGCCTCCGGCAGAACCCGGCGAGTCCGCAGGCTCGCGGGCCGCGCCCTGTCCGCCCTCCTGGGCCCCGTCCCCCTCACCCGCGACCAGGCCCTCGGGGCCTCCGAGCGGATCTCCGCCCTCACCTCCCTGGTCTCCAGCGCGGAGTACCTGTTCGACCGGCACCGCCACGGCCCCTCCCGGCTGAACGAGTGGGCCATCTCCCGCGACGGGTACGCCGGCTACGGCCGCCCCCTGCGGGCCGTGCTGGACCTCGCCTCCGACCGGCGCACCGCCACGGCCCTGCACGCCGCCCGCGTCGCGGTCGGCTCGGCGCTGCTGCTCCCCGGCCGCGGCCGCTGGCGCGGGGCGGGCGCCCTCTTCCTCGGGGTGAGCGGGACGCTGCTCTACCCCTCCCTGCGCTACGGCACCGACGGGTCGGACCAGGCGGCGATCGTGGTGCAGACCGCGACCGGCCTGGCCCGGATCTCCTCCTCGCCCGCGGTCAAGGACGCGCTGATGTGGTACGTGGCCGGGCAGTGCACCCTCTCGTACCTGTTCTCCGGCTGGGTCAAGCTCCTGGGCCGGGAATGGCGGACGGGCGACGCCCTGTCGGGGGTGATGCGCACGCGCACCTACGGCCACGAGGGCGTCTGGAGGCTGACCCGGAGGTTCCCGCGGGCCTCCCGCCTGGTGGCGCACGGCGTCCTGGCCCTGGAGTGCCTCTTCCCGGTGCTCTACGCCAGGGGCGGCGCGCTGGTCCGGCCGGTGCTCGGGTCCGTCCTCCTCTTCCACGTGGCCAACGGGGTCGTCATGGGCCTGGGGCGGTTCCTGCCCGCCTTCGCCGCCATGTACCCGATGGTGATGTACACCAGCGCCCCGCGCTCCCTGCCCGCCACGGCCGACCGCGACGACCGCCTGCCCGCGGTGGCGGGGCTGCTGGCGCTGGGCACCGCGGCCGCGTCCGCCGCGGTCGCCGCCCACCGCCGCGCCACCGTCCTGGACCACCCGGAGCCGGGAGGCCGGGTCACCACCCGCCACGGCAACACCATCGCCTACCACGGGACCGCCTCCGCGGACCGGACGGACCCGGTCGTGGTCTTCGTGCACGGCCTCGGCGCGATCCCCCTGCACTTCAGCTGGTACACCCGGGCCCTCAACGAGCAGGGCCGGCAGTGGCTCGTCCCCGGCAGGGCGGGCTACGGCGCCAGCCGCCGGGGGGCGACCGGGCCCTACACCCTCGACGAGTCCGTCGACGACCTGGTGGACCTCGTCGCCGGGGCGGTGCCCGAAGGGCGCCGGGTGGTCCTGGCCGGGCACTCCCTGGGCGGCGAGATCGCACGCCGGGCCGCGGCCGTCCTCGGGGAGCGCGTGCACGGCGTCGTGTACCTCGACAGCTCGCACCCCGACCAGCTGCACCGGTCGAACCAGCAGGCGGAGAACTCCGCCAAGGTCGGCGGGGCGCTGCGCACGGTGGCGGTCAGCCTGCGGCTGGGGATGGGCGTGCTCATGTCCACCCCCTCCTGGGTGCGCAGCCTGCCCGACCAGGTACGGGCCCGGGCGCTGACCGAGACCGTCGACTCCCGGGTGTGGAACGCCGCGCTCCGGGAGTGGGAGGCGGTGGAGCGGGACTTCGGCGACTTCTCCGGTCCGCTGGAACCCCTGGACGCGCACGCCCTGGTGCTGTCCGCCCAGCACACCGTGGAGCGCGACCCCGACCACCTGGAGCTGCACCGCGAACTCGCCGCCGCGCACTCCGCCGACCGGACCGTCCGCTGCGCCGTCATCCCCGGCAGCGACCACGACGACCTGCTGACCGACCCCTACCACGCGGCCCGGGCGGCCGGGCTCCTGCTGGACTTCCTGGCCGAGAGCACCGGGACCGCCCCCGCACCGACCACGACGGAGGAGCGATGACCCCCCGCACCACCGCACGCCGCCCCCTCCTGGGGGGCACCGGAGGCCTCGTCCGCCTGGCCGCCGCGGCCCTGCTGGTGGGCACCATGTGCGCCCAGCACCCGCACCCCTCGTTCAACCGCGTGCGGCGCATGGACCCGCTGTCCACGCTCTTCCCCAACTGGTGCTTCTTCGCCCCGACCCCGGCCCGGCACGACTTCCAGTTCTACTACCGAACGCTCTCCGAGGCCGACGAGACGTCGGAGTGGGTCCCGCTGGAGGTCATCGTCGGCCGCCGCCTGCGGCAGTTCGCCTGGTACCCCGAGCGGCGCTCGGAGAAGGCCGTCTTCGACCTGGGGACCGAGGTGCTGCGCCACCTCGACAAGGGGTTCGGCCCGGCCGGGACCCTGCCCTCCTACCGGATCCTGTGCTCCCACCTGGGCGACGTGATCGCCGCCTCCGGGGGCGCCCCCGTCAAGGGCTTCCAGTTCTCCCTGACCCGCAACGCCGGATACGACGACTCCGAGGAGCCCGAGGTCCTCTTCGTCTCGCCCTACACGCCCCTGCGCCGGACCCCGGCGAGCGGGGTGGAAGGAGTCCCCGCATGACCGCCGACACCGGATGGGCGACCGGCACCGAGGAGTCCGGCGCCGTCGCGGACTGCGGCTACGGGCGCGCGTTCGCCCGCTTCTACGACCGGCTCTTCCCCCAGGACGGCTCCGACCGGGTCACCGCCGCGGCACTGGCCGGCCTGCACCCGGGGGGCGCCACCCTGGAACTGGGCGTGGGGACGGGCCGGATCGCGGTGCCGCTCTCCGCGCTCGTCGGCGAGGTGACCGGCGTGGACTCCTCGCCGGAGATGCTCGACCGGCTCCGGGAGGCGGTCGCCTCCACCGGGGCGCGGGTCCGGCCCGTCCACGGGGACATCCGCGTCTACGAGGACGGCGCCGGGTACGGGCTGGTCTACTGCGTCTGCGGGACGCTGTCCCAGATCCTCACCCCCGAGGAGCAGCGGGCGGCCGTGCTCCGCGCGGCCCGGCGGCTCGCCCCCGGTGGCACGCTGGTCGTGGAGACGCACAACCCCGGGTTCGTGGCCGCCCTGCACGAGGGCCGCCTGCGGGCCTCGTTCTACATCCCCTACCCCGAGCCCGGAACCGGGGTGCAGACCTACTCCACCCTCATCCCCGAACGGACGCTGTGGCACACCACGCACCTGTGGCACGAGGGCGGGAACGTGCACCCGGGCACGGAGATCACCCGGCTCACCACCCCCGAGGAGGTGGACCGCTACGCGGAGCAGGCCGGGCTGGTCCCGGTCTCCCGGTGGGGCGACTGGTCGGGCGGGGCGTTCGACGAGGCGTCCAGCCCCGTCCACATCAGCCACTACACGGCGGCCGGGAACGGGGGCGGCCGGTGACGGCGCCGCGCGGTGAGGGGATCATCGCGGGGCTGGCCCGGGGGCAGCGGCGCCTGCTCGGGGCGGGGATCGCCGTGGGCGCCGCGGGGGTGGTCACCACGCTGGCCCAGCCCGCGCTCCTGGCCGGGCTGATCCAGGCCGCCGGGCAGGGCCGGCCGCTCACCGGACCCATCGTCCTGCTGGTGGCCCTGTTCCTGGCGGACGCGGTGCTGTCGTCGTCCCAGGGCGTGCTCATCGGCCGGGCGGGGGAGAACATCGTCCGCGACACGCGGGTCCTGCTGTCCGGCAGGGTCCTGCGCGCCGACCTCGCCCACCTCGACGGGCAGAGGATGGGTGACGTGCACACCAGGCTGGTCGGGGACACCTCCCTGATGAAGGTGTCCCTGACCCAGAGCCTCGCGCAGATCATCCTCAACGGGATGGTCGTGCTCGGGTGCGTGGCCATGATGGCCTGGACCGACCCGGGCCTGATGCTCTTCACCCTGGCCTGCCTGGGCGTCGCGGCGTTCGGCGGCGTCGGGCTGGCGCGGGCGCTGCGCCGCGCGGCCCTGGCCAACCGGGAGGACACCGGCGCGTTCGGCGCCGACCTCCAGCGCGTGCTCACCGCCCTGCCCACGGTCAAGGGGGCGGGCGCCGAGGACGCCGAGCAGGAGCGGCTGGCCGGCCTGGCCGACCGGGCCCGCGCCTCCGGCAACCGCGTCACCGTGCTCAACGCCCTGTTCACCCCGGTCCTGAACGTCGGGCTCCAGGCGTCGCTGGCGGCCGTGCTGGGCATCGGCATGGTGCGCGTCGCCACGGGGACGGTGGACCCGGCGGCCTTCACCGCGTTCACCATGTACCTCTTCTACCTCGTGTCGCCTCTGGTCGTGGTGTTCATCTCGATCGGCACCCATCTCCAGGGCCGGGCCGCCCTGGAACGGGTGGACGAGCTGAGCCGGCTCCCGCAGGAGGACGCCGGCGTCGGGGCGGTCGCGGCGCCGGCCCCGCCGGACCCGGCCGGCGGCGACCGCCCCGCCGTGGAGCTGCGCGACGTCGTCTTCGCCTACGGGGACCGCCCCGTGCTCGACGGCGTCTCCTTCACCGTCCCGGCCCGCGGCCTCACCGCCCTGGTGGGCCCCTCGGGCGCGGGGAAGACGACGGTGTTCCAGCTCATCGAGCGGTTCTACCGGCCGAGCGGCGGGAGCGTGCTGCTGGACGGCCGCGACATCGCGCACCTGCCCACGTCCCACGTCCGAGACCGGGTCGGCTACGTCCAGCAGGACAGTGTGGCGATGACGGGGACGCTGCGGGAGAACATCGCGTACGGGGCGCCGGACGCCACCGACGACGACGTCCGCGAGGCCGTCGAGCTGGCGGGGCTGGCCGAGGTGGTCGCGTCCCTGCCCGACGGGCTGGACACGCTCATCGGCGACCAGGGGAACGGCCTGTCGGGCGGCCAGCGCCAGCGGCTGTGCGTGGCCCGCGCCCTGGTACGGCGGCCCGAGGTCGTCCTGCTCGACGAGGCCACCGCCCACCTGGACGCGGAGGCCGAGGGGGCGCTCCGCGACAGCCTGCGGCGCATCGCGCGCCGGTGCGCCGTGGTCGCCATCGCCCACCGCATCTCGACCGTGGCCGAGGCCGACCGCATCGTCGTCCTGGAGGGGGGCAGGGTCAGGGCCGTCGGCCGCCACGCGGACCTGCTCCGCGAGGACGGCCTGTACCGCCGCCTGGCCACCGCGGCCCTGGTGCACGACCCCTCCGGGGAGGCACCGGGTACACCAGAACCCACCGGTTCCCACAGTTCAGGAGTCTCGGTATGAACCCGCATCCCGCCGCCCCGACCCGGGCCGCGACCGGCCCCGCGCCCCTGCCCCGGGGCAACGGGTGGCAGTGACATGACCGTCCGGGAGGACCGCACGTGAGCGAGTTCGACGCCGCCGTGGTCGGCAGCGGGCCCAACGGCCTGGCCGCGGCGGTCACCCTGGCCCGCGCCGGACTGCGCGTCGTGGTGTACGAGGCCGCCGAACAGCTCGGCGGCGGGCTGCGCGGCGCGGACCTGTTCGGCACCGGCGTGGTCCACGACGTCTGCTCCGCGGTGCACCCCATGGCCGCCGCCTCGCCGTTCTTCCGGGGCTTCGGCCTCGCCGAGCGGGGAGTGCGCCTGCTGCGGCCCGAGGTCAGCTACGCCCATCCCCTGGGCGGGGACCGGGCCGCCCTGGCCTGGCACGACCTCGACGCGACCTGCGCCGGGCTGGGCCCGGACGGGCCGCGCTGGCGCGCGCTGATGGAGCCCCTGCTCGCCCGCGGCCGGGACATGGTGGAGCTGCTGCTCTCCGACATGCGCCTGCCCGGCGGCCTGCGGGCGGCCCCGGCCACCGCGGTGCGCACGCTCCTCATGGGGACCCGGGCGGGCTACGCGCTCTTCCGGGGGGAGGAGGCGCCCGCGCTGCTGGCCGGGACCGCCGCCCACGTCCTGGGGCCGCTGCCCTCGCTGCCCGGGGCCGCCGTCGGACTGCTGCTGGCCCAGCTCGCCCACGGGCCCGGGTGGCCGCTGCCCGAGGGCGGCGGCCGGAGCATCGTCACGGCGCTGGCCGACGACATCCGGGCACACGGCGGGACCCTGGTCACCGGAGAGGAGGTCACCGACCTGCGCCGGCTCGGCGGTGTGCGGGCCGTCCTGCTGGACACGGCGCCGACCGCCCTGCCGCGGCTGGCGCCGGGGCGGCTGCCCCCGGGCTACCTGCGCGCTCTGAGCCGCTACCGGTACGGGCCCGCCGCGGGCAAGGCCGACTTCCTGGTATCGGAGCCGATCCCCTGGGCGGCCCCCGGCGTCGGGCGGGCGGGGACCGTGCACCTGGGGGGGACCGCCGCGCGGATCCTCCGCCAGGAGACGGCGAACGCGCGCGGGATGCGGGGGGAGGAGCCGTTCGTGCTCGTGGTCGACCCCGCGGTCGCGGACCCCGGGCGCGCGGTCGGGGGCCTGCGGCCCGTCTGGGCGTACGCCCACCTGCCCCCGGGCTCCGAAGAGGACCCCCTGCCCGTGGTCAGGGCGGCGATCGAACGGTACGCGCCGGGGTTCGCCGACACCGTCGTGGCCGAGCGCGGCATGTCGGGGGCCGACTACGCCCGCTACAACCCCAACTACGTGGGCGGGGACATCGGCACCGGCCTGATCTCGCTGCGGCAGAGCCTGCTGCGGCCGGTCCCCCGGTGGGACCCGTACCGGACGCCGCTACGGGGCGTCTACCTCTGCTCGGCCGCCACTCCGCCGGGGCCGGGCGTGCACGGCATGAGCGGGTTCCTGGCGGCCCGCTCGGCGCTGCGCCGGGAGTTCGGCCTGCGGGTCCCGTCGCTCGCCCCGGAGGGGGCGCGGGGGTCGGCGCGCTGAGCGCGGGCCCGCCCCCGGCGGCCGCGTGCCGCGCCCCGGGGGCCGGGGGGGCGGGGGCGGGTGCGGGCTGCGGGGCGTCAGACCCAGCCGCGCTCCCGGGCCTCCAGCGCGGCCCGGGCCCGGTTGTTGGCCTGGAGCAGGGTGAGGAGGTCGGAGATGTGCCGCCGGTAGGTGCGCAGCGACATGCCCGCGCGCCGTGCCCCGGTCTCGTCCTTGCTGACCGTGCACATCAGCTCCAGGACCCGCAGCTGGGCCTCGGTCGGTGCGGCGGTGTCGGAGCCCTCTCCCAGGAGTTCGCCCAGGTCGCGGGCGTCGTCCCACAGCCGGTCGAAGTAGCGGACGAGGCTCTCCACCAGGCTCGCCTCCTCGACCCGGAAGGCGCCCCGGCCCGAATCCCGGGGGTCCAGGGGGACCAGGGCCGTCCGCCGGTCGTAGACCAGCATCAGGTCCGAGAGCCGGTCGGCCACCCGCACCTGCGCCCCGGCCGCCCGCAGCACCCGCAGGTGCTCCAGCGTCGCCGCGTCCCCGGCCGCGTCGGCGCGGACGAGGTTGCGCAGGGCCACGCCCCGGCGCAGGCACCGCAGGTCGAGCGGGCGGGCGTGCCGGATGTTCTCCGGGGACAGGACGTCGTAGGGCTCGCTGGCCAGGATCTCGGTGCGGGCCGTGAACGCGAGCTGGTCGATGTGCGTGCGCACCAGGGGCAGGGTCTCCAGCCTGACCAGCGCTCCCCCCGCTCCGGCGGCGGGCGCCCGCCCCCGCGGCGGATACGGGCCGTCCTGCTGCAACGACCGCATGATGGGGCCGATGTCCGCGATCTCCCGGATGGTCGAGTGGACGCGCTCCAGCCGGTCCTCCGACAGCCGGGCGACCGCCGCGGCGGGGTCGGCGGCCCACACGCCGTCCCCGTCCCCGTGCAGCAGGCCCAGCCCCCGCAGCCTGGCCACCGCGGCGTCCACCTCCGCCCCGCCCCGCGGGACGGCCGGGCGCGCGGTCGCCTCGGGCGAACCGGGGTTGCGGAGGAAATGGCGGTAGACGTCCTCTTCGACACCGTTCAGCCCGAGCACGGACATGGTGCGAGTCTCCATGACGCTCTCCGAGTCCGGTCCCGGCCACGCACCGGAACCACGGGGAAAAGCTAACCGAGGCCCGCTCGGTCGCGGTCTCATGAACGTCTCATCCTCTCTCACGGGGAACAGGGGGGTTCCCGGCGCCGCGGGCCCCTGCTTCAATGGGCCCCTCACCGCGCCCCCTCCCCCGGAAGGCAACGCGAGATCCCATGCACGCCCCACCGGCCGCCGCTCCCCCACGGCAGACCACACCGGAGGATCTGCTGGGCGCCCTGGAGCGCCATCCCCTGGTGAACCTCGTCGGCCCCCTGGGCTGCGGGAAGTCGTCGCTGGCGGCGCGCCTCGCGCCCCTGCCCGTCGTGGACCTGGAGTCGCCCGGCGCCGCCGACGCCCTGCGGAGCGCGCTCGCCGAGGACACCGCGCGTCCCCTGGTCGCGGACGGCGCCGACGGGCCCGCCGGCCTGGCGGCGCTGGACGCGCTGCGGGACCGGGCACCGGGCGGCCGCCCGGTGCTGGTCGTGTCGCGGCGCTCCCTCCTGTCCCGCCCGGGATGGGCGCTGTCCGGGGCCCGGGTGGTCCCGTTCCGCACGCTGCGCGACGAGGAGGTCCGCGGCATCGCCGAGCGCGCCCAGGTGCACGACCCGCGCGCTCTGGGGGTCGTCACCGACCTCGCCGCGGGCAACCCGTTCATCGCCGAGGCCGCCTGCCGCGCGCTGCACGGGGGCGCGGCCGCGGAGCCGGGCGCGGTGGCGGTCCGGGTCGCGCCCGAGATCCTGGACCGGCTGGACCGCGAGGCGCCCGGCCGCGCCTGGGCCGACGCCCTCCAGGACCTGGCCAGCGTGTGGGGCGGCGACCAGGAGACGATCGGCGTCGACGGCGAGGCGTTCGCCGCCCTCGCCGGGCTGAGCGTGGTCTACGGCACCGAGGCGGGCCTGGTCCTGTCCGAGCCCTTCCGCCGGGTGCTGGCGCTGGCCCGCCGGACCCGGCAGCCCTCGGGCCACCGCGAGACCCGCGGCCGCGCGGCCGCCCACCGCCGCAGGATGCTGCTGGAGGAGCCCGCCGGACCGCGGCGCGGCCGGATCCTGGAGGGCATCATCGCCCTCTCCGACGAGGAGGCGGTGCAGGCGACCCTCTTCCCCGGCAGCCCCGAGGACGGGCTCGTCCGGCCCGCCTCGGCGGACGACGCGGACACGGTCGGCGAGCTCATGAACCGGTGGGCCGGGCACAGCGGGCTGGACCCGCGGCGCACGGACCGGCTCGTGGAGGGGTGGATGCGCACCGATCCCGACGGTTTCCTGCTCGTCCACGACGCGCGGGGGGAGCCCGTGGGCGTCAGCGGCCTGCTGCGCGTGGAGGACCGGACGATCGACTCCGTGGAACCGCTCCTGCAACAGCACACCGACACCCTGCTCACCCGGTACGCGGGCGCCGGCCACAGCCTGCTCCTGGGGGCCGCCTTCTGCCCGGACCGGGGGCTGCACGCCCAGCTGCTGCGGTCCATCCTGCACCGGGTGATGGCGCTCGGCCTGTACCTGACGGTCTCCACGGTGAACCCCGGCTACCAGCGGCTCCTGCACGCGCTGAGGTTCCGGCACCACGGCGGCACCGTCGAGGACGTCTACCGCTGCGGCCGAGGCCCGGAGGTCCACGGCCAGGACTTCGGCTCGGACGCGTTCCTGGAGTGGGCCGAGCGCCTGGCGGCGCCCGCCGCGGACGCGGGCGGCGCGGGCGCGCTGGGGCGCGAGGTCCGCCACGCGCTGACCCACATCGACTCGCCCGGGCGGCTCCGCGGCACCCCGCTGCTGGCCCTCAGCGGCGCCGCCTCCCCGGCCGACCTGCGGGCGCGGCTGCGCGAGGAGGTGCGCGCCCTGGCCGCGAGCGGTTCGGCGGAGGAGGCCGAGGCCGGCCGGATCCTGGAGCACTACTACCTGGACGGGGTGCGCGGCCACGAACGGCTCGCGATCCGCCTCCACCTGAGCCGGGCCACGTACTTCCGCAGGCTGCGCTACGGCCTCGAACTCATCGGTCTGCGGCTGGTCCGGGAGTGACGGCGGGCGCGCCGGGGCCCCCGGGCGCGCGGGAGCGGTCCGGGCCGCGCCGCAGGCGCCGGGCGACCCGCGCCGCCAGGGCGTCGTCCCCGCCCAGCTCCGCCAGCAGCGCCCGCCACACGGAGGAGTGCGTGAGCGCCGGGCGGTCGGCCGCCTCCCCCAGTTCCAGTACGAGCCGCCGCATGAGCCGGTAGTCGTCCCGGTCCAGGTCCACGCTGATGCGCACGCGGTCCGGGCGCTCCCCGCCGCCGCTCACCCGGTCCGCCCGGGGCGCACGCCGCAGGGCCGCGCCGGCCCCGCCGCGGAGAGTGTGTCCATGGCCGACGACCCTACCCGCGGCCCCGCGCCGCCGGAAGGGTTCCGCCCGGCAGCATCCTGCCACCGCGGTCCCACCGCTCCGGGACGTGCGGCGGCGGTCCGGCGCGACGTGTCCCGGCGGAGGGCCTCCCCGCACTCCGCCGTGCGGGTCCGGCACGCCTAGGACGGGGACGGGCCGCGGCGTGCCCTGATCCCCTCCAGCAGCAGGTCGATCCCCTGGTCGAAGTAGGCGTTCTCCACGGCGAGGGCGTCCGAGCCCGACACCGCGGCGGCGCGCGCCTCCTCGTGCACCTCCGGGGCGCTCGACCGGGTCGCGCGCATCGCGACGGTGGTCGTGGCGGCGCCGAGGATCTGGTTGGCGACCGCCCGGATCGCGACCGCCTGCGCCTCCTCGTCCTCCCCGCTCCTCTCCAGGGCCGCGATGACGCGGCGCGACAGGGCGACCGCGTTCGGGCCGATCAGCGGCCGGGAGCCGGCGAACTCCGCCGCCCAGGTGTGCGCGGTCAGCGCCGAGTAGAACCGGCGGGCGGTCTCCCTGACGGCGGTGTCCCACGGCTCGTCCGGACCCGGCAGCGCCGCGGCGGCCGCGGCCAGGATCTCGTCCACGGCCAGGTCCACCAGGTCCTCGCGGCGCTCGACGTACCAGTACAGGCTCGTCGCGTGCACGCCGAGTTCGGCGGCGACCTTGCGCATGGTCAGCGCCGGGGCGCCCTCGCGGTCCAGCAGGGCGATGGTCGCGGCGACGATGCGCTCGCGGCTGAGCGCGGGCTGGGATCTCCGGCGGCGCTCGGGACGGTGGAAGACGCTGTCGAACTGCTGTTCGGGTGCGGTGTCGGTCATGACCTACAGCCTAGCGGGAATCCTACGTTGTATGTCGTTCTCAAACAGTGTAGGTTTCCGGCCATGGACACCCACTCCCCTGTCACGCAGACCCGCCCCCACTCCCCCGCGCCCTCCGCCGACACGGCCCCCGTCGACGCGGCGCGCACGACGGCCGTCGACCCCCGCGGCCTCAGCGCGTTCCTCGTGATCGCCTTCGCCTTCTCCTGGACCGCCTGGTGGGCGGGCGACCTCCTGCTCCAGGGCGGCGACCCGATGCCGGCGGTGATCGCGGGCGGCTTCGGGCCGATGGTGGCGGCGGTGGTCGTCACGGCCGCCACCCAGGGCCGCGCCGGGGTCGGCGCCCTCTTCCGGCGCTACTCGATCGGGCGCCGCGGCGCGCTCCTGCCCTACGCGATCGCGTTCCTGGCCCTACTGGCCATCGCGGGCGCCGCCGCGATCCCGGTCCTCCTGGGGAACACCGCCCTGGACCGGGACCTGCTGCGCGCGGCACTGGTCATGGTGCCCGCGCAGTTCGTGCTCATCGCGCTGGCCGGCGGCGGCAACGAGGAGCTGGGCTGGCGCGGGTTCGCCCTGCCCCGGCTCCAGGGCGTCCTGTCCCCGACGGCCGCCAACGTGATGCTCGGAGCGATCTGGGCCGTGTGGCACGCGCCGCTGTTCGCGATGGCCGGCACCCTCCAGGCGGACATGCACTTCCCCGCCTACGCGCTGCTCTGCGTCGGCCTCACCGTCATCCTGGGCAACGTCTTCAACTCCGCCCGCGGCGGGGTGCTGGCCCCGGTGCTCGCCCACGCCGCGATCAACGTCGTCTCCGGCCTCAAGGCGGTCGTGGCGGGCTCCCCCGCCGGGGCGGTCGAGGTAGCGCTGGTCGGGCTCGTCGCGGTGGCCCTCGTGGTCGTCACCCGCGGCCGCCTGGGCCTGCCCCGGTCCGGCCGCGCCGGCTAGGACCCGGCCCCGACCGCACGGGCCCGTGGCCGCGAGCGAACGCTCGCGACCGCGGGCCCCGCCGTACCCGGATGCGGCACGGCCCGAGCCGGGAGAAGCGAACGCGAAGCGTCGGACGAAGGCATGGCGCGGGGCGTCGGCCGGGTCGCACGGGGGCAGTGCACACTGACATGTCCGCCCCGGAAACGTCCCCGGGCGGGAAAGGTGAGAGCCGGCGAGGGGACTTGAACCCCTAACCTGCCGCTTACAAGGCGGCATCTCTACAATCGGCCCTGACCTGCGCTGACAGTGCTGCCAGCCGGTCAAGAAACCCTCTAGGCGGAATCTGTTATCCACCATAGGCGGCCAACCCCGCCCCCGCAGAGGATTCCCGAAAATCCGTGGATAACCACCCCGAACACAGAACGCCCCGGACCGCACGCGGCCCGGGGCACACCCCTCTATGACACCCTCACCACCCGGCCGAGCGCTCCCTCTCCGCCACCGCCCGAGGGATCGACACCACCCGGTAGGCGGCCTGCCCAAACCGCTTCTCGGTCACGAACAGTGCCCCCTCCCACCCGGCCGGAGTCCCCATCCGCCGCGCCAGCCGGAGCACCTCGTCCTCCTGGCGCCCGTCACACCCCTCGGGGAAGTACGACAGCTCCACCCGCGCCGCCTGCCCGACCGGCAGCCGCGGGTCCGCCTCCAGGAAACGCGCCAGCGCCCGCAGCCCCTCCACCAGCTCCCGCCGCTCCACCATCCCCGCGTCCGCTCCGGCCCGCAGGCACGGCCCACTCCATCGCCCGGCCCCAGCCTCTCCACGCGCGCCCACCGCCTACAGCCGAACCCCGTGCCGACACCGCACCCGCCCCGACTCCCACATGCCAACCCCTCTCCCCGGCAGAACAACCCTTCCACCCGAGAAAGAAGCCACCCCACCCCCGAGATTGGAAACCCACCCCCCGAGAATCCACTAGGGAAAACGGCATCGGAACGGCGTGGACAGCGCGATGGGCGGCACCCCCGGAGGAGCACCGCCCATGAGGAAGACCCCTGGTCAGGGGGAGAGGGCGAACGCGGGCAGGTCGGCCGGGACCATGCCGGGTTCAACAGGCAGCGCGGCCCACACCGCGCGGCCCAGGTCGATCGTGTTCTCGTGAGGGCCCAACGTGTAGGAACCCCACCGCACGGCAAGGGCCTCGATCAGCAGCAGGCCCCGCCCGTCCTCCGAGGCACACCACAGGTCCCTGGTGTCCTGCTCGGGGATATGCGGCGAGCCGGCCGCGCCGCCGTCGTCGAGCACGGCCAGCCAGAGGACGCGCTCATCGATCAGGGCCAGCGCCCGGTGGAAGCAGGGCCCGGCGGTGTGCTCCACGGCGTTGGCCGCCAATTCGCCCAGGCACAGCAGGGCGGTGTCGATGGTGTCGGTGCTGAAACCGGCTAGGTCCCGGGCCAGGTCGTGACGGGCCCGCCCGACGTGGGACAGGGCTCGGGGGTAGGTGCGGTGCTCCCACCAGGTGCGTGCCACGGCGGGCGGGGAGAGTACGAGCGTGGTCATGGAATCCCCCGTTCAGGCCCGCTGGGCCAGGTAGGCGCGGATGCGGTCGGTCAGCTCGGCGAACTCGTCCTCCGCCGGTTCGGAGTCTGCTGCCGGGGGCGTGGCCGGGTAGTCCTCCGGCTCGGCCGGACGCGGCCGGGGAACGGCGGTGCGTCCGAGGTAGGGGCGCACCAGAGCTCCGGCGATCTGGTCGGGGTCGGTGTCCACCCTGTCCTCCGCCTCGAAGGGGGCGCGGTGTCCTCGGTATGCCTGCTCCCAGCGGGCTGAGGCGGTGGATGCGCCGACCTCCCAAGCGCGCTGTTCGGGGAAGCCGGGCGGACCGGCGAGCAGATCACCTCCTCGCCTGCCCCGCTCGAGAGCGCCACGGGAGGTCCGCGCCGGGGGCAACGCTCGCGGAGCCCCATCGTTGGGCCTGGCCGGTCGGGGGATGAAGAAGGCGGCCAGAGCGGTGGCCAGCAGCGCTGCGGTCAGGGCCCACACGCGCCCGGCCATGCTGTGGCAGGGTCGTCGGTGGCGGCCGGTAGTAGGGTGTTCCACGGTCTCCTCCTGGTGTAGTCAGGTGGTGATCGCGCCCCGGTCCGGTGTTACAGCACCGGTCGGGGCACCTGTGTTCTTCGGTTGTCGTGGACTGCTCCAGCGCGGGTGTCATTGGCCCCGAAAGGCTGCGCTTCCCGCACCGTCGAGTACCTCGTGGAGGTCGTCGCCCCGGATGTTCGGGGTTCTTCTCAGGCAGCCTGACCCCACCGGCTGTCGGTGAGGTCGTAGGCGAGGAAGAACCACACCTGCCGCAGCTCCGCGATGCCGTTGTCACCCCACTCGGTGGCCAGGGCATCCACCATGGCCAGGCCGCGCCCGTGCTCGGCGCCGGGAGTCAACCCGCGCGGGTCGGGGGCCAAGGGGTGCGCTTGTCCGGCCGGGGTGGTCCGACCCGAGGCGTCGCCCTGGTCGGCGCAGGTGAGGTGGAGCCCGCTGCTGCGGCGTCGGCAGGTGAGCGTGTAGCGGCCGTGCGGGCGCCCGGAGCGGGAATGGCGCAGAGCGTTGTTGACCAGCGCCGAGCCGAGCAGGGTGAACAGGTACCGGTAGTCGGCGTCGCGGTGGGCCGCGCAGGTGTTGAGGAATGCGCGCACCAGCGGCAGGAGTTCGAGGCTGGACCCGAACTCGTAGCGGCGGGTGGTGTAGGCGGCCCGGTCGGGGTCGTGGTGGAAGTAGTGCCGGACCCGGGCGGGGACCACGTCCCACAGCGGCAGGGTGGCCTGCGGCAGCGGCGGGAGGTCGGTGGCCCACGGGTCACGGGTGTGTACGGCGCTCATGGGGGCCATGGCGCGATTCCTTTCTCTGAAACCAGCGTCCGGCGCGTGCCGGCCCTTGGGCTTTTCCATGGGGCGGAGGCTCTCGGCACGTGCGCGTGCGTCAGGGCGGTTCAAGCCAGCGACGGGAGACCCGTCATCTGTTGCTCCCGGGGGAAGTGGCTGACGGGTGCGGTCGCCGCATCACCAGCATGCACGATCAATTTACGTACAGCAATCTTTTCTCAGAGAAAAATTTACGCACAGGAACTATGGCATCCTGAGGCCAAGCCACTCACGGCCCTGCCCAGAGGACCGTCTCCGCGATCACGACCACCAGGAGCCTTCGTGCCCGACGAACCGTCTCTGCGCCAGCGATGGCTGGGAACCCGCCTGGAAGCCCTGCGCCGCGAAGCCGGTTTCTCCCTCCAGGAGGCCTCGCGCGCGGCCCAGCGGTCGACGGCCTCCCTCAGCCGTATCGAGAACGGCGTCGTCGCTCTCCCCGCGCGCGATGTGCGTCCCCTGCTCGACGCCTACGGGGTGGAGGACCGTGACGCCCGGGAGACCCTGATCGCCGTCGCGGGCGAAGTGGAGGCCGAACGGAGGGGCTGGTGGGTCGAGCACAGCGACACCCTGTCCCCCTCCTACCTCGACCTGCTCCGCCTGGAGGCGACGGCGTCGGAGGTGCGCACCTACGAGACCAGCGTGATCCCGGGCCTGTTGCAGCACGAGAACTACGCCAGGCGCGCCGTCGCCCTCACCAGCAGTACGGAGCTGAGCGAGAACGCCTTGGAGAGGTTCATCGCCGTGCGCCGACAGAGGCAGCGGATCCTCCACCGGGACAAGGAGCCGACCGCTCTGCACGCGGTCATCCACGAAGCCGCGCTCCATCAGACGCTGGACGCCCCCGAGGTGCTGGCCGAGCAGTTGGTCCTGTTGCAGGAGCTGATGTCCCGCCCCCTGATCACCGTGCAGGTCCTTCCCCTGTCCGCTCCCCATCCGGCTTTGGCCGGGGCGTTCACCCTGGTGGAGACGCACCGGCTGACCTGGGTACACGTGGAGTTGCAGACCAGCGACGTCTACTTGGAGGCTCCACAGAGCGTCGCCCCCTACATCGACTGCTTCAAAGCGCTGACCGAGCGGGCGCTTTCGCCCACCGAGTCCGTCAAGGCGATCAACGCCAGGCTCGACGCCCTGACACCGACCCCCGCTACCGCAGAATAAAGATCATGAACAGCACACTCCGTTCTTCCTGGTACAAGAGCAGCTACAGCACGGCGCAGTCGAACTGCGTCGAGGTGGCCGAGAGCACGGCGGGGAACGCTGTACGGGACTCCCAGCACCCCGAACTCGGACATCTGGACTTCCCTGCCGGGGAGTGGTTCGGGCTGCTCGCCCCGCTCAAGCAGCGAGTGAACCCGTAACCCCTATCGCGTTCAGACGAGGAGCAGGCAGCGGTCCCAGGCCAGGGCCGATGCTCTGCCCGCCAGCACCATGGTGGTCCCCTCTTTTCCTTCCAGCAGCCCCGATTCCCGATGCGGGAACGGGGCCGCGGCGTGTTCGCGTACGCCCGGTAGATGCCGTTCCAACCGCTGCTCCGGTCGAACTGCGGGCTGGTCTTCGGACATGCGTCGAAGGACTTGGAGCACTCCGGCGGGGCCGTGGCACAGGCCGCCGTCGGTGAAGTGGTTCCCGAGGAGAGGGTCAGACAGGCAGGTGTCCATGACCTGTTCGGCGTGGAGGCGGCGAGCGGTGTCCCCGAGGGCCAGGGCGGCGAGCTGCCGGGCTCGGGCGATGCCTGGGGTTCCGTAGCACCAAGAGGGCGGGCCTGGCCTGGTGAGCGGTGCGGGGTGGCCTTTGGAAACCCATCCAGGCCACCAGGTGCGCTCTCCGTCGTGGTGCTCGTGCTCGTCCAGCGCGGCGCACAGCCGCTCCAGCGCTTCGGCGTGTCCGTCGACAGTGCGTCCGTCTCGGTGAGTGAGGGCGAGGAAGCCCAGGACTCCGGAGATGCCGTGGGCCGTGCCCAGGTTCGCGTGCCCCTCGGGGAAGTCGGGCTCGGAGTGCGTTCGGGGCCCGTGGTGAACCCACCATCCGGCGCGTTGGCGGTGGTCGTAGCGGATAGGCCGGGTGAGCCGCACCAGGTAGCGCAGGACGTCATCGAGAAGGTCACCGTCGGGATCGATGCCACGGAGGGCGACGCCGAGGCCGGTAAGCCCGGTGATGAGGTCGTACTCGGCGAAGGAGGTGAGACGGCCGTCCTCAAAGCGCCGGGTTGCGGCGGCCAGCCGGTGACGGGCGAGGGCGATCAGGTGTTCGCGGACAGTGGCGCGAGCGCTGCGGTAATCCTCGGGATGCGTCAGGGAGAGGACGAAGGCGACCGCGGGCAGCCCGTGGAACAGGGTGTTTCGGCCTGCGGGGTCGACGGGCCCCTCTGCCAGCGCCGTGCGCAGGAGGGTGTGCACGGTTTCGGGCGGGGAACCGGCGGCCAGGTACAGCAGGGCTGTCCCTAGCGTTCCGCCGTTCAGGGACAGCGGAGACGTGTCCGCGGCGGTGAGGTTGCTGTCAGGTGCGGTCATCGTCGGAGTACTCCAGGTGGCGGCGCGCCAGGGCGAGTGCTCGGGTGAGGGCGAGCAGGTCGTGTTCGTCGTCGCGGTCGGGGCCGTAGGCGCGGTTGTGGTGCATGTGCCACAGAGACGGCACGACCTGCAGCGGGTGGTTCAGCCGCTCCCGGTAGGCGGCCAGGGCGCGGTCCCGCTCGTTCCAGGACGCGGTGACCAGTGCGGGGAGGCTGGCGGGGCGGGTAAGCAGGTGTCGGGCAGCGCTCAGGGATGGCCGATCGACGGGGTTTCGGGGGCGGGGCAGGGTGGCGACGGCCCAGGGGGTGTCCGCGCCCATGGCGTCGGCGATGCGTAGCAGGGACAGGGCCATCAGGGCTCGACTCTGTGAAGGGTCGCCGTATGTGGTGTGGTGTTGGGCGAGGGCTGCGCGACTGTCGTGGACGAAGGCGTTCTCGGCGGCCTCCATGGCGGGGCCGTGGCCGTAGCGGTCGTATTCGGGCCGGTAGATGTGCAGGGCCAGGTCGTGGAGCAGCCCGGCACCGATCAGGTCGTGGCACCAGGAGGTGACGGCCTGGTGGAGGTCGGTGTGGCCGACGGAGCGCAAGCGGAGCCGCAGGTGCGGGCCTTGGTGGTCGCGGTAGCGCACGAACCAGAAGCGGAGTTCGTCCCCGGCCCGGTGTTCCAGAGCGGGGAGTTCGGCCAGGATCTGGGGGAACAGGGACGGGTCGGCGTACAGGTGCGCTGAGACCCATGAGGTCCCGATGGCCTCGCGAGCCGGTGCGGTGCGGACGGTGACGGCGGCCGGGGGTCGTGTGGGTGGCGTGGTGGTGCCGACGGGGATGACGAGTTCGTGCGCGTGCCCGTCGCACCAGGCGAAGTCCGCGGGAGACGGCGTCTCGGTGAGGAGCGCGTGGTCGTGTCGATCGAGGTGGGTCTCCACGAGGGAGCGGTGGGCGGCGTCCTCCAGGTCCAGGGGCAGGTGGCGTTCGCCTTCGACCAGTGCCGCGTAACGGGGTAGCGGCAGGTGGGCACGGGTGCGGGCGGTCGGCCAGGTGGCGGGGGTCAGGCGCCAGCGGGCCGGGGCCAGGACGGTGCGGCTGGCGCGGAGCCGGGGCAGGAACGGCAGCCGACGCAGCGGTTCGGGCCAGGGATCGCAGGTCAAATAGAGCGCGGTGCGGGCGCGCGGTAGTTCGGTGACGAACCGGGCCAACGGGTGGGTGTAACCCAGGACGTTCAACGCGGTGGGGTGAAACGGCTCCAGCACCCGTCCAGTGGGGGCGTGGACCAGCCGCAGGTGATCCGGGGCGATGTGCACGGCTAGGTCCCCGGGGAGGAGAACCTCGGTCTCGGGGCTGGCGGGCGGGTGGACGTCGATCGCCAGCACTGCAGGAGTGAGGACAGGTGTCCCGCACAGGTGGGTGGCGATATCGGCCATGGGTGGGGCGAGTACCTGGACTGGGAGAGCGCCCTGGGTGAGGGCGGGCAGGTCGGGGCCGGTGACAGCGGCGTCCATGCCGTCGAGGTGGGCGAAGCGTCCGGTGAGTGTGCCCACGCCTTTGGAGATGCCGGTGACCCATAGCTGATAGCGGCCTTGGTCGACGTCGAACGGTGAGGTAGCGACCAGGTGGGCTCGGATCTCGACGTGGGCGGGGACGGCTTTCGGTGTATGCGTGCTCAGGTGTGCCCAAGCGGGATCGTCCAGGTCCAGTTCCGTGTGGCCGTGGCGTGCGGCGGTGGCTGCGGCTTCCGCAAGAGCCGAGTCGAGTTTCCCCGGCACCGAAGGTGCTGCGGGAAGGCGCGTGTGACGGTAGGAAGCGGGATACCCCAGGCCCGCCGGGCCGGTCAGGGTGAGGAGGTCGACTCGAGCGTTCTGACCATAGGTCTCCAGGCAGCGCTGGTGGTAGTCGACCCAGGCGGGTGGGCCTTCGGGGTGTGGAGACAGGTGGGCGGCGAGGGCGGCGGCGTGGGCCGCCTCCTTGGCGACATCGCGGTGAACGGTGATGGTGGCGCGGAGCCTGACATCGACCGCATCCGTGCTCGAGGTACCTCGGGAGAAACCGTCCAAGGAAGGCGGCGATGTCGCCGAGTCGAGAAGCAGGCGCTGATCGAGGAAATGGTCCACCAGGGCGGTCGTCTTCTCCACGGGGGCATCGGGGAAGGCGGCGGTGAGCACCTTGTGCAGGTGCGTGAGCGGAACCGGCGTACGCGCTGTTTCCGCCAGCAGGGAGACGGCCGAGGTCAGCCGCAGTGAGACCGCGGCGGCCTGATCGGGGGTGCGCGGGTGTGGGCGGTGGTCCAGTCGCAGGCGATCCCCATGGACGCGGACGGTCTGCGCCAGCACCACGGATCGCTCCACTCCCCTGCTGTCTTCCGGGAGCTGGGCCCGTACCAGCCCGGGTCGAGGCACCTCCTGGTGATGTCCGCACCAGGTCACGGAGGTCTCAGCACCCAAGGTGAGAGGAGCGACTCCGGCGAACAGTCCGAACGGTGTCGCCCGGCAGTGGGCGCGCAGCAGGTACCGCACCAATGCGAAAGCGGTGCGCCGTGCCCGCGCCTCCTCCATCCGGTCGGAGTCGACCAGGCGCTGTAAGGCCTCGATCAGGGAGGGGCTGGCGATGCTCAGCGCCCTCATCAGTTCGCGGTCGCCGAGGAGGCCGACGGCCCAGGTGCGCAGCTCGGCCGGCGACCCGGTAGCGGGGTCGGGGCACGCGGGAAGGCGGGTCCGCGGTTGGGTCGCCGCACGCAGGGAAGGCGTGATCGTGGTGAGGGGGACGTACACCGGCACTCCGTTCCATGTCATAGAGGGCGAAAAGAGGGGCGCGCCCCACTCCGCTGGAGTGGAAGGGCGCGCCCCGGTGCGCGGGGTGGCTCAGCCGTTGTCGGTGCAGCTGGGAGCGCAGGCGGACTGGCAGGTCTGGCCGCAGCCGTCGTTGGTCATCGACCACAGAGCCTGGTCCACGACCGGAATCTCCACCCGCAGGTCCAGGTCGAACGGGTCGGTCGTCGTGGTGCGCAGGGCGCGATCGCGTCCGAGGGGTACCAGTCCGGTGTCGGTGCGGTCGGCGATGAGGGTGCTCATCAAGGGCTCCTTACATGTCGTTCGAGGGTCGGCGGTCCCAGCTCAGGACCGTATGGGTGTGGCGTTTGGTCAGGACCCGCCCCGGGGGCAGGTCGGCGGCGGGAGTCGAGGCGGGGAACAGTTCGATGTGCGGGCCGGGGCCGCCCCGGTGGTCGCCGTCCCAGCGGCTGATCAGGTCGGTCAGGCGCTGAGCGACCTGGATGGCGCGGGGTCCGTGGCCGACGGCGCCGAACTCCCACCTCTCCTGGCCGGTGAGTCGGCGCAGGATGCGATAGGCGAAGCTCACTCCGTCGGTGTCCACCAGAGCCGGGGTGCCGGTCAGGACGATGGGGCGGATCAGCCCAGCCTGGATGGCTCCGCGCTGAGCGGTCAGCAGCGCCCAGCCATCGGCCGTCGACGCCAAGAACAGGTCCAGGCCGTCGGTGGCCTCCTCGGCTCCGACCGTCACCCCGGACCAGACCTCGGACGGGTCGGTGTTAAGCGCGGCGCGCAGCGCGTCGATGTCGGCTTGCGGACCGTCCTCCAGGCGCAGTCCCACTTGAGCACCGTCGCGTTCGTGGAGCAGGGGCATGGGCTCCCAGTGCTCGCCCGCGCCCTGCATGCGGACGAACCCGCACGGGTCCACAGCCACGGCCCGCCAGCGGCCGTGGAAGGCGGTGCGTTCCAGGGTGAGGCAGCGGGTGAGCCCGCGTACCCTCATCGGGACGACCAGGCGCCCGTCAGGGGCGAGCTGGGCGTCCCAGGCCGGTGACAGGTCCCAGGCGCCGGCGGTGACGATGATGCGGTCGAACGGGGCACGGGCGGCGAAGCCGTGTTCTCCGTCGGCGACCGCCAGGTGCACATCTTCGACGGCGGCTTCGGCCAGGCACTGTTCGGCGCGGGCGATGACGTCGGGGTCGATGTCGATGGAGGTGACCTGCCCGGAGGGACCGACGAGTTCGCGGACCAGAGAGGCGTTGTAGCCCCCGGAGCCGATCTCCAGAACACGCTGGCCCGGGTGCAAGTCGGCCCGGTACAGCATGGTCGCGATGATCGAGGGCGCCGAGACCGAGCTGAGGGCCAGCCCGTTCTCCTCCTTGGTGACCACCGCCTGATGGCGGTCGTAGGCCTCGGCCAGGGGAAGCCCGGGCAGAAACACGTGTCGGGGTACGGTCCGAAGCGCCTGCTCCACGGCCGGGGACAGGGGTGGCTGCCCGAGCCGGGCGTGGTCGGCGACGATGGCGTCGACCATCGCCTCGCGCGCCCGGGTCGTATCGGTCGTGGAGGTGGCGGACACAGGGGTCTCCCAACGATCGGTGGCTGCCAACGGTCGGCCACGGGAGCCGTTCCGTTCGGCGGGACAGGGACGGTTGCAGTGTCCCGCGCCGGAGGGTGACGACCTATGCGCACGCGCATATTCTTCATGTTCGATTTATGCGCGGTGTTCGATTCAGGGGGTCTCGCTTGGTGCGATGACCTGACCAACGCAGTTGGGGTGCGGACCGCCGATCGGATTGAATCCGGTGGCGGAGGTGCTCACCTGTCAGGGGTGAGGTAGACGGTGGTCTTGTTCTCCAAAGCGAACAGGGCCTGGCGGGTGCGGGCCCAGACGTCTTTGCGAAGGCGCTCGGACGCCTCCTCAGGGGTGAACCATCCGATGGCGCCGACCTCGGGGTCCACCGGGTGCAGGTCCGCTGCGCGCTCGGACGTCAGCGTTCCGCCATCGAAGACGAACATGAGCAGGTCGTCCCAGGGATCGCGGGGTGGCGTCCACTCCACGCACAGCAGGTCCCCAAGGACGACGTCCAGACCGAGTTCCTCGCGCACCTCGCGCAGGGCGGCCTCATGAGGGGACTCGTTGGCCTCGGCCATGCCTCCGGGGAGATCCCAAAAGGGCTTGTAAGTGGGATCGACCAGCAGCAGGCGTCCCTGTTCGCCGTGCAGGATGACTTTGGCGGCGACACGCTTTCGGGCCTGGAACTGGTTGCCCTCAGCTAGCGTGCGGCGCCAGGCTGCGGGATCGCGAACGTAGAGGGGTTCCTCTTCTCTGTCACCGTTGGCCATGGCCTGCCCCTTCGTCCGTTCACCCACTCCAGTTCGAGGTCGGTGCTGGCGACCCGTGTGGAGCTTTCCCCGTCTGGGACAGCACGGTAGCGACCTCGGGAACGTTGCGGTAAGAGGCCAACGCCGCACGTACCTCCTGGAATCGGGCGCCGGCCACTGCCGATCCGACCTCCGCGGTCGTGGTACTCGCTTCCGCGACGAGTCCGGCCGCCTCCTCCACTTCGCGTTGGCCGATCAGGGCTCGGGCCAGTGTCAAGGACGCGAGCAGGCGGGCCCTTACCCGTTCGGGGGAACGCAGGTTCAGAGCGTGGTGGGCGTGTTCGACGGCGGCGGCGTGGTCGTCCAGGTCGCACATGCTTCGGGCCGCTTCACTGGCCAGCGATGCCAGATCGAAAGGGCTGGTCCACTCCGATGTGGGCGGGGAGATAGGTACGGACAGCAGATGCTCGCCTTGACGGAGGAACGCCCGGGCGATGGCCGCGTCTCCGCGGGCGGCGTGGGCGCGGGTGAGCATGGCCAGGACCCTGCCGCGCAGAGCGGTGTCCTCCGCTCCATCGAGATGCCGCCAGGCCTGCTCAGCGGCGAGCAGCGCGTTCTCGGTGTCGTCACGATGCAGCGCCAAGTGGGCGCGACTGGCCCAGATCTGCGCGGTGAGAGCGTCGGCCTCCCCGGCTCGGGCTAGGTTCAGCGCTCGTTGGAAGTGGTTGGCGGCGACGTCATCACGGCCAGCGTCGTGGGCCATCCACCCAGCCATCTCGGTCAGTCCTGCCGCAGCAACGAAAGTGGCAGGGGCGCCACTTTCCGAGACCAAGGCTGGTCCGACTCGGGAGGAGAGGTAGCGCATGACCAGCGCGTAGAGGTGGCCGCCTCCTGCGCGCCGGTCCGCCAATCGAAAGACCGTCACCGCTTCAGCGGTGGATCCCTCCGTTACCTCGCGCCACAGCGACCCGAGGACCGTGGAACCCTCAATACCGGCCACCGCACCACTATGCGTCTCCGTTGAGGAGAGCTCCACAGGACTGGTTCTTCGGGCTTGGGGGAGGCGAGGCTTTTCCATTTGCAACGGTGCCCCGAGTCCTCGCAGGGCCTCGATGGCTTTGCGCTGGTCGGTCAGCCCACGGCCCGCTTCAGCACGGGCGATCGTGCTCTGCGCCACCCCGCACATCCGGGCCAAAGCTTCCTGGGATAGGCCTTCGACACGGTGTCGTAGCAACCGGATCACGCTTCGAGCGTCGCGGTCGCGGACAGCGGTGGCCACCTCAGGGTCACGCCACACCAAGGGTGGGATACAGGTGCAGCCTTCTCGTTCTGCGACGCGTGAACGACCGCAGTTACCGCACACAGAGGGCTCCTTCGGGAGGAGAAGCGCAGGGATGACCACAGTAACCAACCTCGGCGAACTCTCCGGAGTCACGGAGGGAGAAACCGGGAAGGCCCGAGAGTGTGCGGAGTCTGCCCCACAGTCAACCGGGAGATCTGCGCCGAGGACCACTCCGCACCGACCCATCCGGTCGGCTGGTTGACTGGCCTCTGAGGCCGACACCGCATATGGAACCCCTGGCCCGCCCACGGGAAGCCTTCTAGGGGGCCGATCTGGACGAGCACCACCTGGCCAAGCGAGGCCAGACCCTTTTTAAGCAGGGGGACGAGTCTCTCACTTGGCTTTCCAAAAATCTAGAACCATGCGAAAGCAATCTAAAACCCACAAACCCCTTGAGGCCACCCAAAAACCCAAATAGGCCTAAAATAGGAAAATCTCGGTTTTGCCTTCATCGCTTGAGGACAGGGCCCCGCCATCCGTGTGCGGCTCTGCTTCAACGAGTTCCGCTGGGTCCACCTCGGGGACGGATTTGATGCTCTCGCCATTGCGATAGTAGCGCCAGGCGCTCTTGTAGGTTCCAGGGCTGTCGGCGTACATGATCACGTAACCCATGAGGGCGGTGATCTGCCATGGCTCCGGTACCGCTGCGGAGATCATCTGGAAGACCTGGTCAGCGGTCAGCGGCCTTGCGGGAACAGACACAGTTCGACTCTTGAAGCTGTCGTCTTTCCCGTAGCGGAAGTTGTAGGGGAGGGCGAGCTTGACCGTTTCCAGGAGTTCTTGCAGTGTCATCTCCCCGGCGCGGAGACCCTCGACGGGACGGTCGAGGTCGATGGGGAAGAGCATGTCGAAGTGGTTTTGCTTCAGGACGGTGTTGTCCCTGCGGCTGCCGGGGTCCTTGTTACCGAACCCGTTGTTGTTCCAGGGGATGTCTCCCATCCCCTTGTAGTGGCTGATCAGCAGTTGCTCGGGGGCGAGCGCTGAGAAGTCCTCCGCCACGTACAGGCAGGAGAACGCCATCTCGCCGAGTGAGATCCCTCGCCGCCCTGAGATCTTGCGCAGGTGGTTGCGTAGCCGCGCGGGCAACGACCTGTCGGCCTTGCCCACGTACACGAACTCGCCGTTCAGGTAGAGCTGGTAGACGCCGGGTTTCTCTTTGAGCTCGGCGATGCTGCGCTCTACCAGGGGGGCCTTGCCCAGCCCCTCGAGGGCCGCTGCCAGCTGGTCACCGAGCGCCTTCGTGATGCTCAGGGTGAAGTCCTTGTGGTACTGCGTTCTGTCGCCAGGGCTCACCACCGACGCCATCCGTCCCACTCTCCTTGGTCGACGCGATCTCGCAGACCCTATCGGTGCCCACCCACGAAAAGTAAGCTCCTTTCTCAAACTGGCTTGATGAGCATCAACTCCGCGGTATGCTTTTTGGGTGTCTGAACCGCAAGAAGAATCCAAAAGGGACCGCACCGGCGTCGAGCTGTTCGCAGGCGCTGGCGGTCTGGCCATGGCCGTCCACAGCGCGGGCTTCCGCCCGCTGCTCTTCAATGAGTTCGCGAAGCGGGCGTGCGAGACCCTGGAGGCGAACGTCGCCGTGCGGGTGCCGGCCGACGAGACCCCCCCGATCCCCTCCCCCGGGGAGCGGGTCCCTCTTGTCGCGGGGGACGTCCAGGAGCTCGACATGGACTACCTGGAGGGCAGGGTTGACGTGCTCGCTGGAGGCCCCCCCTGCCAGCCGTTCAGCCTGGGCGGCGTCGCCAAGGGCGACGAGGACAAGCGGAACATGTTCCCCCAGATGTTCAAGGCCGTGCGCCAGATCCGCCCCAAGGCGGTCATTTGCGAGAACGTGCGCGGCCTGACTCGACCGTCCTTTAAGCCCTATTTCAGCTATATCCAGCGAGAGCTGATGCTCCCCTTCGAGGAGCGGGCCGAGGGCGCTACTTGGCAGCAGCATAATGATTATTTGGAGGAGCAACTCAAACGGGAGCCGGATGACCCGACAGAGCGGTATGACGTCGATATGTTTCCGGTCAATGCTGCGGACTACGGCGTCCCCCAGATCCGCAACCGTGTCATTATTGTCGCGTTCAGGAAGGACCTGAACGTTGACATGGCTCTTTTCAAACGACTAGTTCAGCCGACTCACTCCGGGACCGCTCTGATCCGGTCTATGGACGACGGCAGTTACTGGGAACGGCATTCGGGCGTTCCTGACCATGTGCGGGAACGGGTCATGGCTCGCCTTCCGGGGACCATACCCCTGAGTGACGGTTTGCGCCCCTGGCACACCTTAAGAGACGCGATCACGGGCATCGGTGACAACAAGCCCCTGCCCGAGGTCCCTGACGAGTGGCTGGACCGAACCGAGCACCTCCTTGGCGGCTTCACGGAGCACATTGGCTGGCCTGGGGCGCGCATTTACGATGGTCACACGCCCAACGAGCTCGACCGACCGGCGAAGACAGTGAAGGCGGGTGTACACGGAGTCCCGGGTGGTGAGTCCGTGATGCTGCTTGATGAGTTGGTTAGCGACAGTGACGCCCCGACGGGAGTCAGGTACAAGCATCGGTATATGACCGTGCGGGAGACAGCTCGGGTTATGACCTTCCCTGATTCCTGGGTTCTCAAGGGCCCTCGCGGGGAGAAGATGCGGCAACTCGGCAACGCCGTCCCCGTAGCTTTGGGTGAGGTTTTCGCGAAAGCCGTTGCTTCTGTGCTGGACGAGGCGGAGGAGCGCCGGAAGTGACCCAGCCAGCGAAAAAGTCGCAGAGTGGTTGGAAACAAGATTCACCATCCGACCGGGCCTGGAAAGGACGCACTGGTAGAAGTCGAGGGGCTATTACCGCCGAGCAAGACCGAGCGGCTGGTGGCCGTCACCGACGGCTGGTGGATCTCGGCCAGGGTCGATTCGCTCGGGCTTCTGTGGAGCTGAAGCTTCTCCCGGGGACTCGGCGCATTCGCGCGTATCTACGTTGGTCGGACAACGGGAAGTCGCCGACTCGTTACCTCGGGCAGGTCGACTTCGATACCCGGGCGAAGAATCTAGCTGAGGGCTGGAGGCTGGCTTGGGAAAAGGGGCTACTCACAGAGGAACCGGCCACGGAGGGATCATGGGCCTCTTCTCCTGCTGTACGAGCTTCCATGCGGGGCAACAGGAACAAGAACACTAAGCCTGAGTTGCGCCTACGGTCATTGCTCCACCAACAGGGCCTCCGTTACCGCGTTGCGACGCGCCCGCTCCGCGATCTACGACGCACTGCCGACATTGTTTTTTCCAAAGCGAAGGTAGCGGTCTTCGTCGATGGCTGCTATTGGCATGGTTGTCCACAGCACTTCCGCCCTGCCACCGTGAACTCTGAATTTTGGAGCGCGAAGATCGAGGGTAATCGATCCAGGGACGCGGAGACGGACCGCCTACTGCGGGAGTCCGGATGGACAGTCGTGCGCGTTTGGGAGCATGAGGACCCGGAGGAGGCTGCCACTCGCGTGGCTGGAACTGTGCGGGGGAAGTCCGCTCTATCCACCTGAATCTCAGGTGATGGCGACGAAGGCACCGTGTGGGCTTGACTTCGTTGCGCTCTCGGCTCAGGGCTTCATGATCTGGGACTGGCCTGTCCTCTGTGAGTGAGTAAGCTCCTGTGTATGGCATCCAGTCCCGACATCACGGCGCCCACTCACTTCAACCCACTGGACATCGAGCTCCTGAGTCGTAACCTCCGAGCGGAGATGGATGACCGACCGCGGGTCCCCCTAGACTCAGTCAGGTCGTTCCCGGGGGCTGGCCTGTACGCGCTTTACTACACCGGCGACCTCGAAATCTACGAACGCTTGAAGAACTCGGACGTTCCTATTTACGTAGGCAAGGCAGAGGCCGGAAACAGTAGTTTCGGAGAGCCACTGAATGAATCGAAGCCAAAACTATTTCAACGCATAAGCAATCATCGCAAAAGCATCACCGAAGCAAAGAATCTCAAGGCTTCTGATTTTGCCGTCAAGCATCTTATTCTTGACGACGTTTGGATCAGCCTGGGAGAAAGAGCCCTACTGCGCACCTATAGACCGGTTCTATGGAATAGCTTCATGACCGGCTTCGGCTCCAATCCCCCAGGGGGAGCCCGAAAGAACGGGCGATCCATATGGGATTCGATTCACCCTGGACGAAAGCGAGCAGAACCACTCCTTTGCAACAGAAAGTTTAGCCTCTCCGAAATGGAGAACTTCATCGCGAGCGCGATAGACGTATCCCTCCAACCCGAAGGGGAGCGCCGCGAACAAGCACTGTCCGATTTGAAAAAAAGAAAAACTAAAGAAATTTGGCGAGGGGCAAAAAACGAGAAAGACCCCGTTCTTGTCTTTCGCGAAGACGTCTTCCTGAAGGAAAACGAACGCCTCGGGGTAGACATGAGGAATCACAAATGGACTCGATCCACAACTTCGGAAACTAAAACGGCTGAGATCTCGATATTTGACGACCTGGACGCCTGATCAATCCGCGCTTCCCCCTGAAACCTGGCAGCGACTATTGAACGCGGCGTAGATCTGAGACACTTTAATACCTCCAGCAACCTCAACAAGGCGAGGTCTTTTGACTGGGCTGAGCAGGTTCCCATAGCTCAAATTTCGACACCGTTCCCAAGCCACTTTGGCGCGATGGTGATCTACTCAGGTGGGACGGACAGCGGACATGAAGCGGGCGGAGTAGTAGGCGCCGGCGACGGGTTCGACGCGGATGGTCTGGCCGGAGGAGGGGGCGTGCACCATCTGGCCGTCGCCGACGTACATGGTGACGTGGGAGGGGGTCGGACCGCTGCCGGTGTCGTAGAAGAGCAGGTCGCCCGGGGTGAGGGCGTTGAGGTCGACGCGGGTGCCGGTGTTGACCTGGTCGGTGGTGACGCGGGGGATGGAGGCTCCGGCGGCGTGCCAGGCCATCATGGTCAGCCCGGAGCAGTCGAAGTTGTCGGGGCCGGTGCCGCCCCAGAGGTAGGGTTTGCCGATTTGGGCCAGTGCCCATTCGGCGGCGATGCGTCCCTGCTCGCTTCCCCCTGACGGGACGGTGGGGGCGGTGTACTGCTGGTAGTACTCGATGCGGGCGAGCACGTTGTCGACGTAGGTGTCCCAGGGGTTGTAGCGGAACAGGGCGTCGTGGAGGTCTTGGGCGTCGGTGAAGTCGACCTGCTGCTCGGGGTGGCTGGTGCACAGTTCGATGGCGCTGGACCAGGTGGCGTCGTAGACGTTGTGGGGGTCGGCGCGGGTGTCGTTGTTGCCGTCGGCGCCGTGGTCGGCCCACCAGGCGGGCAGGAGTTGGGTGACGCAGACGGCGGCGTCGTAGGTGGTGTCGCCGTCCCAGCGCCCCTGGTCGGTGTCGTAGTGCGGGGTCCAGTTGTTGCCGACGCCGGTGCCGTCCAGTAGTGGGCCGATGATGGGAGGGTCGGTGTCGCTTGTGGGGGTGATGGTGCTACCTGCGGCGTGGTGGGATTCCTCGTGGCCGATGCCCGCGAGGATCGGCCAGGTCAGCCCGGTGCAGCCCGGGTAGGTGTCGGCGAGGCGGGTTGCGGCGCGTTGGTAGGCGTCCAGCAGGACGGGGTGGATGCCCGGGACGGAGGTGATCGTCTCCTGCTCGGCCCTGTGGCGCTCCTCGTCGCCCATGCCGATGGCGGCGATCACGGACACCAGCAGGAAGAGTCCCGCGCTGATGCCCGCGACGAGTCTGGACACAGCCGGTCAGCGGGCCAGGTCGGCCAGGGTGCGCAGGTGGCAGGTGGCGTCGCCGGTGGTGCGCCAGACGGGCGCGGCCGGTCCCGGAGCTGTGAGCAGGTCCGAAGTGGTGACGTGGGTCTGCATCCAGGGGTCGGGGGCGGGCAGGGCCGTGCAGAGGCTGCTCAGCCGCCCTGGTGTGGGAACGACGAACAGCACGGTGGAGCGCAGCTGGGTGCGTAGGGCCAGGTCACGGTAGCGGTCGAGCTTCTTCCCCAGGACACGTAGCGCCTCGGTGCGG
The DNA here is from genome assembly GCF_042797335.1 of Nocardiopsis sp. NPDC057823. Classification (NCBI taxonomy): domain Bacteria; kingdom Bacillati; phylum Actinomycetota; class Actinomycetes; order Streptosporangiales; family Nocardiopsidaceae; genus Nocardiopsis; species Nocardiopsis sp. NPDC057823. Next base: position 84,997 of record NZ_JBHVLR010000001.1, on the reverse strand, counting down.
GTGTCGTACTCCATGAAGGCGTCCAGGGTAGTACCGCCCTGTCTCCAGCGCAGGTAGCCGTCCGGACGGATGCCGTCGGCTTCCCAGGCCCGTCGGCAGCGGGCCTCGGCCCACCAGCGTTCCAGGCGGGCTCCTAGTGTGGTGCGGGCTGCGGTGGTGAAGGAGACGTAGGTCTGGGCCAGGCCGGTGATGTGGTCGATCAGCGGTGAGGTGCGCAGATGCCGGGGATGGGCGATGCGGCGCGGGTCGATGCCCCGGTGGGCGGCCAGGTGCGGGTGCCGTGTCGGCCGAGGATCCAGTGGTAGGGCATGGTCCAGCGGGCCGCACGTGGGGTGAAGCGTTCGATCTGCTGGTGGTCGGCGAGGGTCTTGAGGCGGCGTTGGACGGCGCGCACCCCTCCGCCCGAGAAGAAGAGGGCGCCCAGTTGCGGGGTGGTCATGACGCGGTGGTCGTGCAGGGCGGCCAGGATGCGCAGGTCGCGTTCGGTGATGGTGATGCTCATCGGTGTTCGTCCTCTCCCTTGGCATGGCGCGGGTCCGTGCGGGTGGCGCGGATCGGCGGGGCGTTGAAGCGTCGGGAGGCCTTGCGGATGTGGTGGGCGCGGCGGCGGACAGCCGGGGGCAGGGGCCGGGTGCGCAGGGTGGCGGGCGGGAGTTCGGTGGCTCCGCTCAGGGTGCGCAGGACCGCCTGATAGGCGCCGAGGTGGGAGAGGTCGTGGTCGTTCAGGTGCGGCCGGGTGTGCTGGTGCAGGTGGGTGGCGTCGGCCGGGGAGGCGTTGAAGAAGACCTTGGGGTGGGTGAACTTCACGTAGCGGGTCCTGTTCCCCTTGCCGGTGACGACGGCGCGGCGGTCGGCGATGGACGCAGCCCCCAAGCGCAGTCCGGTGTCCTTGAGCAGCTGCAGGATGGCACTGTCACGGAGCTTGCAGACGTCCACGCGTTTGGCCGCGCAGCGGTCAGACCCCTTGGGCATCTTCAGGATGCGGTCGACGTCGCCTTCGTCGAAGACGGGCACCGGCTTGGGCGCGATCTTCGGCGGGCGTATCTTGGCCATGGGGCTGGGGATCTCCTCCTCCGCGGAGAGCCACCGGAAGAACTGCTGGAAGCAGCGGTACTGGTTGTTGACGTAGGAGTCGGTGTGCCGGCGGTGGCGCAGCCGCACCAGCCAGGAGCGCAGGTGCACCCGGCTCACCAGTTCCCAGTCGCGCACCGGCTCGAAGGTCACCAGGTCGGCGCTGGTGTCATCGGCGGTGTCGAAGCGGCGGTCGGTGTCAGTGGGCTGACCGCCGGTCAGCAGGTGCTCGGCCGCGAACCAGGAGGCGGCCTGCGAGTAAAGCGTGATGGTCTTGCGACTCCTGCCCTCGGCCCTCAGGTAGAGGACGAAGGAGTCGATGTGGGGCTTCAGCGGCCCGGCGGCCAGGTTGCGCGGTCCTCGGCGGAGGTGGCGAGCAGCCATGAGCGGTGGCTCTCCAAGCGGTCACACACGTGCAGTGATGTGTTCCGCCTGGAGCTGTCCCAGGTCGGGGAGAGTGAGAGCCGGCGAGGGGACTTGAACCCCTAACCTGCCGCTTACAAGGCGGCTGCTCTGCCAATTGAGCTACGCCGGCGGGGCGTCGGGCTCCGCGAGGGGAGCCGCGTCCACCCGAATGGTACCGGGTGAGGCGCGTTTCGGCCTACTCGGAAAAGCCCGCCCCGGGTCCGTGGCGGACCCGGGGGCGGCGGGGGTCAGGAGTCCCGCTGCTCGGCGCGCAGGCGGGCGACCTCGTAGAGGGACACCCCGGCGGCGACGGAGGCGTTGAGCGACTCGGCGTTGCGGATCGGGATGCTCGCGATCACGTCGCAGGATTCGCGCACCAGGCGGGACAGGCCCTTGCCCTCGGAGCCCACCACCACGACCAGCGGACCGGTGGCCAGGTCCAGGCCCGGGATGGCGGCGTCACCGTCGGCGTCGAGGCCGACGACGAACACGCCCGCCTTCTTGAAGGCCTCCAGGGCGCGGGTGAGGTTGGTGGCCTGCGCGATCGGGAGCCGGGCCAGGGTGCCCGCCGAGGTCTTCCACACGGTGGTGGTGACGCCGGCGGAGCGGCGCTCGGGGATGAGCAGGCCGTCGGCGCCGAAGGCGGCCGCGGAGCGGGCGATGGCGCCGAGGTTGTGCGGGTCGGTCACGCCGTCGAGGGCGACGATGAGCGCCGGCTCGTCCCCGTCCAGCGCGCGCTCCAGGAGGTCCTCCGGCAGCAGGTAGCGGTAGGGCCGCGCCTGCAGGGCCATGCCCTGGTGGACGGCGCCCGGCTGGCCGTTGCTGTCGCAGCGCCGGTCGAGCTCGGCGCGGGTGACCTCCAGCACCTCCACGCCCTGCTCGCCGGCGAGGCGGGCGGCCTCGTTGACGCGGTCGTCGGCGTCGAGGCTGTTGGAGAGGAAGAGGCGGCTGGCGGGCATGCCCGCGCGCAGCGCCTCCAGCACGGGGTTGCGGCCCACGAGCAGGTCGGAGTCGATCCGGCGGCGCTCGGGCTCGGCCGAACGGGACGACCGCGGAGCGCCCCCGGAGGCCTCCACCTCCTTGGCCCGGCGGATCGCCTTGGAGCGCTGCTTGCCGTCGTACCAGTGCCGCTGCTCGGCGGGCAGGGTGCCCTTCTTGCCCTCCAGGGACCGGCGGCCCTTGCCGCCGCTGCCCTTGGTGGGGCCCTTCTTGCTCTTCTTCGCCGGCATGGTCGCCGTCCCTCCGCTACGTATCGCGAGCATGCCGGAAGCGTTCTCCGGCCGTTGGGGTGCCGCGTCGCCGATGGCGGCGGCAAACCCCCAGGGTACCGCCGAGCCGGTACCGAACGTGTTGTCCACAGGCCCCGGCGCCCCCGTGGCGGCGGACGGCGGGGCGGCCTACCGTGGAAACCGGGGGGCCGCCCCACCCCTGACCATGTGCGCTGCCCTCAGCCCCGCCGCAGGTCCCAGCGCGGACCCTGCGGGGTGTCCTCCACCACCACGCCCGCGTCGGCGAGCCCGTCGCGGATGGCGTCGGCGGCCGCGTAGTCCTTGCGGCCGCGGGCGGCCTGGCGCTGCTGGAGGGCGACGGCCACGAGCGCGTCGACGACCTCGCGCAGCCCCTGGTCGCCGGAGGACCACTGCCCGCTCAGCGGGTCCAGGCCCAGCACGTCGAGCATGGCGCGCAGCTCTCCGGCGAGTTCGGCGGCCCTCTCCTTGGCGCCCCCGGCCAGGGCGGTGTTGCCCTCGCGGACGTGCCCGTGCACGACGGCGAGCCCCTGGGAGACGCCCAGGTCGTCGTCGAGTGCGGCGGCGAACTCGGCGGGCACCCGCTCGGCCGGGACGACCTCGCCCAGCACCTCGACGGCGCGGGTGAGGAAGCCCTCGACGCGCTGGTAGGCGACCGCGGCCTCCTGGAGCGCCTCGTCGGAGTAGTCGATGGTGGAGCGGTAGTGCGCCTGGCCGAGGTAGTAGCGCAGCTCGACGGCGCGCACCTTCTCCAGCATCTGCGGGATGCGCATCGAGTTGCCCAGCGACTTGGCCATCTTCTCGCCGCCGATCTTCAGCAGACCGTTGTGCAGCCAGTACTGGGCGAAGGCGTCCCCGGCGGCGCGGGACTGGGCCATCTCGTTCTCGTGGTGCGGGAAGACCAGGTCCAGGCCGCCGCCGTGGATGTCGAAGGCGGGCCCGAGGTACTTGGTGGCCATCGCCGAGCACTCCAGGTGCCAGCCCGGGCGGCCGCGCCCCCACGGGGTGGGCCAGGTGGGCTCGCCCGGCTTGGCGCCCTTCCACAGGGCGAAGTCGCGGGGGTCGCGCTTGTCCCGGTCGGGGTCGGAGTCGGCGGCGGGCTGCACCTGCTCCAGCCGCTGGTTGGACAGGTCCCCGTAGGGCGGGAAGGAGCGCACGTCGAAGTAGACGTCGCCGGAGCCGTCGTCGGCGGCGTAGGCGTGCCCCGCGTCGATGAGCCGCTGCATGAGCTCGACCATCTCCGGCACGTGGCCGGTGGCGCGCGGCTCGACGGTGGGCGGCAGGCAGCCCAGCACGTCGTAGGCGTGGGTGAAGGCGCGCTGGTTGCGCTCGGTGACCTGCCACCAGGGCACGCCCTCGTCGGCGGCGACCCTGATGATCTTGTCGTCGATGTCGGTGACGTTGCGGCAGAAGGTGACCTCGTAGCCCTTGTAGGTCAGCCAGCGGCGCAGGATGTCGAAGTTCACCCCGGACCGGATGTGTCCGATATGGGGCGGCGCCTGCACCGTGGCACCACACAGGTACAGGGAGGCGTGTCCCTCGCGCAGGGGGACGAAGTCGCGGACCTGTCGGGCACTGGTGTCATAGAAGCGCAGACTCACGTTGTCAAGCGTATCGTCTTTCCCCTCACACCGGCGTCACAAACCGCCTCCCCCGGTCGGGCTGATACGGGGGCGCGAGTGGGGCCCGGTACCCGTGTTTTCCTCATCGGACATCCCGAAGTGCTCATATATGGAGAACCGTATTCGGGCGCCTGCCGTGTGAGATAGCCCGGGACAAAGCGTCGTGACCACGGAACGGCAGGTCACGAGATGCTGCATATTCCGACATAACACCACGGAACACCGTCGGCGCATGCGGTCCCGAAGCCACCGGAATCGGACGGAATCTCGTGTTAACGGCATCTCCTCGACTACGCTGCGAAGGCGATGGCCCCTTACAACGATTCCCCCGGCGCAGGAACACGCAACGGCAGCCCCACGGGTCGCGGCACGGGAGTCGGCGCTCTCGCCGGCGGAGCCCTGTTCGTCGGGCTGATCGGTCTGTGCGCCCTTCTGATCTCCTATAACGGTGTCTTCCGGCTCGCCGAGTACGGTCACCCGCGCGGCGGTCTGCTCGTCCACGTGTTCCCGGTGACGTACACGCTGCTGCTGCTCATGGCGTGCTGGACCAGCTACCTGCTGCGCGACGCGCCGCCGCGCCGCCGCGCCTGGGTGGACCTGGTGCTGATCCCGCTGCTGGTGCTCTTCGCCGGTGTGGTCATGGTGCTCAACAACCTGGGGCTGATCGAGTCGATCCCGCAGCGGGTCGCCAACGTGATCGTGGCGGTGGCCCCGCTGGTGGCGCTGCTGGTGGCCCTGCTGCTGTGGATGGCGGCCCGCGCCCACCTGCGGCGCAGGCGCCGCACCGGCGGCCGCCGCCCCGAACCGGCGGACGACCGCACGACGGTGCTGCGCGCCCGCGCGGTGGTGCACGACGGGGAGCCGCAGTCCGCCGAGGAGGACGGCCGCTCGCTGGAGGAGCGCCTGATGGGCCTGGGACTGGGCCCCTCGGCGACCCCTGCCGCGGAGCCGGACGAGCCCGAAACGGTGCGGCTCGTCCCCGGGCCCGCCGCCGAGGAAGAGGAAGAAGAGGAAGCGGCCCCGGAACCCGTCTCGGGGAAGGCCGACCCGGAGCCCGTCGCCGAGGAGGACCCGGAGCCGGAGGCCTCGGTGCCGACCCTGCCGCTGCCGCGCCGCGGCGGCCGCGGGGGCAACCCCATCAAGGAGGCCGCGGAGAACCCGCCGCTGGCCCCGCTCGCTCCGGTACCGGCCCCCGAGCCCGTACCGGCTCCGAACCCGGAGCCCATGCCCGCCCCGGTTCCGGAGCCCGTGCCCGCGAGCGCCCCGGACGAGGGCTTCGAGCACGACCCGCTTCCCGGCGACCCGGTCACCGACGAGGCCGAGGCGCCCGAGCACGCACCGGCTCCGGAGCCCGCCGCAGCCGAGTCACCCGGGCATGACGATGCCCCCGAGGTCCCCGAGTCGCCCGAGCAGGACGTTCCGGAGCCGCGGGAGGAGGAGACCCCCGAGACCCCGGAGGAGGACTTCGCGGAGACGCCCGCCTTCGGCGTCAGCTGGGAGCCGCCGGAGGACGACGAGGACACCTGGACCCGCGCCGACTACGTGCCGCCGGTCTGGACGCCCCCGGAGGACGACGCCCCGGAGGTTCCGGAGGAGGTGCCCGCGCCCGCGCTGGACCACGACACCGGCCCCGCCGTGCGCGCCGCCTTCCGCATTCCGGACGACCCGATGGCCGCCTCCCGCTCCGCCCTGTCGGACGACCTCGCCGACGACCGCCCGCTCTGGTCCCCGCCCGCCGCCGACCCGCGCCCGGAGGACGCCTCCGACGACCTGTGGCCCTCCGCGCCCCGGACCGGCGAACGCTCTGAGGACCGCGAGCCGGACGAGCCCGCCGACACCGACGAGGATGGGACCCTGTGGCCCGCCGCCTCCCGCGCCCACCGCCCGGCGGCCCAACCCGTGACCGACGAGCCCGCCGAGGACCGTGCCCCGGCCGCCCCCGCACCCACCGGGACGGTCGGGAGCGGCCCCCTGCCGCCCTCTGCGCCCCGGACCGTTGAGCGCTCCAAGGACCGCGAGCCGGACGAACCCGCCGACACCGACGAGGACGAGCTCCTGTGGCCCGCGCCCGCCCGTGCCGCCGGGGACGGCGGCGACCGGGCGCCCGCGGCCTCCCCGCCCGCCCCCGAGCCCGGGCGGGCCCGGCGGAGCGGGTTCGGCGCGCCCGCCGTGCCGCCCGGGGCGGCACGCCCCCGGGAGGACGCCGACGACGACGCCGAGCGCACGACCGAGCCCCTGCGCCGCCGCCCGGCGCTGGAGAAGCGGCCCATGGTCCTCAAGCCCCCGCGGCCGCCGATGCCCGACTTCGCCTCCGGCCCGCCCTCCCGGCGGGTGCGCAGCGAACCCCTGCGCCCCGACGAGTGACCGGCCTCGGCGCTCGCGGCCGGGCGGCGGCCGGCGCCGTGAGCGCCGCGCTCCGCCCGGGCTCCGGCACCGCGGGCCGGGCGGCCGGAGCGGCCTGACCGGCGGCCGCCACGCGCCCGGTGCGCCCCTCGGGAGCCGCTCGTCGGCGGCCCCGGAAACGGCGAACGCCCCGCGGCCGGGGCCGCGGGGCGTCGATGTGTCCGGCAGGTGTCAGTCCACGGGGACGCACAGGGCGGTGGCGATGGCCGCGATGCCCTCGCCGCGCCCGGTGAGGCCCAGACCGTCGGTGGTGGTGGCCGACACCGTCACCGGTGCCCCGACGATCTCCGTGAGCGTTTTCTCGGCCTCCGCGCGCCGGGGCGCGAACTTGGGCCGGTTGCTGATGATCTGCACCGCGATGTTGCCGACCTCGAACCCCGCCGCGCGCACGCGGGCGACCGTCTCGGTGAGCAGAGCGGCGCCCGAGGCGCCCCTCCACCGCGGCTCGGCGGTGCCGAAGTTGGACCCCAGGTCGCCCAGGCCGCACGCCGAGAACAATGCGTCGCACGCGGCGTGCGCGGCGACATCGCCATCGGAATGACCGCTGACGCCTTCCTCTCCCGGCCATTCCAAACCGGCCAGAAAAAGGGTCCGTCCAGGAGAAAACGGATGGACGTCGGTGCCGACGCCCACCCGAGGAATTTTCGTCATGAATTATGCGATTCCGCGACCGTGCTTCAGTTCGTGAGAACCTCGTCGAGGAGGGCTTCCGCCTTGTCCTCGTTGGTCTTTTCCGCGAGGGCCAGCTCGCTGACGAGAATCTGGCGCGCCTTGGCGAGCATCCGCTTCTCACCGGCGGAGAGACCGCGCTCCTTGTCGCGCCGCCACAGGTCGCGCACGACCTCGGCGACCTTGTTGACGTCGCCGGAGGCGAGCTTCTCCAGGTTGGCCTTGTAGCGCCTCGACCAGTTGGTGGGCTCTTCGGTGTGCGGTGCCCGGAGCACCTCGAAGACCTTGTCCAGGCCCTCCTGCCCCACCACGTCGCGAACGCCGACGTCCTCGGCGTTCGCGGCCGGCACACGCACCGTCAGATCGCCCTTGTCGACCCTCAGAACGAGGTAGGTTCTGTCCTCGCCCTTAATGGTGCGAGTCTCGATCGCTTCAATACGAGCAGCCCCATGATGGGGGTAGACAACAGTGTCGCCGACCTTGAAAGCCATGTGACAGGTACCCCTTCCGCTACCACAAGGATACCATGAATCTGTGACTTAACGTACCTATTAGGTTTGCGAACACGCAGGTCAAGCACCACTTTTTAGGGCTTGACAAAGTCTACCCGACCGGTCAAGAGAGGCCGATCCGCGCAGGTCCGGGAGGGCCCGCGGCCCTTTAGCGGAAGGGATCGGCGCCGCTCGCGCGGGGGTCGGCGGACACGGTCGCGAACACCGCCGGAGCGCCCCGGAAGAGATTCGTATCACCATCCCGGGGGCCGTGCGCGCCCTCCGGGGCCGGCCCCGGGACCGCCCTCCGGCGGACGGCTCCCGCGGGCGGCGCGCACCCGGTCAGCTCTCCGGCTCGTAGTCCTCCCGCCGCTCCCCCGTCACCATGTAGACGAGGTTGTCCGCAACGTGCACCGCGTGGTCACCGAAACGCTCGTAGAACCGCCCCACCAGGGTGACGTCCATGGTGGCCTCCACCCCGTACTCCCAGCCGGGGGTGAGGATGCGCTGGAGGAGCTTGCGGCGCAGCCGGTCCATCCGGTCGTCGTCCTCGTCCAGCTCCAGCGCGGTGTCGGGGTCGCGGTGCCGGATGACCTCCCCGGCCTTGGTCACCAGCATCTCCGCCTGGTGGCCCATCTCCAGGACGATGGAGCGGACCGGCTCGGGGATCGCCGAGTCGGGGTGCCGGCGGCGGGCGATCTTGGCCAGGTGGACGGCGTGGTCGCCCATCCGCTCCAGGTCTCCGCGCATGTACAGCGAGGTGATGATCGTCCTCAGGTCCGACGCGACCGGCTGCTGCCGGGCCATCAGACTGAACGCGGTCTCCTCGACCTCCTGGTCGAGTCGGTTGATCCTCTCGTCACCGGAGATGACCTCCTGGGCCGCGTCCAGGTCACTGTCCAGCAGTGCCGTGGTGGCCCGGGCGATGGCGTGCCTGGCCAGGCGGGTCATCTCGATGAGGCGCTCGCTCAGGCTGTCGAGGTCCTCGTGGTACGTATCGCGCATGGTGTCAATGCTCCCAGTGGTTTTCTGAAGAGTCGGCCAAGAGTCGGTGAACGCTGGAAGAACCTAGGCCATGACACAGGCCCTGACCGGGTAAAGGTCCAGTCCGCACGTTTACGATCGAAACGTGCAAGGGGAACTTCTCGCCGCTCTGACCGGCATCATCGGACTCGTCGCGGGCGTCGTCGTGGGCGTTCTGGCGGGCTCGTTCTTCCGTGCCGGGGCCACCGAGCGACCGGCGCCCGTCCCGCAGCGGAACGACGGCACCACACTGCCGCCGGGCATCGCCGAGGTCCTCTCCGCCCTCCCTTCCTCCGCCGTGGTCCTGGACTCCGCCGACCGGGTCCTGCGCGCCTCCTCGGCCGCCAGGGCCTTCGGCATCGTCCGGGGCGAGGAGCTGGTCATCGACGAGCTCCTCTCGCTCGCCCGCCGGGTGCGGCGCGACGGCGTCATCCGGGAGACCGAGATCGAGGTGGCCGTGCGCAAGTTCGGCCCCGACGCGACGTCCTTCGCCGTGCGGGTGGCGCCGCTGGGCGGCACCGGGCTGGTGCTGGTGCTGGCCGAGGACCAGACCGAGCACCGGAGGGTGGAGGCGGTGCGCCGCGATTTCGTGGCGAACATCTCCCACGAACTCAAAACGCCGGTCGGTGCGTTGTCGCTCTTGGCCGAAACCGTACAGGACGCGAGCGACGACCCCGAGGCCGTGCGCCGGTTCACCGACCGCATGCAGACGGAGGCGTCGCGGCTGACCGCGCTCATCCAGGACCTCATCACGCTCTCGCGCATCCAGGGCGCCGAGCCGATGGCCGAGCCCACCCGGGTGGACCTGGGCGGCGTGGTGGAGGAGGCCCTGGACGCGGTGCGCATGCCCGCCGACGCCAAGGGCATCGAGCTGGTGGGCAGCGGGGCCGAGGGCATCACCGTCCTGGGCGACGAGGGGCTGCTGGGCACGGCGCTGCGCAACCTGATCGCGAACGCCGTCTCCTACAGCCCCAAGAACACCCGGGTCGCCGTCTCGGTCGCGCTGACGCGTTCCACCGTGGACATCAGCGTCGCCGACCAGGGGATCGGCATCCCCCAGCAGGACCTCGAAAGGATCTTCGAGCGGTTCTACCGTGTGGACGCCGCTCGGAGCCGGGCCACCGGAGGTACCGGACTGGGCCTGGCGATCGTCAAGCACATCATGACCCACCATCGTGGAGAAGTGACCGTGTGGAGCAAGGAGGGGTCCGGGTCGACGTTCACTCTGCGTCTGCCCAGACCCGACGACCGGGGGCTGGACGCCGCCCGGAACACCGACCGTCAGGAGGCGGCACAGTGACTCGTGTACTCGTGGTCGAGGACGAGGAGTCCTACAGCGACGCCCTGTCCTACATGTTGCGCAAGGAGGGCTTCGAGGTCGCCGTGGCGCCCACCGGGACCGTGGCCCTGGAGACCTTCGACCGCACCGGCGCCGACCTGGTCCTGCTGGACCTGATGCTGCCGGGCCTGTCGGGCACCGAGGTGTGCCGGAGCCTGCGGCAGAAGTCCAGCGTCCCGGTGATCATGCTGACCGCCAAGGACTCCGAGATCGACAAGGTCGTCGGTCTGGAGCTGGGCGCCGACGACTACGTGACCAAGCCCTTCTCCTCCCGTGAGCTGGTGGCCCGCATCCGCGCGGTGCTGCGCCGCCGCGGCGGGGAGGTCATCGACGAGCCCGGGCTGCCCACGGCGCTGGAGGCGGGGCCGGTCCGGATGGACGTGGACCGCCACGTGGTGACCGTGCGCGGCGACAACGTGCAGCTGCCCCTCAAGGAGTTCGAGCTCCTGGAGGTGCTGCTGCGCAACGCGGGCCGGGTGCTGACCCGGATGCAGCTCATCGACCGCGTGTGGGGCGCCGACTACGTCGGCGACACCAAGACCCTCGACGTGCACGTCAAGCGGCTGCGCGCCAAGATCGAGGACGACCCCGGCAGCCCCAAGTACATCGTCACCGTGCGCGGGCTGGGCTACAAGTTCGAGCCGGTCACCGCCGACGTCTGATCCCCGTCCCTCTCTCCGGGGGGCCTGCGCCCCTCTCCGGACCGACCGTCCCCCTCCCGGGGACCACCGCCCCCTCGCGTCCCGGTTCCGGGCCTCCCGCCCGGTGGCCGGGACGTGCCCGTTCCCGGGGCCGGGCGGGTGCCGGCCGCGCGGGCGCCGCCGGGGGCGGGAGCACGGGATAAGCCGCGGATAACCGCCGGAAAGGCGGTTCGCCCAGGATCCGAGCACGGGGGGCGTCCGGATCGAGGGCGCCTCCCGGGCCAGCACCGGACCCGCGCAGAAAGGCGTCCCGCCCCATGACCTTCATCGGTATGACCGCCGCCGTGCACAGCCTGGACCTGCCCGGCACCGAGGTGATCCCCATCTACGAGGGCTTCCACGGCTACATCTACGGGAGCCTGGCCGAGGCCAACACCGCCGACCTGGACCTGGTGCGGGCGCGGCTGGGGTCGGGTCCGCTGCGCGTCCTGGACCTGTGCTGCGGGATGGGCCGGTTCGCCCGGGCCCTGGCCGCCGAGGGGCACACCGTCACGGCCGTGGACCTGTCGGCGGACATGATCGCCCAGGCCGAGGAGATGTGGCGGCCGCTGGCCGCCGACGCCCCCGGCGAGGTCGTCTTCGAGGCGGCGGACGCCACCGCGCTGGAACCCGGGGAGCCCTTCGACGCGGTCCTCATCGGCGGGCTGTCCGTCAACACCTTCGACGCCTCCGGCCGCCGGGCGCTGCTGGAGGCGGCGCGCTCGTACCTGCGCCCGGGCGGGACGCTGCTGTTCGACCACTTCCCGGCCCCGGAGAAGGCCGGCGACCCGGCCTACCACACGTTCCCGTTCCCGGGGGAGGACGGCAGCGCCTTCACCGTGCTGTCGGTGTTCCAGACCCCGGAGGAGGGGACCCAGATCACCAACATGTACTCCGAGATCATCGACGCCGAGGGGGCGACCCGCCGGTTCCTGTCCAGCGAGACGGTCACCTACACCGACGCGGAGGAGCTGCGCGCGGAGCTGGAGCGGTCCGGCCTGCGCGTCGTCGAGGAGCTGGACACGACCCCGCCGGCGGAGTCCGGGTCCTCGGTGGCGCCCCGTTCGGTGCTGGTGCACTGCGAGGCCGTGTGACGGGGCCCGCGGGGGTCAGACCTCCAGGAGGACGGTGAAGGGGCCCTCGTTGGTCAGGCCGACCGACATCCGGGCCCCGAACACCCCGGTGGCGACCGTGGCGCCCAGTTCGCGCAGCTCCTTGACCACCGCGTCCACCAGGGGCTCGGCCACCGGGCCGGGCGCCGCCGCCTGCCAGGTGGGGCGGCGGCCCTTGCGGGCGTCGCCGTAGAGGGTGAACTGGCTGACGACCAGCAGCGGCGCGTCGATGTCGGAGCACGACCGCTCGTCCTCCAGGATGCGCAGCGTCCACAGTTTGCGGGCGAGTTTGGCGGCCTCGGCCTCCGTGTCGGTGTGGGTCACCCCCACCAGGGCCATCAGGCCGGGCGAGGTGATCTCCCCGACCACCTCGCCGTCCACCGTCACCGACGCGTGCGACACCCGCTGCACGACCGAGCGCATGGGCCGCTCCCCCTCTTCTCTCCTACCGGCGTTCGGAACGCTGGAGCTGGTTGAGCACCCGCATCCTGCGGGTGTTGGTGATGATGCCGGTCAGGGACACCACGAACGCGCTGATGGAGTCCGAGAAGTCCTCGATCCGCCACTCGCGCGGCCCGGTGTACCAGGCCAGGCCGTCGCCGGTCAGCTCCTCCGGGGTGAGGTCGCTCAGCGCCGCCTCGGCCAGGATGTGCGACCAGCGGTCGACGTCGTCGAAGATGACGGCGTAGGGCAGGTAGCGCGAGTAGAGCTCGACGCGCTGGCCGGGAGGGGCCGTCTGGGCGCGCGGGCTGAGCAGGTACCTCCGGAAGCCCATGGTGTGGGCGTACACCGAGCTGCCCAGCCTGGTCTTGGCGGGCATGTACTGGGCCCCGGCCGTGATGGCGGCGCCGGCGATGACCACCGCCAGGCCGGTGAAGGCGGCGGTGGTGAACACCGCCAGCACCACGGTGAGGACCACGCCGATCGCGGTGACCGCCATCCCGGCGGTGCTCCACAGGGTGCGCACCCGGCTGGGCGAGCGGACGAACCACTTGAGCCGCACCATGTCGCGGTACAGCTCCTCGCGGACCCGGTCGATGCGCGCCGGGAAGTCGGCGGAGGCGCGGGGCGAGCCGAGCTGGGACAGCTTCACCGTGGGGCGGTCGCCGAACAGGGCGTCCAGCAGCAGCCACTCCGAGGCCAGCAGGGTCTCGCCGGGCGGGCCGTCCAGGCGGACGAGCCGCCAGTCCACGGAGGTGAAGTGCTCGTGCGGCTGCTCCTCCAGGCGGATGTAGCCGCGCACGGCCAGGTCCAGGACGGTGGCGGTGAGGTCGGCGATGTCCACCCGCTCGTCGATCAGCGTGCCGATCTGGCCGGGGTGGACGTCGTCGGGCGGGGCGAACCGCACCCGGCCGTCCTCCTCCGTGAGGGGGGCGTGGTCGCCCGCCGCGGCCTCCCTGCGCAGGGCGCGCTCGTCGCGGCCGCGGACCCGGACGAGCACGGCCAGGCCGCCGACCAGGACGACCAGCAGCACCCCGAACACGCTCGCGGTGGCGGGTGTGACCTTGAAGGCCGAGGCCAGCGACCAGCGGCGGGTGAGGATGGGCTCGCCCTCGGCGGTGCCGGGCGGGTAGTTGACGACGATGTCCAGGCGGTCGGCGGGCTCCATGTCGGCCTGGAGGAAGTGCGCGACCGCGGACTCGGGCCCCATGTCGGAGGCGGTGCAGTACATGGCGCTGCGCGGCTCTCCGGCCAGGCAGGACAGCGCCTCGGGCGGCAGCGGGGCGGTGACGGTGACGTCGGTGGCGTCGACGGTGTGGCTGTAGGCGCCGATGGCGCGCCATTCCATCTGCACGCCCTGGGACACCCTGCTGACGGTCCCGCCGACCCGGTAGGTGAGGACGACCTCGTCCAGGCCGCGGGTGGGGATCTCCACCACGAGCGCGCCGTCGCGGTGCTCCACCACGGCGTCGAGCGCCCGCCCGTCGGGGCCGGCGACCTTCACCCCGTTGACCTCGAAGCGGCGGTCGTGCTCGGTGTCGTAGAGCATCGTCTCGGTGAGGCCGCGCACGAACACGTCGGGGGCCCCGCCCTCGAAGGCGATGGTCTCCTCGGCGTGCAGGACGCCCAGCGCGTCCAGTTCGAGCTCCACGGTGTTGGTGATCAGGGGGTCGTCGGCGCTCCGGGGCCCGGTGACGCTCGCACCGGCGGCCGGTACTGTGGTGGCCGGTGTCGCCACCGTCGCGGCGCGGGCCGCGTCCACCGCCCCCGCGGCGGGCGCCGCCGGCAACGAGGAGAACACGAACAGGGCCGCCGCAGCCGCGACGGCCTGGCGCCAGGAGCCGACCCACCACATGATGCGAGAGCCTATCCGGTCCCCCCGGCCCGCGACGTCCCCGGGCGGTCCGCGCACGGACCCCGCGCACCGGCGGGGGAGGAGAGCGGGAGGGTCCGGCCGGTGAGGGGCGGACCCCCGGTCGGGGACTGGTCGGAGCGGCCCGGGTTCTTCCAGCGGATGGGGATCGGGGTGTCGCTCACCCTGGGCACCGGGCTGGCGGCGGTCGCCCTGACCGGGTTCCTGGCCATCTCCGCGATGCTGCCGGGCGCGGACACCGCCTGGTCGCACCCGGCGGCCCTGGGGGACGTGACGGCCGAGGCCGACGACGCGGGCCCGTCCACGGGGGCGTCGACGCTCACCGACAACCCGCTCTACCTGGCCGGGGAGCTGGGCGAGGTCACCTGCGAGACCCCCGCGCTGGACGAGGAGGACCCGGAGTCGGTGGAGGGCTTCGTGCACACCCTGGCGGACTGCCTGGACCGGGCCTGGGGCTCCTACTTCGCGGACGCCGGGATGGAGTTCACCGCGCCCAACCGGGTGTACTGGTACACCGAGGGGCACAGCCCCTGCGGGGCGTTCCCGTCGGGGAACACGGCGGCGTTCTACTGCCAGGCCAACCGGGGCCTCTACCTGGGGGTGGAGGACATCGTGGAGGCGTCGGCGGGCAGCGACCGCCCGGAGGCGTACACGTTCGTCATCAGCCACGAGTACGGGCACCACGTGCAGGGGCAGTCGCGGATCCTTGCGGAGTTCCACTCGGCCCGGGCGGGGGTGCCGCGGGCCGAGGCCGACGAGCTGACCCGCCGCAACGAGCTCCAGGCCAACTGCCTGGGCGGGGTGTTCTTCGGGGCGGCCGAGGACCACCTGGGATTCGGTCCGCGGGGCCGGGAGAATATCCTCGACGACGTCGTCCGGCGCTCGGACCGGGGCCTGGGGCACACGCACGGCAGCGGGGAGAACGGCCGGCTGTGGACCGCGCACGGTATGGACCGGGTGGACCCGGGGGCGTGCAACACGTGGGACGCCCCCGAGGAGCTGGTGCGGTGACGGTGGCGGAGCGCGGACCGGTCCGGTCGGCGCGGTGAGGACGGGACGGTCGGCGGTGCCGGATTCGGGTGAGGCGGCCGCGGCGGAGCGGGCGCGGCGCACCGACCGCCGTGTGTTCACGATGGTCACCGGTCTGCTGGTGGCCCTGCTGGCGCTCACCCTGCTGTCGTGGACGACCGTCGAGGAGACCGGCGGCGGGGGCGCGGCGGACGCGTCCGGTGCCCCGTCCGTCTCCGACGGCGGGAGCGGGTGGCAGCCCTCGGGGGGCGGCCGCTCGGGGCCGCTGCCGGGCGCGGCGGAGGTGCCGGACCGGCCCGCGGGGCACGCGGCGCTGGTGGCCAACCCGCTGTACGGCACGGGGCGGCTGAGCCCGCGCCCGTGTCCGGCCCCGGAGCTGGACGTGGACGAGCCCGAGTCGATGGAGGCGTTCCTGCACTCCGTCGCGGACTGCCTGGACGACGCCTGGGAGACCCAGTTCGCGCGGGCGGGCATCCCGTTCACGCCGCCGCGCCGGGTGTTCTGGGACGAGCCGGGGGTGAGCCCCTGCCGCAGCTACCCGTCGCAGGCGGGGGCGTTCTACTGCCGGGCGAGCGCGAGCATCTACATCGGGGTCGCCGACGTGGTGGACAAGTGGAACGGGGCGCGCAACGGCGTCGTGTACGCCTCGCTGCTGGCCCACGAGTACGGGCACCACGTCCAGGGCGAGTCGGGGCTGCTGGAGTACTACCACGAGCAGCGGGACCTGGAACGGGGCCACGCGGCGCGCAACGGCTGGACGCGGCGCGGCGAGCTGCAGGCGAACTGCCTGGCCGGGGCGTTCCTGGGCTCGGTACGGGTGGGCTACCCGCTGACCGACGACGACCTGGACACCCTGCTCACGGACGCGGAGGCCACCGCCGACCGGGAGGGCGGCCCGGAGAGCGAGCGCACGCACGGCTCGGCGGAGAACAGCGTGCACTGGATGCTCACCGGCTGGGAGGAGCAGACCCCGGGCGCCTGCAACACCTGGGCCGTGGACGACCTCTCCCTGGTCGACTGACGCCGGCCGGGGCGGCCGCGCACCGCCGGAGGGCGGCGGCGGACCTGGTCGTCCACAGGACGGGCGGAGGCGCTGTCACGCGGCCACGGAGCGTGGCAGGATGCTGGCATGACGGATCACGTCGAGCCCCTCCGATCCCTCGACCCCCTCCCCGCCGCCCCTCCCGTCCCCCCGCCTCCCGGCTCCCCCGCCGCTGCGGAGCCGCCGCCCGCGACCGATCCCGGCGCGGACCCCGGCGGCGGACCCGCCTCCGGGCCCGTCCGCGGGCGGGTGGAGCTGCGCGTGCACGGGGTCAGCGGCGGCCAGGCCGAGGAACTGCTGGACGTCGAGCCCGCCATGCGGGTGGGCGGCGACCGGCTCGCCGGGTTCTTCCGCTGGCGCCGGGGCGCGGACACCGAGACCGTGCCCGGGGTGCGGCGGGAGATCTTCGCCTGGGGCAACCTCACCTCGGGCAGCTCCTCCCGCGCCTTCTGGCTGCTGCTGTTGCCGTTCATGCTGGTCAACGTGGCGTACTGGATGCGCCCGGGGCGGGCGACCCGCAACCTGCGCGGGGTGGCGCGGGTCGCCGACAACGTGTACGGGGCCGGGATGCGGCTGCTGGCGCTGTCCCTGACCGTGCTCATCACGGTGGCCGCCGCCGGGATCGGCGTGGACCTGCTCGGGTGGCAGTGCGCCGCCGGGCTGGGCGAGGAGTGCGCGCGGGCGCGGCCGTGGCTGTCCTTCTGGGCGTCGCCCGACTCGGTGCTGTCGGCGACCGGTCCGGCCCTGGCGGTGGGCTCGCTGGTCCCGCTGGCGGTGGTGGCGGTGCTGTGGCGGCTGTCGCGGCGCACCGCGGCCGACTACGAGGTGGTCTCCGCCCCGGCGCCGCCCGTGTACGATCCCGGGGCCCCGCTGAGCCACCCCGACCTGTGGCGCAACAGCGAGATCATGGCGCGGCTGCGGTCGGCGCACATCGCGGTGTCGCTGGGCGTGCTGGCGCTGCTGGTGTCGGTGCCCGCTCTGCTGTACGACGCGGCCGGCGGCCAGGCCCGCGCCTGGGGCGCGGTGCTGGTCGGGGCGCTGGGGGCGGTCGCGCTGGTGAGCGCGGCCAGTGTGCTCGTCCCCGGGGTGGACCCGCGGTGGAACGCACGGGCCGACCGCCTGTGCAGGCTGCTGCGCGACGCCACCCTGGTGCTGCTCGCCGCGACCGCGGTGTACGTGCTGTGGCCGCGCCCGGGGTGGTCCGCCCAGGGGCGGCTGCCCGGGCATGCGGCGGTGCTCAACGCCCTGTTCACCGTCCAGGTGGCGCTGGTGCTGCTGACCCTGGCGGCCGCGGTGGTGCTGTACGCCTCCGCCCGGGCGCACCGGGGGGCGGCGATGCGCGGGATGGCCGGGCCGGCCACGGCGGCGCTGGGCGCGCTGACCGGCGGGGCGTTCTCGGCCGCGGTGGTGTACCAGGGCGCGCAGTGGCTGAGCGGCTGCCGGGCGCTGTCCACCCCCGGGGCGGACTGCCTGCCGATGGAGACGCCCACCGTGTACTCCTGGCTTCAGCTGGCGATCGCGCTGGAGGCGGTGCTGGCGGTGGCCGCGGCGGCGGTGCTCGCGGTGCGGCTGCGGCGGGACACCCGCGCGCACGTGGCCTCGGTCACCGAGGACTACGAGCGCAGCGTGCGCGACCGGCGGACCTGGGACATCGCCCGGGCGCGGGCCCTGGGGCGGATGACCGAGGCGGTGCCCGGGGTGCTGGTGGCGCTGCTGCTCCCGGCTGTGGCGCTGGGCGCCCTGGTGCTGTACTCGATCCTGTCCGGGCACCTGACCCCCGGCGGCCCCGAGCCCGCCGCGGCGGCCGTGGCCGGGCGGGTGCGGGTGGTCGCCCAGGGGGCGGTGTCGGTGCTCATCGGCGCCGGGTCGCTGCTGGGCGGGGCGGCGCTGGTCGCCCTGGTGTGGATCGGCCGCAGCGCCTACCGGGACAGGCCGACCCGGCAGGCGGTGGGCGCCGTGTGGGACGTGGGCACGTTCTGGCCGCGGGTGGCGCACCCGCTGGCCCCGCCGTCCTACGCCGAGCGGGCGGTGCCGCAGCTGGTGGCGCGGGTGGCGCGGATGGCCCGCGAGGGCACCGCGGTGGTGCTGTCGGGCCACTCGCAGGGGTCGGTGCTGGCGGCGGCCACGGTGTGGCAGCTGCCGGACGACTGCCTGGGCCGGGTCGCGCTGATCACGCACGGCTCGCCGCTGGACCGGCTGTACGCGCGGTACTTCCCCGCGTTCTTCGGGCCGGAGCCGTTCGCGGACCTGAACGGCCGGGTGGCGGGGTGGCGCAACCTGTGGCGGACCACCGACGCCATCGCGGGACCGGTGCGGATGCGCTCGGGGACGGAGACCGCGGTGGTGGAGCCGGAGCGGCCGCTGCCCGACCCCCGCTCCTACGACGCGCTGCCGGGAGAGGCCCGGCGCCCGGAGATCCTGGGCCACTCCTGCTACACGGACGACCCGGCCTACTCCCAGGCGCTGCGCCGGATGCTCACGGAGCTGGAGAAGGCCTACCAGGGGCCGTAGGGGCCCTCGTTGCGGCCGCCGCCCACGCCCTTGACGGCGGGGCGCACGTCGAGCAGGAAGATGAGGGTGGCGACCAGGCACAGCAGGATGAAGAGCGAGACGTTGAAGAACACCGCCAGCGCGGAGAGGCCGGTGGCGACGCCGGTGAGGGTGACCCAGAGCTTCTTGGTCTGCTTGTCCATGATCTCGAAAGCCGCGGCCGGTGTCCGGAGTGCCTCGATCAGGGCGTACAGGCTGGCCACGAAGGTGACCAGGTAGATGACGTACCAGATCATTGCCACAACACACTCCCGACGACGCTCGTGAGGAACGGCGGGTCCGCCCGTCCTCCACGGTAAACGGCCCGGAGGCGCGAATCGTGCCCGGAGGCGGCCCCGCCCGGGGAAGGTCACACCGGCGCCGGGGAGGCGCCGTCCGCAGGGCCGCTCAGATGGTGATGTGCCACAGGCAGGTGACCGAGGCCAGCAGGAAGGCCGAGGCGCCCATGATGACGGCGCCCGCGTGGTAGGAGAGCTCGTCGTCGGGCCGCAGCAGGCGGTTGACCCGGCGCACCACCCCGGGCTCGGCCTCCTTGACCGCGGCCATGGCCCCGGCGGGCACCGGGGCGGGCCCGGCGGCGCCGAAGCGCAGCAGCGCCATGGCCAGCTCGCGGGACGAGCTGGTGCGGCGGGCCTGGTCGTCGGCGCACATCTCGATGAGCAGGGCGACGGTCTCGTAGTAGGTGCGCACCAGCCGCACCCGCGGGAAGGCGCGCTTGAGGGAGGAGAACGGCAGCAGCACCAGGTCGTGGCGCTCGCGGAGGTGGGCGTGCTCGTGGGCCAGGACGGCCGCCAGCTCGCGGTTGTCGAGTACGGCGAGGGCGCCCTCGCTGATCACGACCTGGGAGCGGAGCACGCCCGGAAGACAGTACGCGGCGGCGGCCGGGTGCTCGATGACCCGTGCGCCGGGGACGTCCGGGTGGTCGCGGGCCACGAGTTCGAGCAGGTCGTGGTGGCGTCGGCGAACCCGCACCACGTGTACGAAGGAGGAGACCAGGCCGTAGAAGAGCACCAGGGTGAGGACGGCGGCGAGCACGACGGCCAGCAGGTGCAGCACGCCCTGGACGCCCTGGGCGAGTTCGGCGAGGACCAGGCGCCCGGTGACGATGTCGGTGGCCAGGGCGAGCAGGCCGCCCGCGGCGCCGAGCCGGTACGAGGAGAGTCCGAAGGCCAGGAGCGCCCCGATGGTGGACACGCCCCAGGCGAGGCCGAGTGCCTGCCAGGTGATCACGGCCGTGTAGGGCCCGCGCGAGGGCCACTTCGCCCGGTGCAGGAGCGCCATGGCGACGAGGCAGCCGACCGCGACGAGTGAGAGGAGGGCGGCACTGACCATACGGACTAGTTCCTTGGCTGATCGATTTCCGCGAGTGCGCGCCGGAGCGCGTCCGCCTCCTTGCCGTCCATCGACTGGACGAAGGCGGCCAGGGCCGCGTCACGATCACCGGTCTGCCCGAGAGCGTCGAACATCAGCTCGGACACGTAGGCCTCCCGGCTGGCTGCCGGGCGGTACCGCCACGCGCGACCTTCGCGTGCCCGGGAGACGACCTTCTTCTTGGCCAGTCGGTCGAGCACGGTCATGACGGTCGTGTGAGCGAGATCCCGTTCGGCGAGCTCTCGACCGACCTCACGAACCGTCATTGGTTCATCTCGTGCCCACAGTACATCCATCACTGCACGTTCAAGTTCGCCGAGCCGATTCATGCCCTCGAGTCTACTTGCGGTCGTACTACGCACTGTCGTACCCCCACGTTAAATCGTGATGTCCCGCAGGGCAAGGGTTCTCCGTCCCCGGAACGAGGAGGACGACGTCCCTATTCCGCCCTTCGGCGCCGACGTGACCTGAGGGATCTGTGAGGCGATTCGCCTCCGGGCCGCCCCGCGGCCGCCGCGGGGTGCGATACTGCCGTCCCGCACAGGACCGTCCCGGAACCGGGGGAACGAGGGCCATGGGCACCCAGGAGCGCAGCCGGATCACCGTCGTCAAGGGCGACATCACCGAGCAGCGGGTGGACGCGATCGTCAACGCCGCCAACAGTTCCCTGCTGGGCGGCGGCGGGGTGGACGGGGCCGTCCACCGCAAGGGCGGCAAGGCGATCCTGGAGGAGTGCCGGGCGCTGCGGGCCTCCCGGTACGGCGGCGGCCTGCCCGTCGGGCGGGCGGTGGCGACCACCGCCGGGCTGCTGCCCGCCCGCTGGGTGATCCACACCGTCGGCCCGGTGTACAGCGCCACCGAGGACCGCTCCGCCCTGCTGGCCTCGTGCTACACCGAATCCCTGCGGGTGGCCGCCGGGCTGGGCGCCGAATCGGTGGCCTTCCCGGCGATCTCCACCGGGGTGTACCGGTGGCCGATGGAGGACGCCGCCCGGATCACCGCCGAGGCGCTGCACACCGCTCCGGTGCGGGTGCCGCTGATCCGGGTCGTACTGTTCGACGACGCGGCGCTCGCGGCCTTCCGGGACGCCTTCGACCCCTCCTGAGCGCGGCCCGGCGCGCGGCGGCCCGATCGTCGCCGCCGCGCGGTAGGAAGGTGGCGGGGACCCGCACCGGAGGAGGGCGAACATGGCACACGACTGGCAGCTCACCGTTGACTGCGCCGAACCGCACCGGATGGCCGCCTTCTGGTCGGCGGCGCTGGGCTACGAGGTGGAGGACCACCAGGACCTCATCGAGCGGCTGGCCGCCGACGGGGTCATCGAACCGGACGAGCACACCACCCTGGTCGGCGGCCGGCGGGCGTGGGTCACCGCGGCCGCCGTGCGCGACCGGCCCAGCGGCCGCCGCCTGCTGTTCCAGCAGGTGCCCGAGCCCAAGACCGTCAAGAACCGCTGGCACATCGACGTCAACGCGGGCCCCGAGCGGCTCGATGCCGAGGTCGAGCGCCTGGTGGGGCTGGGCGCGACGGTGGTGCGCACGGTCCGGGAGCCGGGGACGCACCACGTGGTGATGCTGGACGTCGAGGGAAACGAGTTCTGCGTCCAGTGACCCCCGGGGCTCAGGACCCCGGGGAGGCGATGGGCGGCGGGTAGTCGGCGCCCGGGCGCGGCGAGTCCCACGGGGTGTGCGCGGCGCGGCCGGGCAGGCCGGCCAGCTCGGGCACGTACCGGCGCACGTACACGCCCTCCGGGTCGAACCGCCGCGCCTGGCGCAGGGGGTTGAACGCCCTGTTCGGCCGGGTGTCGTTGCCGGTGCCGGCCACCCACTGCCAGTTGCCGTGGTTGTTCGCGACGTCCCCGTCCAGCAGGTGGTCGGCGAAGTGCCCGGCCCCGGCCCGCCAGTGGATCCCCAGGGTGCGGGTGAGGAACGCTGCGGTGATCATGCGGGTGCGGTTGTGCATGAACCCCTCGCTCAGCAGCTGGCGCATCCCCGCGTCCACGATGGGCACCCCGGTGCGGCCCTCCTTCCACGCCTCGAGCGCCGCGGGGTCGTCGCGCCACCGGGTGCCGCGGGGCCGGTAGTCGCGCACGGCGATGTCGGGGAAGGCCGCGGTGACCTGGTGGTGGAAGTCGCGCCAGGCGAGCTGGCGGACGAACTCGGCGCCGCCCGGCTCGTCCCGGGCGAGCGTCGCCGCCTCCAGCGCCGAGAGGCAGCCCATGCGCAGGTCGGCGGACAGGTGCGAGGTCGCCCCGGCGGGCAGGTCGTCGTGCCGTTGCGCGTAGTGCGCCAGGCCGCCGTCGAGCCAGGCGCGCAGCCGCCGCCGGGCGGCCTCCTCCCCCAGGGTGATCGGCCGTTCGGCGGCCTCTCCGCGCCCCTCGTCCAGGCGGGCGGGGATCTCCCCGGGGTCCACCCCGCCGGGAACCGGCACGGCCCCCGGGGCCGGGAGGACCGCCCGCCACGGGTGGGCCTCCCAGGCGCGCAGGTAGGGCGTGAACACCTTGTAGTGGTCGCCTCCGGCCGGGGTGACGTCCCCGGGCGGCACCACGGTCAGGCCCGGGTGGGAGACCACGTGCAGCCCGGCGGCGCGCAGCCGCTCCTCGCGTTGGGCGGCGGCCCGGGAGACACCCTCGGTGAGGTGGACGGTCCGGGCCCCCGCCTCCGCCGCCAGGGCCGCGACCTCCGCGGCGGTGTCGCCGCGCCGCACGACCAGGTCGCCGCCGCGGGCGCGCAGGTCCCCGCGCAGCCCGCGGAGGATGCCGGGCAGGGCACGGACCCGGTTGCGGGCCGAGCGGCCCAGGAGCACGGGGTCGAGCACGAACACCGGGAGCACGCGCCGGCCGTCGCGCAGGGCGGCGGTCAGGGCGGGGTGGTCGTGCAGGCGCAGGTCCTGCGTGAACAGGACGACGGCGTGTTCCATGACACACCATCCTCTCACTCTCCGCGAACGAATGAGACAGTGAGTGCACAGGTCGGCGACCGGTGACGGTCCGCCGCGGAAACGGGCAGGGGAAGTACATGGACACTGTCACTCCCGAAGCGGAGAAGGCCGGGGTCAGGCCCCGGATCGGGGCGTCGAGCTGCCTGCTGGGCGTTCCCGTTCGGTACAACGGCGGCCACTCGCGGTACCGCTTCCTCACCGATGAACTCGACCGTTACGTGGAGTGGACCGAGGTGTGCCCGGAGGCCGAGATCGGCCTGGGCACCCCGCGGCCCACCCTGCACCTCCAGCGCCGCGACGGCGGGGACCGGGTGATCTCCAGCGGAGACGGCTCGGACCGCACCGACGAGCTGGCGGGCATCGCCGACGCGCGGCTGGAGGAGCTGCGCGGCCTGGACGGGTACGTCCTCAAGAACAAGTCGCCCAGCTGCGGACTGCTGGGCCTTCCGGTGTTCAACGAGGAGAAGCAGCGGGTGGACGGCAAGGGGCGGGGGGCCTTCGCGGCCCGGCTCACCGAGCTGCTGCCCGACCTGCCGGTGGAGGAGCAGGGGAGGCTCTCGGACCCGGCGCTGCGCGAGGCGTTCGTGGAGAGGGTCTTCGCGCACGCACGGCTGCGCACGCTGTGGGAGTCCGGCTGGCGGCCCCGCGACCTGGTGGCCTTCCAGACGCGGCACAAGCTCCAGCTGATGGCCCACTCCCCCGAGGGGTACCGGGAGACGGGGCGGATCGTGGCCGGGGCCGGGAGCGCCGACCCGGAGGCGACGCGGCGCGACTACACGGAGGCGTTCAACCGGGCGCTCTCGGTGCGGGTGAGCCGCGGCAGGCACGCCAACGCGCTCCAGCACGCGTTCGGGATGATCAGCGACGGCCTGGACGACGCGCGCAGGCACGACCTGCTCGCTGCGATCGAGGACTACCGGGAGGAACGGGCCCCGCTCAGCCTGCCGGTGGCGCTGCTGCGCCACCACGGCGAGGCGGACGGGCCGGAGTGGCTGCGCGTGCAGACCTACCTGCGCCCCTACCCGGAGGACCTGCGGCTGCGGCACGCGCTGACGGTGTGACACCACCGTGGCCGAGGGCGCCGCGGAGGGTGCCTCCGTGGGCGGGCGTCCGCATTTCCCACACGAATTACACACGGGTGATTACCATGGGTGACACCCCTGGTTCTTCAGCGGGATGCCCCTGACCCCCGAGCCCCTCCGAGGCCACCGGTGTTCTCCACGTTCTCCCAGCGCGCCTTCGTACTCGTCTCCTCCGGCCTGGTCGCCGCGGCCGCCGCCGCGCTCGCCGCCCTGCCGCCCGAAGGACTCGTGGAACGGGTCGGCGCCCATCTGGGCCCCGACCCCGCCCTGGCGGGCAGCGCCCTGCTGCCGCCGCGGGAGAGCGGCCTGCCCGCCCCGCTCCCCCGGCCCGGCCAGGTCTCCGCCTGCGTCCAGTCCGCACCGGCGGAGGTCGTCACGATCCCCGACGAGACCGCGCCCGCGGGCGAACGGGAGCTGTGGATACGCAGACCGGTCGGCCCCGACAGCGCCGACCTGCCCGTGCTCTACCTGCTGCACGGGGCGGGCACCGACCACCGCGGCGCGGTGGACGGCGACGCCCGGGCCGCGCTGGACCGCGAGATGTGCCGCACCGGGGTGGAGTTCGTGGTCGCCGTGCCCGAGCGCACCGACGGGGCGCCCACCGTCCTCACCCGTGCCGCGGTACGCGCGGTCGAGGGCGCGCACGAGCGCCCGCGCACCCTGCGCGCGGTCGGCGGCGCCGACGACGCGGCGCCGGCCGCGGCCGCCTCCCGCCAGGTCTCCCAGGCGGTGCTGTGGAACCCCGCCGGCGGCGAGGTCGCCGAGCCCGTGGCCACCCGCCTCCTGCTGGTCGGCGGGGGCACCGGCCCCCTGGCCGACGCCCTGGCCGAGCGGGGTATGACGGTCGCCACCCACACCCCGGACGCGGATCACTCCGGGCACCGCTCCGCCGACCCGTGGGGGTCCGCACTGCCCGGAACCGTCGACTTCCTCGTGTCGGGCTGGACCACTACACCCTAGGAGCCGGGCCGTCAACACCCGCCCCCTCGGACCGTCCGCTCAGGAACACTGTGTACCTTCGTCGCTGTTGATGACAAAGGTGTGAACACGACCTGAGAGGACCGGCGGTGTCAGGAATCGTTCCCGTGGGAGGATCTGCGGCGCTTCCGTCCCGGGTGGCGACGGTCAGCCTGCACACCTCTCCGCTGGACCAGCCGGGTACCGGCGACGCCGGCGGCCTCAACGTCTACGTGGTCGAGGTGGCGCGGCGGCTGGCCGAGCGCGGCGTCGCCGTCGACGTGTTCACCCGAGCGACCTCCCCCGAGCTGCCCCCGGTGGTCGAGCTGGCCCCCGGGGTGTCCGTGCGCCACCTGGCCGCCGGACCCTACGGCCACCTCGACAAGAACACCCTCGCCGAGTACCTGTGCCCGTTCATCTTCGGGATGCTGCGCACGGAGGCCGACGACGAGCCCGGCCGCTACGACCTCGTGCACGGCCACTACTGGCTGTCCGGGAAGGCCGGCGTGGCCGCGGCCCGCCGCTGGAACGTGCCGCTGGTGCAGTCCATGCACACCATGGCGCGCGTCAAGAACGCCGCCCTGGCCGAGGGCGACCTGCCCGAGCCGGAGGCGCGGGTGCACGGCGAGGACCAGCTGGTGCACCAGGCCGACCGGCTCATCGCCAACACCTACGACGAGGCCCGCCAGCTCAAGGACCACTACGGGGCCCGGGACCCCCAGATCAGCGTGATCCCCCCGGGCGTGGACCTGGACGTGTTCACCCCGGGACCGCGCCGCGCCGCCCTGGAGCGGATCGGGCTGGCCCCGGACACCGAGCTGCTGCTGTTCGTGGGCCGGGTGCAGCGCCTCAAGGCACCGGACGTGCTCGTCCGCGCCGCCGCCCACCTGATCGAACGCGACCCGTCGCTGCGCTCGCGCCTGGTCGTGGGCGTGGTCGGCGGGCTGTCCGGCGGCGGCATGCGCGAACCCCGGATGCTGGCCGACCTGGCGCGGTCCCTGGGCGTCGCCGACGTGATCCGCATGGAGCCGCCGCAGTCGCGCGAGCGCCTGGCCGACTACTACCGGGCCGCCACGGCGACGGTCGTGCCCTCGCACTCGGAGTCGTTCGGGCTGGTGGCGGTGGAGTCGCAGGCCTGCGGCACCCCCGTGGTGGCCGCCCGGGTGGGCGGACTGACCACGGCCGTCGGCGACCGGTCGGGGATCCTGGTGGACGGGCACGACCCGGCCGACTACGCGGCGGTGCTGCACCGGTTGATCACCGAGCCCGCCCGGCGTGACAGGCTGGCGGAGGCGGCCCCGGCGCACGCCGCCACCCTGGGCTGGGACCGGACGGTGGACGACCTGCTCGACGTGTACCGCGCGAGCATCACCCCGTACACGGCGCCCGCGGGGCTGTCGCTGGCCGCCGCGCGCTGACGCGCGGCGCGGTAACGGGAGGAACGGGACGACGTGGGAGAACGAACGGCGCGCACGGCGGCGATCGAGGCGATCGCCCTCGCGGTGGCGGAGGCCGGCCTGGAGGTGGAGCGCCCCCGCGAGGGGTCGTTCCTGGTGACCCTGCCGGGCAAGGCCAGGCTCAAGACCCTGGTGTGGCTGGAGGCCGGACCGCACAGCCTCACCCTCACCTCGTTCTTCTGCCGTCAGCCGGACGAGAACCACGCCGGGTTCTACCTGTGGCTCATGCGCAAGAACTCCGACATGTACGGGATGGCGTTCGCGGCCGACGAGGTCGGCGACGTGTACATCCGCGGGCGGCTACCGCTGGAGGGGGTCACCCCCGACGAGGTGGACCGGCTGCTGGGCTGTGTGCTCACCTACTCCGACGAGAACTTCAACGGCGCGCTGGAGCGGGGGTTCGCGTCCGCGATCCGCAAGGAGTGGCGCTGGCGCGCGGAGCGCGGCCACGACATGCGCAACCTGCGCGCGTTCGCCCACCTCGCCCCCGAGGACCACGCGGGCTGAGCGGGCTGAGCGGGGCGGCGCGGCACCCGCGGCACCCGCGGGATCCCGGGGCCGTGGGGCAAGCGCCTCCCCCGGGCCGGGGCGCGTTCACCGCCAGGCACTAGGCTTTGCCCCATGGGAACTCTGGTACTGCTCCGACACGGTGAGAGTGTCTGGAACGCGAAGGGCCTGTTCACCGGTTGGGTGGACGTGGACCTGTCGGCCGCCGGCGAGGCCGAGGCGCGCCGCGGCGGCGAGCTGCTCAAGGAGGCCGGCCTGACGCCGGACGTCCTGCACACCTCGCTGCTCAAGCGGGCCATCCGCACGGCGAACCTCGCGCTGGAGACCGCCGACCTGCACTGGCTCCCGGTGCGGCGCAGCTGGCGGCTCAACGAGCGCCACTACGGCGCCCTCCAGGGCAAGGACAAGGCGCAGACGCGCGAGGAGTACGGCGACGAGCAGTTCATGATCTGGCGCCGCTCGTACGACACCCCGCCGCCGCCGATCGCCGACGACGACCCGTACTCGCAGGCCGGGGACGCCCGGTACGCGGACCTGCCGCCGGAGCTGCTGCCGCGCACCGAGTGCCTCAAGGACGTGCTCGACCGGGCGCTGCCGTACTGGTACGACCAGATCGTGCCGGACCTGGCCGCCGGCGGGACCGTGCTGGTGACGGCGCACGGCAACTCGCTGCGCGCGCTGGTCAAGCACCTGGACGGGATCGACGACGCCACGATCGCCGGGCTCAACATCCCGACGGGCATCCCGCTGGTGTACGACCTGGACGACGAGTTCAAGCCGAAGGTCCCCGGCGGCACCTACCTCGACCCGGAGGCCGCGAAGGCCGCCATCGAGGCGGTCGCCAACCAGGGCAAGAAGTAGCACCCACCGTTTCCCGTGCCCGCGCCCACGGGGGGCGCGGGCACCGTCGTGTCCGGGCCCCGCGGCGGGCTCAGTAGACCAGGGGCCTGGCGCCGTCGGCGGTGATCTCCTCCACGAAGGCGGCGGCCCCGGCGATGCGGGCCCCCTCCAGGAGGTCGTCCTCGGTGAGGCCGCGCCGGGCCGCGCACTGGGTGCACACGGTCACGCTCCCGGCCGCCAGGACGCCCGCCAGCAGGTCGGCGAGCGGGGCGGCATGCGGGAGGGAGAACTCCTCGGCCCGGCCCGGGACGGCGAACCAGGAGGCCTCGCCGGTGAGCCAGAGGGAGACGGGCACGCCGGAGGCCACGGCGGTGGCGGCGACGGTGAAGCCCTGGTTGCAGCGTTCGGGGTCGTCGGCACCGGCCGTGACCTTGATCACTAGGGAAGGGGGCATGGCCGCCAGCCTATCGGGCGCTCACAGCCCCAGCAGGACCAGGAGCACCCCGGACAGGGCCGTCACCGCGAAGGCGACCGTGACCAGCAGCGCCTCGCGGCGGCGCGGGGAGGCGTGCCGGGGCCCCTCGACCACGCCGTGTTCGACGGTGAGGGCGCCGTCGCTCGGCGCCGTCAGGACGATGCGGCCGTCCCGGGCCCGCAGCTCACCGGTGACGCGCACGCGCGCGCCGGGCCGGATGACCCACTCGCGGTACTCGAACTCGATGGTCTCGCCGCGGAACACCCCGGAGATGCGCCCGCGCACCCGGGGCAGCAGGTCGTCGGCGGGCGAGGCGACCCCGGGCTGGGGGCGGCCCACGACGCGCTTCAGGCACAGCTCGGCGTCCCGGGGGCGGGGGGCGTCGCGGGGGTCGACGAAGATCCGCTCGCCGTCCAGCGGCCGCCCCTCGGCGACCAGGCCGAACAGGTCCTCGGAGCCGTAGTCGGCGATGGAGTCGCAGGTGCGCTCCTGCACCGCGCCCTCCTGCTGGAGGGGCAGGTAGTGGCGGAGGACCTCGTGGCCGTGCCAGACGCACTCCACGCCGGCCAGCCCGGAGGCGACCGCCCCGGCGGGCCCGGGGGCGGCGATCCCGGTGAGCGTGACGCGCTGCCCGTTCCGGGCGGCCAGGGCCGCCGGCTCCAGCCTGGCCAGCCCCAGCTGGCGACGCCAGCGGCGCAGGGCCAGGGCCGCGAGCGGAAGCAGGACCAGCGCGGCCACGAGCAGCACAGAACCGATCACCAGTAACACAGGCCGCCCCTTTGACGCGCTTCGGAGGTAGGGACGCGGGCGGGTCGTCACGCGCCCCGTGGACACGCCGCGTCGTCCACCATCTTTACCAGTTCTCCGAGAAAGCGGGGCCAATTGGGCATGTCCAGTCGGCTACCCCGGAATGGCGGTGGCGGCCCCACTGCCGGGGGCCGCTACGCTCTGGTGTCATGCACGATGATGTACACCCCGATCTGGCGAAACTGTCCTTCCTGCTCGGCCGCTGGGAGGGCGTCGGCGTCGCCGGATACGCCGACGAGGAGGAGTTCCAGTTCGGCCAGGAGATCGTGTTCGAGCACAGGCCGGACCTGCCCTACCTGGAGTACCGCAGCTCGGCCTGGCGGATGAACGCGGACGGGACCCTGGGCGACCTGGTCACCGAGGAGTCCGGCTACTGGCGGGCGCTGTCGGAGGAGGACACGGCCAACCGCGAGGAGGGCGCCCCGGTGATCCACCTGGAGGTGCTCATCACGCACAACGAGGGCTTCCTCGAGTCGTACGCGGGCAACGTCTTCGCGAACCGGGTGGAGATGGCCACGGACGCGGTGCTGCACACCTCCACCGGCCTGGACGTGACGGCCTCGCACCGGCTCTACGGCCTGTTCGGCGACAACCGGGAGACCCTGGGCTACGCCTGGGACCTGGCGGCGCGCGGCCACTCGCTGCGCTCGTACATGTCGGCCCAGCTCAAGCAGGTCGGCAAGGGCGCGGAGGAGCGCTAGCGGAACACGGGGCCGGGGCCCGGAAAAAGAGAAACGGACCCCGGGCCACTTCCCGCCGGTGTGGGCGGGGCCGGTCGGACCATCTCCGGCGGCCCGGGATCCGGGTGTCCGTTGGGATTCGCTGCGAACGAACGTCGCGCGAACGCGAGCTCGTCCTAGCGGACGGCCACCTCGCCAGTCCTAAAAGACTTCATCTTCTGGACCACCTCCTTTCCTGCGTGACACCGAAGGTACGTCCTGTGGGACCCTCGGGGCAAATGTTTTTTCTGTCGGAGAAACCGCAGGTCAGAGACTTGTTTTCGGTCGCCCCGGCGGATGGATAGTCTCGGGGTATGACTTCGCCGCTGCTGAGCACACCGGGCGCCGTGGGCGCCGACTCCCCCGACTCCGGGGTCGCCGCGCACTACGGCGACCCGGCCCACGAGGGCCGCGCCATCGAGCGGTCGAGCGCGTGGGTGGACCGGAGCAACCGGGGCGTGGTGACGGTGACCGGCCCCGACCGGCTCACCTGGCTGAACGACCTCACCAGCCAGCTCACCCGCGGGCTGGCCCCCGGGACCGGCACCGAGGCGCTGGTCCTGGACACGCAGGGGCACCTGCGCCACCACCTGTCTCTGGTGGACGACGGCACCACGACGTGGATCCACACCGAGCCCGGCGAGGGCGCGGCCCTGGCGAAGTTCCTGGACTCGATGCGGTTCATGCTGCGGGTCGAGGTGGCGGACCTGGGCGGGGAGCGCGCCGTGCTGACCCTGGTGGGCCCGGAGGCGGCGCGGGCGCTGGAGTCCGTCGACCTGGACGGCGTCCCGGTGCGCGTCTCGCCGGACGGGACCGACCTGTTCCTGCCCGCCGACCGGCTGACGGCGGTCGCCGAGGCGCTGACGGCCGCCGGGACCCGGCCCGCCGGGATGTGGGCCTATGAGGCGTACCGGATCGAGCACCACCGGGTGCGCCCGGGGCTGGACACCGACGAGCGCACCATCCCGCACGAGGTGGACTGGGTGGGCGACGCGCGGCCGGTGGCCCTGGACAAGGGCTGCTACCCGGGCCAGGAGACGGTGGCCCGCGTGCACAACCTGGGCAGGCCGCCGCGGCGGCTGGTCATGCTGCACCTGGACGGCACCGCCGAGCGGCTGCCGGCGGTGGGCTCCCCCATCGAGCTGGACGGCCGGACCGTCGGTCGGGTGGGCACCTCGGCCCGCCACCACGAGCTGGGGCCCATCGCCCTGGGGGTCGTCAAGCGGTCCGCGCCGACCGACGCCGACCTGCTGGTGGAGGGGATCGCCGCGGGCCAGGAGGTCGTGGTGGACCCGGACACCGGCGCCAACGCCAAGATCGACCTGCGCCGCCGCCCCCGCTAGGGCGTGTTCGGTGGATGCTTTCGAGCGTTTCGGCGCTTGCGCCGAATGCCGGGAGCGGCCGCGAGGCGATCTCTCGCAAGACGACCAGCGCAGGTCAGCCCGGGTTCGGCTGTCCAAGCGCAGGCGGCGCGGCGAGAGGAGGCCTCACGGCCGCGACCCGGAATGATCCGCCGAACACGCCCTAGGCGCCGGACCGACTCTTCCCCTGAGTACCTTCTTCCCCCCGAGAGGTAGGGACGGTGTCCCTGAGGCCGTGGATGCTGGTGGTGCGGCTGCTGCTGGAGCTGACCGCCCTGGTGGCTCTGGGCTGCGCGATGTGGGCCCTGCTGCCGGACCTGCGCTGGGTCGCGCCGTTCGCCGTGCCGCTGCTGGCGGCCGCCGCCTGGGGGGTGTTCGCCGTCCCCGGCGACCCGTCCAGGTCGGGCCGCGCACCGGTCGCGGTGCCGCGGCCGGTGCGGCTGCTGGTGGAGTGGGCGGTGCTGTTCGGCGCCGCCGCCGCGCTGGCGGCCGCCGGGGCCGTGACCGCGGCGCTGGCGCTCACCGGGGTGCTGGTGGTGTACCACCTGTGCGCCTACGACCGGGTCCTGTGGCTGCTGGCCCTACGGGAGCCCGCCGCCCGCAACGGGCTCAGCCCGGGGTGATGGGGGCGACCCCGCCGAGCATCACCTCGGAGAACTCCGTGCCGACGGGCGCCGTGAGAACGACGTAGCTGGTGACGGTGGTACCGGGGTTGATCTCGTCCCACAGGTAGTCCCAGGCCACCGTGAACTCCGCCTCGGCGTCGTTGACGAACTCCTTGCCGTCCGTGGTCAGGGCGGTGGTCCCCGCGGTGTCGAAGACCGCCGGACCGCTTCCCTCGTTCGTGACGTGGAGCCGGTAGATGTGGTACTCCATCCCGGACGGTGCGGTGGCGTGGGTGCCCATACCGTCCGTGATGCTCGTGTCCGTGTAGCAGGTGTCCACCACGACGTGGAACGGGCCGAAGGCGGTGGACGCCCCGGTGTAGGCCGACGGCGGGACGCCCTCCGTGTGCGGGCCCGCGCTGTCCTGTCCGTCCTCGGCCCCCTGCGGCCCGGAGCCCTCCGTTCCGGGCTCCGGCGGGCCGGGTTCGGCGGACTCCGGGTCCGGCGGCCCGTCGGGCTCCTCCTCGGCGGCGGGCGGTCCGGGATCCCGCGGAGCGGGTTCCTCCCCCACGGTCACCCGCACGGTCGGGAGCGTTGAGGCGGTGAGGGCGGCCACGGTCGCGGTGCAGCCCGCTCCGGCGATGAGCACCGCGACGGGGATCGCGGCGACGCGGAGTACGCCGCCCGATCCCCGTCGCCGGTCATTGGCATCCATACCAATGTGACGCTCAACACATTTTGTTCATTCCGGCCGCTTCCGGCCGTCAAGGTCTCAGACGGTCAGCACGATCTTGCCGCGGGTCCGCCCCTCCTTGCTCAGCCGCCACGCGCGGGCGGCCTCCGCCAGGGGCAGCTCGTGCTCGACGTGCACGGTCAGGACACCGGCGTCGGCCATGCCGGCCAGCTCGACCAGGTCCTCGGAGGAGGGCCGCACCCACAGGTAGTGGCCGCCGAACCGCTGCACCTCCGCGTCGGCGATGGAGACCACCCGCCGGGCGCCGCCGGTCAGGGGCAGGCTCTGCTCGGCCACGCCCCCTCCGACGAAGTCCAGCACCGCGTCCACCCCGGCGGGGGCCAGCGCGCGGACGCGCCGCACCAGGCCCTCCCCGTAGGTCACCGGCTCCGCCCCCAGCGAGCGCAGGAAGTCGTGGTTGCGCTCGCTCGCGGTGCCCAGGACGCGGGCGCCCAGCGCCCGGGCGATCTGCACCCCGAGTGAGCCCACACCGCCCGCGGCCGCGTGGACCAGCACCGTGTCGCCCTCGCGGACCTCCGCCCGGCGCAGCGCCTGGAGGGCGGTGAGGCCCGCCAGGGGCGCCCCGGCCGCCTGTGCCCAGGACATCGACGCCGGCTTGGGGGCGAGCAGGCGCACGCTCGCCGAGACCCGTTCGGCGTAGGCGCCGTTCTGCGCCCAGTCCTTGCGGATGTAGCCGAAGACCTCGTCGCCCACCCGGTACTCGGGCACGTCGAAGCCGACCGCCTCGACCACCCCGGCCACGTCCCACCCCGGGACCATGGGGAACCCGGCCTCCATGACCGGGTCCAGCCCGCCCGCGGCGAGCTTCCAGTCGACGGGGTTGACCCCCGCCGCCCGCACACCGATCAGGACCTCGGCCGGGGCCACCTTGGGCTCGGGCAGTTCCACCTCCCGCAGGGAGTCCTCCGTGCCGTACTGCTGCAACGCCATCGCCTTCATGGAGGCGACCCTAGCCGCCCGCGGCCGCGAACCCGCCCGGGCGCGCCGCCCGGACACGGGGACGGCCCGGCGGGTCCCCCGCCGGGCCGTCGGTGCCGCGGGGCGTCCGTCAGGACAGCGCGGCGGCGAGGCGCTCCTCGTGCAGGCGCTCGCCCCAGGCCGGGGGCAGCGGCGCCAGCTGGCCGACGCGCCAGCGCAGCAGCAGGTCGGCCAGCTGCGGGTTGCGCGGCAGCGCGGGGCCGTGCAGGTAGGTGCCCAGCACCTGGCCCTGGTAGGCGCCCTCGGTGCGGTCGTCGTTGCCGATACCGCGGACCGTGGTGGACAGCGGCCGGGCCGACGGCCCGATCGCGGTGCGGCCCTGGTGGTTCTCGAAGCCGGTGATGCGGCCCACCCCCAGGGACGGGTCCACGTCCGCGACGATCTCGCCGACGGCGCGCGTCTGGCCGCGGCCGCTGCGGATGTCGAGGATGCCGATGCCCGGCAGCGGGTTGGCCTCGTCGTCGCCGTAGCTCTCGCCGATGATCTGGTACCCGGCGCAGACCGCGAAGACGCAGGCGCCGCGGGCGGCGGCGCGGGCCAGGCCGCCGTCGGCGCGCAGGCGCTCGGCCGCCAGGATCTGCGGGCGGTCCTCACCGCCGCCGAGCAGGTAGATGTCGCCCTGCTCGGGCACCCGGTCGCTGGAGTGGATGTGCACGATCTCGGTGGGGATGCCGCGCAGCTCGGCCCGCCGCTGCAGGATGAGGACGTTGCCGCGGTCGCCGTAGGTGCTCAGCAGGTCGGGGTAGATCCACACGATCCGCAGTGCGCTGGTGTTCGTCATGGGTGTCTCCTACTGGACGCGGCCGTAGGCCGTGCGGATCTGCTGGAACGCCGTGTAGTTGGCGATGAGGTCGACCTTGGTCAGGCCGGGCTGCTCGGCCCTCAGCTTGGCCAGCACCTCGTCCACCCGGTCGGCGACCTCGAA
This sequence comes from Nocardiopsis sp. NPDC057823, assembly GCF_042797335.1. NCBI lineage: Bacteria > Bacillati > Actinomycetota > Actinomycetes > Streptosporangiales > Nocardiopsidaceae > Nocardiopsis > Nocardiopsis sp. NPDC057823. The sequence continues at coordinate 50,222 of NZ_JBHVLR010000001.1, read as the reverse complement.
CCGCACGCCGTCGGTCTCCAGGCGCAGGGCCAGGTCGGTGCGGCGCTCGCCCATGACGAACACGCGGCGGTCGCGCAGGACGGTGTAGTCGACGTCCCATAGCCAGGAGGTGTCCTTGCCGTCGGGGATCTGCGCGTTGACGGAGAGGATCACCGGGGTGGTGGGCGGGTCCAGGACGGCGAAGGACTCCAGCCAGCCCGCCGGGTTCTTGGCCAGCAGCAGGCGGACCTCCACGCCCATGGTGACCACGGAGGTGTAGCGGCCCGCGACCGAGGTGATCTCGCGCAGGCGCTCCACGGTGCGCTCGGGGTGCAGGCCGTACCCGGCCGCGGTGGCGGCGGCGATGGCGGCGTTGGAGCGGTTGGCGTCGCCGGGCAGGTTGAGGCGCAGCTTGATGCGCCGGCCCTCCGGGGTGATGAGCACGTCGGAGTCGTTGTCCGCGCCCCAGGTGGCCTGCGGGCGGGAGAGCCCGCACTCGGGGCAGGCCCAGTGCGGGTCCTGGTCGCGCCGGAGGTGGCCGCCGCACTCGGGGCAGCACCAGGAGTCCTCCTTCCAGCGCTGCCCGGCGGAGACCCAGGTGGCGTGCGGGGCGCCCATCCCGGCCCAGGCGACGAGCGGGTCGTCGGCGTTGGCGATGACGTGGGTGTTGCTCTTGCCCAGGGCGGTGCGCCAGCGCTTGGCGAGGAGGTTGATCTCCGAGGCGCGGTCCATCTGGTCGCGGCTGAGGTTCATCAGGACCACGAACGCGGGCTGGGTGGCGACCAGGACCTGCGGCAGGTACTTCTCGTCCACCTCCAGGACGCCGTTGACGGCGGACCGGTTGTCGGACAGCGCGGTGATGTGCCCGGTCGGCATGTTGGCGCCGTGCTCGTTGGTGGCGACCTCGCCGAGCTCGCGCAGCGCGTGGGAGATGAGCCGGGTGGTGGTGGTCTTGCCGTTGGTGGCGCTGACCAGGGCGAGCCTGCGCCCCTTGGCGAGCTTGGCGAGCAGGTCGGGTTCGACCTTGAGCGCGATCTTGCCGCCGATCACGGAGCCGTCGCCGCGCCCCGTGGCACGGGACAGGCCGGCCGCACTCCTCCCCAGTACCGATGCCAGTTGGGCGCGCAAGGGAAGCTCGCTCATGTACTCTCCACGATCGCTTGATCACCTGCGCCGATGCGTTGCGGCGGCGGGCGATGTGTCGGGCCAAGCCTATTGTCCACCGGCTATCGGACCCGCCAGTCCAGCCGCTCCGGCGGTGGCCCGAGATTGGGCGGCACACGGCCCGGTGCGCCGTCGTTCCCCACGGGTGCCGGTGCGGTCCCGGCGGGTGTGTCGGGGACGGCGGAGGCGGGGAGGATGCGGGGCCGGACCGGTTCCGGCCGGTCGTGCTCCCCCGCTCCCGTACCGGGCGCGCCGTCGCTTTCGTGGCCACTGGTCCGGGAGTCGTCCATTGTGGCCAGTGTTGCCGTGGACAGGGTGAGAATACCCGGATTGGTGTCGGTGAGGACAGGACCGTCAGGGCCCAGGACCACGGCGGCGGTGGCCGGCAGGGCGAGCAGCGCCTCGGCGTCGGGGGTGAGCGCGCGGGTGTGGCGGGCGGCGTCGCCCTCCGCGTCCAGTGGGGCGGCGGCCCACTCCTGGGAGGAGGTGGCCTCCCCCCACACCGTGGCCGATCTCACATGGCGGACCAGGTCCAGCGGGGCGACGGCGGCGGCCGCGCTGCGGATGACCGCGCCGGACTCGGTGTGCGGGGAGGCGAAGTAGCGGTCGTCGGCGACCACCTCGGCGTCCGGGTCCTCCTCGGGGGTGATGGCGGTGTCCCCCACCTCCTCGGCGACCGCCTCGGTGAGCCGGTGCAGGGTCAGGCCGCCGCCACCGGCCGCGGCGACCGCGGTGGCCGCGGCGGCGGCCGCCGCCGCGGTCTCCTGGCGCATCACCACGGGCAGCCGGCCCGGGGAGGAGAACCGGTCCAGGGCGGCGGGCACGGCGTCGCGGAACATGAGGACGACCTCCACTCCGCCGGTCCCGGCCGCGGACAGCACCTGGTCGAGCTCGCCCTCCGGCATGGTCTCGGCCCCGCACACCACCACGGTGCGCCCGCGCGGGCCGCGCGGCCGCCGGGGGGCGTCCGGCCCGCCGGGCACCTCCAGCAGCTCGCTGAGCGCCGCCACCGCGTAGGTGCCGTACACCCGGGCGGCGACCCCGCCCGAGGCCCGGTCGGTGGAGATGATCTTGACCTGGGCGTACCCGCCCTCCTCGGCCCGGGTGCCGACCGCCTCGAACGGGGAGAGGCGGCGCTCCAGCTCCCAGGCGCGCTCCCAGGGGTCGTCCGCGCAGCGTTCGCGGACCCGGGCGCGCTGGTCGGGGGTGAGCAGGGCGAGCGCCGCGTCGTCCTCGGCGGCGTCGTCCTCGGGGGTGATGAGAGCGCGCAGCCCGCCGATCAGCTCGGCGATCCCGGCGCGGGGGCCGAGCACCTCCATGAGCCGCAGCAGCAGGGTCTCGTCGGCGTCGGGGTCGTCGGCGCCCCCGGAGGCGGCGGCGACGGCGGAGAGGATGCGGGCGCGCTGTCCGGCGTCCAGGTCGGTGCCCAGGGTCATGCCGGGCAGGTCGGCGGGGAGCACCCAGCGGCGCGGGGCCACGGCGCAGCGCCGGGCCAGCCGGACCAGGTCGCGGGTGACGGAGCGGCCGGTGAGGTCGACCACGGTCAGGTCGCCGCCCTCGCGCAGCCTGGAGACGCCGATGGTGGTGAGCAGCGCCGACCAGCCGGCGTCGGCCCCGCCGACCACGAGGACGGCGTCGGTGTCGGGCGGGGCGGTGACCCCGTGCCAGAGCGGCTGGGCCTCGAACGCCCGGCAGGCCGCCTGCCAGGCGGCGTGCGCGCGGGCGTGCCCGTCCAGGCGGTCGTGCAGCTCGCGCTCGCGGGCCGCGCGCTCGGCCGCCTGCCGTTCCCGGACCAGCTCCAGCCGCCGGGCGGCGACCTGCCGGTTCTGCACCAGGGCGATGCCGAGCGGGACGGTGATGGCGGCGCAGGCCAGCACTCCGGCGACGGCGAGGGTGGCGGGCAGCACCCGCATGGGCCACAGCACCAGGCACAGCAGGGCGAACGCGCCGAGCCCGGCCAGGGCGAGGTACAGGGGGCGGTCGGTGCGGTCCTCGGCCTCGCGCCGGGCCTCCTCCGCCTCCGCGGCGGGGTCGGCGGCCCCCTCGGGCGCCGGCCGGCGCGGCGGCGGCCCGGGCGGGGGCAGCGGCACCGCGTACCGCCAGCCGAGATAGGTGCGCGCGGCCGCGCCGTCCGGCCGAGGGGTGGGGGGCACCGTCCGAACACCTCCTGGGCGGCCGCCCGCGGGGCGGCCGGGGTCGGGATCCACTCGGGAATCGCGCGGGCGGGGCCTCGCGCTTCTGGACGATGGTGTCACCGCCGGGCGGCCTTGTCACCGCCCGACCCGCGGCCTGTGGACGGCGACGGCGCACGTCCGGCCCCCGGCCACCGGGCGGCCGGGGCGTGTTCGGCGGGTCATTCCGGGTCGCGGTCGCGGGGCCGCCTCTCGCCGCGCCGTCTGCGCCTGGACGGCCGGTCCCGGTCCGACCCGCGCCGGTCGTCCTGGGAGAGGTCGCCCCGCGGCCGCTCCCGGCGTTCGGCGCGAGCGCCGAAACGCCCGGAAGCGGCCGGGGGCCGGACCCTAGAACGCGGGGCAGCTGAGGCCGGGCTCGGGGGCCCGGCCGGTCAGCAGGTAGGCGTCGATCGGGTCGTCCACGCAGGGCAGGCCGTAGCCGTACACCGTGTGGCCCGAGCCCTCGTAGGTGACCAGGGTCGCGGTCTCCAGCTGGCCGGCCAGCTCCCGGGCCCAGCCGTACGGGGTGGCCGGGTCGCCGACGGTGCCGACCACCACGAGCGGCGGCGCGTCGGCGGCGGCGAACCCGGTCGGGGCGGTCTCGGTGTCGGTCCAGTAGGCGCAGGGCAGCTGGCCCCACACCAGGTCCGGGCCGAAGAACGGGGTCTCGGCGGCGATCGCCTCGGCCGCCTCCCGGTACGCCTCGGGGTCGGTCGGGTCCACCCGGTCGGCGCAGTTGACGGCGGTGAGCGCGGCCTCGGTGTCCGCGTACGGGTCGCCCTCCGGCTCCTCCCCGGCCGCGGCCACATCCTCCTCTTCCTCGCCGACCCCGTAGGTGGTGTCGTAGAGGGCGTCCAGCAGCTCGCCGGACTCGGCGGAGCCCTCGGCCAGCGCGGTCAGGGTGCGGGCCAGCTCCGGCCAGGAGGTCTCGTCGTACAGCGCCAGGCCCACCATTCCCAGCAGGGTGGGGCCGTCCACGGGCATGTCGCGGGCGGTGGCCGGCTCGGCGTCGAGCCGGTCCAGGATCCGCGTCATCTCCGCGTCGGCGGCCTCGGGTCCGCTGAACGGGCAGGTCCCGGCGGCGGAGCAGTCGGCGACGAACAGCTCCCAGGTCTCCTGGAAGGCGGCCGCCTGGTCCTCGGCGACCTCCAGGTTGGGCCGCTCGGTCTCCACGGCTCCGTCCAGGACGAGCGCGCGGGTGGTCGCGGGGAACATCTCCGCGTACAGGGCGCCGATGTAGGTGCCGTAGGAGTAGCCCACGTAGCTCAGGGCGTCGTCGCCCAGCGCCTCGCGGATCAGGTCGAGGTCGCGGACCACGTTGACGGTCCCGATCTCGGCCAGGAACCCGGCCCCCACGGTCTCGGTGCAGGCGTCGGCGTAGGACCGGGCCGACGACGTCAGGCGTTCCAGTTCGGCGTCGGTGACGGCGGTGGGGTCCTGCACCCGCAGCTGGGCCTCGGCGAACCTGTCCCAGTTCCCGCAGGCGAACCCCCCGCTGTCGCCCACCCCGCGCGGGTCGAAGGCGACCAGGTCGAAGGCCGAGCGGATGCCGTCGGAGAACTGCGGGTAGGCCAGCATCTCCACCCCGGACTCGCCGGGCCCGCCCGGGTTGAGCACGAGCGATCCGATCCGCTCGTCGGGGCCGCCGGAGGCGGGCACCCGGGCCAGCGCGATGTCGATCGTCTCGCCGTCGGGGTCGTCGTGGTCGAGCGGCACCGACAGGGTGCCGCACTCCAGGGCGGCGGTCCACTCGGGGTCGCCGTCCTCGGGGGCCTCCTCCCGCCCGCCCCCGTCGTGGCAGGGCTCCCACTCGATCGCGGACGCGCCGCCCGGGTCCTGCGGCGCCTGCTGCGGGAGGAACGCCGAACACCCCGTGACCAGGAGGACCACCGCTCCCGCGAGCCCCCACACCCCCGTGTAACGCACCTGTCGGCTCCCCTTCTCCGCACGGCCCCGTCGCCGCGTCCCTGTTCTGCTACAGGGGGTGGGACGAAACGCCCGCCTCGGCGGTTTCGCGGTCGTCCACTGACGGAACGTGCCGTATGCCACAAGGAGAACACGACGGGGCGCCGGGGAGAACGAACCTTTCTCCCCGGCGCCCCGTGTCGTCGTGCGCCCGTCCGGCGGTCAGGCCTGGACCTGGAGGTCCACGACCTTTCCGACCTCGGCCGTCACCGGGTACTCGCCGGTGAAGCCCTTGGAGGCCAGGACGCGGACCTTCCAGTCGCCGTCGGCGGCGAAGAACCGGAAGGTCCCCTCGTCACCGGTGGCGACCTCCCCGACGAAGTCGTCGGAGGCGTTGAGCAGGCGCGCGTACGCCCCGCGCAGCGGCTGCCCGTCACGGGTCACCGTGCCCTGGATGACCGCCTGGTTCCCGGCGTCGACGTCGGCGAGGGCGACCCCGCCGACCGGCGCTCCGCAGCTGTCGCTCACTTGGCCTCCGCCTCTCCCAGCTCGATCGGCACGCCCACCAGGGAGCCGTACTCGGTCCACGAGCCGTCGTAGTTCTTGACGTTCTCCAGGCCGACGATCTCGTGCAGGGCGAACCACGTGTGCGAGGAGCGCTCGCCGATCCGGCAGTAGGCGATGATGTCCTTCTCCAGGTCGACACCGGCCTCCGTGTAGAGCTCGCGGAGCTCCTCGGCGGTCTTGAAGGTGCCGTCCTCGTTGGCCGTCTTGGCCCACGGGATGTTGCGCGCGGTCGGGATGTGGCCCGGGCGCTGCGACGTCTCCTGCGGCAGGTGCGCGGGGGCGAGCAGCTTGCCGACGAACTCGTCGGGCGAGCGCACGTCCACGAGGTCCTTGGTGCCGATGGCCTCGACGACCTCGTCGCGGAACGCGCGGATGGACAGGTCCTGGTCCTGGGCCCGGTACTCGGTGGCGGCCCGCTCGGGGACCTCCTCGACGAGCTCGCGGGAGTCCAGCTCCCACTTCTTGCGGCCGCCGTCGAGCAGGCGGACGCTCTGGTGGCCGTAGAGCTTGAAGTACCAGTAGGCGTAGGCCGCGAACCAGTTGTTGTTGCCGCCGTAGAGGACGACGAGGTCGTCGTTGCCGATGCCCTTGGCGGACAGCAGCTTCTCGAACCCGGTCTTGTCCACGAAGTCGCGGCGGACCGGGTCCTGGAGGTCCGTCCTCCAGTCGATCTTGACGGCTCCGGGGATGTGTCCCTTGTCGTAGGCGGACGTGTCCTCGTCGACCTCCACGAGAACGACGTTGTCGTCGTCCAGGTGAGCCTCCACCCAGTCGGCGTCCACAAGGACGTCGGAGCGGCTCATGGGGAACCTCCTGATCGATTCTTCTGCTGCGTGCGGTGTCGCGTGTGTGTGCCCGCCGGAGTGCGGGGTCCGGGGACGGGGGTTCAGGCCGGCTTCCCCGCGGCCGCGAGGCGGCGGCCGAGGAGGAACACCTCGCATCCGGCGCAGAGGCCGAAGGCGGCGTTGAGGAAGGCGGCGGTCAGGGCGAGGGCGGTCGCGGCCGCGCCGAGCCACTCGGGGCCCACCAGGTATCCGGTGAGTCCGAGGGCGGCGAAGGCGAGCCCCACCCCTTGCGCGAACCGGGGCGGCCGGGCGTCCTCCGTCTCGGAGGGCGGCCCGATCCGGGGCCGTACGACGGCGGAGAACAACAGGGCGTAGGGCGAGTAGCGGACACCCGCCAGGACGCCGACCGCGAACACCGCGGCCTGGAGTCCGAGGATCCAGGGCTGGGCGAAGGCGAGGGCGGCGGCCAGGACGAGGGTGGTCAGAGCAGCGGCGAAGCGCTGTCCGCGAGGATCGACCTGCATGACTGGTGGTCCCTGCGTGCACGGGAAGGGGGGTCGGTCGCGCGAGGGGGCGAGGGGGCCGCGGCCCGAACGCCCTAGGGACAAGGACAGAGCGCGGCGGCGACGCGGCAGAAGTCCACCGCCCGTCGCTTCGTGAGATACGCGCTCGTCAAGGAAGTCACGTCCTTGACGCTACAGGCCCCTTAACGTGTTTGTCACGGGTGGCCTGGATCACAGAACGGTGCATTCGGGCCGGTCGGGACGGGTGTGCCCCGCGTCCGGGGGGCCGCTCCGCCGCCGGGGCCCGGCGTATTCCCTGGTCAACCGGTCGGGAATAGGACGGGGTCCGGTCGGCGGGGTCAGGAGACCGCGGCGCCGATGGCGGCGATCACATCGGCCTTGCGGGGCTGCCCGCTGGCGCGGCGCACCACCGTGCCCCGCGCGTCCAGGACCAGGACCGTGGGGGTGCGCATGATGTTCAGGCGGCGCACCAGGTCCAGGTGGGCCTCGGCGTCGATCTCGACGTGCGCGACGCCCTCGACCATCCCGGAGACCTCCTCCAGGACGCGGCGGGTGGCGCGGCAGGGCTGGCAGAAGGCGCTGGAGAACTGGACGAGCGTGGCCCGCTCCCCCAGCCCGGCGCCGATGTCCCGGGCATCCAGGGCTGTGGCGCCCCCGGTCTCGGCCGCCATGGCCCCCTCCTCTCCTTCTCCTCCTGCGCCGGTTCCCCCGCCGCCCGTCGCCGCGGCGGGGGCGGGCGGCCGCCCCCGTCCGCGGAAGCGCCCCTGTCCCCGCCGCCACAGCAGCCCCAGCACGGTGGCCGCGGCCAGGGTGGCGGCGAGGACGGTCGCGCCGACGGGGTCCATCAAGCGGCCTCGGCCCCCATCAGGGGGACGTTCTCGGCGGTGCCGTCGACCCGCAGGCCGCCGGAGACGGCCTCGGCGTCGGTGACGGTCATGCCGTAGGGCATCTGCGGCACCGGGAACGACACGGTCATCATGCTGGAGACCAGGCCGCTGACGTCGGTGGGCGCGTTGTCCACCTGGATGTCGGTGGGGGTGGCCGAGACGACCCCGTCCTGGACGGAGATCTCCAGGGCGGCCGACACCGGAACGCTGATGCCCAGGTCGGTCACGGCCAGCTCGCCGCTGGCGTAGGGCTCGCCGCCCTCGGTGGAGACCGTGATGCCCTCGGGCAGGAAGGGGTTGAGGATCGAGTAGGGCAGGACCGCGGAGCCGTCGATCCGGCCGGCCGTCACCTGCGGGTCCGACATGAGGTCCGACAGCGGGGCGTCGACGTCCAGGGCGTGGACCTCGATCTGCTCCACCGGGTACTCGCCGAACGTGGCGGAGGGCGCGGAGATGACGATCTCCTCGTAGGTGCCGCCGAAGGCCTGCGGCAGGAAGGCCCAGCCCCCGATCTCGACCGTGGGCTCCTGCTCCATCTCGAACTGCTGCCGCACCTGGCCGGCGATCATGTTCTGCGCCAGGGAGCGTCCCCCGATGTCGGCGCCCACGACGAGGGCCGCCAGGAGGATGAGGAGGACGACAAGAAACTTACGCATCTGGAATCCCAGCACACTTTCTTTCGCTCCGGCGCGGCTCTCGGCCCGTGGACTCGGCCGGTCATCGTCACACGCCACCGGTGCCCGGGGGACACCGTTCATGGGGAACCTGTAGGGAAGGGTACTTCACCGTCCATAGGACGCCCCGGAGCGTACAACGGTTCTCACCCGGGGCGGGTTCCTCCGAGATCCCCGAGGTCAGCGGGGCATCAGCAGGCCGGCCAGGCCGTCGCTGGCGGCCGCGCCGGAGAGAGCGAGTTCGATCACGTTCGTGGCGACCACGTGGGCGCCCGCGCGGCGGCCGAACTCGACCACGTGCGGCTGCTGCTCGTGCTCCTCCTTGGCCAGGTCGTCGCGGTAGATCGCGTAGACGATGCGCTGGAGCGGCGCGCTGGGCACCGTGTGGCAGGCGAACAGCAGGGTGTCGGGCTCGCGCGCGGCGACCTCCTCGACGACGGCGTCGGCGATCCGGTCGAAGCCGGCGCCCTGCCCCTCGGCGAGGGTGTAGATGGTGATGACGCCGCGCAGCTTGGCGGGCGGCGCCTGGCGCACCGGCGGGCCGTCGTAGTAGTCGTCGTACGGGTCGGCGTTGCGGCGCTTGCGGCGCACGGGCTCCTCCAGGAGTTCGTCTTCGGGGTCCCCGGCGTCGTCACCGTAGTCGTCGTAGTAGTCGTCGTCCTCGTCGTAGGCGTCGCGCCGCGGGCGCGCCGCCAGCGCGGCGGCCCCCCAGAGCGCGGCGACCGCGCCGAGCATGAGCAGCGGTCCCCCGAAGCCCAGGCCCAGCCGGCCCACCAGGATCGACAGGAGCGCCGCCAGCGCGACCAGGCCGAGGATCCGCAGGTGGTGGGCGCGGTCGGCGGGGCGGCGGGCGACCGCGACGAGGGCCGAGATGAGGAAGGCTGCGACGACGACCTGGGTGATGTTGATGAGCGAGCGCGGGATGAGGTCGTAGTGGTCGCCCAGGGGCGGGAAGGTGTCGCCGAACCGGCCGCTGATGCGGTCCATGCTCAGGACCACGAGGGGGACGATGGTGAAGGCGCTCAGGAACAGGCGCGAGGCGAACCGCCCCTGCGCGGAGCGGACGCCGTACTCCAGGGCGCCCCAGGCCATGTAGAGCGGGCCCAGCAGGCTGATGCCGATGTGGAGCAAACGGAAGGTCGCGTTGTTGAAGTCGAACAGCGCGCCGACCACGGCGGCGCTCAGTCCCACGGTCAGCCCGAGGGACGCGACGAGCCACGCGATGACGGTCACTCCGGGGCGCCGCTGGGCGTAGGCGGCGAGCGCGGCGGTGGCACTCCAACCCACCAGCGCGCTCATGAATGCGAGTCCTACGATCACCATCCCGACAATGATGATGCACGTGAGCGGGTGGGTGTGCACTCCCTACTGGTACGTGAGGACCTTTTCGGGGAAGATCCCGCAGAATGACGGGCAAACCCGCTTTCCCTACTGTGACCTTCATCACGCGAATTACCGCCGTGTCCCAGAGGCTCCGTCCTGCTCACCGGGGGTCGTAGGCTCGCATCCACAGGGGGAGCAGGCCGTCGAGGACGGTGCCGCCGACTCCCCACCCGAGCCAGGAGAGAACCGTGTCACACGACGTCGTGTCCCCGACTCCGGCGGGGGCCGCCTTCTTCGATGTGGACAACACCCTGATGCGGGGGGCGTCGATCTACCACTTCGCGCGCGGCCTGGCCGCTCGCGACCTGTTCACCACCCGCGACCTCCTGCGTTTCGCGTGGGGCCAGACCGTCTTCCGGGTGACCGGGAGCGAGCAGCCGGACCACATCAACGCCGCCCGGGAGGCGGCGCTGGCGTTCGTCGCCGGACACGACGTCGACGACCTCGTGGGCCTGTGCGAGGAGATCTACGACGAGACCATGGCCGACCGCATCTGGGAGGGCACCCGGGCCCTGGTGCAGCGGCACCTGAGCGCCGGCCAGCCGGTGTGGCTGGTCACGGCGACCCCGGTGGAGCTGGCCCAGATCATCCGCCGCAGGCTCGGGCTGACCGGGGCGCTGGGCACGGAGGCGGAGAGCGTGGACGGGGTGTACACCGGGCGGCTCAACGGCGACCTGCTGCACGGCCCGGCCAAGGCGGTGGCGGTACGGGAGCTGGCCGTCAAGCACGGCTGGGACCTGGCGGACTGCTCGGCCTACAGCGACTCCTCCAACGACCTCCCGCTGCTGTCGCTCGTGGGCGACCCGAACGCCGTCAACCCGGACGGGGACCTGCGCCGGTACGCGCGCACCCACGGGTGGCCGGTGCACGACTTCCGCACGCACCGCCGGGCGCTGAAGGTGGCCGTCCCCGCGGCGGCCGTGGGCGCGGCGGTGGGCGCCGTGGCCATCCGCGCCGCCCGCCAGCGCAGAGCCCTCCCGGGGGCCTGAGGGGCTTCCTGGGGAGCCGGCGCGGCCCGTGCGGCCGGAAGGCCGGGGCCGGGGAAACCGGGGGCCGTGGGGCCCATGGGACGCGCGGGGACGGCGGGCCGCGGGCCGGGGGCCCGTGGAAGATCCGGGGAAGGCTCGGGGACCTCCGGGCGGCGGACCGGGGAAACCTCGGTGACCGCCACCGGACCGGCACCCCCGCGCACGACCGGAACCCGGACACGGGGCACCGACCGGTACCGGGTCCCGCCGGGGCGGACATGACGACGGCGCGATGCGGTGGGACGGGCACGCGGCGGCACGGTGCGCCGAACCGGACGAGCGGCAGCGCGGTACGGCGGGGCGGGCACGCGGCCACATGCGGCAGAGCGGGAGCACGGTGGGGGCGCCGACCGGTACAGGCCTCCGGGGCGGGCACACGACGCGCGGGGTGGCAGGGCGTGCACACGGCGGCGCAGTGCGGTGAGGTAGGACGCCGATCGGTGCGGGGGCATGCCGGACGGGCATGCGGCGGCGGGGCGGGAGGACGGGGCGGGGAGTCCGGGTCAGCGGCCCAGGGTGGTCTTGGCCAGGGCGAGCACGTGGACCGGCCGCAGGCGGGCGCTCCGCGGGCGGCCGCCGTCGCGGCGGCGGGGGGACCGGCGGGGGCCGCGGGCGTCGGCGTAGGACTCGAAGGCCTCCGCCGAGCTGTGCGCCGGGATCCACTCCAGGACCCGCTCCAGCTCACCGGTGTTCAGGGAGGCGGCCAGGCCCGCGGTCACGGCGCGCGCGGCGCTGGCGGTGGCGTAGTCGATGCGGCCGCGGCGGGCCACGCCGCGCAGCACGCGCAGCCCGGAGGCCGGGACCGGGAACCGGTGCCCGCCGATGCGGCGCAGGCAGTGGGAGAGCGGGACGCTGTCCTTGCCCGCCACGTCGAAGAACCCGGTGCCGTCACTGAGCGCCATGCGCACCAGGGCCTCGACGCCGTCGTCCTCGTGCAGGAAGCGCACCCGCGGGTCGCTGCCCATCACCGTGGGCACGACCCGGGAGTCGAGGTAGCGGGTGAGCGGGGTGTCCACGCCCGGCCCGATGAGGTTGGCGAACCGCAGGACCGCCACCTCCAGGTCGGGGCGGCGGCGCTGCAGGCCGCGGGTGTGCCGCTCGACCTCGGCCGCGTCGTCGGCGTCCAGGGTGGCGCTGGAGCGGACCACCAGGCGGCGGACCGTCGTGGAGCGCTGCGCGGCGGTCAGCACGCGCATCGTCCCCAGGACGTTCTCCTCGCGGTGGGCGCTGTGCGCGTTGTCCAGCCCCAGATGCAGGACGAGATCGGCACCGGAGTCGGTGACGATCTGTCCCAGGCTTTCGTCGTGCAGGTCGACATGGGTGTAGTCGAAGCCCGTCGTGGCGGCGGGCGGCGCCGAATCGGCGCCGATCACCCGGCGTACACCGGGCTCCGCACCCAGGGCCTGCGCGACCCTGGCGGCCAGGGGGCTGGACACCCCGGTGACGAGTACGACACGAGCCATGGCGACACGTTCCTTGGAAGGAGACGATGAGTGACGGTGCGCGGACCGTTCACCGCGGGGGTGAAGCGGTGGCCGCGACCCGTGAGACACAACGATGTCCCGACCGGAAAATTCCGTCACGTTGGTCGAGGCATCGCCGAAATAGGGAATTTCTCCGCGTCCGGGACATGACGGAGCACGCCCACGCCCGCGGAGAGACGACGATCGCCGCGACGGTACTACTTCTTGTTGCGACGCGCGATACGCGTGCGCTTGAGCAGCTTGCGGTGCTTCTTCTTCGCCATGCGCTTGCGACGCTTCTTGATGACGGAACCCATCAGGGATCACCCTCTCGCTGACGATGGATACAGAGCATGCCGCACCGCCGTGGCGGATCCGGCAAGGGGTTCGGGTGCGCGGGGCCCCGGGATCGCGCGCAGTGCGCGGACCGCGGGGTCGGGGCCCGTCCTGGGACGGCCGCCGACGGACGTGCGCCCACCGCACCCGAAGGCCCAGCTTACCGCTCCGGGTGCGCGCTCCGGGTCAGGCCCCGGGGACGGAGGGGCCCTCGACGTACAGGGACGCCGCGGGCTCCGCGTAGCTGACACTGGCCAGCCGCTCGTCGACGAAGGTCAGCGAGGTGACGCTGGCGAGGTTGCATTCGCGCAGGTCGGGGCGGTGCCACAGGCGCCTGCCCTCGGCCGCGCGGCGCGACATCCAGATGGGCAGCTGGTGGCTGACGCACACCGCCTCCCGGCCCCAGGCGGCGCGGCGGGCGACCTTGATGGCCGAGACCATGCGCGCGAGGATCTCCTTGTACGGCTCCCCCCAGGACGGCAGGAACGGGTTGTACATCCGGCTGACCACCCGCGGGTCGCGCACCGAGCTGCGGGACAGCGACATGCCCTGGAGCTTGTTGGACGCCTCGATGAGGCGGTCGTCCAGGGTGACCGGCAGGTCGAGCATCTTCTGGAGCGGGACCGCGGTCTCCTGGGTCCGGTCCAGCGGCGAGGAGTACAGGGCCGCGATGTCGTGGCCCTCGAACCACTCGGCGGCCATCTCGGCCATCTGCTGTCCGCGTTCGCTGAGGTGGAAGTCCGGGAGCCTGCCGTAGAGCACCTTGTCCGGGTTGTACACCTCGCCGTGCCTGAGCAGGTGCACGACGGTGGTCGTCGTCATGGTCGAATGTCTTTCCTTCGGGGATCTGGTGGGGCCCGGCGGGCCGGTGTGCGGGGCGGCGCCGGGGGTCTCGGTGCGGACCCGGCGGGTCAGCCCTGTGCCTGTGCCGCGGCCCGCGCCGCGGCGGGCAGGGCCTCCAGGACCTTCCCGACCGCCGCCTCGTCGTGGGCGGCCGAGAAGAACCACGCCTCGAAGGCCGCGGGCGGCAGGTAGACGCCCTGGTCGAGCATGGAGTGGAAGAAGGCCGCGAAGGCCGCGGTGTCGGTGGTGCGCGCGGTGTCGAAGTCCACGACGTCGGCGTCGGTGAAGAACACCGTGAACAGGCTGCCGCCGCCCTGGACCCGGTGCGCCACGCCGGCCTCGTTCAGGGCCTTGGAGACCTCGGACGCGACCTGGGCGGACACCCGGTCGATGTGCGCGTAGACCTCCGGGGTGGCCCCGCGCAGGGTGGCCAGTCCGGCGGCGGTGGCCAGCGGGTTCCCGGAAAGGGTACCCGCCTGGTAGACGGGGCCGCCGGGGGCGAGGCGGTCCATGATCTCGGCGCGGCCGCCGAACGCGGCGGCGGGCAGGCCGCCGCCCATGACCTTGCCGAAGGTCATGAGGTCGGGGGCGACGCCCTCCAGGCCGTACCAGCCGGAGGCGCTGACCCGGAAGCCGGTGAGGACCTCGTCGAGGACGAGCAGCGCGCCGTAGGAGTGGGCGATGCCCTTGAGCTGCTCGTTGAACCCGGCCCGCGGCGGGACGACGCCCATGTTGGCGGGGCAGGCCTCGGCGATGACGCAGGCGATGTCCTCGCCGTGCTCGGCGAAGGCCCGCTCGACGGCCTCGATGTCGTTGTAGGGCAGGACCAGGGTGTCGGCGGCGCTGGCCCCGGTGACGCCCGGGGAGTCGGGCAGCGCGAACGTGGCCAGGCCCGACCCGGCGGCGGCCAGCAGGGAGTCCACGTGGCCGTGGTAGTTGCCCGCGAACTTGATGATCTTGCTGCGCCCGGTGAACCCGCGGGCCAGGCGGATCGCGGACATGGTGGCCTCGGTCCCGGAGTTGACCAGGCGGACCTTCTCCACGGGGGTGCGCTCGACGATCAGTTCGGCGAGCTCGACCTCGCCGGGGGTGGGGGCGCCGTAGGAGGTGCCGGAGTCCACCGCGCCGTGCAGCGCGGCCACGACGTCGGGGTGCGCGTGGCCGAGGACGAGCGGCCCCCACGAGCAGACGAGGTCGACGTAGCGCCGGCCCTCGGCGTCGATGAGGTAGGGCCCCTCGCCCTTGACGAAGAACGGCGGGGTGCCGCCGACGGCGCCGAAGGCGCGCACCGGGGAGTTGACCCCGCCGGGGACGACGGCGGTGGCCCGCTCGAAGAGCTCTGCTGAAGTCTGTTGAGTACCCACCTCACCAGTGTGTCAGCTGTGTCCTGCGGCGGAACCGTGACCCGCCCCGCACCGGCGCGACCGCCTTCGGCCATCCGCCCCGCCTCACCCGCCGCGGAGGGCGCGGACGCGGCGGCGCCCCGGCCGGGAGGGGCCGGGGCGCCGGGGGTGCGGGGCGGGGCGGGTCAGACGCCGGCGTAGGAGCGGGGGCCGGTGGAGGAGGTGTCGTCGTCCGTACCGCCGGGGCGGGGCGCGTCGGCGGCGGCGGAGCGGACCAGGGGGCGCAGGAGCGCGTTCCCGGCGGCCCTGTCGACCAGGGCGGTCAGGGGGCGGGCCATGGCCAGGGAGACCGCGGTGGCGACGGTCGCGCCGAGCAGCAGGCCGACGGCGACGTCGTGCGGGTAGTGGGCGCCGACCAGGACGCGGGAGAACGCCTCCAGGACGGCGACGGCCGCGGCGACCGGGGCCATGCGCTTCCAGGCGATGACGACCGCAGCGGCGGCGGCGCCCGCGATCGCGGCGTGGTTGCTCGGGAAGGACCAGTCGCCGACGGGGTCGCAGGTGGCGATGGTGGTCAGGTCGGTCATGGCCTGGCAGGGCCGCAGCTGCTCGACGAACGACTTGACGGTGCGGCTGACGCCGTAGGCGATGACGGTGGCGACCGGCGCGAACAGCGCCAGGCCCACCAGCCGCGAGTCGACGGAGCGGGCGCGCCACCAGGCGGCCAGGAACAGGACGGCGAAGACCACGAGCAACAGGTCGGTGCCGATGTGGGCGGCCTCCTGCACACGGGGGTCGAGTCCGGCGGCGAACTCGATCACGGCCCGGGACCAGGCGGCACTGATATCGAAGATCTCGGAGACCATCTCTCTCCAGGGGTGTCGTCGGGGAGGGTCGCGCGAGTGCGGGGGAGGATTCGCGACGTGGGGTCGACGGGTCGACCGAAAGGTGACGCTATCTCCACGATTCGGTGACTTCCGAGGTTCCATCCTGACACCGGAACGGGGGCTTCAAGGCCCGTGAGGGCCGGGATCGACGAAAGAGACGGGGGTTCCCCACGAAAGGATGAACCGGACATGGACGGACCGGCACGAAGGGGTGGGCGGGCGGAGGAGGCGGTCACCGCCGAAAGGGGGCCGTCGGCACCGCCGGAGCGCCGGGGCGCCCACCGCGGCGCGCATCCGGGGTGCCGGGCGGGGGCGGGGGACTACTCCTGGGTAGCTTGAGTGGCGTCCACCCGCTTCACCCCGGATCGGAGCCGACATGACCGAGCACAGCGCCGCGGACTTCACCACGGCGGACCTCATCGACGACCACGGCGACACCCTGCGCAGCTGCTCCACGCAGTTCCGGCAGTACGGCGGCAGGGCCGTGTTCTCCGGCCCGATCCGCACCGTCAAGTGCCACGAGGACAACGGCCTGGTCAAACAGGTGCTCAACACCCCCGGCGGGGGCGCCGTACTGGTGGTGGACGGCGGCGGATCGCTGCGTTCGGCCCTGATGGGCGACATGATCGCCGAGGCCGCGGTGGCCAACGGCTGGGCCGGAGTGGTCGTCCACGGAGCGGTGCGGGACACGGTCGCGCTCGGGGCGCTGGAGCTGGGGGTCAAGGCGCTGGGCTCCAACCCGCGCAAGTCCGCCAAGGACGCCGCCGGGCGGCTGGACGCCCCGGTGTCCTTCGGGGACGTCACGTTCGTCCCCGGGGAGTGGCTGTACAGCGACGAGGACGGCATCGTCGTCAACGCGGAGAGGATCTGACCCGGACGGCGGGGAGGACGCGCGGCCGCGGCCCGGCCCGCGCACGCGCGGCAGAGCGAACGGCGGGCCCCCTCGGAGGAGTCCCGCCGTTCGCTCCGCGCCCGTGCCAGGGCGTTCCCGTCAGTCGCGCCGGCGGCGCTTCAGCAGGGGGGACACCGCCCCCAGCACCATCGCCGGGAGCAGCAGCAGCGGGACCATCGCGACCAGGAGGCCGTTGTCGACCAGGAGCGCGACGGCGGTCTGGACGACCCCCACGGCGGCCATCCCCGCCGCCGTCGGCCAGCGCGTGTCCGCCCACCAGCGGGAGAGCGCGGAGTTCCGGTCCCCGGCGGTCTCCACCAGGGGCACGACCAGCGCGAGCCCGACGAGGAGCACTCCCACCGCGGCGCCCGCGAGCTTCGTGGTCGGGATGTCCCGGCCGGCGCCGTTGAACACCATGATCGCGTGGACGGCCAGCATGAAGAGGGAGAGCAGGACCAGGACGGCGTTCATGGCGCGGGTGGTGCTGCGCGCGGTCCTGCGGACCGGCGGGTCCAGCGCGTCCTGGATCCTGGCGCTCAGGGCCGGGGCCGCGCTCAGGATCACCGCGATGAGGGCCGTGGTGAAGGGGATGGCGCCCGCGAGGAGCCACCGGGGCACCATGTTCGGGCTGCCGTCCAGGTTGTACCTGCCGCCGTGCACCATCTCCGCGAGGTCCGGCCAGACCGTCCAGGAGACGGCGGCCATCCCCGCGATCGCGAGGCCCGCGGCGGCCATGCCGACGACGGGCGGGCGGGGGGTCTCGGCGGCGGTGCCGCCGATCGTGCTCTCCATGGGTTCCTCCCTGTTCCTTCTTCGTCCTCTGGGAAGGACCCTAGGAAAACGCCGCGCACGGGCACATCCACCCGCCGTCATGCCGGTGTCACCGAATTCCCGCGGGGCCTCATATGACAGGAGTCATGTACGCGGGACCGGAAATCCGTGACAGCCGGAAATCCCCTTTTCCCGGCGGCCGGGGATAGTATCCGGACAATGAGAGCACCGTCCCCACTCCCCGACCTGTCCCGCTGGGTCAGCCTGGCCGACGACCGCCCGCCGCGCGCGGTGGGGCTGCTGTTCTGGGGTTCGGTGCTGTCCACCCTGGCCGTCTACGCCGTGTTCGCGACCGGCGTGGCCCCCCTGGACGGCGAGGGGCTCGCCGACCCCCTGACCCTCTCCCTGGTCGTGACGGGAATCGGTTCCCTGGTCGTCTGCGCGGCGCTGTGGCCTTTCCTCGCATGGTCCCCGCATTCCCCGTGGCCGCGCAGAATGGCCAGCGGTTCGTTCATGGTCTTCACCCTCACCTCCTTCGTCACCAGCAATCACGCGCTTTTCCTTTTGCTGTGCGTGGGAACGGTGAACGCGGTGATCGTCTTCGGGGTCCCCGGCGGGATCGTCTACGGCGCGCTCGTCGTCGGCTTCAGCCTGCTGCTGACACTGCTCGTGCCCGGGACCCCCCTCCTGGCGGGGGCGATCATGGCGGTGGGCCTGCTGTTCGTCGTGGTGGCGTCGGGCCTGGTGTCCGTGGGCCTGCTGGTGTCGGCGCAGCGGGCCGGGCGCACCCGGGAGCTGCTGGAGGAGCTGGAGCGCACCCACGGGGAGCTGACCGCGGCGCACGGGGAGCTGCGGCGCAGCACGGACCGGATCAGGGAGCTGACCGTGTCCGAGGAGCGCGCCCGCATGTCCCGGGAGATGCACGACAGCACCGGGCACCACCTGACCGCCCTGTCGCTGTGCCTGTCGAACGCGCTCCGGTTCCGCGAGGCCGGCAGGCCGGAGGAGGCGTGGGAGGAGGTCGCGCAGGCGCGGGCTCTGGCCGGCGACGCGCTGACCGACACCCGCCGCTGGGTGCGGGCGCTGCGGCCGCTGGCGCTGGAGGGGCGGGCGGGGGCGAGCGCGATGCGGTCGCTGGCGGAGTCGTTCCAGGGCGGGGGCATGCGCATCGGGTTCGAGCAGCGGGGCGGGGAGTGGCCGGCGCTGACGGAGGAGGCGGAGCTGGTGTGCTACCGGACGGTGCAGGAGGGGCTGACGAACGCGATGCGGCACTCCGGCGGTGAGGCGGTCCTGGTGGAGGTCGAGGTGGCTCCGGAGACGGTGGCGGTGTCGGTGACCGACGACGGGAGGGGGGCTCCGGTGGAGGAGGTGCGCGGCGGGTTCGGGCTGCGCGGTCTGGCGGAACGGGTCGGGCGTGTGGGCGGAGAGCTGGCGGCGGAGAACACCGGGGCGGGGTTCCGGCTGCGTGTGGAGGTGCCCGTGGCGGGCGCCGCCGACCACGGCACGCGCGATGCGGGCGGTGCCTGATGCGGGTGCTCATCGTGGACGACCAGGTACTGCTGCGGCGCGGGCTGCGCAAACTGCTGGAGTTCGAGGACGGGATCGAGGTCGCGGGGGACGTCGGGGACGGGCTGGAGGCGCTGGAGTTCCTGGCGGGGGCCGCGGCGGGCGGGCTGCCGGACGTGGCGCTGGTGGACGCGCGCATGCCGCGGATGGACGGGCCGACGCTGATCGGTCGGATGCGGGAGGAGTACCCGGACGTGCCGGCGCTCGTCCTGACCACGTTCGACGACGACGACATCGTCTTCGGATGCCTGCGGGCGGGGGCGCGCGGCCACCTGCTCAAGGACGTGCCGCCGGAGGAGCTGGTGTCGGCGCTGCAACGCGTGGCACGCGGGGAGACGGTGCTGGGGACGGCGGCCGCGGAGCGGCTGGTGGCGTCCCTGGGCGGGGGGACGGAGGCCGCCGCGGCACAGGCTCCGCCCCGGGGGGCGGAGCCGGCGCGGCCGCCGCTGTCGGAGCGGGAGTGGGAGGTGGCGCGGATGATCGGCGCGGGGGCCACCAACCGGGAGATCGCCCGGGGCCTGTTCATCACGGACGGCACCGCGCGCAACCACGTCACGAACATCCTGCGCAAGCTGGGGCTGCGGGACCGGACCCGGTTGGCCCTGTGGGTCCGGGAACGGGGGGACGGCGACCGCTGACCGGCACCCCGGTTCGGGGCTTCGCCGCGGAGAGTCCGGGCGGGTGCGTGCCAGGTCTCGACCGGACTTCCGAAGATACGGCCGAATCCCATGACCCATGGTTTTCAGGGCGGCACGGCGACGGCTTCGACGGGGCGCTCCCGGGACCGGACCGGCGAACGGCCGCGGCGGGCGCCGCGGCCGTGTCCCGTTCCGCTACCGGCGCGGGCCGTACCCGCCCTGGCCGTGGGGAGGCCCGTAGCCGCCGTGCCCGGGCGGGGGACCGGGGTGGCCGTACCCGGGGGGCGGGCCGTAGCCGCCCTGGGCGGGCGGCGGACCGGGCCGGCCGTGGCCCTGCGGCGGCGGGGCGTGGCCGCCGTGCGCGGGAGGGGGTCCGGGACGGCCCTGCCCGTTCGGGGCCGGCCCGGGCGCGCCCTGGCCGGGCGGCCTGCCGCCCTGGTGCCGGAGCATGTTGAAGAGGTGGTCGCGGAGGCTGGCCGCGATGTCGGAGCCCTCGAAGTCGACGAGGCCGAACTTCAGTTTGGGCGTGACCCGGAGGTTCGTGCCCTGGGGGTGGGGCGAGAGCTCGATGTACACGTTGTGCCCGTAGCTGACCAGGTTGAAGTCGGTGGAGAACGTGTACCGGTAACCGCCGCCGGGCATCGGGTTGCCCCGGGTCGAGGACCCCCTGGTGCGCTGCACCGCGTGGGGGAGCATGTCCCACACCTGGTTGATGTGGAACGGAAGCTGGTAGTCGTAACTGCTGGCCACGTTTCTCCGTTCTCGTTCCGGGAACCGGAGACGGGGTTCACGGCGCTGTGCACTCTCGATCCGCCGCATCCTATCCGCCCGGTGTCCCCTCCGGCAGGCCCCGGGGAGGCCGGGGCGACGCCGGCCGGAGGGTTCGTCGTGACCGGTGTGATCCGCGTTCGGGGGCGGCGGTTCACGTACCGCGGGAGCCCGTCGGGAGTACGGCGGCGGGACGCCGGCGCGGGCCGTTCAGCCAGCGGCCCAGCACGGTGCGGCGGACGAGCAGCTGGTAGCTCCCGAGCAGCAGGGCCGTCGTCACCACCCAGTTCAGCAGGAGCTTGGCGGCGACCGGCCAGTCCAGGCCGGCCAGCGGGATCTCGATGGCGACCAGCAGCGGGAGATGCATCAGGTACATCCAGTACGACGCGTCCGCGAGGTACCGGATCGCCGGGTGCTCCCGGGAGAACACCTTGACCATGAGCGCGGTGAGGCCGTAGGTCCACAGCAGGCCGGTGAGCGCCACGACCACCGACCCGACCGCGAGCGGCAGGTCCGCGGCGACCGGCAGCAGCATGGACACCGTGCCGAGGACCGCCGCGGCCAGCAGCAGCGGCCAGCGCGGCGCCAGCCAGGCGAGCGACCCCGGCGCGGCGTGCAGGAACCAGCCGGCCAGGAAGGCGCCGAGGTAGCCGATCAGCGGCGCGGCCTCCGGCAGGACCGTCACGGGCGCGTTGATCCCCTGGGCGGGGTCCGTCCCCTGGATCAGCAGCGCGGCGGCGTACGGCACCGCCGCCAGCAGGACGCCCCCCGGAGCGGCCAGCAGGACGCCGATCCGGGCGGACCACCGCCCGGCACGGTCCGGGCCCAGCAGCCGCAGCAGGACGGCCCGCGCGGCGAGGACGACCAGGACGACCTCGAACAGGACCAGCAGGAACCACAGCTGCCCCGGGGTGAACATGAGCAGCACCAGTGGCGCGTCGCTCGGCGGGGGTTCGGGGGCCGCTCCCCCGCCCTGCGCCGCGGCCACGGTGGCGAGGACGCCGAGCGAGAACACCGAGACCGGCCAGAAGGCCAACAGCGGCAGGAGGATGCGAACCGTGCGGTCCCGGAGGTAGGCCCGGTTTCCACGGCGCGTCAGGACCATGCGGCCGAGGTAGCCGGCCAGCATCATGAACAGCGCCATGCGGAAGAGGTGGATCACGTACACGCCCACGAACGCGGCGGGCGAGGTGCGGGTGTCGTTGACGAGCCAGGGCATCTCCGGCGCGAAGGGCAGGAGCGAGTGCAGCACGATGCCGAGCAGCAGGGCGAACGCGCGCAGCGCGTCGAGGCCGTGGATGCGGGTTCGCGCCGAGCCTGACCCGGCGCCCGCCGTGTGAGGGGTCATGCACACGACGCTAGGAGCCGGAACGCCCGCCGGGTTCGGCCGATCGGCGTCCGCGGCATCCACCGATCGGTGGACCCGCGGGCGCTTCCGGGCGGCGCCGGGAGCGGGGAGAATGCTGCCATGAACACCGCGTCACGTACCGTCGGTGCGGCGGACCCGACGGGCCACGGCGACAGCGCCGGGCCCGGGGACCCGCTTCCGAGGTGGGCGTCCCTGGTCCGGCTGGTCCCCTCGGCGCTCCCGGTGGTGTCGGCGCTCTTCGGTGCCGCGATCACCGGCCCGGTGATCGAACCGGCGGTGTTCGCCTGGTCGCTGGTCCCCACCGCTGTGCTGTTCGCGGCCCGCCTCGGCGAGCTCCGTTACGGGGACCGGATCGCGCAGGGCGGAAGGTTCGCGGTCGCGGCGGTGGCGGCGAACCTCGCCGTCACGCTGGTGGCGTCCCTGCTCAACCCGTTCGTCTGCATCGCCGCGTTCGCCGGGTACCTGGACGCGGACCGGTACCTGCGCCGGCGCCAGGTCGTCGTCGCCGCGGTCGCGACCGGGCTGGTCACCGCGGTGGGCCAGGGCGGCGGCATTCCGGGGGTGTCCGACCTGCCGTGGCTGTACCTGGCGCTGGCCGCGGTCAACGTGGGGATCGGCATGGTCATGCTGCACTTCGCCCGGGAGCGGGAGCGGCAGGTGGCGGAGCGCGAGCGCGTCGCGCTCGAACTCGCCGCGGTGCACGAGGAGAACCTGGCGCTGCACCACCGGCTCCTCGAACAGGCGCGTGAGGCGGGGATCGGCGAGGAGCGCGCCCGGCTGTCCCGCGAGATCCACGACACCGTCGCGCAGGGGCTGATCGGGGTGATCAGCCAGCTGGAGGCCATCGGCCCGGTGGACCCGCCGGCCGGGGAGCGGATCGAACGGGCGGAGACCGCGGCCAGGGACTGCCTGGTGGAGGCGCGCCGGGCGGTGCGCGCGCTGGCGCCGCGGGAGCTGTCCGGGCACACGCTGACCGAGGCCCTGCACGATCTCACGAGGAACTGGGCGCGCACGCACCAGATCGTCGCGGAACTGGACGTGGAGGGGGCGCCGGACTCCGCCCGGCACGGGGACGTGCTGCTGCGGGTCGCGCAGGAGTCGCTGGCGAACGCGGCCCGGCACAGCGGGGCCTCGACGGTGCGGCTCGTGCTGGGGCGGCGCGGGGAACGGGAGGGATGGGTGGAGCTGACAGTGACCGACGACGGGGACGGGTTCGATCCGGCCGCGGCCGCCGCGCGCGGACGCGGGCAGGGGCTGGCGGGGATGGCCGGCCGGGTCGCCGCCGTGGGCGGGGCGTTCGAGGTCGAGAGCCGGGCGGGGCAGGGGTGCCGGGTGGTCGCGGCGGTGCCGGTGTGAGCGGGGTGGGCGCGGTGCGCGTCGTGGTGGCGGACGACCACCCGATCGTCCGGGACGGGCTCGCCGGCATCCTGGGCGGCGAGGAGGGCATCGAGGTCGTCGGCGAGGCCGCGAACGGGCGGGAGGCCGTCGCGGTGGTGCGGTCGAGCGACCCGGACGTCGTGCTGATGGACCTCCGGATGCCCGGTGGGGACGGGGTGGAGGCGATCGCCGAGCTGCGCGGGGCCCATCCGACGCGGCCCCGGATCCTGGTGCTGACGACGTACGACACCGACCGGGACGTGCGGCGGGCGATGACGGCGGGCGCCGACGGGTTCCTGCTCAAGGACGCGCGCCGCGCGGAGCTGGTCCGCGCCGTGCACGACGTCGCGGCGGGGAGGCCGGTGCTCACCGCGGCGGCGCTCGCGGCGCTGGCGGGCCGCAGATACGAGGCGGAGCTGACGGACCGGGAGGTGCACGTGCTGCGGCTGGTGTCGGAAGGGCTCACGAACGGTGCCGTCGCCAGGCACCTGGGGATCGGCGAGGCGACGGTCAAGACGCACCTGCTGCACATCTACAAGAAGCTCGGGGTGGGCGACCGCGCCGCCGCCGTGCGGGTGGGCTGGGAGCGCGGGATCATCTGAGCCGCTCCGGTTCCGGGACCCGCCCGCACGGGGGCGCGGCCCGTCAGGACGGGCCGCGCCCGGGAACAGGTGCCATGGTCACTTGTTCTCTTCGAGGCGCAGGGCGATGCCCAGGGCGAAGAAGGTCGGTGCCCACTCGCCGACGAAGAGTCCCCAGCGGTCCGCCCGGTCGGTGCCGGCGTCCTCCTTCTTCTTGGACACGACCCAGCTCAGGATGGACGCGCCGATGCTGGCGACGCCGGCGGCGTAGGCCATCTCGGAGGTGACGCCGAGTTCGGACAGCTTCGCGATCATGATGCCTCCCCTTTTCGTTGCCGGTCGGATGCCACTGCCCGGTTCAGCGCCAAGGTAGGAGAACGTCAGGGCAAAGGTGACGTGACCGGCGCCCGGCGCGGGAGGGCGGACGCGGCGCCACCCGAAAAGGACACAGAGGGCTAATACGGTTGCGACCACCCGAGGCGCTCCGGTAGGAAGTCCCCCATGCTCACAGGCACCAAGGTCGGGCTGCGGGCCCGACACGAGGACGACAACCCGGTCCTCCAGGCCGAACTCTACGACGACGTGGTCATCCACTCGCGGGTCCAGGGCAGCCCCTGGCGCCCCGTCATGCCCGGCTCCAAGCACTCCCTGGTCAACGTGGACGACACCGCGCGGGACACGGCCACGTTCTCCGTCGTGGACCTGGACGGCGGCGAACTGCTCGGCACCGCCACCCTGTGGGGCATCGACGGCCACAGCCGTTCCGCGCACCTGGGAATGGGCCTGCGCCCCTCCGCCCGCGGCAGGGGCTACGGCACCGACGTGGTCGCGGTGCTCTGCCACTACGGCTTCGCCGTCCGCGGCCTGCACCGCCTCCAGATCGAAACGCTGGAGGACAACTTCGCGATGATGCGCGCCGCCGAGAAGAACGGCTTCGTCCGCGAGGGCGTGCTGCGCTCCTCGTCCTGGGTCCTGGGCGAGTTCCTGGACCAGGTGCTGTTCGGCCTCCTCGCCGAGGAGTGGAAGGCGAACGCGCAGGGCTGAGCCGACGGCCCGGGCGGCGCCGGTAGGTTCCCTCCCATGAACCGCACACGCCTGCTGCTCGGTGCCGCGGCCGCCGCCGGGGCCGTCCTCCTCTGGAGCGAATGGACCCTGTGGCGGGTCTCCCGGCAGGACTACCCGGCCGCCGCTCCCCCCGTCTCCCCCGGAGCCGACGAGGCGATCGTCGTCCTGGGCTTCCCCAGCCGGCGCGGCGACCGCCCCGGCCTGGTGCAGCGCTACCGCACGCGGATCGCCCTGCGTTCGCGCGACCCCCGCGCCGGGCGCAGCGTCCTGGTCTTCACCGGCACCAGTCCCCGCCGCCCCCGGGCCGGGCGCTCCGAGGCCGCCGTCATGGCCGACTACGCCGTCGGGCGCCTCGGCGTGGACCCCGGCGACGTCCTCCTGGAGGAGAAGGCCACCAGCACCTGGGAGAACATCGCCCTCACCCTCCCCATGATCGACTCCTTCCCCGTCGTCAAGATCGCCTCCACCACCTTCCACGCCCGCAAGGGGCGCCGCTACCTGCGTGAGCAGGCCCCCGAGGTCGCCGCCCGGCTGCGCCCCGCGCGGGACCACCGGCCGGGCGAGCTCCTGTGGCTGAAACCGCTGTTCGCCCTCTACCGGCGCTGACCCCCGCTCCGCCCCCGGTCCCGGCGGAACGGCGCGGGGCCTGCGGCGGACCGTGTCCTCCCCGGCCGTCAGGATGGCGGCGCACGGTCACGGCGTGAGACGGGGATCCAGGAGGGCGGCAGGACCGACCTGCCGGTACCGGACGGGCCCGTGGGCCCCGAGGCCGCGACGGTGCACGGCCGCGGGGGAGCCCTCCCCGGGATTGTGCGAACTTTGCCGCCGACCTCCCCCGCCTTGTGGCCGGTCCGGGTGAGACTCGCAGATGGCACCGCGCAACGCACCCGACCACCGGAGGCCACCGCCATGATCACGACCGACTACCGCCCCGGCTCCCCCTGCTGGATCGAGCTGAGCGCCTCCGACCTCGACAGGTCCCTGGCCTTCTACCGCGGCCTGTTCGGCTGGGAGGCCGAGTCCGCGGGCCCGGACACCGGCGGCTACCTGCTCCTGAAGTCCGGCGGGCGGACCGTGGGCGGGGCCGGGCCGCTCATGGAGGAGGAGCAGCGGCCCTCCTGGACGCTCTACTTCCAGGCCCCCGACGCCGAGGAGTACGTCCGGGGCGTCGCCGAGCTGGGCGGCACGGTCGACCTCCCCCCGATGGACGTCATGGGCATGGGCGTGATGGCGCAGTGCACCGACCCGCAGGGGGTGCGGTTCGCCCTCTGGCAGCCGCTCTCCTTCCCCGGCATGGAGACCGTGGACGAGCCCGGGACCCTCGTCTGGGCCGAGCTGTGGACCCCGGACGCCGAGGGCGCCCGGAGGTTCTACGGCGGGCTCTTCCCCTGGGAGTTCGGCCCCTTCGAGCTGCCCGGCGGGGGCACCTACCTGACCGTCAGGCCCGAGGGCCTGGACGAGGACCGCGCGCACAGCGGCATCGCGCAGGTCGACCCCGGCACGGCGGAGTCCGTGGGCGGCGGGGACTGGCACCCCGTGTTCCAGGTCGAGGACGTGGACGCCACCGCCGCCCTGGTCCCCGAGACCGGCGGCCGGGTGGACATGGCGCCCGACGACGCCCCCGGGGTCGGCCGGCTGTCCGCCTGCGCCGACCCCGACGGGAACCCGTTCGTGCTGCTGCGCCCCTCCCCCGCCTGACCCGGGGTCCGTCGGCCCCGGGTCAGGGGCCGGTGAGGACGACCAGTTCCCGGGTGGCGCGGGTCATGGCCACGTACCGGTCGACCGCCCCCGCGACGCCCTCGCCGAACCCGTCCGGGTCCACGAGCACCACCAGGTCGAACTCCAGGCCCTTGGCCAGCTCCGGGGTCAGGGACCGCACCCGCGGGCGTTCCGGGAAGGCGGCCTGGAACGCCGCGTCACCGATCACGCAGGCGACGCCCTCCGGGTTCCGCGCCTCCCACTCCTCGAGCCGCGCGTCCAGTTCGGCGAGGGCCCCGTACGCCACCGGCACGCCCGAGCTGCGGATGGACGTCGGCACGTTCGCGTCCGGCAGGGCCTCGCGGATGACCGGCTCCGCGGCGGCCATGACCTCTTCCGGCGTCCGGTAGTTGATGCTCAGCGAGGCCATCTCCACCCGGTCCAGGCCGACGCGCTCCAGACGCTCCCGCCACGACTCCGTGAACCCGTGCCGGGCCTGGGCGCGGTCGCCCACGATCGTGAAGCTGCGCGAGGGGCAGCGCAGCAGCAGCATCCGCCACTGGGCGTCCGTCAGCTCCTGGGCCTCGTCCACCACGATGTGCGCGAACGGCCCGGCCAGGGCGTCCCGGTCGGCGGTCGGCAGGACGGAGTCGTCCACCAGGCTGTTCTGCATGTCCCCCAGGAGCAGCATCGTCACCACGCCCTCGCCGTCGTCGTCCGCGGCGACCAGGTCGTCGATGACGGTCGACATGCGCTCGCGCTGGGCGGCCTCCGCCGCCCGCTGGCCGCGCTGGATCCGGGACGCCCCGGGGTCTCCCAGGCGCAGCCGGGCGGCGTCCAGGAACGGCAGGTCGGACACCGTCCAGGCCTGGGCGTCCGCGCGCTGGAGCGCCCGCACCTCGTCCGCCTCCAGCCACGGGGCGCACATGCGCAGGTAGGCGGGCACGGACCACAGGTCGCCGACGATGTCGGTGTACTCCAGCAGCGGCCACGCCCGGTACAGCGCCGTCATCAGCTCCCGGTCGCGCTGGAGCACGCGGCGCAGCATCTCCGGGGAGACCCCCTCCTCGTCCCGGTCGTGCTTGTCCAGCAGGATCGCGACCAGGGCGTCGAAGATCGGCTCGCGCCCCTCGTTGTGCGGGGTGCCGGGCTCGACGGCGTCGAACGCCTCCGCCCAGTCCTGCGCGGTGAGGCGGACCTGCGCCCACGGCGTCCTGATGTCCAGGCCCTCCCCGGGCGGCCTCTCGTAGAACCGGACGGCGGGCTCGATCGCGTCCACGAGCCGCGCCGACTCCTTGAGCCGCGCCACCTCCGGGTCCTTCTCCCCGGCCACCGCGCCGCCCTCGGGGACGAGATCGGCGATGGTGCAGGTCTGCACGCCCTCCTCGCCCAGGCTGGGCAGGACGTCGCCGACGTAGGACAGGTAGGGCCGGTGCGGGCCCACCAGCAGCACGCCGCCGCGCCGGTGCCCCAGGCGCGGGTCGGAGTACAGCAGGTGGGCGGTGCGGTGCAGGGCGACGACGGTCTTGCCGGTGCCCGGGCCGCCGTCGACGACCAGGGCCCCGGCGGACCCGGCCCGGATGATGGCGTCCTGGTCGGCCTGGATGGTGCCCAGGACGTCGCGCATCCGGGACGAGCGGGTGGCGCCCAGGCTGGCGATGAACGCGGACTGGTCGTCGAGCGCGGCGTGGTGCCCCTCCAGCCCCTCCTCGGTGAACACCTCGTCCCAGTAGTCGGTGACCCGGCCGCGGGTCCAGCGGTAGCGGCGGCGGCTCTCCAGGCCCCGCGGGTCGGCGTGGGTGGCGGCGAAGAAGGGCTCGGCGGCGGGCGAGCGCCAGTCCAGCAGCAGCCGGCGGCCGTCCGGGTCGGTGAGGCCGAGGCGGCCGATGTAGACGGGCTCGGTGCCGTCGGCGGGGACGACCTTGCCCAGGCACAGGTCCAGGCCGAAGCGGCGCAGGGTGCGCAGCCGGTTGGAGAGGCGGTGGACCTCCATGTCCCGGTCCATCACCATGCGGCCCTTGCCGCCGGGCGCGAGGCGCACGGCGTCCAGGCGGGCGGACAGGTCGGCGATGGTCTCGGCCAGGCTGCGCGTGATGTCGGCGAAGTGGCGCTCGTCGTCGGCGATGAGCGCCGGATCGGCTTTGGCCGCCAGGTTCTCTGGCAGCTCGAAAAGGCTCGTGGCCTGCGGATTCACGTGGTCCCCCGGAACATGGCGTGTCGTCACGAAGGTCGATTGTGGGGCATGAGGGGGGTCTTGCCGCAAGGCCGGGGGTGCGCTATACATTGAGAGTGGAGGGAAGCGTCCTTGAGGCCCCCTCTTTTTTCATGCCCCCGGTCGGCCGTCCCGGGTCCCCCGGCGCGCCGGGTCACGGATCGGCGGAACCGGCCGGTAACCCTCCCTCCCCGCGCGATCGTGTTCCACGGAATGCCCTCGAAGTGTCAGGAGCCGGGATGGCGGGTCGTGCGGAGTCGGTCGAGTCGATGGAGCAGCTCACCGCGGGGTGGCGCGCGCTGGTGCTCGACCGCGATCCGGGGGCCGACGTGCGCGACCTGCCGGGTGTGGCGGTCCGCTGGGCCGACAGCCGGTTCGCGTTCTGGAACTGTGTGACGCTGACCGAGGTCGACGCGGACCCGGGGCTGCTCGACGAGCGGCTGGCGCGGGCGGCCGGCGTCATGCGCGCGAAGCGGCGCCCGGGGTTCCTGTGGCTCTTCGAGGACCTGCTGTCCGAGCAGGCGCGCGCCGGGCTGCGGGGCGCCGTCGAACGGGCGGGGCTGGAGTTCGCCTTCCCGGGGACCGGGATGGCCGGGGACCTGCCGTCGCTGCCCGCGCCGTCCCACCCCGAGCTGGAGTTCGTCCGGGTGGGCACCGAGGAGCACCTGCGGGCGTACGCGGACCTGAACTCGCGGGCCTACGGGTTCCCGCTGGAGGACGGCCGGGACGGGCTGCTCGGGTCGGCGCTGTGGAAGGACGGGGTGTACGCCTACCTGGGGCTGCGGGACGGTGTCCCGGTGACCTGCGCGGGGGCGGTGGAGACGGACGGGCGCCTCTTCGTGGTGCTGGTCGCCACCGCCCCGGAGTGGGAGCGCCGGGGGTACGGGGAGGCGGTGACGCGCAAGGCCCTGTACGAGGGCGCGCGGGCGACCGGGCTGGTCCGCGCCACCCTGCACGCGACGGCGGCGGGGGCGCCGATGTACCCGCGGATCGGGTTCGCGCCGAACTCCCCCCTGCACTTCTACGCCCTCAAGGGCTGATCCGGGTCCAGGAGGCCGAGGGCCCGGGCGCGGACCAGGTTGTGCCGGGCGTCGGCCAGAGCGTGGTGCTCGCCGCCGGACTGCTCGGGCAGCCGCGGGTCCCCGAGCCGGGCGGCCTCCTGCCGGAGGTCGTTCGTCCACCTCGCCGCACGCTCGGGGAACCGGACCATGGAGCCGAAGAGCTGGGCCAGCACCACGTGGTCGTAGGAGCCGTACCAGGCCCACAGCTCCACGTCGGGGGTCGCGTCGAGGAACCCGGCGACGAGGCGGGCGATCGCGGCGCGGGGGCGCACGTCGGGGTGGTCCGTGTCCAGGCGCTCGCGGGAGGCGTCCCGGGTTCCGCCGGCGGGACCGGTCAGGGGCAGGTGGGGCCAGACGTTCTCGTCGACCCAGGGGTGGGTGCGCACCAGCTCCTGTTCCATGTCGGCGTTGACCGCGTACAGCTCGCGGCCGTCCTCGGCGACCATCCCGATGGACACGAAGTGGATCGGGTGGTCCGGGCCGCGTTCGACGAACTCGGTGTCGTAGAAGACCTTCATCGGATGCCTCTCTGCTTCTCGGGCGCCTGTGCCGGGCCGCCCGCGGACGGTTCCGATTCTCCGCGGCCGGGGTCCGGTGCGGGAAGCGCGGACGGGGAACATACGGGACAGGCCCTGTCCCGCCTCCACCGACGTTCCCCGCGTTGCGGAGGTCCCCCGTGTCCCCCGGTCTGCCCGTCATCGTCGCCACCCTCGTCCTCACCGTCCTCGGCCTGTACCGGGGCCTGGTCGCCGTCCCCCGGAACCGCCGCCTCTCCCCCGATTTGGACGCGCGCGAGCTCGCCCTCCTCCGGGGCCGTTCGCGGGCCGTCGCCACGGCGGTCACCGCGCTGCTCGCCTCGGGACGCGTCGCCGTCGGGCCGTCCGCGGCCGAGGGCCCCGGGGACGCGGGACTGCGCTTCTCTGAGGCGGCCGATGCCCCCGGCCACCCGCTCGACGCCGCGGTCCTGGAGGCGCTGCGCCGTGTGCCCTCCCGCCACCTCCTCGGGCTCCTCGTCGACGACGCGGCCGTCGCCGCCGTCCTGGAGCGCATGGAGCGGAGCCTGCGGCGGCGCGGCCACCTGTGGCAGAGGTGGCAGCGCCTCCTGAAGGTCTGGCCCTGCGTGTTCGCCTTCCTCTCCGTGCCCGTGGCCGTCGCGGCGGTCATGAACCTCCCGGAGGAGGCGACCGGGAGCCTGCTGGAGGCCTCACTGGTCCTCGTCGCCGCCACCACGCTGGGCGCGGTCCTCACCGCCGGCGGCCGGTACGTCAGCCGGGCCGGGGCGGCCCGGCTGCGCCGCGCCCGCCGCGAGCACGCCGCGCTGGACCCCGGGCGCAGCTTCAGGTGGGACGTCCGCGACCCCGGCTCCGTGGTCACGGCCTGCGCCCTGTTCGGCGAGGGCGGACTGCCCCAGTGGCGGGACCTGCGCATGTACGAGACGGCCCCGGCCCCCCGGCGCAGAGGCGGCGGGGGCGGCAGCGGCGACGGGGGCGGTTTCAACTTCGCGGGCGCGCACCACGGCGACCGCGAGAGCGGCTGGGGCGGCGACGGCGGAGGGGACGGCGGGGGCGGAGGGGGTGACGGCGGGGGCGGCGGGGGCTTCTGAGCCGTCGGCGGGCGCGGCCCGCCACGGGTGCGGCGTCCGGCCTCCGCACCGGGCAGGGCCCGGACCGCTGCGGCGGTCCGGGCCCTGCGGGTCTCGGTGGTCAGGGGTCAGGAGTCGGGACCGCAGTCCGGGAGGGGGACGATGTTCACGCCGCCCGGGTGGTTCGCCGTGAACCCGAACGTGGTGCTCTCGCCCGGCTCCAACAGGCTGTTGTGCGGCAGGTTGCGCACCTCGTGGTGCGACCCGTGGTTCACGACCGTGCCGTTCCACAGGCTGGAGACGGTCTGGCCGTTGGCGAACACCCAGTCCACCATCCAGCCGTCGACGCCCTCCTCGCCGGCGGTCAGCTCGACCTCCGCCTGGAAGCCGCCGGACCACTCGTTGAGGATCCGGTACTCGGCCGTGCAGTACTCGCCCTCGGGCGGGTCCGTCGGCTCCGGCGTCGGCTCGGGCGGGTCCGTGGGCTCGGGCGGGTCGGTCGGGTCGGTCGGGTCCGGCGGGTCGGTGGGACCGGGGTCCCCGCCGCCGCTGAACACCACGTCGGAGCAGTTGTAGAACGCCTCCGGGCTGTCCGAGCGCTCCCACACCGAGTACACGACGTGGCGTCCCGACCGGTCGGGCAGGTCCACGTCCCAGTAGTACTCGGCCCCGGCCTCGCCGCCGCTGCGCAGCGGCGGGTTGACGGCCGTGTCGATGAGTTCCAGGTCGTCCCAGGTCAGCGGCTGGTTCGGGTCCCAGCCCGCCTTGGTGACGTAGGTGAAGAACGTGCCCGGGTGCGGGGCCCAGGCGTTGTGGAGGAACTCCACGGTCGTGTTGGCCTGCAACTGCGTGGCCGGCCAGTCGTCGCGGGCGGCGTTGAACGCGCTGAACTGCGGGGTCGGCCCGCACAGCTCGCCGTCGGCGACGAACTCGCGGTGCCGCCCGTCGGAGTTGCTGATCAGGTTGCCGAACCAGTTCCAGAACGGGTAGTCGCCGCCCTCGGCGAGCGCGTCCTCACAGGCCGGGTTGGTCGGGTCCAGGGCACCGCCGGAGCTTCCGCCGGTGGCGTCCTGGAAGCAGGCGTAGGTGCGGGAGGCGGGGTAGGTGAACGCGCCGTGCGCCTGGGCCGGCTCGGGCGCGACCACCACCGAGTAGCCGACGGCGAGCGCTCCGAGCGCCACCCCTGCGGTCAGCAGGTTGCGGATACGGGTCCTTTCCACTGCGGTGTTCTTCCTTTCGGGTGGGGGACCCGGCCGGGCGGGCACCCGGCCGGGGGCGGCGCGGCCGCTCAGGCCGCGGCGCACGTCGGATCGGGGACGACGGCGGGGCCGTTCCCGATGAGTCCGAAGGTGGTGGCGGCGCCCGCGGCGAGGCCGCCGTTGTAGGAGGCGTTGCGGGCGGTCACGGTGCCGCCGGAGGCGGTGAGGTCGGTGTTCCACGCCTGGGACACGCTCTGTCCGGACGGCGCGGTCCAGGTGACGGTCCAGCCGGTGAGGGCGGTGTGCGCCGTGACCTCCACCTCGGCCTGGAACCCTCCCTGCCACTCGTTGGTGATCCGGAACTCCGCCGTGCACTCGCCCTCGGGGTCCGTGGGCGGGTCGGTCGGCGGGTCCGTGGGCGGGTCGGTGGGCTCGCCGCCCCCGCCGTACACGGGCGCCTCCACCGACGTCTCGCCGATGCCGTCGGGCCCGTGGAAGATCCGCTCGCCCCAGGGGGTGATCCGCTCGGGGTCGAAGCCCTCGACCATGTCGAGGTACTCCACTCCCCCGCCGTTGCCGCTCCACGACCAGCCGATGTAGCCGAGCCCCAGCCGCCGGGTGTGCTCCATGATCGCGTCCTCGTCGGGGTCGCCGTCGCTGTGGTCGTGGCCGAACTCGCCGACGATCAGCGGCAGCCCCGCGTTCGCGAAGTGCTCCAGGTAGGAGACGACCGTGGACTCCTGCTGGTACACGCCGTACATGTGGATCGAGAAGACGGTGTTGTCGTCGGCGGCCGCCACCAGCGGCGCGTCGCGCCGCATGATGCCCTGCCAGTCCTGGCCCCAGTTGGGCGCGTCCACGACGAGGGTGTGCTCGAACCCGGCGTCGCGCAGCCGCCCGACGGCGGCGATGGTGTCGTCGGCCCAGCCCTGGTTGACGGCGTCGTTGTTGCCGTAGGGCTCGTTGCCGATGTTGACGAGGACGTGGTCCTCCTCGCCCTCCAGCACGTCCTGGACGCGCAGCCAGTAGTCGACGGCCTGGTCGAGGGTGGCGGCCCCGGACTGCTCGCCGTAGCCGGTGGTGTCGTGGACCTCGAGCATGCAGATCAGGCGGTTGGCCTTGCACAGCGAGACCACGTTGGCCACGTCGGCGGGCCCGTTCTCGGTCCAGCGCTGTCCGCTGCTCAGGACGACGCGGACGGTGTTGGCCCCCAGTTCCTTGATGTCGGCGAAGGAGCCCGTCTCCTGGAGGTACCAGGTGTGGGCGTGGCTCACGCCGCGGATCAGGAAGTCGTTCCCGGCTGCGTCGACGAGGCGCCCGTCCTCGACCCGGAAGCCGGTGTCGGCGCGGGCGGCGGACGGCGCGAGGGCGAGCAGGGCGAGGACCAGGGAGAGGGTCAGTGTCAGTGCCGTGCCCAGGGCGAGGGCGAGTGCGGCCCGGGGGCGCGCGGTCGGCGGGGACGGTCGCATGGGGTTCTCCGGGGGGTCTGGGGGCGGAGTCGGGGGGTGGGTCCCCGGGGGCCGGGTGGAGGAGGTCCGGCCCCCGGGGCGCCGGGCCCGGGGCGCCCGTGGTGGGGGGCGGGGCCCCGGGGGTCGGGGGGCCGGTCAGTCGCAGGCGGCGCCGTTGAGCTCGAACCCGCTCGGTGCGTCCACCTGTCCCTGGTGTGCGATCTGGAACCCGAACGTCACGCTGCCGCCGGGCGGCAGCGTCCGGTTCCACGACACGCCCTCGGCGGTGACCGCGCTCCCGTCCTGTGTGACGGTGGCGTTCCAGGCCGAGGTGATCTGCTGGCCGGCGGGCCGGGTCCAGGCCAGGCTCCAGCCGTCCACGGCCGCGGACCCGGTGTTGCGTACGGTCACGTCGATGACGGCGCCCTGGTTCCACCGGTTGACCACGGTGTAGGTCACCGAGCAGTCCCCGTCACCGGGGCCGGGCCCCGGCCCGGGGCCCCCGTCGCCGCCCAGGGCCTCGTGCATCGCCCAGTAGGCGGGCTTGGGCTGGTACTGGTGGTCGTAGGGCAGTGCGTCGCCCTGCCCGGGGAACACGTCCGGGATCCAGGAGTTGGCGTCGCCCACGCCCCACACGGTGACGCCGCCGCAGCCGTCCACGGCCATGCAGGCCTGGAACACGCGCGTGTAGTCGGCGGCCTGCGCCTGGAGTTGCTGCTCCGAGGCCGGGGTGTTCGTGCGGATGTCCAGTTCGGTGACGACCACTTCCAGGCCCAGGTCCGCGAACCGCTGGATGTTGGCCTGCATACTGGACGGCACCTGTCCGACGATGAGGTGCGACTGCAGGCCCACGCCGTGCAGGGGCACTCCCCGGTCGAGCAGGGAGGACGCCAGCTCGTAGAGGGCGTCGCTCTTGGCGTTGATCCCCTCGACGTTGTAGTCGTTGATGAACAGCCGCGCGTCGGGGTCGGCCGCGTGAGCCATCTCCAGGGACGTGGCGATGTAGTCCTCGCCCAGGGTCCGGTAGAACACCGTGTCCCTGAAGCTCCCGTCCTCGTTGAACGCCTCGTTGACCACGTCCCAGTGGCTGATGTCGTCGGCGTAGCGGTCGACGACCGTGGAGATGTGCTCCTCCATCACCCCCTCCAGCTCGGGGGCGCTGAACCCGCCGTCGGCCACCCAGGACGGCAGCTGGCTGTGCCAGACCAGGGTGTGGCCGTAGACGTCCTGGCCGTTGGCCCGGGCGAAGTCCACCAGGCGGTCGCCGCCGGTCCAGTTGAACTGTCCGCGGCTGGGCTGGACGGTCTCCCACTTCAGCTCGTTCTCGTGGGTGACGGAGTTGTACTGCTCTGCGGCGATCTCGGCGTAGCGGGCGTTGTCGAGCAGGTGGGCGGAGACCGCCACACCCATGCGCAGACCGTGCTGGTCGGCGAGGTCGCGCAGGGACGGGTCCTCGGCCTGGGCGGGGGACCCGGCCGACAGGGCCAGGGCCAGGGCGAACACCGGGGCGAGGAACCTCGCCGTGCGGCGCCGCGTGGTCGTCTTCATCGGTCGCTCCTCGGGGCGGCGGGAACTCTTCGGAGGGGGTCGGGGGCGGGGAGGGACCGGGGCCGGACCCGGCCCCTCCCCCGTGTGGTCCCGCGGCGGCCGCCGTCGAACGGCCGCCGCGGGGGTCGGTGGGACGGATCAGCGGGACGGGAGGGTCAGCCGAACAGCTCCCCGTGCACCGCCAGCGCGGTCGCCACGTCCACCTGCGCCCAGAAGCGGTGGTAGGTGAA
The DNA here is from genome assembly GCF_042797335.1 of Nocardiopsis sp. NPDC057823. NCBI lineage: Bacteria > Bacillati > Actinomycetota > Actinomycetes > Streptosporangiales > Nocardiopsidaceae > Nocardiopsis > Nocardiopsis sp. NPDC057823. The sequence goes on along the minus strand of NZ_JBHVLR010000001.1, from coordinate 14,278 downwards.
CTCGGGCGCCGGGCCGCCGTCCAGGTAGGCCTGGACCTCGGGCCAGTCGGGGTCGTCCTCGTAGAAGGACCGGATGGACGCGAACGTGGAGTCGGAGTCGATCACGTCGCCGTTGGGCATGGTGCCGGTCCAGCCGTCGGGGACGTACACCCCGCCGTCGGGCGAGTCGTACGGGTCGTCGAACCGCTGGTAGTCGGCCCGCACCTCGGGCACCGCCACGCCCAGGTCGTCCTGGTGGTGCAGCAGCGCCTCCAGCAGGCCCTCGGCGACCTCGCGCGCCTGCGCGTCGCCGGTGGCGGCGGCGTAGTGCATGAGGGTCTTGGCCAGCCCGGCGGCGATGCCGACGTCCTGGTTGTGGGAGACCACCTCGACCCGCAGGCCGGGGTTGCCGGTGGAGGTGCCGGTCCAGGTGTCGGGGGCGCCGCTCCACTCCATGTCGGCGGGGATGGCGAACTCGCCGTCGGCGCCGACCGTGGTGTTGGCGATGGCCCAGGGCACCCAGGCGTCGAGGATCTCCCCGGCGCGCTCGTCGCCGGTGATGCGGTGGTACTCGGCGACGCGCTCCATGTCCCAGACCTGGAACCCGAACCACCGGTTCGACGGCGGGTCGTGCCAGACGGGCTTCTCGTCGTAGAACATCCCGTAGAAGGTCGGGGTGCCCGCGGGCGGCTGCCCGTAGTCGCCCTCCCAGCTGTTGGTGGCGCCGCCGGCGATGCCGCCGTCGGCGGACTGGAGCCACTGGAGGAACTCCAGCTGCCGGTCGAGGCTGGTGCCCCAGTCGTCGGCGCCGGTGGGCGACTCGGGGGTGAGGGCGTCGACCTCGGAGAGGGCGTAGGCGGCCATGACGTTCTGGTAGCCCTGGTGGGCGGAGGAGCCGCCGATGCGCCAGGCCCAGGGGTACTGGGCGCTGCCCAGGGCGCCGCCCCAGGCGTAGTACCAGGACATCAGGTAGTGCGCGGACTCCCTGCCGCTGCCGGGGGCGCAGGCCTGGGGCCCGACGCAGTCGCCGACCTCCTTGAAGTACTTGTCGAACATGGCGTACCGCAGGTAGTCGCCCATGCGGGCGGCGTCGGCGACGCTGTCGGCGATGGCGCCCTCGTTGCCCTGCTCGCTCGCCCAGGTGTGCGCCTGGTAGGCGACCTGGACGGCGCGCGCGTCGGCGTCGGGGGCGTTGGTGTAGCGCCACTGCTCCGAGTAGTTGGAGTCGTCGGTGAACAGGTCCAGGTACCCGTTGGTGCCGCCGTGCTCGAACGTGTCGCAGGAGGGGTGCGGGACGGTCTCCCAGACGGACTCGTTGGAGCCGCGCTGGAACGTGTTGATGTAGGCGGGGGCGTCGTCGGTGCCGTCGCCGCAGAACCCGAACCCGTAGGTGTTGTCGACGTCCAGCAGCCAGTGCATGCCGTAGACCTCATCGGTCCCGTAGGTGCTGCTCAGCTCGTCGGCCAGCGGGTCCTGTCCGACCTGGACGCCCTGGTCCAGGGGCATCGGGTAGTCCGCGGGGTCGGTGGACTCGGCGATGTAGGTGGCGGGCGAGGACGGGTCGTAGGAGGCGTTGGTGGGCTGGTCGGCGGTGCCCGGGATGATGAACGCCTCCATGGACGCCCACGCGGCGTTGAAGGGCTCCCAGTCGCCGGTGACGCGGCCGTAGGTGGCCTCCAGCCACAGGTAGTAGCTGTACGCCTCGGAGGTGGTGGCGTGCCCGTGGTCGGGCGCCTCCACGATCAGGGTCTCCACGGAGTGGTACGGGACCAGCAGTCCGTCGAACTCCCGGAAGTACCCGTTGGCCGGGTCCTTGATCTTCTCGTACTGCTCGAGGAACTCGGCCTCGTAGGCGTTGGTGGCGCCGGAGCGCTCCCGCACGGTGACGGTCACGGGGTCGTAGCCCTCGGCGGCCACGGTGAACACGGCCTGGGCGGGTTCGCCCTCACCGTCCCCGGAGGAGGCCACGGTGACCTCCTGGGCCTCGCCCCAGTCGTCCGCGGTGAAGGTGAGCGCGCTCCCGGCGGTGAGGGAGAGGGTGTCGGAGCCGGAGGTGCGCTCGACGGTCACCGCCACGTCGTCCTCGGGGGCGGCGGACAGGTGGACGTCGAAGGAGGCCGTGCCGCCCGGGTCCACGGCGACGCTCGCCGGGGAGACGACGATCTCGCCGTCCTCCGGTCCGGGCTCCTCGCCGCCGTCCTCGCAGGAGGTCCCGTTGAGGGTGAACTCGGTGGGGGCGGCCCCGGAGCCGGTGCCCTGGAAGCCGAAGGAGGCGCTCTGGCCGGTGGCCAGCCCGGGCGACCAGGCGGGGGCGGTGGCGGTGACCGAGGCGCCGGACTGGGTGGCCGTGGCGTTCCAGGCGTTGGTGACCTGCTGGCTTCCGGGGAAGTCCCAGCCCAGGCTCCAGGGGGAGACCTCGGGGCCGTGGTTGGTGAGGGTGACGTCGGCGGTGAAGCCGCTGCCCCAGTCGTTGGTGACGGTGTAGTCGACCGTGCAGAGCGGGGCGGCGTGCGCGGCCGAGGCCGGCAGCAGGGCGGCCGCCAGCGAGGTGGCCGCGAGGAGGGAGAGGGGTCTGCGCCATCGGCGGCGCGTGCGGGGGGTGTGCACGTGCGTCTCCTGGGTGGATCCCCCTCACCGGGCCCGGGGGCGGGCGGGCATGGCGGAGCCACGCCACCCGCACGCGGCGGGACCGAGAGGGGGGTTCGGGTGGTGTGGGGCCGGGCGGGGATCGTTCCGGGATCCCCGCCCGGCGTCCGGTCCCCGAGAGGCGGAGGGGACCGGGTGGGGGCCGGCGGCCCGGGCGGTGCGTCCGCTCGGAAGTGCCCGGGGGCCGCCGGAGTCGGGAGGGGCGGTCACCGGCCGCGGGGCCGGTGGCCGCCTCCGGTCAGTCGAGCGGCGGGTAGGCGTTGTCCAGCAGCTCCTGGAACTGGGCGGAGAACCAGTGCCCGGAGATGGGGGCGTCGGGCAGCGCCCCGCTCATGCTGTTGCCGTTGCGCACGTTGCCCTCGTAGGTGGGGTCGCACATCCGGTCGAAGCCCTTGCCCTCGGGGTTCTCGATGAACTCGCTGGAGCCGTCGGACTCGCCCGGCGGCTTCATCCACACGTAGGCGTCGATCCCGGCCTCGGGCGCGGCCTGCGGGCGCTCGCCCAGTCCGGCCCCGGCCTGGTTGCACCAGTTGCCCGGGTTGAGGCGCCGGTCGTAGCGGCCGCCGTCCACGTAGGCGTTCACGTCGGTCTCGGGGCCCGGGCCGGTGGGCCGGTCGGGACCGCCCCAGCCGTTGCGGGAGGTGTCGATGAGCATCCCGATGTCGGACGGGAAGCCCTGGGAGACCAGCTCCTGGCGCAGCGCCTGGGCGAAGCCCAGTTCATCGACGTAGCGGTTCCAGTCGACCCAGTCGGACTGGCGGACCGGGACGCCGCCGATGGTCTGGTCGACGGAGAAGTGGTCCTCCTTCAGGGCCGAGTAGTTGGCGGTGTTGGCGATGAAGCCGTGCACGTCGTCGGGGGTGGCCCCGGCGGCGTTGGCGGCCTGGTAGAAGATCTGGGCGGAGGCTCCGAAGTTGTCGTCCCAGCCGATCCAGCCGTGGTGGCCGGCGTCCACGTAGTTGTAGACGTTGTCGATGGCGCCCAGGGTCGCCAGGGCGTAGCCGACGCCCTCGACGTAGTTGCCGTTGGCCAGCATCTCGTCGCACTCGGGGGTGGCGGTGGGCCGCGGGGTGACGTTGGTGACCAGGTTGGGCAGCGAGTCGATCTCCACCGTGGTCACGATGCGCAGCTCGGTGTCCTCGTAGTCGGCGAGGATGTCGGCGATCGGGTCGATGTACTCGTTCTTGTAGCGGTCGATCTCGTGGGGTTCGAGCTCGCCGTTGGAGGCCAGGGCGGCGCAGTCGCGGCCGGGCAGGTTGTAGATGACGACCTGGAACACCAGGGGCTCGCCGGCCGCCTGCTCCAGGGCCTCGTCCAGGTGGTCGCGCAGGCCCATGGAGCCGGTGGTGGGGCTGTCGTTGCCCTCGATGGCGCCGATGCGGTCGAGCCACACGCCGGTGGGCTCGTTCGCCACCGCCTCACCGCCGGGCTCGGCCGCGGCGTTCGCCGACCAGACGGGGTTCACGTAGACGTCGGCCCCGACGTAGGGGTTGTCCACGCGGCCGGAGGGGTCGGGGTCCGGATCCGGATCGGGGTCGGGGTCCGGGTCGGGGTCGACCGCGCCGTCGCACAGGACGCCGTTGAGCTCGAACGCGAGCGGGGCCGCGTTCGAGCCGCTGTAGTTGGCGTTGAACCCGAAGGACACCGAGCCGTCGGTGGCGATGGCGGCGTTGTACCCGGCGTCGGAGACGGAGACGTTGGCCCCGCTCTGGGTGTGGGTGCCGCCCCACAGGTTGCTGATCTGCTGGTTGCCGGGGAAGGACCACTCCAGGGTCCAGTCGTCGACCGGGTCGCCCAGGTTGGTGATCTCGACGTTCGCGGTGAAGCCCGAGCCCCAGTCATCGACCGTGTAGTCGACGGCACAGCCGGCTTCGGCGCTGGCGGGAGAGGCGGGGACGACGGCCAGAGCGGTGCCCACCACAAGGGCGGACAGGGCGGCCGGCCCTCTGCGTGCGCGCGACGGTCCGGGTGTCACGGCACTGTGGATTCTTCTCATCTTCTGCTTCTTCCTTGCGGAGGGGGGTGATCCGTAGGGAAAGGAAAGATGGTGTCGCGCGGGACGCGACGACTGCGGGGAATCCGAGGCATGGCCGTGGGAATGGCGGGGAGCGGGGCATGGCTTTTCTCCGGCGGGGCCGACCCGGTTCCGGGAGCGCTCCCATGCAATGGCGGGGATCCCGGTCGGGCGACGGAGCGGTCGGGGGCAGGCGGGCCGCTGGGGCCAGGGAGTGCGGTAGCGCTCTGTTCGGGAGCGCTCCCACGAGAGTAGCCACGCAATGGTGATATGTAAACAGCGAATGAAAAAGAGATTTCGTGCCGGATGGGACGGCAGCCCATCGCGAAACTCCAGGTGAACGGGCATTAAGCTCGCAGGTCGACACGATAATGGCGTGAACCGTGTGACTTAAGTGAACAACTGCCCGAACAATGGTGTTACCGATAGGGGTCGCGCGCCGATTGTCAAGACCCCGAAAACCCCGAAAGAAAGCGAAAGTCAGCGGCCGCGCGGGCTCCCGGGACCGTGTGCGACCGCCGCCGGGGCCCGTCCCCCACCGCCACCGCGCACGGGGGCGCCGCATGCCGGGGCGCCGCACGGGGGTACCGGAGCACGGCGTACGGGAGCGGGAGCGCGCCGCTCCCGCCCGCCGGCCGTCAGCGGCCGGTGTCGCCGAACTCCTCGCTTGCGTCGGCCAGGATGCCCAGGACCGCGATCGGGTCCGGCAGCACCACCGAGCCGCCGGAGTCGCGCGGGGTGCGGATCCAGCTCACCCGGCCCCCGCCCGGCAGCCGGGACGGGGAGCCCAGGACGAAGCTGTCCCGGCAGTGCCAGCGCAGGCCCGGCATGTCCTCGATCGCCTCGGGGACGCAGTCCAGGTGGCAGGACCACCACTCGTCCTCGTCGACCGGCGACCGCGTCGCCACGAAGAACAGGTACCGCGACCCCAGCGCCGCCACCGGGCCCGCGGGCACGCCCGCCCGGCCCATCCGCGCCAGCGCCATCACGCCGGCCTCGCGCGGTACGTCGAAGACGTCGAAGACCCGCCCCGTCGGCAGGATCACGTTGGCCTCGGGGTCGGCCGCCCACCACCGGCGGATCGTGTCGGTGTCGGTGCTGGCCTCGACACCCCAGGCCATGGTCGCCGGATGGGCCGCCGGATCCGGACAGCCCAGCCGCTCGCAGTTGCAGGCGCGGTCCTCGCCCGGTGCGGCGCCCCGCACCACGGGCCAGCCCAGTGCGGCGTAGCCCAGCGCGGCGTCGACCATGCCGTCCATCGCCGGACGCCGCTTCCGTCGGTACAACACATCGGCCATGGAGCCCTCCCCGGTGTTCTCGGTGTTCCAGGTGCGGTCCTGAACCCGGACCCGCACCCGGCGACCGCGACCGGGGTGGGCGATCCGGTCGCGCTACCGGAGCAGGCGTGCCGCCTCGGTCGCCCAGTACGTGAGCACCTGCTCGGCCCCCGCCCGCCGGTAGGAGGTGAGGGTCTCCAGGATCGCCCGCTCGCGGTCGATCCACCCGCGCTCCGCCGCCGCCTCGATCATGGCGTACTCGCCGCTGACCTGGTAGGCCGACACGGGCACCGGGGAGGCCTCGGCCACCTTGGCGATGATGTCGAGGTAGGCCAGGCCCGGTTTGACCATCACCATGTCCGCGCCCTCGGCGACGTCCAGGGCCACCTCGCGCAGCGCCTCCCGGGCGTTGGCCGGGTCCTGCTGGTACCCGGACCGGTCCCCGAACCGCGGCGCGCCCTCGGCGGCCTCCCGGAACGGGCCGTAGAACGAGGAGGCGTACTTGGCCGCGTAGGCCAGGATCGGCACCTGGGCGAACCCGGCCCGGTCCAGCCCGGCGCGGATCGCCGCGACCTGGCCGTCCATCATGCCGCTGGGGGCCACCACGGCGGCGCCCGCCTCGGCCTGGGCGGCGGCGATGGACGCGTACCGCTCCAGGGTCAGGTCGTTGTCCACGTGCCCGTCGGCCTCCAGCGGGCCGCAGTGGCCGTGCGAGGTGTACTCGCACAGGCACAGGTCGGCCATGACCACCAGGGCGTCGCCCACGTCCTTGGACAGGTCGCGCAGCGCCTCCTGGACGATGCCGTGCGGGTCGTCGGCCGCGGAGCCGCGCTCGTCCTTGTGCGCGGGGATGCCGAACAGGATGACGCCGCCGACCCCGGCCTCGGCCGCCTCGTGGGCGGCCCGGCGCAGGCTGTCGCGGGTGTGCTGGAACTGGCCCGGCATGGACGAGATCGCGACCGGCTCGTCGATCCCCTCCTTGACGAACAGCGGCAGGACCAGGTTCTCCGGCAGCACCCGCGTCTCGGCGACCAGGCGGCGCAGCGCCGGGCCCCGGCGCAGGCGGCGCGGCCGGGCGGCGGGGTAGGCCGCTTCGCGACCGGTGGTGTCCATGGGTACTCCTGAGGAAGGCTGGTTCGTGCTGGTGACGGGGTCGGCTCAGAGCTTGCGGCGGCGTCCGCGGCGCTTCTGGCTCGGCTTGAGAACGGGCTTGCCCGCCTCGATCGCCTCACGGCGCTTGGCCGCACCGTACTCCGAAAGCGCGTCCACGAGGGCCGAAACGGAGGCTTTGGGTGCCACGACGTCGACCCGCAGTCCGAACTCTATGGCGGTCTTCTCGGTCTCGGGGCCGATCACGGCGATGACGGTGGTGTTGTGCGGCTTGCCCGCGATCCCCACCAGGTTGCGCACCGTGGAGGAGGACGTGAACAGCACCGCGTCGAAACCGCCGCCCTTGATCGCCTCTCGGACGGGGGCGGGCGGGGGCGCCGCCCGGACGGTCCGGTAGGCGGTGACGTCGTCGATCTCCCAACCCAGGTCGGTGAGGCCCGCGGCCAGGGTCTCGGTGGCGATGTCGGCACGCGGCAGCAGCACCCGCTCGATGGGGTCGATCTCGGCGTCGTAGGGCGGCCACACCGACACCAGACCGGCGCTGGACTGGGCGTCGTCGGGCGGGGCGAGGTCGGGCTGGATCCCGAACTCGCGGACCGCGCGGGCGGTGGCCTCGCCGACGACGGCGACCTTGACCCCGGCGAACGCGCGCGCGTCCAGGCCGTAGGACTCCAGCCTCTCGCGGATCGCCTTGACCGCGTTGACGGAGGTGAAGGCCACCCACTGGTAGCGGCCGGTGACCAGGCCGCGGACGGCGCGCTCCATCTGCTGCGGGGTGCGCGGCGGCTCCACCGAGATGGTGGGCACCTCCTCGGGCACGGCGCCGTGGTCGCGCAGCTGCTCGGAGAGGGCGGCGGCCTGCTCCTTGGTGCGGGGCACCAGCACCCGCCAGCCGAACAGCGGGCGGCCCTCGTACCAGGACAGCTCGGCGTGGCGGCCGGCCGGGGCTCCGACGACCATCATCGCCGGGGCGGTGAGGTGGTGGCCCTTGGCGTCCTTGGCCTTGAGCTCGGCGACGAGGCGGCCCAGGGTGGAGGCCACGGTGGTCTGGCGGGTGGTGCCCCCGGCGCGGACGACGGCGACCGGCGTGGTGGCGGGCCGCCCCCCGGCGATGAGGGTCTTGCACAGCACGTCGAACCCGGGCCCCTGGAACTCGGCGGGCTCCTCCGCGGGGGCGTCGCCCCCCAGGATCAGCAGGGGCGCGTCGCTCGCGGCGGCCTCGTGCCAGTCCACCTCGGCGCCGCGGGCGCGGGCGTTGAGGATGCGCACCTCGGGGGTGCCGTGGCCCATCAGGGGGATGCCGGCGAAGGCCGGGACGGCGGTGACGGAGGAGACGCCGGGGGCGACCTCCACCTCGACGCCCGCCTCCCGGCAGGCCAGGACGAGGTCGGCGCCGCGGCAGCCGAAGAACGGGTCGCCGGAGTAGAGCCGCACCACCCGCAGGCCCTCGCGGGCGCGGGCCAGGGCGAAGGCGTCGACGTCGCCGATGTCCTCGGCCCGGGCGGTGGTGACGTCCTCGCGGCAGTGGGTGAGGAGTTCCTCGCGGAAGCCCGCCAGGTCCTCGGCGGCGGGCTCGCGCGGCGTGATGACCACGTCGGCGTCGCGCAGCAGCTCGGCGCCGCGCAGGGTCAGCAGCCCGGCCCCGCCCGGCCCGGCACCGACCAGGGCGACGTGCCCGGGCCGGACGGCTGCGCGCTCCTCCGGCGAAGGATTGGCGTTGGCGTTCACGTGACTCCTCTGTGCTGCCACTGGATGGGGTTGCCACTGGACCGTGCCGCCGCCGTTCCCGCCCGCGTCCCGGGACGCGGGCGGGAACGGCGGACGTGCCCGTCGGCGGGCTCCGGCTCAGGGTGCGGGCGGGGCGTCCCTCTCCGCGAAGGCGTCCGCGACGATGCGGTCGGCACCGTCGGCGATCATGGTGCGGGCCAGCTCGCGGCCCAGGGCGGCGGCGCCCTCCACGTCGGTGGGGCCCCCGACGGCGGCGGCGCGTTCGCCGCGCACCGACTCGGAGCCGTCGGTGGCCACCACGGCGGCGCGCAGCCGCAGCTCGCCGCTGTCGGCGTCGTAGAGGGCGTGGGCGCCCACCGGCGCCGCGCAGCCCGCTTCGAGCTCGGACAGCACGGTGCGCTCGGCGACGACCGCGAGGCGGGTGGCCGGGTGGTCCACGGCGGACAGGTAGGCGAGGTCCCCCTCGGCCCGGTCTGCGCGGCACTCCACGGCCAGGGCGCCCTGGCCGGGGGCGGGCAGCACCAGCTCGGGGTCGAAGACGTCGGTGACATCGGCCATGCGGCCCACCCGGACCAGCCCGGCGTAGGCCAGGACGACGGCGTCGAGCTCGCCGGAGGCGACCTTGCCCAGGCGGGTCTCGGCGTTGCCGCGGATCGGCACGTACTCCAGGTCGGGGCGCAGGGCGGCGAGCTGGGCGACGCGGCGCGGCGAGCCGGTGCCGATCCTGGCCCCGGCGGGCAGGTCGGCGAACTTGAGGCCGTCGCGGGCGCACAGGGCGTCGCGGGGGTCGTCGCGTTCGGGGATGGCGGCCAGGACCAGGCCGTCGGCGGGCGCGGTGGGCAGGTCCTTGAGGGAGTGGACCGCGAAGTCCACGGCGTCGGCCGCCAGTTCGTCGCGCAGGGCGTTGACGAACACGCCGGTGCCGCCGAGCTGGGTCAGGTGGGCCTTGGTGACGTCGCCGAAGCTGGTGATCAGCACCAGCTCGATCGCCCGTCCCGTCCGCTCGGTGATGGCGTCGGCGACCAGCCGGGACTGGCTGGTGGCCATGTTGCTGCGACGGGTGGCGAGCCTGGCGGGCCCGGTGGTGCCGGTCATGCCTTCTCCTGGGCGGCACGGGCCGCCGTGGTCGTGGTGTCGAGGTCGAACAGTTCACGCAGGGCCGCCTCGTAGGACTCCCCGTCGGGGGCGGCGGCCAGCTCCTTGACCCGCACGGTGGGTCTGTGCAGGAGCTTGTCGGCGACGCGGCGCATCGCGCGGGTGATCTCCTCGCGGGTGCGGTCGTCCAGGTCCTCGGGCAGCCGGCCGTGCAGGCGGTCCAGCTCGGCCTCCACCACGTCGCGGGCCTGGGCCCGCAGGGCGACGACGGTGGGGGCGACCTGGGCGGCCCGGCGGACGGTGCGGAACTCGTTGACCTCCTCGTCCACGATCCCGCGGACGAGTTCGAGGGCGCCGCCCCGGCCCGCCCCGGTGCCGCCGCCGTGGGAGGCGGCCCGGCGCAGGTCCTCGATGTCGACGAGGTGGACCCCCGGCAGGTCGCGCACGGCGTGGTCGATGTCGTGGGGCAGCGCGAGGTCGAGGAAGACCAGCGGCCGGGTGCGGCCCGCGGTGGCGGCGGCGACGGCGTCGGCGGTCAGCACCAGGCCCTGGGCGCCGGTGCAGGAGATGACCAGGTCGACCTCGGGCAGCACGGCGGCGGCGTCCGCGAAGGGGACGGAGCGGGCGGTGACGCCGTCGTAGGCCTCGGTGAGGCACTCGGCGAGGCGGTCGGCGCGCTCACGGGTGCGGTTGGCCACGACGACGGTGGCCGCGCCCTGGCGGGCGACGGTGTTGGCGGACAGGGCGCTCATGGAGCCCGCGCCCAGGATCAGGACGCGCGTCCCGGCCAGGGGCCCGGAGGTGGCGCGGGCGATGCCCGGCGCGTCGGCGGTGTCGCCCTCGGCCGCGGACATCGGGCAGCCGACCGGCGGCGTGGCGCCGAGCCGCTGGACGGTGCGGTCGGCGGTGACCTCGCCGCCGCCGGTGGGGCCGGTGCCCAGGCGGCGCAGGGCCACGGTGAGGCCGAAGCTCACCATGTCGGCCCCGGCGTGGTCCAGGTGGGTCTCGGTGTGGGCGCGCTTGCCCACGCGCAGGGCGCGCTGGCCCAGGTCGTTGAGGACGCGGCCGACGGAGCCGGTCTCCTGTCCGGCCTTGAGGGCGTCGCGGACCTGGCCGAGGATCTGGCCCTCGCCCAGGACCATGGAGTCCAGGCCGCAGGTGACGGAGAACAGGTGCTGGACCGCGCGGTCCTCGTAGTGCACGTACATGTGCTCGGACAGCTCGGCCAGGGGGACGCCGGTGTGCCAGGACAGCAGTTCGGTCACGGCGGCGACACCGCCGTGGAAGGCGTCGACGTCGGCGTAGATCTCCGTCCGGTTGCAGGTGGAGACCACCATCACCTCGTTGACGGACTCGGTGCCGAGCATCTCCTCGACGGCCTTGGCCCGCGTCTCCCCGTTCAGCGCGACGCGCTCCAGGAGCGCCACCGGCGAACTCCGGTGGCTCAACCCCACGGCCAGGACACTCATCCGCATTCTCCTATGCAGGCACTACATCAGCGTCTCTTCATGCTCCGCCAGGCCCCCCGCGCACTGCGGGCGGCCCCCCGGAAAGCGCGGCGGACGCTCGCTCACCGCCGCCGCTCATGCAGGCCTCGCGACCCGGTCCGCGGGGCGCCGCCCCGCGGTTCGTTCATGTCAGTTCCAGTCCCGCCGGCTCCGCGCCGTGGCCCTCGTCGCCGTTGCGGCGCTGCGCGTGGAAGGCGAGGATCTGGAGTTCGATGGACAAGTCGACCTTACGCACATCGACCCCGTCCGGCACATTCAGCACCACCGGCGCGAAGTTGAGGATGCTGCTCACCCCCGCCCCGACGAAGCGGGTCGCGACCGCCTGCGCGGACGCGGCCGGCGTGGTGATCACCCCTATGGAGACGCCCTTGTCGCGGACAACCGTTTCCAGGGTGTCAATATGCCCCACGTCGAGTGAGGCGACGCGCCGCCCCACCATGGCGGGGTCGGCGTCGAGCAGGGCCGCGATGCGGAATCCGCGGGTCCCGAACCCCCCGTAGTTGGCGAGGGCGCGCCCCAGGTTGCCGATGCCGACGATGGCGACGGCCCAGTCCTGGGTGAGACCAAGTTCACGCGAGATCTGGTACACGAGGTACCGGACCTCGTAGCCGACCCCGCGCGTTCCGTAGGACCCCAGGTGGGAGAGGTCCTTGCGGAGTTTGGCGGAGTTCACCCCGGCGGCCGACGCCAGGTCCTCCGACGAGACCGTGAGGGTGCCCCGGTCCTGGAGCGCCTGCAGGGTGCGCAGGTAGACGGGGAGCCGGGCGACGGTGGCCTCCGGGATTCCCCTCTCCCGGGGCCTGGGCGGACGACTTGTCACGGGCGGGTGCTCCTGAGGGCGGTCGTGCGGGCGCGGGGCCGGGGGCACGCCCCCGGAGGGCTGTCGGGTGGCCGAGGCCGTGTCCGGCCCCCGGGGCGCGACCGCCGGGCCACCTCCCGCGCGGCGGCTCCGGCCGCGCTCGGACGGCCGGCCCCCGACGGCCCGCCGCGCGGCGCCGCGGGGCCCGCCGGACGGGGCGCGGTGGGAGCGCCCCCGCCGGTCGTCCTGCGAGAGATCGCCCGGAGGGTGCCCCTGCGGCCGGCGCGAGCGCCGGACTGCCGGAGGCGGCCACCGAACACGCCCTAGGTTACGCGCTTGTGAAAGCACGCACAAAGTGGGGTCGCTTGTGACGCCGCGCTCATAAGTTCCCAGCGGCGGCCCGGCCCGCCGGTCCCGCGGACCGCCGGGCCGGGATGATCCGACGATCCCGCGCCCGGAACGGGCCCGATGGGGCGCGGTGTCGCCCCCGTCCCCCCGACGACCGTTCCGGTGGTGAAAGCGCGTGAATGGGAAACCCGTTCACACGCCGATCCCGCTTTCGCAACAGAACGATTCCGGTGCCGTTCAGCCGTTGAGCGCGGCGCGCAGACGGCCTTCGTCCACCCGCCAGAAATCATGCCGGGCGCCGTCGACGAAAGTGACCGGGATCTTGTCCCAGTACTCCTCCCGGTCGGCCTCCCCCACCTCGGTCAGGGACACCTCGGCGCGGCTCGCGCCCGTCTCGGCGGCGACCGCGCCGATCACCTTCCAGGCGTCCTCGCACAGATGGCACCCGTCCCTGCCGAGCATCACCACGCGCGCACGCCCCGCCCACTCAGGGGTTTCCGTCATGTTTCCTCCGGATTCCGCAGCCTTTTCGAGCACCTCACCCGCCCGCGAAGGGCGGTAGGACCTCGATCACAGTCCCATCCGTGACCGGAACGTCACCATGGGCCCGCCGGCCGACCGGCTTCTCGTCGACCAGGAACGAGGAAACCCCGAGAACCCGCTGAAAGCGGTCGTCGGGGTGGAGTCGGCGCGCCGCGTCGAGCGCCTCGCCGAGAGTCGCCGCAAGGACCGGCTCCTCGGCGATTCCCGCCGCTTCCTTGGCCGCGGCCCAGTACCTGATAGTGCACTTCGCCATCTGTTGATTATCCTTGGTGTTGCTCGGAGGCGACGTATTAAACAAATCTTCACCGGGGGCAATGGCGCCTTCGATCGTCCGCATAGCGCGGGATGACGGGAAGAGACGCATGAGCCATCTGCTTCTGTTGACGAACTCCAACGAACCGTCCGATCACGTGCTGCCCGCTCTCGGCCTCCTCCTGCACTCCGTGCGGGTGGCGCCTGCCGAAGCCGGCGCACTCCTGGCGTCCGGCGCCGGGACCGGCTCCAGCGCCCCGGTCGACGCCATTCTGGTCGACGCCCGTACCGACCTGGCGGCCGCCCGGAACTTCTGCCGCCTGCTGGACACCACGGGCCTGGACTGTCCGCTGCTCGTCATCCTCACCGAGGGCGGCGTCGCCGCGCTCACCCCGGACTGGCAGGTGAACGACTTCATCCTGACCGCCGCCGGTCCCGCCGAGGTGGAGGCCCGGTTGCGGCTGGCCATCGGATCCGCCGACGCGGGCACCGACGACCCCGACGAGATCCGCCGCGGCGACCTGGTCATCGACGAGGCCACCTACATCGCCCGGCTGCGCGGGCGCATCCTCGACCTCACCTTCAAGGAGTTCGAGCTGCTGAAGTTCCTGGCCCAGCACCCCGGCCGGGTGTTCACGCGGGCGCAGCTGCTCCAGGAGGTGTGGGGCTACGACTACTTCGGCGGCACCCGCACCATCGACGTCCACGTGCGGCGGCTGCGCGCCAAGCTGGGCTCGGAGTACGAGTCCCTGATCGGGACCGTCCGCAACGTCGGCTACCGCTTCGTGCCCGACCCCGTCGGCAAGGGGCAGCCGTCCGGGGCCGCCCCCTCCCCGTCCGGCGAGGGCGGCGAGGCACTGCCCTCCGCCCGCCGGGAGGCCGCCACCGGCTGACCTGACGCCCGCAGTCCGTACGGCGCGGGGCCGCCCCGACGGGGCGGGCCCGCGGCGGACGGGCGGGGCCCCGCGCACCCCCCATG